>NZ_ANAH02000004.1 GCF_000335475.2 Cystobacter fuscus DSM 2262 | reverse complement strand
TTCCGTCCGAGGGGGCGCGGCTTCTATCGCCTCGTCCCAGGGGAGTCAACCACCTTCGTCGACTCCCTCATCCCCGCTCGCCGTCTTCGGTCGCCTGCGCGACTTCTCCGGTTCGTGGGGGCGCGGCTTCTACCACCACCGCGTTTCGAGTCAACACCGCTTCGTCGACTCTTTCTTTCCCACTTCGCCGCTCCGACCGCTTGCGCGCTCTCGCCGGTTCGTGGGGGCGCGGCTTCTACCACCGCCGCGTCTTGAGTCAACATCGCTTCGTCGACTCGGTATTTCGTCTTTCCCGTCCAGGTGTCCCACCGCCAGCGCGGTTTCGCCTTCCTGTTCGAGGGGGCGCGGCTTCTACCACCGCCGCGTTTCGAGTCAACACCGCTTCGTCGACTCCTTCTTCCCACGTTCCGCTTCCGCCGCCTGCGCGACCTCGCCGGTTCGTGGGGGCGCGGCTTCTACCACCGCCGTGTCTTGAGTCAACAGGCGTCTGCCCACTTCTTCTTCCCCTCCGCGCCAGCATGTTTCACGACCCTCTCCACCTCTTCTCTCCGTCCTTGTCTCCAGGACTCCGCGCCCCGAAGAGCCACTCCCTGCGCCATCCGCCCCACGCACGGCCTATCCTTCTTGGACCGTCAACCTTGGGCCTTCAACGTTCATCGGCCGTTCGAGGAAGCGAGCCCCAAAGCCCCGCCCCGGCTCACCCCCGACCCGGCGAACACATGTTCCCCATGACAAGGATGGGCTGAATGCCTCCCCGAAAGCTCCCACGACACCTCGTCTGGCTCGAGTCCTTCGCGGCCGCGGTCGAGTCCGGCAGCCTGGAAGCCGCCGCCGAGCACCTCGGCGTCGCCCGCTCCGTCGTCAGCGAGCACCTGCGCGCCCTGGAAGCCACCCTCGCCGACGGCCAGCCCCTCCTGGAACGCGGTCCCGGCCGCCGCCTCCACCTCACCACTCGCGGCGAAAAGCTCTACGAGGGCACCCAGACGCCCCTCCACCAGCTCGATCTCAAACGACTGCGCGACCTCGCCAGCACCGAGCCGAGTCTGCGACTCGGCCTCAACCCCACCCTCTCCCACTTCCTCCTCGCCGGCATCGCCGGAGACGTGGCCCGCGACCACATCAAACTGGAGGTCAACTTCGGCGGCACCTTCGAGCTCGTGCGCCAGGTGCAGACCCGACAGCTCGACCTCGCCGTGGACTTCACCCCCTTGCCCCCCCACCGCGGCGTCGAGGCCGAATCCCTCCTCCACCTGCCCTTCGTCGTGCTCTGCGGCCCCGGCAACGAGCTGACCGCCCGCCACGGCGCCCGCCGCTCGCTCCATGTGCGCGACCTGATCGGCCAGCCCTTCATCGACTGGCAGCGCGATGATCCCTACGGCACCGCCAACAGCGCCCGCTTCAACGCCCATGACGTCTCCGTGCGCGAAGTGGCCCGCGTGCAGAGCTTCCTCCTCCTCTTCGATCTGCTGCGCGCCTACCAGGCCTGCGCCATCGCCCCCGACCTCCGGCTGCTGCGCTCCTTCCCCGAGGACCTCTCCGTCTGGCTGCTGCGCGAGGAGGAGCCTCAAGCCGTCGAGGTCGTCGCCCTGCGCTCCTCCGACGGCTCCAACTCCGAAACCGCTCGGCTCGTCCTCGACGGACTGCGTCAGCGCCTCGCGTCGAAACGGCGGAAAACCGACTAGGACGTCGTTTTTTATCGGATTTCCGTCCCCTTCGTTCCTCCTTAAATTTGGTTCCTCCGGGAGGAACATCGATGACCCCCACTGAACGGACCCTCGCCCGCCTGCCCGCCCACCTGCGTCGCTACGTGGTGAGCCAGGACTATGCGTCCTATACCCCCAGGGACCAGGCCGTCTGGCGGCACATCCTCCGGCAACTGCGCGGTCAGATCGCTGGCAAGGCGCATCCCATCTACCTCGAGGGCCTGGAAGCCACGGGCATCGGCACCGAGCGCATCCCCAGCCTGGATGAGATGAACGAGCAGCTCGCCAAGCTGGGCTGGGGTGCGGTGAGCGTGCGCGGCTTCATCCCCCCCGCTGTCTTCACCGAGCTGCAGTCGCTGGGCGTGCTCGCCATCGCGGCGGACATCCGCACCCACGAGCACATCCAATACACCCCCGCCCCGGACATCGTTCACGAGAGCGCGGGCCACGCCCCCATCATCGCCAACGCGCGCTACGCCGAATACCTCAAGCGCTGCGGGCTCGTGGGCTTCAAGGCCATCTCCACCGTGGAGGACGAGGCCGTCTTCCAGGCCATCCGCAACCTGAGCGTGGTCAAGGAGGACCCTTCCGCCACCCCGGAGCAGATCCACCACGCCGAGGCTCGTCTGGACGCCGCCAACCAGAGCCGCCGCTATGTCAGCGAGAGCACCCGCGCCTCCCGGCTCTACTGGTGGACGGCCGAATACGGCCTCATCGGCTCCCTGGACAGCCCCCGCATCTATGGCGCCGGGCTGCTCTCCAGCATCGGCGAGGCCCGCCACTGCCTCACGTCCGAGGTGAAGAAGGTCCCCTTGAGCCTCCAGTGCGCGGACACCGAGTACGACATCACCCGCATGCAGCCCCAGCTCTTCGTGGCCCGTGACTTCGAGCACCTCTTCGAAGTGCTCGAGGAGTTCGAGGCCACCCTCGCCTGGAAGCGCGGCGGGGACTACGGCCTCCAGGAGGCCCTGCGCGCCGGAACCGTCAACCACCTCGTGCTCGCCGACGGCCGGGAGGTGACCGCCCGCGTCGCCGAGATGCTCCCCGGCCTCCACCCCGTCGCCGAGGGGCTCTCCACCGCGCTCGTGCGGCTGGATGGCCCCGTGCTCGTCTCCCGCGAGGGCAAGGCCGAGGGCAAGCCCTGGCCGGGACTCGCGCTCGTGGCCTTCGGTGCCGGAGCGCTCCCCGACCAGGGTCCCTTCCAGCTCGAGCTCGCCAGCGGACTGAAGCTCCAGGGCTTCGCCGCGGGTGGGGGCGAGGTGCTCAACCTGCGCGGGCAGCTCGACGGCCGCCCCGTGGCGCTGCCCAGCGTGGCGCAGCTCTTCCTCACCTCCCACCTGCCCTCCGTGGCCGGCGGCCCGGCGGACCCCGGCACCTGGGATCGCTGGTTCGGCGAACTCAACGCCTTCACCGAGGGCGAGGGGGAAGCCCAGGCCCGCGCCAAGAAGGCCTCCGCCCTGCACCCCTCGCTCGCGGCGCTCTACCGCGAGGTGCGCGCCCAGCGCGAGTCCAAGAGCCTGGACGTCCGGCGGCTCGAGCAGATCTCCCGCGCCGCCTCCGATTTCCCCGAGGACTGGTTGCTCCGGACGGAAATCGACGAACTGAAGGCCGCGCGCGCCTGAATCCTGGATTCCCGGGGGGCAGGTACGACCGGCCCGTCACTCTCTTCCTCTCCGCGAATGGCGTGGGATAGTCCCCAGACGAAGCGCGAGCGGCCGGACCGCCTCGCCCCTCTCCCGCCATGCGCCGCAAGAGCCCAAACGCTGATCCCCCGGTGAAGACCCCTCCCCCTCGCGCGGGCAAGCCCCCCGCCCAGGGCCTGCGCGAGCGCATCCGCCGCGAAGCCACACACCTCATCGCCTCGCGCGGCTTTGGCGCCATCTCCGTCAATGACGTGGCGCTCGCGGTGGGCATCAGCAAACAAGCCCTCCTCTACCACTACCCCTCGCGCGAGGCCCTGCACGCCGCCGTGCTCGACTCCCTCATCGAGCACTCCAACCGCCACCTGCTGCTGCTGCTCGGCGCCTTCACCGACAAGAGCGCGGAGCGGCTGGAGCGCGTCATGGAGCAGCTGCGCGAGTTCTTCGACACCGAACAGGATGCCGCGCGCGTCTTCCTGCGCGAGGTGCTCGACGCGGACAGCCCCCACATGACCGTGCTCATGCAGGGCATGGAGCCCTGGATTCGCATCGCGGTGGACGTGCTGCGCCAGGGCCAGCGCGAGGGCCATGTCCGCCCGGAGCTGGACCCCGAGGCCGCCGTGGGCCACGTGGGCCTGCTCCTGCTCACCTCCTTCGCCATGCGCCGCCCCACCTCCGGCTGGCCCGAGAGCGACGAGGCCGCCTGGCGCGAGCGGTGGCTCGGCGAGGCGGGGCTCATCATCAAGCGCTACCTCTTCGCCGAGCCCAGCCCCACCCCCGCCCGCCGCAAGCGCCCCCGCCGTCAGACGAAGTAGGAGCGGCGCAGCACTTCCTCGGGCAGGTGGTGCAGGTCGAAGCGATCCATCTCCTTGAGCACGTTCTCGTCGAACCCGAGCGCCTTGTACTCGGGCGTGGTGCCAATCACCCCCCGCATGACCCCAGGCGCCATGCTACGCGCCGCCGCCAGGCCCCTCGCCCCCACCGCCATGCGGTTGAAGGCCACGTGCCCCACCTCGTCCACGAGGATCTCCGTCAGCCGCTGCTCCATGGACTCGCGCACCGCGGGTTGATCCCGGAAGATCTCCCCCACGCGCTTGAGCATCCACTGGAAGACGAAGACGCCGGAGATCTCCGACGCCAGCAGGATGGGATGGAAGAACACGCCCGGCGCGTACGCCAGCGTCCCGATGAGCAGCCGCAATTGCAGGTTCGGCTTCCACGCCCCCTTCACCTGGACTCCGAAGTGCTGCGTGGCGCCAATGAGGATGCGCGTGTGGTACGTCTCCTCGTAGCTCAACAGCCGCTCGATTTGATGGAAGAGCTGGGTGCTGTCCTGGCGCTTCTGGCGCACGCGGTTGACCACCTCCACGCCATAGGCCTCGCCCGCGTTGGCCTTCACGAAGGTGAGCAGCGCCAACACCGGCAACGGCAGGTTCTTCACCTCGCGGAAGTCCAGGTACGCCCGGTTGAACGACTCGGCGTCCACCGCCCCGGCGAACTGGGCCTCCCAGCCCGCCGCCTCGCCCAGCCACGCCTCGCGCCGGGAGAAGCCCTTGGTGAAGTCCATGTCCCCGTTGCGCTGCTCGAGGAACTCCCGGTACGCCTTGAGGAGATCCTCCCGCGGCGTGTCCGCCACCGAGGAGTACAAGCCGGGTCGCAGGGAAGTGGGCATCAGGGAGTCAGCCATGGGGACCTCGGGGGCGAAGAGGGGAATCTGACCGTTTGGTCAGCCCGAATTTGCCTCCTGGTCATCATTTCGTCCAGCCACCCCGGCCCCGATTGTCGTCCCCCAACGGCTTCGCGTGAGGATGTCAGGCCGCCTCGCGGCCCTCCTGGACGAGCGGCAGCCCCACCCGGAAGCACGCTCCCCGAGCCACCGACTCGTCGAGTTCGAGCGAGCCCCCGTGGTTCTCCGCGATGATCTGCCGGCAGATCGCCAGCCCCAGGCCCGAGCCCTTGCCCACGTCCTTCGTGGTGAAGAAGGGCTCGAAGATGCGCGAGCGCAGCTCGGGGGGAATTCCCGGACCATTGTCCGCCACCACCAGCTCCGCGCGGCCCTCGCGCACCGCCGTGCACACCCGCACCTCGCCGCCCTCGCCCAGCGCATCGAACGCGTTGCGCAAGAGATTGAGCAGCACCTGGCCGAGCTGCCCCGTGTGGAACGCCAGCGGCGGCACCTCGCCACACTCCAGCTCCACCCGGATGCCCGGCGGCAACGAGCGCCGCACGAACTCCACCGTGTCCAGCACCGTCCGGTTCAAGTCCCCCACCTCCAGGCGCGGACGCTCTCCGCGCAGGAAGGCGCGCAGGTCCTCCTGGATGGAGCGGATGCGCTCGGTGGCGAAGCGCATCGCCTCCAGTGCGTCGGGCGTGTCCTGGAGCACGTAGTCCAACTCCAGCTCGCGCCACACCCGCGCCACCGCCTCCACTTCCTCCGGGTGCGTCTCCAGCCGCTCGCGCAGGCGCCGCAAGCCCTCGGCCTGCTGTTCGAAGTACTCGCGCACCGGCGGCAGGTTGTTGTGGATGGCGGTGAGGGGGTTGTTGATTTCGTGCGACAGCCGCGCCAGCAACTGCCCCATGGCCGAGAGCTTCTCCGCCTGGGCCACCTTCGCGCGCACCCGATCCAACTCGGAGGTGCGCGCCTCCACCAGGCGCTGCAGCTCGGTGTTGCGCTGCCGCAGCGTCAGGTTGCGCCAGCGCACCACGCCCGCCACCACCAGCCCCAGTCCCAGCACGCCCAGGCCCCGCCCCCACCACGAGGCCCACCAGGGAGGAAGCACCCGCAGGGCGAAGCCCGCCACCGGTCCCCACGGCCCCTGGTCATGGCGCGCGCGCATCTCGAAGCGGTAGTCCCCCGGTGGCAACACGCTGTAGTGCACCGGCTGCTCCGTCACGGTGTGCCACTCCTCCATCCCCTCCAGGCGGACCTGCCGCTCCAGGCTCTCCTCATCCACGTCGCCCAGGACCGCGAAGCGCACCTCCAGGTTCGTCTCCCTCGGATGGGTCTCCAGGCCCTCCTCCGGCGGCCGCGACCACATGCGCGACCCCAGTTGGGTGCCCAGCAGGACGACACGCGGAGGCGCCACCGGACCGCGGTAGCGCGCCCCGTCGAAGCGTCCCAGTCCACTCGCGGACCCCACCCAGACCGTGCCGTCCGCGTCCGCCAGGAAGGAGTTGCCAGTGGCCTCGTTGCCCGGCGCCCCGCCACTCGCGCCAAAGTGCTCCGGCACTCCGTCCGGCCCCACCACGTGCACCCCCGCCCCCGTCCCCACCCAGAGCCGGCCCGCCGCGTCCTCGCCCAACTGGTAGACGACGTTGCTGTGCAGCCCATGGCCACGGTTCAGGTGCGACAAGTCCGTGAGGCGCCCCTCCCGGTAGCTGAAGCAGCTCACCCCCAGGGGCTCCACATAGGACACGCACATGCGGCCATCGCGCCGCACCAGGATGTAGCGCAGTTGGTCATCCAGCAGCCCCTCGGCCACCCCGAAGCTCCTGGCGGACTCCCCCTCGCGCACGCCGAGCCCGTTGCCCGGCATCCACAACCGCCCCGCCGCGTCGAGCGCCAGGTCCATGGCGAGCACCCGCTGGCTCATGCGCACCACGAGCGTGAAGGACGGCACGCCGTCCTTGAACACCCCCCGCGCGAAGCCCGCGGGCGTGGCCACCCAGAGTGAGCCGTCGGGCATCCACTGCATCGCGAAGGTGTAGCGGAACAGGTAGCCGGACTCCGGGCCGAACGTCCGCAGCCGTCCGCTCCATGGCTCGTAGCGGTGCAGCCCCGCCGGGTTGCCCGCGGCCCACACCACCCCGTCCCGATCCACGCTCACGGCCTTGAGCGAGTAGCCCTCCAACCCCGGCACCGGCACCCACCCGGCCGCCGTGCCCCGCACGAGTCCCTTGTCCGTGCCCACCCACAACGTCCCGTCCGCGCCCCGCGCCAGCCCCCACACCATGTTCGCGGGCAGCCCCGTGGTGGTGTCATGCACGCTCCACAGGCCTCGCCCCAACGAGCGGTGCACCCCCATGCTCGCGGCCCACAGCGCCCCCTGCCGATCCTCCAGCACGTCCTTGATCCGCGCCGACTGGTTGGCCAGGCCCAGCCGCAACAGCGTCGAGCGCTCGCCGCGGATCTCCAGCAGGCCGCCATTGTGGGGCACCAGGAGCTGCCCCTCGGTGCCCACGCGCAGGCGGATGCCCGCTCCCGGCAACCCGCGCACCACCGAGGAGCGATCCACCAGGGGCGCGCCCGGCCGCGGCTGCATCGCCAACCACCCCTCGTAGCCCAGCCACAAGCGGCCCTCGCCATCTCGCACGAGCGCGTTGATGACGGTCGGCCGGCCCGGCACCTCGTGCACCGACCACTTCCCCTGGGGATCGCGGCTCACCAACCGCAGCTCGGACACGACCTGCATCGCGCCCGAGTCATCCGCCCACAACTTGAGCGCCGCGCCTCCCGGCCAGCCGGGCGCCGGAATGAAGTGCCCCGGCTGCTCCTCCCAATACAAGCCCTTGTCCGTCCCCGCCCACATCCGCTTGCGCGCGTCCACGCGCAGGCTCCACACCCGCTCGGCGACGCCAGGCACCGGCACTTCGACGAAGCGCTCCCCGTCCCAGCGCACCACCCCCGCGCGCGTCGCCACCATCAGCTGGCCTCGCGCATCCAGCGTGATGTCACTCACGCTCGTCGAGGGCAGGCCGGCCTCCCGGCCAAAGCGCTCGAAGCGCGCACCATCGAAGCGGTACACCGCGTCCGCGGCGCACACCCAGATGAAGCCGTCCGCGTCCTGGAGAATCCACGACAAGTCGTAATTGTCGACCCCCGCCTCCGTGCCATAGCTGCGAAAGCCAAGGCGGCCGGGAGGCTCGGCGGTCCAAGCGGGTGTGCCCAGGAGGGAGAAGAGGCCCACCAGGAGCACGGCGAATCGATTCAACGGCATGACTCCATGGCCCTTGAACGACGAGGCCGCACAACCCAGGAAGTCATCCTACCACGAATGGACACATCACTCCGAGACCGGCGGCCTGGGGGACACGGCCCCGGCACGTTCGGCGGAGGGCCGCGCGCGCTTGCGCCAGCGCCCATACAGCGCCTTCGCGGGCAGTGCGATCGCCAGGGAGGTGGCCAGGACAAGCAGAGCGAGTCCCAGGGCGGCGGGAGCCGTCTGTGAGTGGCCCAACCGGCTGCCCAGACCGGGGAACGTGGACCAGCCATAGGCGAGCGGCAGGTGCACCACGTACACCCAGAGCGACGCGCGCCCCACGGGCCCGAGCCATCCATCCAGCCGTGCGGGCAGCAGCATGGCCAATCCCGCCGCCACGCCCAGCAGGCCCACCCGCCAGCACACCAGCGTGACGTCTCCGCCCCACCGGGAGGCCGCGCTCGCGCCCCACAGCGACACCACGCCCAGCATCCCCGTGCCCCCGCCCAGGAGAATCATCCAGTGCGGGATGCGCTTCACCCCCGCGAGCCCCAACCCCGCCACGCAGCCCACGAAGAAGTAGGCCGACCAGGGGAAGAGCGGGAAGTTGGACGTGCGGCCCACCAGGGCCTGCTCCAGCGCCAGGGGCCAGTGCCCCGCGGCCACCACCTGGCGCATCCACGGGCTCACCCAGGGAAAGAGCAGGGCGAGCCCCGCCAGCACCCCCATGCGCGGCCCCCGCCCAGCCACCACCGACAACACCCCCGAGCCGATCAGCAACGCCCCCGCCACGCCGTGCAACGCATCGAAGGCGAGGAAGTGCCGCCAGATCTCCACACGGCCCGCGAGCAGCCCCTCGAGCGCCCAGCCCGGCCAGCGCAGCACGTAGCCCCAGAACAACAAGAGCCCCACGCGCGGCAGATAGCGGCGCCACACCGGCAGACCGTGAGCACCCGTGCGCTGCACCGTCGTCGCGAAGGCCCACCCGGCCACGAAGAGGAACAGCGGCGCGGTGATCGCCCGGAGCGACCAGTAGGCCAGCATGCCCGTGCTCTGCCGGGCCGTGTCCGACAACACCGCGTCCAGCGTGTGCCCCATCACCATGGCGATCACCGCCACCGCGCGCGCCCGGTCCAGGCCGGTGTTGCGCGGGGTGGGGACCACGGCGGGCGGAGCGACGCGCACGTCCTGGGAAGCGACACCCATCATGAAACGCGAGGGGCTCGGCGGACTCAGACGCGCATCGGCATCACGACGGCCGTGAAGCTGCGGTCCCCCGGCGCATGCAGCACGCCCGGGCTGTGCTCATCCCCCAGCTCGAACGCCACCTCGTCCGTGTCCGTCACGCCGAGCACGTCGATGAGGTAGCGCGCGTTGAAGCCGATGGTGATGGCGGCCCCCTGGTAGGCGATGTCCAGCGCGTCCTTGGCCTCGCCCAGGTCCGGGTTGTTCGCCGTGATGAGCAGCTGGTTCTCCGTCAGCCCGATGCGCACCGCGTAGCTCTTGTCCGCGCTGAGCAGCGCGATGCGCTTGAGGCCCTCGAGCAGGCGCGTCTTGGGCACCAGCACCGCCTTGTCCCCCTCCTTGGGGATGACGCGCTGGTACTCGGGGAACTGCCCGTCGATGAGCCGCATCACCATGGTGAGGCCCGTCTTCTTGAAGAGCGCCGAGTTCTCCGCGAACCCCAGGTGGCACTCGGCGTCGGGCGCCTCGTCGAGCAGGCGCTTGAGCTCCATGAGGCCCTTGCGCGGGATGATGACGCCGCCCTTGAGCTTGAAGTCCCCCGCCAGCTCGCGCTCCACCAGCGACAGGCGGTGCCCATCCGTGGCCACCATGCGCACCTTGCCACCCGCCTGCGGCTCGAAATACACGCCGTTGAGGATGTAGCGCGTCTCGTCCGTGGAGATGGCGAACTGCGTCTTCTTGATCATCTCCAGGAGCGTGTTGCCCGTCACCTGCACCAGCGGCGCGTTCTCCTCGCGCGGCAGCTTCGGGTACTCCTCGGGCGCGGTGCCCACGAGCTTGAAGTGCGCGGGGCCACTGGTGATGTCCACGTAGTTGTTCGCCAGCTTCTTGAGCGTCACGTGCGCGTCCGGCAGGTTCTGCACGATGTCGAACACGTACTTGGCGCTCAGCGTCACCGCGCCCGGCTTGACGACCTCGGCGGCGTGTTCGGAGACGATGCCGATCTCCAGATCGAACGCCGTGACCGTCACCCCCGTCTTGGTCGCGGTGAGCAACACGTTGGCCAGGATGGGCATCGTCGTCTTGCGCTCCACGATGCCCTGGGCGCGGTAGAGGGCCTTCTTCAGCTCGTCGGCGGCGATGCGGAATTCCATCTCGGGGGACCTTGAAGAACCAGGGTGCGGGAGTAAGAGGTGGCGGCCCGGGAGGCCGCCTCGGTTCGGGTGTAGCCCGGCCCTCTCGGGTCGTCAACGAACGTGACGTCCGGAGTCATGCCGACTTGTCCGGCATCCGATCAAGGCGTCCAGCCCCAGGGACTCCCGCCTGCCCGGTATGTAGGACACGGCGGGCGCCCGGAAGGCACCACCCCCCGCGTCACCTCCTCCTTCAGGTTGGAACTTTGGGTTGGAATCCACCCGGTGGGACGGCGAGACTGCCCGCCCCCCCATGACCACCCAAGAGCCCGCCCAAGAGACCGTCGTCTACATCGTGAAGGACAGTGGCGTGCGCTGCATCACCGCCCCCTGCCCCGTCTACCTCGCCCTCCGGGCGGACCGGCCCGACGAGGCCGGGCTCAAGGTCACCGACCTCGACCTGTCCGCGCTGAGCCTGGGCGACGAGCAGCGCTCCACGCTCCTCAAGTCCGCCCACAAGACGGGCCCCGGCCTCAAGGTGGAAGCCACCGTGCGCACCGTCCCCCACGCGGGCCCCGGGGGCACCGCCACCATCCTGCGCGTCAGCCGGGTCCTCTGAGACCGAAATGGGGGTGGCATCCGTTCAGGGAGAGGATGAGACTGCGCCTCCTCCTCTCGCGAGACCCCCTGCCATGACCTCACGCTCGTCGTTGCTCGCCCTTCCCCTCGCGCTCGGCCTGCTCGCCGGGTGCACCAGCAACACCCGCCCCCCCGTCGAGGACCGACCCGCCGAGTCCGGTGGCACGCCCGCCGCCACCGGCGCCGAGGTGCCCCCTCCTCCTGCCCCCGCGTCCCCCCCCACCGCGCCGAGCGAGGACGTCTCGGGTGGCACCGCCGCCGCCAGCGACAGCAAGCCCGTCATCTACATCGTGAAGGACAGTGGCGTGCGCTGCATGGCCGCTCCCTGCCCTTCCCTGGTCGCCCGGCCGGCGGATGACCCCAAGGCGGAGGGCCTGCGCATCACCGACCTCGACCTGTCCGCGCTCGGTCTCACCGACGAGCAGCAGGGGCGCCTCATGGAGAAGGTCCACCAGGGCGCCGGCCTCAAGGTCGAGGCCTCGGTGAGCAACGTGCCCCACGCGGGTCCCGCCGGCGCGGCCACCGTCCTGCGTGTCAATCGGGTGGTCGAGGGCAAGTAGCCCCTCGAGAAGACGCTGGTCACCCCGGCTCCCACCCGGGCCATCGCCTTCTGAACAACCCCGATCGGCTCCAGGTCCAGGAGCCACGAATTCACCCTCCAGTCCCCTTCGCGATCCGGGAATTCGTGATCACATAGAATCCACGGAATCCCGCTTCGGAATGGAGAGCCCGACGCCGGGTTGGTGGGTGAAGAACGGCATTCACGGAGGTGTGGGTCATGATGGCACTGCGACTCGGTCTGCTGGCCGTGGTGGGCATCCTCATCGGGGCATCCGGGGGAACGGAGTGGCGGAACGAACCGCCGTGCCCCCCTGGCGCGCGGGAGTGCGCGCCCCCCGAGCCCCTCGACGAGCCCTCCGCCCCCCGCGCGGCCCGCACCGAACAGCACCCCTGTGATTGGGTGGAGACGTGTCAGTTTCCCTGTGGGGAGGGGAGCGTCTGTTGTCAGGCCGATTGGAATTGCCCCGCCGACGCCACGCTTCCCCGCTGCTAGCGGGGGACGGGTCCTACGTGGACCCGTGCGCGATCACCGGCAGGACACGGGGGCCGCGCACGGTGAAGGAGTGATTCCACTCCAGGGGACCCGCGGGCGTGAAGCGCTCGAAGCGAGACAACAGCACCTCCAGACCGATGCGGGCTTCCAACCTCGCGAGCGGCGCGCCCAGGCAGAAGTGGATGCCGTGGCCGAAGGGCAGGTTGTTCACCCCCTCGCGATCCATGTCGAAGCGGTCCCCGTCCGCAAAGCGCGCGTCATCGTGGTTGGCCGAGCCAATGAGCAGCATCACCTTCGCGCCCGCCGGAATGCGCACTCCGCTCAGCTCCGCCTCGGCGGTGGTGAGCCGGCCCATGGCCTGCACGGGCGGCTCGTAGCGCAGCACCTCCTCGATGAAGCGCGGAAGCAATGAGCGGTCCGCCCTCAGGCGCGCGAGCACGTCCGGACGCTCCATGAGGACGCGCACGCAGTGGCCGAGCAGGTGGATGGTGGTCTCCAGGCCCGCCACCAACAGCAGGAACATGAAGCTCATCAGCTCCGCGTCACCGAGGGACTCGCCCTCCACGCGCGCCTGGAGCAGCTCCGTCACCAGATCCTCGCGGGGCTCACGGCGGCGCAGGGCCAGCACCTTGGCCATCTCCGCCTCGGCCTCCCGCACCGCCGCGCGGATCTCCTCCCGGCGCTTCTCGTCCTGGGGGTTGGCGCTGATGCTGGTGAGGTCGTCCGCCCAGCGCTTGCAGCGCGAATGCAGGGAGGGCTCCAGCCCAATGACTTCGCCGATGACGCTGGCGGGCAGCGGCAGGGTGAAGGCATCCACGAAGTCCACCTCCCGCCCCTCGGGGATGCGTGCGACGATGGCTTCGGCGTAGTGACGCACGCGCCCCTCCAGCCGGGCGAGCGCCGCGGGCCCGAACGCCCGGTTGACCAGGTTGCGCAGCCGGGTGTGCTGCGGCGGATCCTGTCCGATCATCGAGTCCGAGAAGGGGTTGTGCCCCAGCCACGCCGGTTTGGTGGCCATGCGCATCCCCACGTTGGAGAAGAGCTGGGGATTCTTGAAGGCCGCCACCACGTCATCGTGGCGGGTGATGACCCAGTAGCCACCGGGGTCCACCTGGCACACCGGCGCATGGCGCCGCAGCTCGGCATAGACGGCATAGGGATTGGCCCGGACCTCGGGCGCCAGCAGGTTGATGCGTCCGCTCATCAGAGAGTCCTCCGAATGGAAGGCGCGTGGGTGTTACCGGCCTCGCCCCACTCCCCCCGTTGGAACTGTCCCCGATTCGGGCCCGCGCGGCCAGACGGTCACTTCGCTGGCACGGGAAGTGGCTGCATCCGAGCCTCCTCGCGCTGGGCCTCGGAGATGAGCCCCGCGGACAGGAGGCGCGAGAGGACGAAGTCCCTTCGCCGGAGCGCGGCCTCGGGGCGACGGAGCGGATCATAGCGGCTCGGTGATTGGGGCAGGCCCGCGAGCAGCGCGACTTCGTGGAGCGCGAGCCGCTCGGGCTCCTGGCCGAAGTACCTTCGCGCGGCGGCATCGAGACCGATGAGGCCTTGTCCAAACCGAGCGCTCTCCGCATAGGCGGTCAGCAACTCCTCGGCGGACCAGTGGCGTGAAATCCAGACGGTGAGCACGAGCGTCTGGAAGGTCCGGTGCAGAGGCCGCTCGCGCTCACTCCTGGGCCGGGAAGCCAGCCACCGGCCCGCTGTCATCGAGGCGAGGAACTCTCCGGCGGAGCGTTGTGCCCTTCGGACCCATTGGACTCCGGGGACATGGCTCACGAGCCGCCAGGGCCAGAGGGGCTCGAGTCGAGGGGGCCCACCCTCCTCGGCGAGCCAGAGCACCTGGTAGGCGAGACCCGTCCGGGGTGGAGGTGGCCGAGGCAGTTCGCCCACACGGGCGAGTCCGTAGCGGTACACGGCCTCCACGCTCCCGAGCAACAGCACGGGAGGAAGGAGCAGGACAGCGAGGGCCCATCGGAAGAAACGACCGTGGCCGCGGGGAGACATGTCTCCGGGCCACTGCAAACGGGGGGCCTTGAGTCGACCCTCTGGAGCACGGGCCCACGACGGGCCGACTACCGCGCGCCCTGCTGACGCCTGCACTCCTCGAGCAGCTTCTTCTTCTGGATGGCGGACGCGCTCTTCCACTCCGCGGTGCCCGCCAGGTTGCAGTTCACCGAGTTGGAGTCCGTGGGCGGAGTGGGAGTCGCCGCCTCGGGTGGAGGACCCTGCTCCACGCCTTGCTGGGGAACGCCCGGGAGCGCATCCCCAGCCGGGGCATCCTCTCCGGGCGGCAGCATGGCGACCTTCACCGAGGAAGGCTCGAGCGAGTGCCACGCGCCCGTGCCCGTGTCGACGATGACGGGGAAGACGCCCAGGAGCACATCGAGGATGACCCAGCCCACCCCCACCTGGTTGCGCAGGTCGAACACCTTGTCCTCCAGCCCCTCCTTCTTGAAGACGAGCGTGTAGGAGCGCCGGGGATCCAACTGGAGCGTCAGCGGCGTGCGCCCGCGCTTGATGCCGTCGATGTAGACGTCAGCATGGGTCGGAGAGGACTGGATGGGGATGGAGTTGGTCTTCTCCGCGAGCAGCGTCGCGCAGCCCACTGAAAGAGACACGGCACCAGCCAGGACCATCGTTGCGAGCTTCTTCATCGTTCCTCTGGACATGTGATGAGCAGCGGCCCCCCGGACACGCCCCCTCATCGGACAAGGCCAGTGACGGGCTCGGAAGCCGGGGGGCATCCTCACAGGAGCCACCAGCGAACGCCAAGCCGTTTGACGCTCCCCTATTCCAGGGGGCCTGACTCGGGAGGTAAGCTCCCCGGAGTCACCTCCGAAGGAGAGGCAGGCATGAGCGACACTTCCCCACGGGAAGGCAGCAGACTGGGACCGTACATCCTCGAAAGGCGCCATCCGGACTCGGACCCGGCCCTGGGCCATATCTACGAGGCGCACCATGTCGAGACGGGAGCGCCCGCGCTGGTGCTGGTACCCAACGCCTCGGCCCGCGCGCCCCGCGCAGCCTGGACCGTGCGTTCTCGGAGCGAGGTCTCTCCGCCCTACTTCGCGGTGGAGGTGGAAAGCTCGCCCGGGGCGAGTACCCGGGCGCTCCATGAACTGACGTTGCTGTACATCGAGCTGTCGGGCGCGATGGCCAGCGTCGAGGATCGCGAAGACACGGCCGCTTTCCTCTCCCACGCGCCCCGCTCCACGCCTCGGCCGTCGCGGCGCCGGCGCGCGCTCACGGTGGGCGTCACCATCCTCGGAGCAGTGGCCCTCGGCATGGGGATGATGCTGCTCTGGCCCCAGCCTCCCTCCCCCATGGATGCGCCGCTGGAGGAGCAAGAGGTGGTCAGCGTGTCTGGAGAAGCCGTGAACTGGGCCACCCTGACCGCATCCACCGGATCCACTACCATCGGTTATCCCCTGCCACCCAAGCCGCTCAAGGGACAGCACAAACCGCCGTGCACCGAGGAAACCGAGGTGGAGATCAACGGGGGCTGTTGGGTCACACTCGAACGACGTGCCCCCTGCGGGCGGGGTTACGCCGAGTACCAGGGCAAATGCTACATGCCCGTGAAGGACCCGCCGCCCGAGCCCCGCTCCATCGAGCCTTGAGGCACCTCCAAGGTCCGTGCACCCGTCTCGCGGATCTACTTGAGTTCAAATCTACCCACCGAGAGTCAGCCCCCAAGGGGGGTTGTCTTACACTGCGCACCGACAGAGGTGTGCTGGTTTCTTCGGCCAAGCATGGCCCCCCAGAAGTCCAAGATGCACCTCGCAGGCCATCCCAGACGGTGCCTCGAGACCAACTTCCGTGGGCTTAGAATCTTCAGACAGACGATATTCTGTAGAACCTATGAACCACCAGAAAAAACCCTTGAAAGCACCACAAACAAATAACCACCAAAACCAATAGCTGCCCTCTCTTCAACCATAATCGCGCGAGAATGGCGTAGACGGGCCAAAACAACAGCCCGCAGAAGAAGAAGAAGTGGGAGTAGCCAGATCTCGCCACGGCATCACCACCAAAAGTCACCACCCAGGGAGACAGCACAATCGAGGCCACCACATCACGCAACGGAATATCGACATCCCCCCGCCAAAAATCCCCCCAAATCCCCAATGCAATTCCGACAAGCGTAACCAAGAAAAGAGCCGCCACACGCGCTCTTGAGCCCGTCGTTAGAAACATTCGCTTCACACCCGCTTTCTCGTCCCGTCAATACGGTTCACTCTGTCGCTTCTGCCTGGAATCAGCCCCAAGCAAAGCACCTCCGCGGAACTCCATCAAGCCCCACAGAGGCAGGCTTGAAAAAAACAGCGCCTAACGAGAATCCGGCTTGAGACCAATCGCCATCGGCGGAATGGTCCAATCCTTATTCCCATCAGGCGCCAAGAGTTCATACTAAAACCTGCCCATCAAGTTCCAAGTGCTCTCAAGGGGCCGCTGGAGCTCCGCGCAACCGGTACCAAATCGGCGTGTTGTCTTGCAACGAGTTCCCCAATAGGACGTATGGCACCACATCCACGATCCCATGTCCAACCGAGCCCCAGAACGTAAGTTGCGAGGAGTAGTTATACGTTCCCAGATTGGCTGGATCTGTCACGAGCTGACCATCCGGTTTGTACACAGCCTCACACATACCATCTGGCGAAACATACTTCTCGTTGTGCTCATTTCCCTTTCCATGTCGATGATAGATGGACTTCAAATCTGACATTTTCTCCCAGCCCTCCTTGATAGCGACGTCACGAGGAGGAGTCCTATTCTGGCTATTCCGGCCGTAATGAGCATTGATCCAATACGAATTTCCGGACCAAGGCCACCCCAACGCAAACAGAAACGCCAGCCGTCCAGTATCCACTTCGAGGCCCGACATGTCCGTGAACATGATGGGGTTGTTGCCCACGTACACGTACAGGTTGGTGTCTCCGCCTGCGAACCGGATGGGATCCTTGGCCGTCCACCTGCCAGTCTCGGAATCATAGTCCCGGGCGCCGAAGCGGGTGAGGCCCGTGTGCCTGTCGTAGAGTCCACCGGCGAAACCAAAGGGCTGGAAGCCAGGATTGGTGTCGACGAGCACCTTACCCCAAGCGTCATAGTCCAGACGCTGCGCGATGGCTCCAGTGCTCGCATCCACCACCAACCGCGGGCTGCCCAGATGGTCGGTGAAGATGCGGTAGGTAGCATTGGCCTTCACCATGTAGTCTGGAACGTTGGCCTGAGAGCCATACACGAACCGGCTCACCACCTGGTTGTTTCCATCCAGTTCCGCGACGATATGCAACTGCCCGTCATACAAGAAGCCCTGGACGAGCACACCATTGACCTTCTTGCCCACACGGCGGTTCTGCGCGTCGACGACATACTCCACCGGGGTGCCATCCGGAAGCTTGGCGGAGAGGAGGTTACCCAAGGCATCGTAGACGTAGGTCGTGAGCTGGGTCCCCGTCTGCTTGGATTGCAGATCGCCATTCGCACCATAGGTATAGGCCGTGTTCCCATACGTCAACAGCCTGTCCTGTGCGTCATAGGTGGCCCTACGGGTGATGCCCGCCTCGGTCAATGCCGTCCGGTTGCCGTTGCCCGGAGCATTCTCATCATACTCAGCGGACGAGACGATGACGCCATCTTCCAGTACGTCCTTCAGCCGTCCAGCGGGGTCATAGACGTAGGTCTGGACGTGGGTCACCCCTTGGACGGTCTCCTCCTTCTCGTAGATGCGCCCGGCGGCGTCTCGCCGCACGAGCCAGGAGAAGAGCGACGAGGTGTTGTGGGACGCGGTCACGGACTCCACCTCTCCGTAAGCGCTATAACCCACGCGCGAGGACACCTTGTCGAGGATCGTGTCTGAGAGAAATCCCGTGTTGGGATGGCTGATGAGGCTGAGCGACCCCGCCTTCGTCAGCAATCCATCGTCGTCATAGCCATAGGAGATGAACAGCTCTCCATTGATGGAAAGAGACGAGCGCCGGAAGAATTTGTCATAGCCATATCCGACGCTTCCATTGACGGCTCCCGCCCAGGTGACCAGGGTCGCGAGTGGACCATCGTAGACGTAGCTGACAGTGGGGCCTTGGGTGTCGGTGAGGTCCTTCAGGTATCCGCTTCCCTCATGATAGAAGACTTGACGTGTCCGAGTGGCGTACCTCCCGCCCGAGGGTGGAACCAGGCTCATGGAGAACAAGCGGCCCTTTTTGACACTGGACGTGTCATCGTAGAGGAGGGTGAATCCCGTCCCGTCCGGGTACAGCCGCGTGGTGGGCTGGCTGTCGAGGTTGTATTTCGAGGTCGTCGTGACGGTAGCGGCACCAAGCACCAGAGGCGGAGTGTAGTCCTCTTCCAGGTTTCCGGGCGTATAGGTGATGGCGTGGGCCGTCCGACCCGGCGGCCTCAGCGACGTGAGATTGCCATTGTCATCATACCCGTACCCGACGGTCCTGTTGCCTGGCAGCGTTTGCGTCTCCACCCTACCGGCCAGATCATAGGACATGCTGGTGACGCGAGACAGCGGATCTGTCTGGGTCTCCAGGTAGCCCTGCGCGTTGTAGGAAAAGTCGACGGTACGCGTTCCTTGAGTCACGAAGTCCAGCCGTCCTTTGTTGTCATAGACGTACTGCGTCGGCAAGAGCCCCGGCACCTCACTGCGCACCACCCTCCCCTTCGAATCCAGGGTGAGGGAGGACTGCCTGCCCATTGGGCTCCTCGTGGAGAGGGTGCGCGTGACCGCATCATAGGTAGACACCGTGGTCAGACCATTCACGGTCATCGATTCGGAGAGGGTGGCGGGGCTGAAGATGTCACCTTGCGTCAGCAGCGTCACCGAGCGTTCGCGCTTCACTTCCCGAGTGCGACCACTGGGCAGCGTGGTGGTTTCCAAAGGAATGTACGGGGACTGCATGCCCAGGCGAGGGTCCGGGCCTTCCTCCACCGTCATCTTCGTCCCGTCAGCGCTAGTGATGACGGTCTTGCCATCGGGCTTGAGCTCGCGGGTCGACACCTCACCCGAGGCCAGGGTGGTGGTGCGCCGCTGCTCTCCCGTGGAGAGGTTCTGCACCCGGTAGGTGGTGCGTCGGCCCAGGGCGGTGTCCACCGTGACCGTGTACCCATCCGGCTGGGTCGTGCGGGTGAGCGTCTTGGAGCCGCCCGCCGGGTTGGAATCCTTCAGCAGCCGTCCCGAGGCCGTGTACTCGTAGGTGTGCGAGTTGTTGCGCGCGTCCTTCAACTGCGTGAGCAGGCCCTCGGGCGAGTGCGTCAGTTCCACCCGCTCGGTGGCCGGGTTGACGATGGCCGACAGGTAGCCATTGGCATCCACCTCCAGCGATGTGTGCTGATCGTACGGAGCCATCAGCCCCAGCGGCCGGCCCGTGGTGCTGTCGCGCTCCACCAGGGTGGTGCGTTCATTCCTGTCCTTGATGGACGTCAGCAGCCCCCGCGCGTCATAGCCGAACTCGTACAGCACCACCTGGGTGTTGTTGGCGTCCACCGTGCGCTGGTGGCGGCCCTCCTTCCGCGTGAAGACATACAGCTCGCTGCCATCCTGGGAGGGGACCCACGCCTCGTTCTCACGTAGGAACGCACCGGGATAGCTCACGCGGCGCACGCTGTGGTTCCACTCGTCGCTCACGTAGCACGAACCATCCGGACCGACGGCCAATCCCGTGGGGGAGTCGAACTTGCCCTGGAGGGCTGGCGTGCCATTTCCGCTGAAGCCGCTCGCCTCCAACTGGCCCGCGTAGGTGGTGATGATGCCATTGGCATCCACCCGGCGCACGCGCGAGAAATGGTCGGCGATGTAGAGGTTGCCCTCGGAATCGAGCGCCAGTCCCTTGGGAGCGGAGAGCAGCGCCTGCTGGGCGGGCCCTCCATCGCCAATGCTGATGCCCTCCAGGGAGCCGTCGTCCCCCGTGCCCGCCACGGTGGTGATGCGGCCGTTGGAGCCAATGCGGCGCACGCGGTGGTTGGCGCTGTCGGACACGTACACATCGCCCGCCTTGCCCACGGCCACGTCCCAGGGGCCATTGAGACACGCCGCCGAGGCCAGACCATTGTCGCCACAGAAGCCGCGCGCATTCGGCTTGCCCGCGAGGGTATGGATGATTCCCTCGGGGGTGACGTAGCGCACCCGGTCGTTGTCGAAGTCGGCGATGTAGAGATTGCCCTCCTTGCCCAGGGCGATGCCCCGCGGGTAGCTCAGGCGCGCGCTGGTGGCGGGGCCCCCGTCACCGGAGGAACCATTGCTGGAGAAGCCGCAGGTCCCGGCGAAGGTGGACGCGGTGCCGTCGGGCAGCACCTTGCGGATGCAGTGCAGGTCGGAGTGGGCGACGTAGACGCTGCCGTCCGGCCCCACTGCGACGGAGCGCGGCTGGTACGCATCGCTGCCGGGCAGCGTGGAGATGATGCCGTCGGTGTTGACCCGGCGCACGCGGTTGTTGAAGGTGTCGGCGATGTAGAGCGTGCCGTCCGGAGCAACGGCGACATCATGGGGATTCCACAGCCGGGCCGACCGGGCGGCGGCCCCGTCGCCAATGCTGCCGAAGTCACCGTCCCCCACGACCGTGGTGAGGATGGGATTGCTGAATGAAGACAGTCCGGTGGCGCGCTGCTCCCCATTGCCCAGATACAGCGTCTGGGAGGCGGGGTCATACGTGTGGTGCACGTCAAGCGTCCATCCCCCCAACTGCGAGGTGGGAACGATCCACGTGCCCACCGTGGTGGTGAGCGTCTGCCAGAGCGTTGCCTCGCGCGCCCCTTGGTTGAAGGAGATGTCCGACGAGGCGAAACGGGCGAACAGGGGACCCGGCCCGCCGGAAAGGCCGCCCGCGGCCGACAGATGGACGAGGTGATAGGAATAGCCGATGCGGACGGTCAGCGGAAAGTAGCCCTGGACCGGACGGCCGAAACCATCCTTGCCATCCCACGTGAAGGTGTGGCTCAGGTTGGGGGTGGCGGGGTAGGACTTGACGTGGCGCTGCCCGGCCACTTCCACCTCCAGCTGGATGGAGAAGACGCCAGGGGGCAGCGTGTTGCCGCTCAGCGGAATCTTGATGGGCTGAGCGGTGCGGAAGGCGGGCACCCGGTTGCTGCGGTAGTTCAGCTGGTAGGGCGTGCCCACCACTCCGACGGACTCACCGAGCACCTGGTTCTGGCAGTCAATGATGGAGCCACACTGCAGATCGGAGTCCTCCTCGTCCTTCTGGGCCACCATTACCTGATTGGGCTTCTCGGCGCCCGGGGGGAAGTCCCAGGGCCAGTTCAGATCCCAGGCGGTGAAGTGGGCGATGGGGGTCCGCCAGAAGCTCTTGCCCGGAGAGAAGCGCGTGGAGAGGATCTGGCGCTCGGCGTCGGTGATACCGAGGTCCGACAGCGCACTGCCCGTGTCGGCGACACCGTCACCCGTGACGTCCAGGGAGACCAGGCCCCCGGACACCGCGAGCACCTTGACGATGCGGCCATTGTCGGAAGGACGCCACACCCCGGCCTTCGTGTCATACCAGCCGGAGGGGACGGGCTCGCCAACGGGGAACTCGAGGAAGTTGTCGACGTAGAGGTAGATGGGCTTGGAGAAGCGCACCTCGGCATCGGAGACCTCGTCCACGCTGAGCTCCACCGCGTAGGTGTAGCCGCTGGCGGGAGGCAGCTCGCCCGGCATGGCCTTGGGACCCTGGGGACCCACGGTGTACTCGGTGGCTCGCACGGTCAGGGTGCTCAAGGGCTCCAGGGTGCCATCGGACAGCACCCTCGACGCCCGGGTGTCGGGAGGGAAGAGGAGGGTGGCCTGACGCGAGCCGTCCTGGTCCGTGGAGACAGTCCCCTGAGCCACCTGGAAGCTGGTGGCGGAACCATCGAGGGTGATGGGGTTCTTCGTCGAGTCGTAGGGAAGGAGGATGACCTCGGGCAGCCACGCATAGCTGCCCCAGCCGGCCTTCACCTGGCGCTGCGCGAGCAGGTAGCCCTCCTTGGAGTACTCGACAGTGAAGGACTCCCCGCCGTTGACGGCCAGGTCGAACATGCCCTCGGAGCGCGTGAGGGTTTGACCATACTCGGGGTGCTCCGGAATGTAGACGCGCACCCCCTCCAGGCCGGAGCCATCGCGCGTCTTCACCTGACCGCGCAGCACCGCGACACGGTGGGGCTCCAGCGTGCCGGGCTTCACGCCCAGCTGAACCGCGTTGGGGCCGGAGTAGAGGAACTCCGTGGCCTCCGAGAGGGGGGTGAAGCGGTTGGAATCGATGGGAGTGGGCTGCGGCTCGCGGGGACCGGGGGGCGGAGCGTTGGCGACATAGAGCTCGGCGGAGGAGGAGTTGCCATTGCTGGAGCCGCCGGCCACCAGCACCTGTCCGGAGGACAGCACGGTGGCGGTGTGGCCGTAGCGGCCCACGTTCATGACCCCCGTGGTGCTCCAGGCCCCCGTGGCCGGCTCATACACCTCGGCGGAGAACTTGATGCCACCGTACTCGTGGTAGCCACCCGCCACCAACACCTGTCCAGAGGACAGCAACAGGCTGGCGCTGTGGTTGCGGCGGGGCTCGGTCATGCGGTTGTTCGTGGCCGTCCAGGCCCCCGTGGCCGGGTCATACACCTCGGCGGAGGCGGCCTGCGCTTTGTCGGCGCCGCCACCGCCCACCACCAGTACCTTGCCGGAAGACAGCAAGGTAGCGGAGTGGAAGCCGCGGGCGATGCCCAGCGAGCCCGTCGCTGTCCAGGTACCGGTGGCCGGGTCATACAGCTCGGCGGATCGCAGGAGGGAGCCATTCGTAGTGGTACCGCCCACCACCAGCACCTTGCCGGAAGGCAGCAAGGTGGCGGTGAAGTCGGTGCGGGCGGTGCCCAGGGAGCCCGTGGCCGTCCAGGTACCGGTGGCCGGGTCATACAGCTCGGCGGAAGAGAGGCTGGTGCTCGAGCCGCCGCCGGTGCGACCACCCATCAGCAGCACCTTGCCGGAGTTGAGCATGACGGCGGAGTGGTGGCTGCGGCACGTCAGCAGGCCCCCCGTGGCACGCCATTGCGCGGCAGCCGGATCATACACCTCGGCGGAGGGGGACGAGGACGAGCACTGCATGCCACCGGCCAGCAGCACGCGGCCATTGTTCAGAAGGGTGGCCGTGTGACCCATGCGGGTGGCGAGCGCCTTGGCGGTGGCCGTCCAGCTTCCGGAAGCCGGCTCATACAGCTCGGCATCCTGCTTGTAGCCACCGACCACCAGCACCTTGCCCGAGGAGAGCAGCGTGGCGGTGTGCCCCTGACGGGTCTCGAGCAGCGAGCCGGTGAGCTGCCAGCCGGCTTGAACGAGGGCGGAGCTGGCCGTGGCGCTCTGGGTGTGCGGAGCTTGCGTCTCGGTCTTTTCCCCATTGCCGCCACAGGCCACCAGGGAGGTCAACGCCCACAGCGCCAGGCCCCACCTGCGCGCCTGTCCTCGTGGGTACTGTCTGGTATCAAGATGCATGTACGAAGTCTTTCTGTTTGTTTTTCATTGACGGCATGTCTCATCACCGACGCGGCTCCCGTGACGAGGGGAGCCGGTCGGGGAGAGACACTTGCTTCAGGGAGAATCCGAGGCCCGCCGCGGGCGGTAACGCCATGCGGGCCTCGGCGAACAACACCTGACGCGGCCCGAGCGACGGGCGCTCCGAACCGCGTCAGGTCACCTCGAGAGCCCGTGCGCTCTCGAGTGACACGAGAGGACGGCTCTACGGGAGCGTCACCTCCCCGGGAGTGGAGCGGTCCGTGTTGTTGGTGGCGTAACCGAGCTGGCCGGAGTCGTTCTGACCCCAGGTGCGAACCCTCCCGCCCGAGAGCACCGCCACGGAGTGGGTGTCGCCAGCGGCCACGCCCATGACCACGTCCTGCGAAGAGAACAACACCTTCACGGGGGAGGGGCGATAGATGATGGAAGCGTCGGAGCCATCGCCAATCTGACCGTTGCTGTTGTAGCCCCAGGCCCAGACGGTGCCGTCCGCGCGCAGCGCCAGCGAGTGCCTGCCACCCGCCGCCACCGCCACCACGCCACTCAGGCCCGGCACCTGCACGGGCAACATCTGGCCGAAGTAGGTGCCGTCACCGAGCTGGCCGCTGCCATTGTCACCCCAGGCCCACACGGTTCCGTCCGAGCGCAGCGCCAGTGAGTGGTAGAGGCCGGCAACCACCGACACCACCCGATTGAGCCTGGCCACCTGCACCGGCCTGGTGCGATCGACCAGCGAGCCATCGCCGAGCTGGCCGCTGTTATTGCGGCCCCAGGCCCACACGGTTCCGTCCGAGCGCAGTGCCAACGAATGATTCTGACCGGCGGCCACGCCCAGAATGGAGAAGAGATTCGTGGGCTCCGTCGGAGAGGAGCAATAGAAGGTGGGAACGGGGGAGCAACCATCACCGATCTGACCGTAGCCGTTGTAGCCCCAGGCACTGACCTTCCCATTCGACAGCACCACCAGGGAGTGGGTTTCACCAGCGGCCACGGCCACCACGCCCGACACGCCCGACACCAGCGCCGGAGACGCGC
This sequence comes from Cystobacter fuscus DSM 2262, assembly GCF_000335475.2. Taxonomy (NCBI): domain Bacteria; kingdom Pseudomonadati; phylum Myxococcota; class Myxococcia; order Myxococcales; family Archangiaceae; genus Cystobacter; species Cystobacter fuscus. The sequence goes on along the minus strand of NZ_ANAH02000004.1, from coordinate 701,420 downwards.
GCGAACCGAGCGTGTCCCTGCTGACACCGAGCTGGCTGAGGGAATTGGAGCCCCAGGACCACAGCTTCCCGTCAGACCCCAGGGCCAGGGAGTGGAAGCCGCCAGCAGCCACGTTCTTCACATCCGTCAGTGAAGCGGTGGACACGGACACCGGAGTCAGGCGATTGACCGTGGAGTCATCACCGAGCTGGCCACTGAAGTTGTGGCCCCAGGCCCACAGCTTGCCGTCGTTCTTCTGGAACAGGGTGAACTTGGCGCCCGCCACGAGACGTGGAGTCTCCAGCCGGCAGACGAAGCTGCAGCCATCGCCGTTGACGAGGTTGCCGTCGTCGCACGCTTCCGCCGCGGCCTTGATTCCGTCGCCACACAGGGAAGAACCCGACTCGGCGAGGCACAGGGCCGAGCAGCCATCTCCATTGATGGAGTTGCCATCATCGCACTGCTCCTCGGGCTCGAGGCGATGGTTGCCGCACACGAAGGGCAGCAGGGCCTGTCCAGGCGTGGGGTGGGGAAGGGCGTCCTGGGAGCCATCACCGAGCTGTCCCGCGCTGTTTCTCCCCCAGGTGTAGACCCTGCCGTCCGAAAGCACCGCCACGGAGTGGCCGTCGCCAGCGGCCACGGACACGACTCCCGTCAGGCCCGGCACCTGTACGGGAGAGGAGCGACTGAGAGTGGTGCCATCGCCCAGCTGGCCGCTGCCATTGAAGCCCCAGGCCCACACGGTTCCGTCCAGGCGCAGCGCCAGCGCGTGGAACTGGCCGGCGGCCACCTCCACCACGCCTGTCAGTCTAGGCACCTGCACCGGCGAGGGGCGGTCGGTGAACGAACCAATGCCGAGCTGGCCTTGGTTGTTCTGGCCCCAGGCCCACACGGTGCCATCCCAACGCAGCGCCAGCGAGTGGGAATCGCCGGCGGATACCGACGCGACCCCCTTGAGTACCGCCGCCTGCTGCGGGGTGTTGTATTGGGTGTTGCTGCCCGAGCCCAAGCCGAGCTGGCCGCTGCCATTGAAGCCCCAGGCCCACACCGTGCCGCCCGAGCGCAGCGCCAGCATGTGGTACTTGCCAACGGAGACGCCCTTGATGTCGGAGAGGGCCGACACCTCCACGGGGGAGGATTGGTCGGTGGTGGAGCCGTTACCCAACTGGCCGTAAGCGTTGTATCCCCAGGTCAGCACCTTTCCATCCGAAAGCACCGCCGCGGAATTGAATGTGGAGGCGGCCATGGCCACCACTTCCACTCCAGTCCTGCCTGGGACCTTCACCGGGGAGAAGCTGCTGGTGGTCGAGCCGACACCGAGCTGGCCGTCGCCATTGCGGCCCCAGGCCCACAGCGTCTTGTCGGAGAGCACGGCCAATGCGTGGGAGCCACCAGCGGCCACGCGCTTCACCACCATGCCATTCGAGAAATCCACGGGCGCCGAAGCCAGACGATAGGCCGTGGTGCCATCACCCAGTTGGCCACCGGAGTTGGCGCCCCATGTCCACACGGAGCCGTCGTCCCGCTGGATCAGGGTGTATGCTTCCCCCGCCGCGGCACGCGGAGTCTCCAGCCGGCAGACGAAGCTGCAGCCATCGCCGTTGACGAGGTTGCCGTCATCACACGTCTCACCCTCCTCGAGGGATTTGTTGCCACACGTCGCGACGAGCGGCTGCGGCAATTCGCCCACCTCCTCGGCGTCCCGCCATGGCAACTCATGGGACCCACAAGCGACGAGCGTGGCCGAGATTACCAGGACGCTCAACGTCTGGATGAACCGTCTTGCTTTTCTAGCGTTCAGCAATGATTTCCTCTGTATAACCAAGGGGTTGAGCCATTGGCGGGACACAGCGTCATGCCCTCGCGCCAAGGACAGGCACGACAAAGCTCCTGGGCTCGCGACAAACCCGTCCCCCGAGGGGCGGAGCCCAGAAGCTCTCTTTCATGTGATGGAGTGCTTGTCCGGTAGATACTCGATGAAGTCTGATTCCTGAAAACCGCCTCCATTTGCCACATCCATCACGCAGCTGCTGTGAAGCGGTTCACACCTCATGTCGAAAGACTCAGGCTTCAGGCCACTCTTGCGGACCCCGTAAGCGCACTGACAAATTTTGTCAGGTCCCACACCGCGGGCCAGTTGGGCTGATGAAGCCACTGGCAGGAGGGGGCCATGAACGTCTGGCAATCCGCCTTGCGACACACTGTGAGTAAATTTCAATCGAAACCAGGTCGAGCAGCCCTTCCAGCACGATGAGGCGCAGAAGGTGCCTCACCGCGGTGACGGCAGCGTGACCGGCCCCGAGGCCGTGCCGTCACGGCACCAGTACGAGCTTGCCCACGGTGGCACCGGACTCCAGCGCCCGGTGCGCATCGGCGACGCGGTCGAACGCGAAGCGGGTGACGGGAGGCGGCGTGAGGCGGCCCTCGTCCAGCCAGGTGAGCAGTCGGCCCATGGACTCCGCGAGCACGTCCCGCCGCTCGAAGAGATAGGACAGGTTGAAGGCCAGCACGCTCGCGTTGTCGCCCGTGAGCTGCAAGGGATTGAAGCGGGGCGTGCGCAGGAAGTCCGCCGCGAGCTTCACCCAGCTCGGCCGCCCTCCCTGGCGTGGCAGCATGGAGTGAAAGCCATAGAGGACGAGCTTGCCGGGCCGGGCCAGGTGCCGATAGCTCTCGCGCAGCGTGGAGACGCCATTCGCATCGAGCACCACGTCATAGCCATGTGGAGCCGCCCGCTCGGCGGCGCGCCACAGGTCCTCGCGGCTCTTGTCGATGACGACGTCGGCGCCCAGGGCCCGCGCGGTCTCCACCTTGTGCGAGGCCCCCACCACGCCCACGGTGCGGCAGCCCGCGATGCGCCCCAATTGCAGCAGGGCGCCCCCCACCCCACCCGCGGCCGAGTGCACGAGCAACGTGTTGCCCGGGCGGGGGTGGGCCAGCTCGAAGAGGGCGAAGTACGCGGTGAGGAAGACGGTGGGAAACCCGGCGGCCTGCGCCATGTCCAGGCGCGCCGGCAGAGAGAACACCTGGTGCCGGGGCACGGTGACGTGGGTGGAGTAGCCCCCGAAGCGCGTGACGCCGAACACCCGGTCTCCCGGCCTCATGTCGGTGACGGAAGCGCCCACCGCGTGCACCGTCCCGGCGAACTCGAAGCCCGGGGTGATGGGCCAGCCCACGTACTTCCTGGCGGACGCGTACAGCCCCATGCGGACGACACAGTCGGCGTAGTTGACGCCCATGGCCTCCGAGGCGACGACCACCTCATCAGCGGCGGGCGTGGGCTCGGGCCGCGTCTCGAACGTGAGCCGGTCGTAACCACCGGCCCGGGGAATGACCACCTGGCGCATGGAACCGGGACCTCGCGTCAGCGCGAAGCGTCTTCGTCATCGAACGGAAGCACCTCGACGGCCTCGGCCTCCGGTCGTGACTCCGGCGAGGCGGTGGCCTCGGCGCTCTCGTCATCGAACGGAAGCATCGCGGCCGGGAAATCCGGCTCACGGGCGGCGTCGGCCTCGGGCGCGTCCTCGTGCGCGGCGGGCCCTTCCTCCACCTCGGCGACGAAGTCCTCTCCGGCCTCGGCGGACACCTCGGAAGCCCCCTCTTCGTCCGCGGCGGCCTCCCTCGCGCCCTCCTCGGGAGCCCACTCTTCGGATTGCTCCTCCGCGACTTCTACGTCGACTTCGGCGTCTGACCCGGGGGCGAGCTGGGCGATGTCGTCGAGGCTCGCGAGGAAGCCGCCCGCGTGAGGATCCTCGGCCGGTGCCTGTTCCAGGTTCTCCACGTCCTCGAGGCTCGCGAGGAACGAATCCGCCTCGGGATCGACGTACTCCTCCTCTTCGTCCTCCTCGTCGGAAGCGTCGGACTCGCCGTCCTCGTCCTGGAGCATCGCGAGCTCCTCGGCCATCCAGTCCACCTCCCCCTCCTCCTCCGACTCCTCCGGGAGCGCCTCCTCGTCCAACATGGGGACGCTCTCCCGAGCGGCCGCTTCGGCCTCCTCGGCCGCGGCGAGTTCCGCCGCGATCCGCTCCGCCTCGGCCCGCTCGAGTTCGGCCCGCTGCGCCGCGGCGCGCTCCTCGCGAGACACGCGCTCGTACACATTGGCCCGCGCCAGGTGGGCGAGGGACACCCCGGGCTTGTTCGCCTTCTCCCGGGCCTGCAGCTCCAGCAGATCGCGCTCATAGGCCTCGCGCGCGCCCCCGGTCAGGTCCACCAGCTCCTCGGAGCGGGCCTCATACCCATCCCGGAGCACGAGCTGCGCGCGCAGGGACTCGGTCTGCTTGGCCTTCTGCTCCCGCTCGGCCTGGAGGGCCTCCATCTCGGCGTGGTGCAGATTGTTGAGGGCGTCCAGCGCCTCTTCCTCGGTCTTGAGCTCCGCGTCCTCCGCCCCGATGTGCTTCTCCACCCGCTCGATGCGCCGCTGGGACTGGATGAGGCTCGCGGTGTTGACGAAGGGGTTGGGACCGATCCTTCGGATGGACATGGCCGGGGCTCGCTGGTCGCACGGGGGAGGAGGCTGCGGGCGCGGATTGTCGCAGAAAGCGGCGGGCTCCGGAACGAGGCATGCCCTTCCCCGCTCGCCTGGTCGAATGGCGCGTGCAATGCGGGGGGTTCTGGCGCACAACCCAGGAGCGCCGGACGGGCGCGCAGGAGGAACGAGCGGCAGATGCACGAAGACATCGCGGGAGGCACGGGCAAGGTGGCGTCGTGGTTGGAGCTGTCGGCGGGAGCGCTCGCCGCCAACGTGGCCACGCTGCGCGCGGTGGCCGCGGAGACGGGAGGGCCCCGGGCCCTGGGCGCGGTGCTCAAGGGCAATGCCTATGGCCATGGCCTCGCGCGGATGCTGCCGCTCGTGCACCCGCTGGTGGACCTGCTCTACTTCATCACCGCGGCGGACGCGCTGGCGGCGCGGGCCCACGAGCGCAGCCGGGGCCTCGCGCCCAAGCAGATCCTGGTCATCGGCGCGCTGGACGCCGAGGAGGCCGTGGCCCTCGCGCGGGAGGGCGTGGACGCGGTGCTGGCCGACAGCTCCTGGCGGGAGATGGTGGCCCCGCTGCGCCAGGCGAAGCTCGAGCGCCCCCTCCGGGTGCACGTGCACGTGGACACGGGGTTGGGCCGCGAGGGCTTCACTCCAGGGCAGATCACCTGGGGCGAGCTGGACTTCCTGCGCGAGGCGGGGGACGTGCTCCAGGTGGTGGGGGTGCTGAGCCACTTCGCCAACACGGAGGACGTGACGGAGCAGATGTACGCCCAGGCCCAGCTGGACGCGTTCGAGGGCGGGCTGAAGGCGCTGCGCGCGGCCGTCCCGGTGCACGAGCCCCTGCAGCGGCACATGGCGGCGAGCGCGGCGACGCTGGTGCTGCCCCAGGCGCGCTATGACGCGCAGCGCGTGGGCATCTCGCTGTATGGGTTCTGGCCCTCCACGGAGACGCGGCTGTCGGCGCGGCTGGTGCTGGGGCGGGTGCCGGACTTGAAGCCGGTGCTCGCCTGGCGCAGTCCGAGCCAGGTGGTGAAGTGGCTGTCGGCGGGCAGCTACATCGGCTACGGGTGCACGCACCGCTGCTCCGAGGCCACGCGCGTGGCGGTGCTGCCGGTGGGCTATTTCGATGGCTACCCGCGGCTCGTGTCGGGCAAGGCGCACGTGCTGGTGAACGGGCACCGGTGCGCGGTGCTCGGCCGGGTGATGATGAATCACATCATCGTGGACGTGACACGAGCCACCCACGACGAGCGGCCGCTGACGGCGACGCTGCTCGGAGTGGACGGCGACGAGCACCTGCACGCGGAGACGCTCGCCTCCTGGGCGCAGACGATTCACTACGAGTTGGTGACGCGGCTCGGCGCGCACCTGCGGCGCGTCGTCGTGCCCTGAAGCCCCGCCCCATCACGCGTCGCGTCACGTCCGGGGAACGACCTCCGAGGAGGGCCGTCGTTTGACCCGTACAAAAGTTCTGGGCTATCAAACCTGACAGTTGAATCAGTCGTCACCTCGACGAGGGAGCGGGCGGAGCTTTCCCGGGGGGTGGACGCGATAGCCCAGAGGAGCGGCGCAGATGAGTGATCAGGCCCGGGCCGTGGAGGCCCGTAGCATCCAGACGAAGCGGCTGAGCATGCACACGCGCATGGCGGGCGAGGGCTTTCCCGTCCTGTTCGTGCATGGCAATTGCTCCTCCTCGGCCTTCTTCCAGGGCCTGCTCACGCGCCTGCCGCGGGGGCTGCGTGGCATCGCGATGGACCTGCGCGGCTACGGCGACACGGAGCCCAAGCCCATCGATGCCACGCGCGGCATGCGCGACTCGAGCGACGACGTGGCGTCGTTGATGGACGCGCTCGGGCTGACGCGGGCGCTCTTCGTGGCGCACTCGGCGGGGGCCGGTGTGGTGATGCAGCTGGCCATCGATCATCCCGAGCGCGTGGCGGGCCTGGTGCTGGAGGCGCCCATCTCGCCCTTCGGCTTCGGGGGCACGCGCGACGTGGACGGCACGCCCTGCTGGGATGACTTCGCGGGCTCGGGGGGCGGCACGGCCAACCCGGACTTCACGCAGCGACTGAAGAACAAGGACCGCTCGGCCGAGGGCAACACGGCGCCGCGCGCGGTGCTGACGGGCAGCTACGTGAAGCCTCCGTTCAAGATGGAGGACGAGGAGGCGATGCTCGACTCGGTGCTCTCCACGCACGTGTCGGACGTGCACTACCCGGGCACGTTCTCCCCGAGCGCGCACTGGCCCGGCGTGGCCCCGGGCGACACGGGTATCAACAACTCGTTCTCCCCCAAGTACTTCAACCTCTCCGCCTTCGCGGGCATCTCCCCCCAGCCGGACGTGCTGTGGATCCGCGGCACGGACGACGTCATCGTCTCGGACACGTCGCTGTTCGACTTCGGCTACCTGGGCAAGCTGGGCTTCATTCCCGGCTGGCCCGGCGAGGCGCAGTACCCGCCGCAGCCCATGGTGAGCCAGACGCGCCGGCTGCTCGAGCGCTACGCGGCCCAGGGCGGACGCTTCCACGAGGAGGTGTTCGCGGACACGGGCCACAGCCCGCACGTGGAGAAGCCGCGCGAGTTCGAGCGCCTCGTCTTCCCCTTCCTCCAGGAGCACGCCCGCTGACGAGCCCCTGAAGTCCCCCTACCCCGGTCCTTGCCCCCCCAGCCGTTGCCCCAAGGAGTGTTGGATGACCCCGACGTGGAAGCTGTCGCTCCCGACCCTGGCGTTGTTGTACGCCCCCCTGGCCACCGCCGCGCCGCCCGCGGACCTGGCCCCCTACTTCGACACCAACGCGGCTCCGGCCAACACGTACCGGGTGGTGGGCACGCTCACGCCGCCGAGCTGGTCCTGGGGACAGATCGAGCTGCTCGAGGGCCAGCAGCTCTTCCGGAGTGAGTACTACAACCGCCGCACGGAGAAGCTGCGCTCGCAGGACACCTTCCAGTCCTCCAGCTATCCCTTGCGCACGTACTACGGCTCGCTCAACCAGCAGCTCGTGGACACCTTCAACCTGTACTACCAGAACAGCTGCGCCACGGTGGCGGGGAGCACCTGCCCGGTGCCCGGACCCACGCGGCCCGAGGCGCGCTTCGCGCTGTTGCACAAGGGCCGCAAGACGGCGGCGCGCACGTGCAACGTGAACCTGACGCCCACGCTGCTGGTGCACGGCGCCATCCAGGACGCCAACGTGTGGATGTTTCCCAACGGCAACGATGGGACGGGGAGCGCCTACGGAGGCGCGGCGCAGGTGACGGGCTTCGTGCAGGACCTGGAGGCCAAGAACCGCTGCGTGTACGCGCTCACCTTCGGCAACTTCCACGGGGACAACTTCAACCAGGCCATCCACGTGTCCAACGCCGTCAAGCGCATCAAGGCGCTGCATGCGGGGGTGGCGCGGGTGGACGTGGTGGCGTGGAGCAAGGGCGTGCTGTCGGTGGACGCGTGGCTGACCAACGCGCCCACGTGGACGGGCTTCAGCACCACGCGCTTCTTCGAGCGGCTCGCGGCGGAGCAGGCCAAGGCGGTGCCAGCGTATGACGACTCGGTGCGCAGCTACGTGGCGCTGTCGGGGCCGCACAAGGGCATCGACCTGAACTTCCGCCACCCCATCCACACGCTCACCATCGCGAGCACCTCGTACAACGCGCCGGTGGGCCGCGGCCCCATGCCGTGGACGTATTTCTCCGCCTTCCAGTGCGTCAACTGGGGCTCGGACGTGCCCTGGTACAACAACCCCTACGCGGAGAGCGTGTGCGAGGGCTCGGGCGGCACCTGGCCGGACTACTTCCGCCGCATCTACGTGTCCAACCTCACGGGCCTGGACTCCACGGGCAAGCCCGTGTCGGGCGGCTCGCTCCAGACGTTGAACGTGAACCAAGGCGTGTCCTCGAGCGCGTTCAACTTCGACGAGTACAACATGAGCCTGTTCGGCAGCGTGAACGACAGCGGCAAGTACGTGAATGCCTACGTGGGCCAGTTGCAGACGGCGGATGATCTGCGCGGCACCTACCCGATTCCGGATCGCTCCTCCTCCACGTGGTCGGACGTGGACCCGGACGAGTCGCGCTACTTCTCGTGGGTCTCCCAGAAGCTCGTCTACAACCCGTACAACATCTACGTCGCGGCGGGCTACCTGGACAGCACCCACCCCCAGTGCAAGACGACGGCGTATGACTCCGTGGGCAGCCCCTGCTTCGCGTACCACGCGTACAACACGAACCAGAATCGCGAGGGGTACGACTCGCTGAACTACGGCAAGTACCGCATCATCCACGGCCTGGGCATGGCGGCGGCCAAGGAGATGGGAGGCAAGTTCATCACCCGGCTGTCCGAGCGCGGCCTGGACTCGCGCCTGCCCTCGCTCTACGTGCTGTATGGCAACACCTACGGGGCGAGCACCGACGCGCGCTACGAGACGGATGGCATGACGTGCACCACCTGCTCGGTGCGGGGTGACGGCGTGCTGTTCGAGGCGAGCATCGCCGCGGTGGATCAGCTCACCCAGGGCTGGACCACGACCAAGAAGACCGCCTCGGCGAAGCAGGAGGGCATGCCCTACGGCCACCTGGAGATGGGCGTGACCCCGACGGTGTGGAACAAGATGTCCACCCACTTCGGCTCGCTCGACTGACGCGGAGCACGGAGAAGCGCGATGGCCCCGGTTGCCCCCTCGGGTGGCCGGGGCTTTTTCGTGGGGGCCGCCAGCGGTTCTCAGCGGCCCTGGGCCGAGAGGGCCCGCTCGCGCAGCTCGCGCTTGAGGATCTTCCCCGCCGCCGACATGGGCAGGGACGCCACGCACTCCACCTGCCTGGGCACCTTGTAGCGAGCCACCCGGCCGCGCAGGTATTCCAGCAGATCCTCGGGGGTGGCGTGCGCGCCCGGCTCGAGCACCACGAAGGCCCACCCCACCTCGCCCCACTTCTCGTCGGGCAGGCCGATCACCGCGCACGCCCGCACGGCGGGGTGCTCGTGCAGCACCGTCTCCAGCTCGAGCGGGTACACGTTCTCCCCGCCGGAGATGAACATGTCCTTCTTGCGTCCGGCGATGAAGTAGAAGCCGTCCGCGTCGCGGCGCGCGAGGTCCCCCGTGTGGAACCAGCCGTCCGCGTCGATGGCCTCGGCCGTGGCGCGCGCGTCCTCGAAGTAGCCCGAGCACATGGCGGGCGACTTGAGGAGCAGCTCGCCCGTGGCGCCCTCGGGCACGTCCCGGCCCGCGTCGTCCACCAGCCGCGCGTCGACGAAGTAGTTGGGCCGGCCGATGGAGCCCGCCTTGGACACGGCGAACTCGGGGCCCATGCTGAAGATGCCGGGGCCGAACTCCGTCATTCCGAAGCCCTGCTTGAAGGGCACCCGGTGCACGCCCTGCCACGCCTGGAGCAGCGGAAGTGGCAGGGGAGCTCCGCCGCTCGTCATGAAGCGCACGTGGGACAGGTCCGCCGAGCGGAAGCGCGGGGCGTCGTGCATCTGCTGGTATTGCGTGGGCACGGCGAAGAAGAAGGTGACCTTCTCCTGCTCCACCAGCCGCAGCATCTCGTCCGCGTCCCAGCGGCGCATGAGCACCACGGTGCCGCCACAGGTGAGCAGGGGCAGCGTGTACACGAGCAGGCCCCCCGTGTGGAACATGGGCGTGTGTGTCACGGTGATGTCCCCGGGGCGCAGCTCGTGGAGGAGCGTGTTGAGCGTGTTCCACGCCACCATCCGGTAGCTGATGCGCGCGCCCTTGGAGCGGCCCGTGGTGCCCCCGGTGAACAGCAGACAGAGGATGTCCTCCTCGCTCACCGCCTCGTTCGTCACCTTCGTGGCGGGGACATGCGCGAGCGCCCCCGCGTACGCGTGGCTGCCCTCCACGCCCGGCCCGTCCAGGTGGACGAGCGTCAGGGCGCCGCCCACCTGCCGCTTCACCGCCTCGAGGGCCGGAGCGAACTCGCCGCCGAAGAAGAGCACGCGCGACCCGGTGTCGCGCACCAGCTCCGCCAGCTCCTGGGTGTGCAGGCGCCAGTTGAAGGGAACGAAGAGGGCGCCCAGCTTGCCGCAGGCGAAGAGGGCATCGAGGAACTCCACGCCATTGAGGGCCACCATCCCCACGCGGTCCCCTCGGGACACACCGGCCACGTCGCGCAGCCAGCCCGCGAGCGCCTCGGCGCGCGCGTTCATGTCCCGATAGGTGAAGCGACCGGCGGCTCCCCGGGCCACGTCCACCACCGCCGTGTGCTCGGGCCAGTACATGGCCCCCCGGCCCATCCAGTCACCGATGAACATGGCGCGCGCGTTCCTCCGGGGGAGTGGGAGCTCAGGCCGTCCAGCGGTAGAGCGCCGAGGCCATGGCGAGCCCGCCGCCACTGGCGCACAGGGCCACGAGGTCGCCCTTCTTCACCTTGCCCTGCTCCACCGCGTCATCCAGCGTCATCGGGATGCAGGCCGAGCCGGTGTAGCCCCACTTGTCCATCGTCCAGTGCGTCTTGGACATGGGCTGCCCGAGCACCTGCATGGTGGCCTCGATGGCACGCAGGTTGAGCTGGGTGAAGACGAACACGTCCACGTCGTCGAGCGTCAGCCGGGCGCGCCCGAGCACTTGCTGGAGGAGGACGGGCCAGCGCTCGGTGTTGAAGGTGGCGGGGAACTTGCGCAGGAACTGCACCGCGGGCCGGCCCTGGGTGAGCGCCAGCGTCTCCGAGGTGGCGGGCCGGTACGTGCCGCCGGTGTAGATGCCCAGGGCGTCATGGTACTCGCCCGCCGCGAGCAACCGGGCACCGAGGAAGCCCGGGGTGTCGCCCGCGCCGAGCACCACCGCGCCCGCGCCGTCCGCGAAGAGCGTGCAGGTCCGCTTGTCCTTCCAGTTGACGAACCGGCTCATCCCGTACGCGCCCACCACGAGCACGCGCTGGTAGCTGTCGTCCGCGGCGATCGTCTTGCTCGCCACGTCGAGCGCCGTCACCCAGCCGGCGCACGCGCTGTTGAGATCGTAGGTGCCCGCGTTGCGCGCGCCCAGCTTCGCCTGCACCACCGAGGCCGTGGCCGGGCTGAGATAGTCCGGCGTGTCGGTGGCGATGACGAGGAGATCCACCTGCTCCGGCGTCACGCCCGCGCGCCGCATCGCCTGCTCCGCCGCGTGCACGCACAGGTCGGACGTCACCTCGTGGTCCGCCATCACGTGGCGCTGCTGGATGCCCACGTTGAGCCGCAGCCACTCGTCCACGGGCTCGCCGAGGACGCGCTCCACGTCGGCGTTGGTGAGCACCCGCTCGGGCACGTAGCGGCCCGTGGCCAGGATGTGGGCGTACCTCATGACGTCTTGCTCCGGGGGGCACGGGGCTTGCGCGCCCGCTTCTTCTCGGGAGCGGGCGCCCCGGCGGCGCGCGCGTCCAGGCCGTGGCGCAGCAGCGCCATCGCGGTGTCCAGCACGTGCTCCAGGCCCGCGTCTCCTTCCCAGAGCACCCAGCGCATGCCCAGGAAGTCCCCCATGCCCATGAGGCAGTAGGCGAGCACCTCCGGATCCATCCGCCGCACCTCGCCCGCGTCCATGGCGCGCTTGAGCCCGGACACGTAGCCGCGGGCGAAGCGCTCGTAGTAGCGCCGGTAGCACGCCTCATCCACGAACTCCGCCTGGCGCACGATGCGGTACAGGTGGCGCTCGCGGCTGGCGAACTGGAAGAACGTGCGCAGGCCCTCGCGCTCCACCGCGAGCCGGTCCTCACAGCGCGCCACCGACTCGGCGAGCAGCCGGCGCAGCCGCGCGCCCAGCTCGTCCACCACCTCCACGAAGATGGATTGCTTGTCGGGGAAGTAGACGTAGAACGTCCCCAGCGCCACCTCCGCCTCGCGGGTGATGTCCGCGATGGAGGCGTGCTCGTAGCCCTTGTCGCCAAACAGCGTCTCGGCCGCCCGCAGCAGCTTCTCTCGGGTACGCTGCCCACGAGGGGTCAGGGGCACGACGCGGGGAAGGGCCGGAGTTGAAGACCGATTCATCCTTCACCTTGCGTAACATCCCCCTCACGATATTGTCAAAAACCCCCAATCCACACTCATGCGCCGGCGCCCGGCGGAAGCCAACGCGAGGCGCCGGCCTGGAGCGCCAGACACATGCAACTCAAGGACTTGAAGGTCATCGTCACCGGAGGAGCCCAGGGGATGGGCGCTCACTTCGCCACGCGACTGCTCGAGGCGGGCGCGCAGGTGGCGGTGGGAGACGTGAACGAGGAGAAGCTCGCCGCGCTGCCTGCTGCCATCCACCGCCGCCGCCTGGACGTGGCCAACGAGGAGGACTGCGCCTCCTTCGTGAAGTGGGCCCACGAGCGCATGGGCGGCCTCAATGGGCTCATCAACAACGCGGGCATCCTGCGCGACGGCCTGCTGGTGAAGAAGGACCGCGCCACGGGCGAAGTGAAGACGCTGTCCACCGCGGACTGGAACGCCGTCGTCGGCGTGAACCTCACCGGCGCCACCCTCATGGTGCGCGAGGTGGTGGCCCACATGGCGCGCACGGATCAGCGCCCCGGCGTCATCGTCAACATGAGCTCCATCGCCCGGCACGGCAATCGCGGGCAGACCAACTACGTGTCCGCCAAGGCCGCGCTCGCGGCCAACACCGTCACCTGGTCGCGCGAGTTCGCCCCCTTCGGCATCCGCGTGGGCGCCGTGGCCCCGGGGATGATCGAAACGCCGATGACCCAGGGCATGAACCAGAAGGCCCGTGACGCGCTGGTGGCCCACATCCCCGTGGGCCGCATCGGCGAGCCCGAGGACATCTGGCTCGCGGTGAAGTTCGTCCTCGAGTGCGACTACTTCAACGGCCGCACCATCGACGTGGATGGCGGCTTGAACATGTAGGCTCGCCCCCCGGTACGGTTTTCCGGGCTGTCAGACCCTTCTGGCCCACTCGTTCGTTGAAGAGAGCAGCGGGCCCTCGAGGGCCCGGGGCCCCGACGGGCCCATCAGCGAGCGAGCGGGAGAGCCCCGGCTCGCCTCTCCCCTGGGAGAGCGGGCAGGCGGTTGCCCTGCGGGGCATGGTGCGGACAAAGGGGTCCAAGTTGGGGCGTCCGCGCACAATCGCAAGCTGCTCAGGTGTTCAGGGGGTTGCCGCATGGCAGTCAAGTGAGTAAATCATTTCCAGTCGAGAATAGACGGGAGGCCCGGAAGTTCGGGTCTGGTAGGAGAGACGGGGATTCACGCCGCACACCCGTTTCGCGGGACGCAGCACACCGGCGGGGGGGGCCGGCGGACAGGACAGACCGGGGAACGAGGGAACCCAGATTCCCGCTCGGATGTCCAATGAAGGAGAAGCGATCAGCTCAGGTATACAGCTCGCAGCTCGCGGTGCGACCAGCTTCGAACAGGGATGAGCCCTGGAGCTGCTCCAGCACACGCTGCGTACACAAGAGCGTCACCATGGGCGTGGAGCCCGGGTCGCTCATCCATCGGACGCCACCCAGAAGCTGGTTGGCCTGGAGGAAACTCAAGACCGAGTCCCGGAACTGCTTGCCCTGCTCGCAAGCCGTGCGGTGCACGACGGACCGGTCCCGCTGAATGGAGGGCTGCCAGGCGGCCTCCATCTCCTCGCGGGCCATGACCAATACTTCCATCCACCCGCCCTCGGCACCCTCGTTGCGAGAGCCCGGCAAGGGAGTGACCGAATGGATCTTCGGATATCGGCCGGAGGCCGGGCGCGGCGATGTCGCTATCTTCCTGCTCATCCGACTTCCTCCTCCCAGGCCCGGCGCTCGCACGGCGCCGACCCTGGTAGCCGCCATCTCTCTACTTGTAAACCGCCAGACCCCTACCCGCGCGTCCCTCGGCGGTCTTGGGCAGCTTCAGCACGTTGGCGAGAATCAAATCCCTGACCTCGAGCGCCGTCAAGTCCGGGGACCGGCAGCGATATAGCGCCGCCAGACCGGCGACGTAAGGGGCTGCCATGCTGGTTCCGCTCATTCGTTCATAGAACGCCTGGTTGTTACACCTTCGTTCTGTGCTCGAGTAGACATTCACCCCATAACCCATCACATCGGGAACAGAGCGCTGATTCACGACACCACTGGCCGAGAAACTGGCCACGCGGCGCGCGAAGTCCACCGCGCCCACGGCGAGGGCCTCTGGGAAGGCCGCAGGGTAGCCAGCCGTGCCAGCGCCTCCATTGCCGGCGGCCACCACGGGCAGGACGTTGGAGTCCACCAAGCGGCGCACCAGGGTCTGCAGGGCGCGGATGTTCAGGCGGTACTCCATGTCGCTGACGCCCGGCGGCGGCTGCACCGGGAAGCCCAGGGACATGTTCACCACGGCCGGGCGCATGGCGTTCTCCGGACGGGAGAACTGGTGCAGCAGCCACTCCATGCCGGCGGCCACGCGCCCGAGACTCGTGCGGATGGTCTCCGATTCGATGACCGAGGCGACGTAGAGGTCCACCTCCGGGGCGACACCGTGGAAGGAGCCCGCGGCGATGCCGGCCACGTGAGTGCCGTGGCCGTCCGGATCGAAGCCGCGCACGTCGCGCGCGGGGTTCTGCGGCGAGTTGGGAAAGAGCGAGACGTAGCGGAACTGGATGAGGCGGTCCTGGTGCTCGGGATGGTCCGCGTCCACGCCGGTGTCGAGGATGCCGAGCATCACGCCCGCGCCCTTGATGCCCTGGGCATGGGCGGAGGCGATGCCGCTCTCCTCGGGCCACTCGCGGTTGACGAGCGAGGACAGGCCCCGGTTGCGCGGACCAATCTGGCCCGCGGCCACCGGCCCCGGGAAGGTCAGGTGCACGGTGTCGGGGATGAACTCGAAGTCGGCCCCGAGCTCCTCGCGCGCGATGCGCTCGGCCTTCTCCGACACGAAGTGGGCCATGGTGGCGCCGATGAGCGGCATGTGGCGGTAGGTGCCCACCTCCGAGGCGGACGCCAGTTCCATCACCGGACCATCGCTGGCCGCGACGCTCACCTCGTTGGCCTTGCGGCCCCGCTTGCCCGCCGGCGTCTTCTTCCTCGCGACGGGCACGCTCACCTGCGGCAGGCGTCCGGGCAGCGTGGCGGAGCGCAAGCCGAGGTCCCGCAGCATGTCCGGCGCCCGCCCGCTCATCATGAACTGAAGGGCGGTGGTGCGCTGCAACACGCGCTCTCCCTGCTCCGTGCCCCGCACGCCGGGCTTGGCGTGGGTTTCAATCGACTCCTTCGGCACCAGCAGATAGGACTTCATGGTGGGTCTGCTCCTTGACTGAATACCGACTGCACCGGCTGGGCACGCCAGACCACGGGTGGGCGCCAGCCGCGCCCGGTGGGAGCCAGAGTGGGACAACGTCGTCCCCACACCCGGACCTCATAGTGTGACTAGACCGCCTCCCCCTGACATTCCCCCCGCCGTCCATGCTCTGGACATCCGGGCGCGCGCTCGTCGTTCCCCGGAGTGACGTTCCCAACGTCCGAAACCGGAAAACATTCTCATCCGCGAGCGTAATACGAACCCGGACAGCACGGAAAACAACGGTCCGGCGGTAGCTCCCCCCCCTCGCCCGGGCTCGAATCGGAAAACCCTCGGGAAAGCCCGGGGGGCCATCATTGTTCGCCACCTCGTGGCCAAGGCGGACTATGGCTGACGTGCCATCCGCCCGCCGGAGAGATTCGTGATTCCCTACCTGTACGTTCCCCCCCTCAAGCTCGGTCCCCTCACCATCGAGCCCTTCGGCATCTTCGTGGCGATGGGCATCTTCCTCGCCGCCCGATTGCTGGACAGTCAGGCCAGGCGGGAGCGGCTCGACGCCACCCCGCTGCTCGACTACGCGCCCTGGGGCGTGGGCGTGGGCATCGTCACCGGCCACCTGCTCCACCTCTTCGCCTACCACCCCGAGGAGCTCTCCAAGAGCCCCTTCCAGATCTTCAAGGTGTGGGACGGCCTGTCCTCCTTCGGAGGGCTCGTCGGTGGCATCCTCGCCGCCGTCGTCTTCTTCCGGGTGCGCAAGCTGCGCTTCCGCGACTACGCGGACACCTTCGCCCTGGCCGTGGCGCCCGGCTGGGCCGTGGCACGGCTCGGCTGCTTCGCCGTGCATGACCACCCCGGCGCGCGCACCGACTTCTTCCTCGCGGTGGACTTCCCCGAGCGCTTCTACGGCGGCCCCCGCCATGACCTCGGCCTCTATGACGCCGCCTACCTCTTCGCCCTCACCGCGCTCTTGTGGGCCCTGCGCAACACCCCCGCCATGAAGGGCAAGCTCTTGCCCCTGCTCTCCCTGCTCTACGCCTTCGGCCGCTTCTTCTTCGACAGCCTGCGCGCCACCGACCTGTCCTATGTGGACGCGCGCTACTTCGGCCTCACCCCGGCCCAGTTCGGCTGCTTCGGGCTCGTCCTCTTCGGCCTGTGGGGCCTGGCCACGTGGAAGTCCTCCGCGCCCGGGCCCCGGGCCGCGTCCGGACCGCCCGGCGACGCCCAGCCCCAGACCCGCTAGGCGCGGGCCCGCCCGCGGCGGCCCGCTACCAGTTGCTCACCGAGCGCAGATCGAACAGGTCCGGGTAGCCCGCCGCGCGCAGAATCTCCACCGCGCGCGCGCTGCGGCCTCCCGACTGGCAGTACACCACCACCCGCGTGCCCGGCGGCCCCACCTCGGCGAGGCGCTGCGGCAGCTCCTGCACTGGGATGTTGCGCGCGGGCTCCGGGTGCCCCTGGCGGTACTCCTCCGGCGTGCGCACGTCCAGCAACACCCACCCCTGGCCCACCAGCTCCCGGGCCTTCTCGGACAGCTCTTTCGGCGTCATGAACTCCAGACTCTAGCCGGAAACTGGAGCCCGCGCGGCGGGGCGCTACAGTCCTGTCACTCGCATGCCACTGCTGGACAAGAACGCCCTGCTCGCCCAACTCGTCGACCGGCTCCACCAGAGCGACCGGCTCGCCCACCGCGCCGAGGCCGACGCGCGCGAGGCCGCCCGCTCGCTCGCCACCGAGTCCGAGAAGAAGGAAGACGGCCGCGCCGCCATCGAATACGGCAGCCTCGCCACGGGCCAGGCCCAACGCGCCCGCCGCGTCCACGAGGAGCTCCAGGCGCTCGCCGACCTCCAGAAGACGGGCCTGCCGCGCCAGCCGCCCAAGGGCCCCGTCGCCCTGGGCGCCATCGTCGACATGTCCACCGAGGACGAAGAGGGCTTCGCCGAGCGCACCTTCTTCCTCCTGCCCGTGGGCGCCGGCACCGAGCTGACGGGGCCCGACGGCGATGGCTTCCTCTCCGTCATCACCCCCTCCTCTCCCGTGGGCCGCGCCCTGATGGGACGTCGGCCAGGTGACATCATCGAGGTCACCCTCGCCGGCGAGGTCCGCGAGTGGACGGTCCTCGAGATCGCCTGAGCGCGCCCGCTTGCACCCACCCCGCGACTGCTCCCACGCTGGGAGGACGGCCGTCGCACCTGTCCAACGATGGACGGTCCTCCCCGGGGCGGTGGATTTGGTCGCGGCAAGCTGATTTGGAAGGGTCATCATGAGCTCGTCCACCGAGCCGGGCCTGGCGACCGAGCCCGCGCGCACGCCATCCCTGCCCATCACCTGGCCCGCCGCCCTCTTCGGGCTCATGTTCGGCGTGGCGATGACGTACGCGCCCTACGAGTTCCACGCGACGTCGTTCCGCCCGCTCTACCCCTACGTGCGCCCCCTGGGCATGGCCTACCTCGTCAGCAGCATCGTGCTGATGGCCACCATGCTCTACCCGCTCGCGCCGCGCTGGCTGGACGTGCTCGGGCGCGTGGGCTTCGGCGCCGTCACGGCGCTCTACTGGTGGGTGCTCAACGTGCGCACCGGCGGGCTCACCGGCGCCGTGCTCTACCCGCTCCTGCTCACCGGCGTGGCCCTGGAGGCGAGCCCCCGCTGGCGCAAGCGCGAGGTGCTGCGCAGCATCGTCGCCCTCATCGCGCTCGCCTTCGGCGTCATCATGCTGGTGGCCCACCAGCGCTTCCCCTCCGTCTTCTACGCCGCGCTCTCGCCCCTGCTCGTGCCCATGGGGCTCGTCTTCCTGGCGTGTGGCGTGGGCCTGCTCGCGCCCCCCATCACCCGGCGCTACCCCCGCCTGCCCCGGCTGCTCTTCGCCCTGCTCGCGGTGGACTTCTGTCTGCTCGCCTGGGGCTTTGGCCGCATCGGTTCGGGGCCCGCCGCCAGCATCTACGTCATCCTCACCCTGGCCTGCATCGCCGCCTCCACCGGCTTCCGCCCCCGCGCGCCCCGCACCGTGGGCTTCAAGCTCTTGCGCGGCCTGGCCTTCGCCGGCGTGGTGCCGCTGCTCGCCCTGGGCGGCTTCGCGGCCTGGCTCGCCCAGAACGCCATCGAGCGCCAGGTGCGCGACGACACCCTGCGCGCCGCCGCGGGCGAGGCGGACTTCCTCGTGCGCTACCTCGACGACTCGCGCGAGTCGCTCCAGCTCATGCTGGAAGCGCCCGGCTTCCGCTCCGCCTTCGCCTCGCGCGACCGGCAGCTGCTCGAGCTGTACCTGCGCAACCTCCCCGCCCAGGCGCGCGCCTTCGACGCCGCCATCGCCGTGGACAAGGACGGGCTGGGCATGGCCGCCTCCTACGGCAAGGAGGACCTGGGCACCTTCGCCCACCGCGACTTCTACGCCGGGGTGCTCAGCACCAACGCCCCCTACGTGTCACGCCCCTACGTCAGCCAGCTCGGCCTGCCCCACGTCGCCGTGGCGCTGCCCTTCAAGCAGGACGGCAAGGTGGAGGGCCTGCTCGTGGGTCTGCTCTCCCTGGAGCGCCTGAGCGCCGCGGTCACCCCCGCCGCCCAGCGCTTCCGCGTGCAGGTGCTCGACCGGCGCGGCCTGCTGCTGCTGCGCGACACCCAGGCGGGGGCCCCGCTCTTGAGCGTGGCGCAGCTGCCCGAGGCCCTGCGCCTGCACCTGTCCAACAGCGACGAGGGCGTGGTGGAGACGTTCGGCCAGGACAACCAGCGCATCCTCCTGGCCGCGGACGCGCCCGTGCCCGGCACCGAGTGGAGCGTCGTGGTGGCCCAGGACATGGGCGTGGCCTACCGCGCCATCACCCGCACGAGCGTGGCCTTCATCCTCATGCTCGCGCTCGGCGTGCTGCTCATGCTCGGCCTGTCCCAGTTCGTCGCGCGCGACATCATCCGCCGCCTGGACACCCTGCACTCGGCCACCGCCGCCATCGCCCGCGGGGAGCTCAGCCAGCGCGTGCCCGTGGGCGAGGACGACGAGCTGGGCGAGCTGTGCCGGGGCTTCAACGAGATGGCGCTGCGCACCGAGCTCGCCCAGGGCGAGCTGCGCGAGGCGGTGCGCCTGCGCGAGGAGTTCCTCTCCGTGGCCAGCCACGAGCTGCGCACCCCCCTCACCCCCCTCAAGGGCTTCGCCGCGCTCACGCTCAGCCGCGTGGAGAAGGGCGGCGACTTCCCCGAGCGCGAGCGCACCCTCAAGGCCCTGCGCTCCATGGCCCGGCAGACCGATCGGCTCACCCGCCTGGTGGATGACCTGCTCGACACGTCCCGCATCCAGGCGGGCCGCTTCGAGCTGGAGTGCGCCCCGGTGGACCTGGTGCCGCTGGTGCGCGAGGTCATCGAGCGCTTCGAGCTGCGCGGCACCGAGGGCCTGCGCTTCTTCTTCGACTCACCCGAGGAGCCCGTGGAGGGCGTGTGGGATGGCCCCCGCCTGGAGCAGGTGGTGACCAACCTCTTGTCCAACGCCGTGCGCTACTCCCCCCACGGCGGCACCGTGCGCGCCAGCTTCCACTTCACCCCCGAGTGGGTGGAGCTGCGCGTGCGCGACGAGGGCATCGGCATCCCCCCCGAGAGCCTCGCCCAGCTCTTCCAGCCCTTCGCCCGCGCCTCCAACGCCACCGCGCGCCACTACGGCGGCCTCGGGCTCGGCCTCTTCATCTGCCGTGAAATCGTCCAGCGTCACGGTGGCACCATCTGGGCCGAGAGCCCTGGCGCCCAGCAGGGCAGCTGCTTCCACGTGCGCCTGCCCCGCCAGGTTCCCGCCGCCCTCCCCCTTCCTTCCGCCGCAGCCAGCTAGGAAGTGGCACACGGGAAAAACCCGTTTAGTGTGAGTGGGATGTACAAGTCTGGTGGGCAGGCTATCGTAATTCTTTAGCGAAGCGGTTCACGGCTGATCCTGACCGTGGATACGGCGCCTCTTTCCCATGTCCTTGAAGCCCCAGCCGACCCTCTCCATCTCCGCGCCCCTCGCGGCGCGCCCCCGGCTGACGCTCGAACGGCCGGGGGAAGTGGTGTTCCAGCTCGACACCCAGGGGCGGCTCACGCACCTCACCCCGGTGTGGACGGAGCTCACGGGCTTCTCGCTGGACGAATGCCTCGGGCAGCCCAGCCGGCAGTACGTGCACCCGGCTGATCGCTCGCTCTACGACGATCAGGGCTGTCCGCGGCTGGGCGAGCTGCACGAGGTGCGCAAGCGCGAGCTGCGCTACCTCACCCGCGAGGGCGGCTTCCGCTGGGGCGAGGTGCTCGTACGGCCCGTGCTCGAAGCGGGCTGCGTGGTGGGCCTGAGCGGCACGCTGCACGACATCACCGAGCGGCGCCGGGCCCAGGAGGCGCTGACACGGCGCGAGCGCTACCTCAGCGCGCTCGTGGAAATCCAACAGCGGCTGCTGGGCACGTCCGCCTCGGAGGATCTCTTCACCCGGCTGATGGCCCCGCTGGGCGAGGCCTCGGGTGCCAGCCGCGTCTACACCTTCGAGACGCACCGCAACCCCGACGGCGAGCTGCTCATCAGCCAGCGCGCCGAGTGGTGTGAGCCCAGCGTGAAGAAGGAGCTGGACAACCCGTCCCTGCAGAACGTGCCCTTCGAGAAGGCCATCCCCCGCTGGTACGAGCTGATGTCGCGCGGCCAGGCCATCAGCGGACTGGTGAAGGACTTCCCCGCCGAGGAGCAGGCGCTGCTCAACCCCCAGGGCATCCGCTCGCTCCTGGCGCTGCCCTTGTGGGTGCACGGCACGCTCGCGGGCTTCATCGGCTTCGACAACTGCGAGGAGGAGCGCGAGTGGGACCGGCTGGAGGTGGACCTGCTCTTGGCGGCCACCGGCGCCATCTCGCTCGCCCTGGAGCACCGCCACGCCGAGCGCGCCCTGCGCGAGCGCGAGCAGCGCTTCCGCGCCATGGCGGAGAACTCCTCGGACGTGCTCTACCGCTACCAGCTCGCCGGCACGCGCAGCTTCGCCTTCGTGAGCGGCGTGGTGACACGCAACCTGGGCTTCACCCCCGAGGAGCACTACCGCGACAGCCTCTTGTGGCACCGCCGCGCGCACCCCGAGGACGTGGAGCTGCTCGAGCAACTGCTGTCCGAGCCCCGGCGCATGGCGGACGCCCCCGTGGTGGTGCGCTTCCTCAAGCCGGATGGCAGCACCGTGTGGCTGCAGCACGCGGTGACGCCCGTGCTGGACGGCGCGGGCATGTGCGTGGCGGTGGAGGGCATCGCGCGCGACGTCACCCAGCACCGCCACTTCGAGGAGGCCCTCAAGCACTCCGAGGCGAGCTTCCGCATCCTCCTGGAAGGCGTGCCGGAGCCGGCCGCCATCCAGCGCGACGGGCACATCATCTTCGCCAACATGGCGCTCGTCACCTCGCTGGGCTTCGAGCGCCCCGAGGAGGTGCTCGGCCGGTGTCTGCGCGAGTTCATCAAGGACGACCCCCCTCTGGCCCCGGACGCGCTGGTGACCGGGGAGCGGCGGCTCTTGCGGCGTGACGGCCAGGTGCGCGTGGCGGAGTTCGCCTCGCTGCCGCTGCTCTTCGATGGCAAGCCGGCCGTGGTGTCCATCGCACGGGACGTCACCGAGCAGCGCCAGTTGCAGTCGCGCCTCAACCTCGCCGACCGCATGGCCTCCATGGGCACGCTCGCCGCGGGCATCGCCCACGAAATCAACAACCCGCTCGCCTTCGTCATCTCCAACCTGGGCTTCCTGTCGGACGAGCTGCGCCGCATGCCCTCCTTCGTGCCCGGGGGCGTGGCGTCACGCCCCGAGGTGAGCGAGTGGAGAGGCGTGCTGAGCGAGGCGCGCGAGGGCGCCGAGCGCGTGCGGCAGATCGTCCGCCAGCTCAAGTCCTTCTCCCGGCCCGACGAGGAGCGGGTGGAGGCGGTGGATCTACACGCCGTGCTGGACTCGGCGGTGATGCTGGCGGCCAACGAAATCAAGCACCGCGCGCGGCTGCGGCGCGAGTACGGGCCCATCCCCCGCGTCATGGGCAACGAGGGCCGCCTGTGCCAGGTGTTCCTCAACCTGGTGGTGAACGCGGCGCAGGCCATCGCCGAGGGCGCGGTGGACAAGAACGAGATCGTCCTGCACACGCGCCTGGACCAGGATGGCCGCGTGCTCGTCGAGGTGCGGGACACCGGCAGCGGCATCCCCCGCGAGGTGCTCGGACGCATCTTCGATCCCTTCTTCACGACGAAGCCGGTGGGCGTGGGCACGGGGCTGGGGCTGTCCATCTGCCATGGCATCATCACGGGCCTGGGCGGCGACATCCTCGTGGAGAGCGAGCCCGCACGCGGCACCACCATGCGCGTGGTGTTGCCCGCGGCCGCGGACGGCACGCCCCAGCAGACCCAGTCGATGGCGCCGCCCGTGGCGCCCGTGACCCAGCGTGGCCGGGTGCTCATCGTGGACGACGAGCCCGCGGTGGGCCGCGCCCTCAAGCGCATCCTGCGCGATCACGACGTGGAGCTGGCCACCAGCGGACGCCAGGCCCTGGATCTGCTCCAGCGGGACACGGGCTTCCACGTCATCCTGTGCGACGTGATGATGCCGGACCTCGGGGGCAGGGAGCTCTACGAGGCCATGCAGCACGCGGGCGCGGGAGTCGAGCAGCGGTTCGTCTTCGTCTCCGGCGGCGCCTTCACCCCCGGGGCGCGCGACTTCCTGTCGCGGGTGCCCAACCCCACCCTGGAAAAGCCCTTCGACGAATCCGCCGTCAAGCGCGTGGTGCGCGAGCTGGTGCTCAAGGCCATGCCCTCGAGCCACTGACGGCATCCGCCGGTTGACGGACCTCCTCCGGGTGACCGATGCGGCGCCCGGGGCACCTCGGTCAGGCTGTGCGTACCCCGGTGCTCACCGCCACGAGGTCTCCCCGCATGAACCGAACCCACCTGCTGCTGGCCCTCACCACGCTGCTCGCCCTCGGGGCGCTGGCCGTCGGACCGCCGCCGCCCCCGTCCCTCCAGCCCCCTCCGGTGCGAGCGCCGTCCGGCGGGGTGCTGCCCCCCGTCACGGCCCGCGAGGGCGTGCTCACCCTGGAGGGCAAGCTGTCCGGCGCCTATGTGCGCACCGGGCCGGGCGAGGCCCATGCCCTGTTCACGGTGCGCGCGAACACGCCCCCCACGCATCGGCGCCTGCCCGTGAACCTGGCGCTCGTCATCGACCGCTCGGGCTCCATGAGGGGCCAGAAGCTCGCGGACGCGCGGCGCGCGGCACGCATGCTCGTGGAGCGGCTGGAGCCCGGAGATCGGCTGGCGCTCGTGCACTACGGCTCGGACGTGCGTGTGTATCCCAGTGAGGAGGTGACGCCCCGGTCGCGCGAGCGGATGATCTCCTTCGTGGGCTCCATCGAGGATGAGGGCGCCACGAACCTCAGCGGGGGCCTGGAGGCGGGCGCCGAGGCCCTGCGGCCCCACGTGAAGGACTACCGCGTGAGCCGCATCATCCTCTTGAGCGATGGCGAGCCCACCGAGGGCATCGTGGACGAGGCCCACCTCGGGCGCATGGCGGCCGACTACCAGCGCGAGGGCATCGCGGTGAGCGGACTGGGCGTGGGCGAGCAGTTCAACGAGCGGCTGATGCGGGGCCTGGCCGAGCAGGGCGGCGGCTTCTACGGCTACCTCCAGAACTCGGAGCGGCTGGCGGAGATCCTCGGGCGCGAGCTGGAGCAGGCCACGGGGACGCTCGCGCGCGGGGTGCGGCTGCGGCTGGAGCTGCCCGAGGGCGTGACGTCCGCCGAGGCGCTGGGCGTGGCGGCGATGCCCGAGGCCGGCGCGCTGTCCATCCCCCTGTACGACATGTCCGGAGGCCAGGAGGTGCGCGTGGTGGTGAAGCTGACACTGGCCCTGGAGGCGCCCTCCCCCGCGCGCCCCCTGGTGAGCGCGCGGTTGGACTACAATGACCTGGTGGCGGACAAGCCCGTGCGGATGGGGCTCGAGCTGGGGGCCGCGGTGACCGGGGACGAGGAGCTCGTGCGCACACACATGGACCCGGACGTCGGGCTGGCGGTGACGCGGGCGAACGGGGCGAGCCAGATGCAGGCGGCCGCCGAGGCGATGAAGCAGGGCGACCGCACGCGCGCGCTGGACATGCTCGGCAACGTGCGCCGGCTCTTCGGCGCCTCGTCCTCGGCGCTCGCCGGGGAGATGCGGGAGGTGGAGCAGAGCGAGGCCGCCTACCGCGACGCCCAGGATGAAACTTCCGTGCGACGTGAGGCGTTGAAGCTCCATCGCAAGTCGCTCCAGTCCTTCGGACAGAACAACTCCTACTAGGAAAGACGGGCCATGCCTCTGTTGGTACAACTCGAGGAGCGCGAGGATTTCGAGAAGCGCACGCTGCTCGCCCTGGCGGGGGCGGCCGCCCTCACCCCCGTGTTGGCCTTGACCACCCGCGTGTACCTGCCCGTGAACACGGCCTGGCTGGCGCTGCTGGGCGCGGCCATCGCCAGCACCCGGGGGGGCTGGAAGACCCGGCTGGCCATGGGGGTGGGACTCATGGTGGGGCTGACCGTCATCTGGCAGATCCGTGCTCCGGCGGCCCTGACGCAGTTCTGCATGGGGATGCTCGCGGCCGGCGCGGTGGACATCTGGCGGATGGCGCGGCGCCCCTACCGGGTCCTCGCGGGGGTGGTGGGCGCCGGGGCGCTCGTGCCCCTGGGGATGTACGTGAAGTCCGTGCTGGACGCGCGGCTGTTCTACCCGCGCCCGGGGATGGTGAGCGCCTTGGTGGGCCTGACGGTGGTGGCGCTCTTCTGGAGCGTGGGCCGGCTGGCGGCGTACGTGCGGGTGCACGGCAACCGGGTCGAGGCCCGGGGCGCCGCCCTGGAGGGCCAGTTGACGGGCGAGGCACAGGGCCTGGTCATGCGCACGGTGAAGCTCCACGCGGAGTGCCGGCGGGAGGTGGGACGGATGGCGGCGGGGCCTGGCAGGAAGGAGCTGGTGGGGGTGCTGGACAAGCTCGCCACCGGGGTCTTCACCCTCGCGGAGGAGTACGCGGAGATGTTGGCGCGGCTGCAGGGGGCCCGGGCGGCGGACGTGAGCACCCAGGTCCAGGAGCTGCGGGCCAAGGCGGCCGCGACGACGGACGCGGTGGCGCGACGGCAGTTGGAGCTCGCCGCCTCGTCACTCGGCGAGGAGTTGAACCACCTGGATGTGTTGGATCGCAAGCGCGAGCGGCTGCTGGCGCAGTTGCACGCGCAGGTGGCACTGGTGGAGCGGGCCCGGGTGTCGCTCGTCGGCGCGCGGGGAGGCGACGTGGCCGCGAAGGGCGCCCAGGCGGCGCAGCTCGCGCAACGGCTGGCCGAGCTGGGCCAGGAAGACGCGGGCACGCCCAGGCCCCAGCCGGACTCCAGCCGCGTGGTGAGTTGAAGACCCGTCTGCTCCGGCGCGACGAGCCGGCACCAGCTCTCGGCCACCACGGCCCTCGCTCCAGGGCTCAGGCACCTTGAGTCCTCTCTGGCCGCCGGAACGGCCAGAGCAGGGAGGCCACCCGCATGTAGAGGGACCCCAGGCGCTGGAGGTTCTCGGAGCAGACCTCCGTGGCGAGCCGCAGGGTGCTGCTGGGAGACAGTTCGCCGTTGGAGGCCATGATGGCCCGCATACGCGGCCGCAGTTCCTCCGGAACGGCCTCCACGAGGTCGCGCTTCATGAGATCCTCGTCGTGGGTTTGAGCCCACTCCAGGAGTTGCCGCCGCAGCTCATGGCGCAGCTTCTGCTCGGGGCCGAAGACCTGCAGGCACATCTGGAACAGCTCGGAGCCGGAGCCAGAGTCGAACTCGGACTGCGAGGTGGCGAAGATGGGTGAGGCCGCGGCCCGCCAGAGGAAGTCCCAGGTCTCCGCCGTGTACGCCCTCGCGAAGAGCCCCCGGGCGGTGAGATAGCTCTGCATCGAGTCGTGGAAGAAGCAGACCTGCGCGGGAGTCTGCCCCCCCTTGAGGTTCAGGTCCGCCGGGATGAGTACGCCCGCCTTCAACAACCTCTGGAGTTTCTCCTGCTCCGGCGAGTCCCGATAGCGCAGCAGATGGATGCCATTGGCCCAGTAGGTCCGGAGGCAGAAGTCACCAGCCCAGGACAGCAGCTCCGTGTCCTCCTCACCAGAAACCGTGCTCCGCCGGAGCAGGCCACGAAAGGCCGATTCATACAGCTCGGCGACGCCACACCTGCCCGAGCCACCACCGAACAGGAGCGCCAGCCGGACCAGGATGGGCAGGTAGGTGCCATCCGGCCCCTGACATGCCCGCTTCACCTCGCCGCTCAACGCCCCCTCCTCCTGGCCCGCATAGGCAGAGACGAACCGCGCCAGCACCTGCTCATCCAGACGCCTGGGCTCCGCGCGAAGCCACCGGGGTGACGCCTCGAGGGCCTGCTGGAATCCCAGGTGGCGCCTGGAGGTCAACAAGAGCCGCACCACTTCCCCATATTTCCCCTCGACGAAGCCACGCAGCGCCTCCGCGCTCAGGGCGGACTCGGTGAGCCCGTCCACCACCAGGACGTAATCTCCGCGCAACAGCAAGGCCTCATGGACTTCGCGCGGAAGCGGATTGACCTCCAACGCCTGGAACGCCGCATCCTCCAGGTCCCTGCTCCTCGAATCACAGAGGACGGGGAGCGGGAGCGAGGGATTCTTCTCGAACCCCACCAGCATCAACCGCACCACCTCTCGAAGCAGCGCGCTCTTGCCCCTCCCCCCCGCGGACTCGATCAGCACGCTTCCCCTGTGCCGCGGCTCCGGGTGCGTGAGACAGAGGAAGATCCCTTCCGCCGGCTCCCACGAGTCCGGGAGGCACGAGGCCCGCTGCCCCGTGTCCTCGTGAAGAGGGAAGCTCGTCCCCCCCTCGAGGAAGTCCACCGGCATGGAGACGAATCGCTCGTCGTTGGACTGGCGGCGCGAGGTCTCCAGCTTGCGATGCATGTGCCTGACATAGTCGCCAAAGATGCGCCGGCGCGTGGCCGGGAGTTCCAGGCCCAGGGGCACCAACCACTGGAAGGGCTTGGTGCACGCCAGCAAGCGGAACACCGCCGGCGAGAAGGCTCCCGCCACCAGACAGAGAATCATCTCGGCGCAGAGCACCCCCACCAGAACGGGGAAATGGATTCTCAAGTCACGGGCCACTCCGGACAAGGCAAGCCCGCCCCCTCCCAGGACATTCACCAGCCAGGTGCTGAAGGGCACCCATTGCCGAATCAGACGCGTGCGCGGCAGCAGGACCATGGGCACGACGAAGAAGAGCGTCGCCACCAGGCAGGCGAGCGCCGTGCGAAACCAGCGCTGCTCGAGGAGCGGCGCCGTGAAATGGACGCCATGCACCACCAGCCGGCTGCTCGTGCCCAACTCGTCATGGTACTCGAAGGAAACATCATAGGGATGCTCGCCCAACAAGGGATTGGGCAGATACCAGTTGAGCCGGGGCGGGGGGGCCTCCTCGCGATAGCTCCGGGTCACCTGCGCCACCGGGCTCTCCGGACGGTGGGCGTCCCAGATGGTGACGTCCATGACTCCTCCCGACCTGGCGGCAAGTGACCGGCCCGGCCAGTCCAGGTCGACCCCCTCCTCCACGGCATCCGTGTGGAGGGGGGCCCAGTGCTTGAGCCACCCCTGGATGGAAACCTGTCGATCCCGCCCGACTCGCAGGGCGCCCCCCTTGAGCGCCAGGCCCGCTCCCACGCCAGTGATGGGAACACAAGCAAAGCTCGCGGGCACGGCCTGGATCCAGGCATGCATTCCATCCCCGACGGGGAAGACAAACCACACACGGTAGGACTTCAACACGAAATGGGCCTCGAGGTACCGGTCTTCCGTCAACGAGACGAAATACAGGTTGCCATCCTCATTGGATTGAAGCCACGCCCGCTGACCATTCGACTCCACATCCAAGGAGCGAACTTCCATGCCGCCAAGCAGCGCCGCGGCCCGCACCAGGCCACCTCGCGCTCGCAGATGGAAGACACCGCGCGCCCAGAGCAGGACTTCGTCCCCCGTCCCCAGGGGATGGGTGAGGATCTCCTCGAACCCCTTCTCACTGTCATCCGGCAGGCTCAGCACCCCCTCCTGCCCAGCGAGAATCCTTCCGTCGTCCTCCAGCAGATAGGCGCCGCCCGTGCGAGTCACCAGCCACACCCTCCCGGAGCGGGTCATGCTCACCAGCAGCTTGTTCCCGCTGAAGAGGGGCCCTCGGGGCAACAATCGCCGCCCCTGGATGTCCACGAGGTGGAGGCCTCCGGAGTTCCCGTCCTCGGGGCTCAGGGCCTCCACCACCCACAACCGGTCCCCCTCGGGGCTCGGCACGAGCTGGCGGACTTCCACCCCATCCAGCAGGGGGGCGGGCACCCCGTCCGCAGGAGCGTTCGCGCTCACCGAGTACAGCCTCCTCGCCAGTCTGGAGTCGGTCCGTGAATTGACGTCCGCCATCACCCAGGCCCGTGTCTCGTGCGAGGTGGTCACCACCCTCAGGATCCGCTCCGCGCGCAGGAGCGGTCCCTTGACGGGAGAAGCCGCCCGGGTGTCGATGAAGAAAAGCCGCGCTCCCATCTTGAGCCAGGCCCGCGACCCGTCTCCGACGGGGGTGACCAGCCAATTCTCCACGTCCTCGGTTCTCAGGTCGCCCAACACCCCGAGCGAGATGGAGAACGTGATGTTGCCCCCCGCGTCGACAGTGCCGAGAAACCGCGAACCCGAACGGCTGAACACGAGCCAGAGAAAGGCATGGGGTTCCCAATCCGGATCCAGAGGGAGGTCCGGATGAACATCATGGGGTGACCCGGCGGGCTGTTCCCTCAGGTGCACGATCCGATCGGACTCGAGCACCACGCGTCCGCCAGAAGACTCCTGGGTGATGTCCAACACATACAGCCTCGCCTTCGCCACGGGACTGCCCCTGTCGACCACGTGCGAGAGAACCCACGCCCGTCCCGGCTGGAGGCTCTGGACCAATTCCGACGTCTGGATTCCAGTCTCCAGCAAGGAACCCTGGACGGGAGTGCGAAGTCCCTCCCGGTCGACGACATGGACACCGTCCTCCCCCATCACCCAGGCATGCATGCCATCACCAAAGGGAATGAGGTTCGCCTTGGTACTCGCCACCGGGACCGGCCAGAACGTGCTGCCACTCACGCGGGCCGCCACTTCCCGTGGAGTCCGCGCACACGCGATCAGCCCACAGGCAAACAAGAGGCAGTTGCACACCAAGAACCATGGCCAGCCAACCGTTCCGCCCCCATACACCCGATTCATACCTTCTCCATGCTCCCGCCATGCGGGCCATAGCATTCTCATCCATCGTTGCGGCTCCAAGTCACGATGATCGATGTCCTCGAGCAGACGCAGCCGTGGCACCAGGGTTCCGCGCTGGCGGGTCTTGTGAATCAGCACATGGCTGCGAATACTCATCCATTACCCCTTGCCGCCGAAGCGACGAGGGGCCCGCGCGAATTCTCGCGCCAGCATCACGGGAGGGGGGCGCATGCCACGTGTCACGGGGGTGGTCTGGGTGGTGGTCTTCTTCCTTGCCAATTTCGCGCATGGCGAGGAACAATCCAAGGCGCGGCGGCCCGGGCAGCAATCCGTCAGCCCATCAGACTGCCCCAACCCCAGGTGCTACGTCGTTTTCACCAAGAACCAGCCGGCCCTCCAGGAGCGGCTCTGTGGTCCATTCCCAGCCATGAGCGAGACGCTTCTCTCGCGGAACCAGGAGAAGCGCCCTGGCCCAGGCGTCCCCATCGAGAAGATCGACGCGGATAAACCCAGGCCGCCACCGCCCTCGACGCCGCAACAACCACCGGAACCCCCTCCCCAACCGGAACCACCCCCTCGACCGCAACCGCCCTCCCGACCCCCTCAGCGGCCCTGCCCCTGGCGCTGGTGCCAATCGGAGGGAGACCCGGCGCTCATGCCACTGCCGGACGACATCGAGGTGAAGTCAGACGCGACGCTCATCCTCTTCGAGCGCGAGGAACAGCAAGGCAATCACTGCACCTTCTCCGGGCCCCAGAAGCTCACCCTGAAGAACAGCTGCCCCAAGACCATCCGCTCCATCCAGATCACCTGCGACGAGAGCCCCCGCGGAGCTGGCACCAAGAAGGAGAGCCCCGCCAGAATGCCTGGGCCAAAGGGTGAGCACGACAGGTGAATGATGTCAGAGGGCAGCTGGCGGGCCGCGCGCGCCTATGACTGACACAAGGGTGCGAGGCATGATGCCACCCCAGCGGCAGTGATCGCGTTCACAGGGAACGTATCAACTGGATCACAGCCCCGAGAAGAGCCTCTCCGTAGTCTGTGCTTGTTCACGACGTGAACGGCCTTTCCAAAGGTCTCTACCCCGCAGCGCACAGATGGAGATGCACATGAAGAAGACCCTCTTGTTCAGTGTTGGTATTGCCCTGATGACCACCGCCTGCGGCCCGGCGGACACCACGGAGACCGAGGTGCCCGGCCCCGCGCAGAACCACGGTGCCCTCTATGGCGAGGTGCAGAAGGTGGTCGGTGACACCCCGTGCCCCACGGGCTACTCCATCGCCACCCCCAATGATGCGCTCGCCAACCAGAACACCATCTGCGGCAAGATGGGCACTTGGGACATCGCTCGCCTCTCTGGCAGCGGGGCGATGAAGGGGCCCGGCTATGGCTGCGCCATCACCAGCTACGAAGCGGCGCCCCTGGGAAATACCCTCTGCAAGCTGCCGGGACAGACCAACCTCGTCGAGGTGTTCGGGGACTCGCCTTGTGGCGCTGGCCGGACCCTCCTCACGCCGCAAGAGGCCAGGACCCGGCAGAGCGAGGTCTGCGCGAAGCTCGACATGTGGGACATCGCGCGGCTCGACGGAGGCGGCGCGATGAAGGGCTCCGGCTACGGCTGCGTCATCACCGACCAGGAGACCCAGAAATTGGGCCACGCCCTGTGTAAGTCGCTCAATTGACGCTCAATCACCGGGCGCCGCTGATGCCGTGATGCGCCAGCGGCGCCTGAGTACACTCCGCCGCCTGAACGACCTCGAACCGCAACGGGTCCCTCACGGACCCCAGCGTGCACTCGAGAGGAGTCAGGAGGGCAGAAGCATGCAGGCAGTGTCGAGCAGCATCATGACCGAGCATCCCCTGTCCAACCCGGCCGCGGGCCCGTACGGCATCGTGGGCGGTCCGGATGGAGCACTCTGGTTCACGGAGATCCACTCGGGCCGCATTGGCCGCCTCCGCGTCGACGGCGAGCTGGCCTCCTTCCCACTCCCGACACCCGACGCCGGGCCCTCCCTCATCGTGGCCGGGCCCGACGGCGCGCTCTGGTTCACCGAGTACAAGGCGAACCGCATCGGGCGCATCACGACGGAGGGCGCTGTCACCGAGTACGCGCTGCCCACCCCGAACGCGGGACCCTTCGGCCTCACGGTGGGACCCGACGGCGCGCTCTGGTTCACCGAGTCGACGGCGAACCGGCTCGGCCGCATCACCCTGGACGGGACGGTCACCGAGTTCCCACTCCCCTCACCCGACGTGTTCCCCTCCACCCTCACCACGGGACCGGATGGCGCGCTCTGGTTCACGGAGAACAAGGCGAACCGGATCGGCCGGATGACCACGGAGGGACACGTCACCGAGTACGCACTGCCCACCGCCAACGCCGGACCCGTGGGCATCACGGTGGGGCCGGATGGCGCGCTCTGGTTCGTCGAGATCCTCGTGGACCGGATCGGCCGGATGACGACGGAGGGACACGTCACCGAGTTCCCCCTCCCGCGAGCGGGCGCGCGTCCGCACGCCATCGTCACCGGGTCCGACGGCGCCCTGTGGTTCACGCAGTGGGGCAGCAACCACATCGGCCGGATGACCACGCAGGGAGCCGTCACCGAGTACGCCATCCCCACCCCTCAGGCGGAACCCCACGGCATCACGTCAGGCCCGGACGGCGCCCTGTGGTTCGCGGAGGAAGCGGGCAAGATCGGGCGTCTCGCTCCGGGGTGAGGCGTTCAGAGGGGTTGGGCCGTGACTTCCATCATCTTCTTCACGATCGCGGACCGATCGGCCTGCGATGCGCCCCGCATCTCCCCATCGCCCACCTGGATCGAACTCTCGACGATGAACTTGCAGCGCTCGTAGCGCCGCCGCATGAAGCGCGACAGGAGCACCTCCACCGGCGCGTCCTCCGCGAGCAGCTCCGAGAGCACCACCGCGTCCTCCACGGCCATGCCCGCCCCTTGCGAGAGGTGCGGCGTCGTCGCATGGGCCGCATCCCCGATGAGCACCACCCGCCCCCGGTACCACGGCGCGGGGACGAAGATGACCTCCATGGGCTTGTAGACCACCTGCTTCGGGTCGGTGATCCGCTCTCGCAAGCGGCCGAGGATGCCTCCGAACTCCGCCAGGCGCTCCCTCATGAGCTCCGCGAGCCGGTCCTCCGGCATTCTCGGATTGCCGGGCTCCGCGGACGTCACGAACATGTACATCAGGTCCTTGGAGAGCGGGCAGAGTCCGGCGTTGTGGTTCTTCCCGTAGAAGACCACCAGGTGGTCGATCTCGGGTGGGCGCGGGAAGTTGTGACGGAAGACCGACTGCCCCGTGTAGCGCGGCTTCAGCTCGTTGCCGAAGAGCAGGGTCCGGACCTTGGAGTAGAGCCCGTCGGCGCCCACGACGAGATCGTACCGGCCCCGCGTGCCGTCGGTGAACAGGACGTCCACGCCGTTGGCGTCCTGCTCGAGGTGCTCGACGGTGAGACCCAGGCGGATGCGGGTGCCCTTCTCCTCCGCCGTGGAGCTGAGCACTTTGTGCAGAGCCAGCCGGGAGATGCCCAGGTTGGCCGGGTACTCCGGCCCCGCCGCGCGCGCCCCGGGCAGCATCTGCAGCAGCTCGCCCGCCGACGTGTAGAGGCCCATCCCCTCGTACGCGAATCCCGCGTCGAGGAAGCGGTCCACCAGGCCCAGCTGGGCCATGGCCCGGATGACGTTGCATTGCTGGATGATGCCCACCCCGTAGACGGTCCACTCGTCCTTGACCTCGACGAGGTCGACCTCGATGCCGCGGTTGCGCAGGCCCGAGGCCAACGACAAACCACCAATCCCACCACCGACAATCAATACCTTGTTCACACGAGCCATCGTGGCTGTCTCCTGGACATCAGGGCGTGCGCCCCCCCATGGGTGAAACACGAAGCGACTGGTCGACGGGCGCTACCGTACCACCTGGACGTCGACCTGCCGATGGTGCCGGAAGGTGCTGACCACGGCCGACACGGCCGCGACACACGCACCGAGCCCCAGGGCCATGGTGGGCCCACGGCTCTCGAACGCCCTGAAGCACAGGGCGACCAGGGTGGCTCCACACGTCTGTCCCAAGAGACGGGCCGTCGCCTGCATGCCGCCCGCGCCGCCACTGCGCGCCTTCGGAGCCGAGGAGAGCATCGCGCGGTTGTTCGGCGACTGGAAGAACCCGAAGCCCACGCCACAGAGGGTCATGCCGCAGACGATGGCCCCGCTCGCCACATGCTCGGGCAGGAGCGCGAGCAGCGTCAATCCCGCCGCCATCACCACCGACCCCACGCCGCACAGCAGGGCCGCCGAGAAGCGATCCGCCAACCGCCCCGCGATGGGCGCCATGATGGCCACCGCGACCGGCCAGGGCGTCATCAACAGCCCGGTCTCCACCTGACCGCGTCCCAGGACGTTCTGGAAGTAGAAGGGCAGGGAGACGAAGGCGAGCATCTGCGCCGAGAAGGAGCAGAGGGAAGCCACCACGGAGAAGGCGAAGACGGGGATGCGCAACAGGTCCACCGGCACGAGGGGCGCGGTCCGCGAGAGCTGCCGCCGCACCATCACGCTCCCCGCGGCGAGACCTCCGGCGAGCAGGAGGGCGGCGGGTAGCGCGCCGGTCGTCAGGGTCTCGAGGCCAATGAGCAGCAGCCCGAACGTCAGGGCATTGAGCAGCGCACTCGTCAGATCGAAGGGGAGACCCGAACGCCGGGTGTGCGGCAGGCTCCGGTACGCGATGAGCAGCGCGACGAGGCCCGTCGGCAGGTTGATGGCGAAGAGCCAGGGCCACCCCGAGACCGACAGGATGGCCGAGGCGAGCGTCGGTCCCATCGCGGAGGAGACCGCGACCACCAGGGCGTTGATGCCAATGGCCCGGCCCAGCAGCCGATTCGGGTAGGTGAAGCGGATGAGGGCGCCATTGACACTCATGAGCGCGGCCGCGCCGAAGCCCTGGAGGACTCGTGCGAGCGTCAAGCCCACCAGGGAGCCCGACAGCGAGCAGGCCAGCGAGGCCAACGTGAACACCAGGAGGCCGGCCTGGAAGACCCGGCGGTAGCCCACGATGTCTCCCAGCGAGGAGAACGGGAGCAGCGAGACGACGATGGCGAGCTGGTACGCGTTGACGATCCAGATCGACGCGGCGGGCGAGGCGTTCAGATCCCTCGCGATGGCGGGCAGCGCCACGTTGGCGATCGCACCATCCAGGACGGCCATCGTGATCGCGAGCACGATGGCGGCGATCGCCCAATACCGGCGCGGTGTGGGAAGACCGTCGGAGGCCTCCAATTCAGTCTTCTCGCTGCCATGCATACAGGACTCCGTGCAGAGGGGCTGGGCCGCTCCCCGTCACAGATACCTCGGCGGTGGCGACAAGCGCCAGCGAAGCTCCGTTCAAACCTCTGTTCAGATGGGCTGGGCCGTGACCTCCATCATCTTCTTCACGACCCCGGTCCGGTCGGCGTGGGACGCGCCCTGCATCTCCCAGTCGCCGATCTGGAGCGAGTTCTCCACGATGAATTTGCAGCGCTCGTAGCGCCGCCGCATGAAGCGCGACAGGAGCGCCTCCACCGGTGCGTCCTCCGCGAGCAACTCCGAGAGCACCACCGCGTCCTCCACGGCCATGCCCGCCCCCTGCCCGAGGTGTGGCGTCGTCGCGTGGACCGCATCCCCGATGAGCACCACCCGCCCCCGGTACCACGGCTCGGAGACGAAGATGACCTCCATGGGCTTGTAGACCACCTGCTTCGGGTCGGTGATCTGCTCCCGCAGCCGGCCGACAATGCCACCGAACTCCTTCAGACGCTCCCTCATGAGGTCCGCGAGCCGGTCCTCCGGCATCCACGGGTTGCCAGGCTCCGCGGACGTCACGAACAGGTACATCAGGTCATTGGAGAGCGGGCAGAGCCCGGCGTTGTTCTTCTTCCCATAGAAGGTCGCCAGGTGGTCGATCTCGGGCGAGCGCGGGAAGTTGTGACGGAAGACCGCCTGCCCCGTGAAGCGCGGCTTCAACTCCTTTCCAAGGACCAGGGTGCGCACCTTGGAGAAGAGCCCGTCGGCGCCCACGACGAGGTCGTACCGGCCTCGTGTGCCGTCGGTGAAGGTGACGTCCACGCCGTCGGCGTCCTGCTCGAGGTGCTCGACGGTGACGCCCAGGCGGATGGAGGTGCCCCGCTCCGCGGCCGTGGAGCTGAGCACCTTGTGGAGCGCCAGCCGGGAGATGCCCAGGTTGGCCGGATACTCCGGCCCCGCCGCGCGCACTCCGGGCAGCATCCGCAGCAGCGCACCCTCCGCCGAGTAGAGCCCGACATTCTCGAACGCGAACCCCGCGCCGAGGAAGTGGTCGACCAGACCCAGCTGGGCCATGGCCCGGACGACGTTGCATTGCTGGATGATGCCCACCCCGTAGACGGTCCACTCCTTCTTGACCTCGACGAGCTCGACCTCGAGGCCACGGTTGCGCAGACCCGAGGCCAACGACAAACCACCAATCCCACCACCGACAATCAATACCTTGTTCACTCGGGCCATCTTGGCTGTCTCCTTGGCTCTTCAGGCTTGTGGCGTCTGGAGCACGACATGGACACGGTCGTCGGAATCCAGCAGCACGGATACGCGGGTCAGCGCCTGACCCAAGCAAGGCCCCAGCGTGCAGACGCCGGTGGCGATGTCGAACCGCGCGCCGTGGGCGTGGCAGACGATGCGGCTGCCGTCACGGTTGAGATAGGCATCCTTGCGCCAGGCCATGGCCGTACCGGGCTGGTGCGGACAGTCATCGCGCCAGGCGTGCAGGTCGCGGCCCTGGCGCACCACCAGCACGGAGTCCTGGCCGGATCGCAGCGGATCGAAGCCGCGCGACTGCCCGTCGGGCAGCTCGTCGAGCCGGCACAGGAAGACCCTGCGTTCCATGGCCGGAGGTGTCAGTGTTTGCCGGGTGCACCCGCCGGCGGAGGGCCGACAGGTGCCCATCTGGCCCGGTGCTGGAACAGGAACAACTGCGAGGCGTCCGCGCTCATCGGCACTTCACGCGCCGTCCAGCGCTCGTCGTGCTGGTCCATGTCGGCGTCGTACTCCACATGGCAGCCGAGCGGGCTGTTGAAGTACCAGAACCAGTTGGAGCCGAAGCGGTGCCGGCCCGGGCCCCAGAACGACTGGTAGCCCTTCTCGACGAAGCGGGTGCCGGCCAGCATCACCTCGGTCGGACCGCCGAGGTGGAAGGTGAAGTGCTCGATGCCCTTCATCCGCGGTGGGGTCTGGATCATGAACAGCGTGTGGTGGTCGGCCGTGCCGGCCGGGCGCAGGAACGGGCCCACGCCGGTGAAGCGATCCGTGCAGATGAAGCCGAGGCGCTTGACGTAGAAGGCCTCGGCCTTGGCGGCGTCGGGCACGAAATACACCACGTGCGACAAGGTCCGCGGCCGCACCTCCCGGGACGGATCCACCCCCATCGCGTTCACCGGGCGCTGCGCGGCGGCACCGGGAGCATTGACGGTTTCGCCCGCCAACGACAGCGGCCGCCGCACCGTCACCTGGAAGGCCAACGCGAAGCCCAGGTCGTCCACCGTGTGCAGGCGGCCATGGGCATCGCGGCGCACCTCGCGGTCCCGCCCGAGCTCGGCGGCGATCGCGTCCAGGGTGGCGCTATCGGCCACGCCGTAGACGGTCTCGCGCAGTTGGCTGGCGGTGTCCAGGGAGGGCGGCAGCGTGGGGTCCGCGTGGTGCTTGATGACGATGGACGTGCCATCGAGCGCCTCGAAGCGGCCACCCTGCTCGTTCACATCCACGCCGCGCAGGCCGTAGTCGAGCAGGTATTGGCTACAGGCGGCCACGTCATCCACCCCAAAGACGAGGGCATCGGGTCCGATGATGTTCATGAGGGATTCCTTTTCGAGGGAGGGGGTCAGGCCGTGCGACCGCCCAGGGTTTCAGCGACCCAGTCGGCGATGAAGGCGCCCGCGTTGGCGCTGTTGTCGAAACTGCTGTGCTGCACACCGCCTTCCCGCGCGGTGAACACCTTGAGCTCCCGCTTCGGGCTGTTGATGAGTTGTTCGTAGGTGCGCTCGGCCCACTTGAGAGGGATTTGCGAGTCCTTCTCGCCGTGGGTCACCAGGAAGGGCACCCGGATGCGCTCGAGGATGCCGTCGAGGTGCACGTTCTCGGCGATGCGCATGAAGTCGTCCATGTCCTTCGCGCCCCAGACCCAGCGCACGTGCTCCCAGTAGTGCGGCACCGGGAAGCTGCCTTCCTTCTGCAGCCGCTTCTTCTGCACGTCGCGCCAGTCATGGTTGGCACCCCACACCACGCCCATCGCGAACCGCGGCTCGAAGGCCACCGCCCGCGGGCAGTAGTAGCCACCGAGCGACACGCCCTCGAGGCCGATGCGCCGGGCATCGATGTCGTCCCGGGTCTCCAGCCAGTCGACGACCTTGCTGGCCCAGCGCTCGCTGTCGTACACCGCCTTCAGGTCGTGCAGGCGCAGCGCCTCGCCGGTGCCGGGCTGGTCGATCACCAGCGACGCCACCCCTCGCCGCGCCAGCCAGCGCGGCAGGCCCACGAAGTATTTCATCTCCTTCGTGCTGTCCAAGCCATTCACCTGCACCAGGATGGGCTGTCGGCCACTCACGCCCTCGGCGCGGACGTAGAGGCCCGCGAGGTGCTTGCCTTCATACGGGATCTCCACCCGCTCGCAGTTGACATGCGACAGCGCCATGCCCTTCTTGAAGGTCTCCAGTACGCGGGCGTACAGCGGCGCGCGCTCGGGATTGCCATGGCCCTGCATGCGCTCGGCGGTGAGGTAGTACACCGAGGCGCGCTGAAGCTTGTCACCCGCGGAAATCAACCGGCCCGCGCGCTCGTCGTCCTCCGCCAGCACGCGCAGTTTGTCGCCCATCGCGACCCAGGTCCGCATGAAGGCGCGCGTGCCGTCGGCATCCGGTTGCTCCGAAGCGGCGAGCAGCGGCGCGCACATCTCCTCGATCTCCCCGATGCGCGCGCCCATCTCGATCGCGAGGTCGACCGACAGATTCCAGACATAGTTCTTGGGGAAGTAGCGAAACATGGCGCTCCTGGGCTCCACCGCGATCCTGGGTTCTACTTATGGATCTCCGAGATATCGGGGAAGCCGTATTTTCCAATACGATGTATCGATCCCGTCGATGCATGATGGCGCCATGAGGTTCCAGAACCTGGACTTGAACCTGTTGGTGGCGCTCGACGTCCTGCTCGAGGAGCGGAATGTCTCTCGGGCAGCCGCAAGGGTGCACATGAGCCAGTCCGCCATGAGCGGTGCGCTCGGGAGGCTGCGTGAGTTCTTCGGCGACGAGCTCCTGGTGCAGGTCGGGCGCCAGATGGTTCCGACCCCCCGGGCGGAGAGCCTCGCGCGGAGTGTCCGGGACATCTTGTTGCGCATCCAGTCAGCGGTCGAGGCGAAGCCCAGCTTCGACCCGGCGTCGGCCCGGCGCACGTTCCGGATCGTCACCTCCGATTACGTCACGGAGGTGTTGCTCGCGGACGTGGTGCGCCGGCTCCAGCGCGTGGCGCCGGGAATCTCGCTGGAACTCACGGCCCCGGGCACGGCCATGGGCGAGGCCCTCCAACGGGGAGAACTCGACTTCATCATCACACCCGACACGCACACCCAGGAGCTCCATCCCAAGGAAGCCCTCTTCGAGGAGACCTACTGCTGCGCCATCTGGACGGGCAATACCCGGGTCGGCGACACCCTGTCGCTCGAGCAGTACCTGGAGTTGGGGCATATCGGCGTCACGCTCGGCAAACAGGCGCCATCCGCCGAACAGGGCTTCCTGGAGCGGTTCGGGCACGAGCGCCAGATCGAGGTGACCGTCCCCAGCTTCTGCACCGTGCCCCATCTGCTCGTCGGCACGGACCTGGTCGCGACGATGCATTCCCGCCTGGCCCGGCTCTACGCGCGGCTGCTGCCGCTGCGCATCCTGCCACTGCCGATCGAATTCCCTCCCCTGGTCGAGATGCTCCAGTGGAGCCGCTACTTCGAGGACGACCCCGGGGTGCGCTGGATGCGCGAGCTGTTCCAGACATGTGTGGCCGAGCAGAACTCCAACCCGGGCACCTGAACCCCGCCGGCTCAGGGCGTGGCGGAGACCATCTTCTGGTCGATCGCGCCAAAGACACTGTGGCCGTCGGCGTCGAGGACCTCCATGTGCACGGTGTCACCGAAACGCATGAAGCCGGAGACCGGCTTGCCGTGTGTGATCATCTCCAGGGCCCGGCGCTCGGCGATGCAGGCGGAGCCCACGCTGGAATCGGCGTTGGAGACCGTCCCCGAGCCAATCACCGTTCCGGCTCCCAACCGGCGCGTCGCCGCCGCATGCGCGATGAGCTGGTGGAAGCTGAAGCTCATCTCCCCGCCGTTCGGATGCCCGAACCACGCACCGTTCCAACGCACGCGCAGTGGCAGGTGCACGCGACCTTCCTTCCAGGCACCACCGAGTTCATCGGGCGTGACGGCGACGGGCGCGAAGCTGGACGAGGGCTTGGCCTGGAGGAAGCCGAAGCCCTTCTTCATCTCGATGGGGGTGAAGGCGCGGAGGCTGACGTCATTCACCTGGAGCAACAGCTTGATGTGACCCGGGGCCTGTTCGGCCGTGCAGCCCATGGGCACGTCGTCCACCATGATGGCGAACTCGCCCTCGAAGTCGATGCCGTGGGCTTCGCTCGGAAGCGGGACATCGTCCCGGGGCCCGAGGAAGTCATCCGCCGCGCCCTGGTACATCAAGGGGACGGTCTCGAAGTCCGGGACGGGGGGAATGCCG
This sequence comes from Cystobacter fuscus DSM 2262, assembly GCF_000335475.2. NCBI lineage: Bacteria > Pseudomonadati > Myxococcota > Myxococcia > Myxococcales > Archangiaceae > Cystobacter > Cystobacter fuscus. The sequence goes on along the minus strand of NZ_ANAH02000004.1, from coordinate 660,783 downwards.
AAGGCCTTCTCCATGAGCCGGCCATGGTTCAGGAAGGCCGAGCCATCGCACCACTGGTAGGCCCGAGGCAGGGGGGCCGCCGCGGCCGCCGGGTCGAAGTCGAACGCCTGGGGCGCGCTCCCCGCGTTCAGCGCGTCATAGAGCGCTCGCAGGGCGGGCTCGACCTGGGCCCAGTTCTCGATGGCGTCCTGCATCGTCGACACGATGGAACGGGCGTGCACCGCCCGGCGCAGGTCGCGCGAGACGACGACCAGCATCCCGTCCCGGGTTCCATTCTTGAGCGTTCCCAGTTTCATGACGGAGTTGAATAGACCGCCGCCAGGAACCCGGGAAGTCGGTTGTATCGATTCCACCCATCGGTGCCGCCGATGCCTCGTATCGCGAGAACCGCGTTCCCTCGCGCGCTCGAAGTGAGAGATCCTCCGGGCTGGACATGGCTCGGACGTGAGCCATTCGTGGGAAAGGCCAGGACATGAACACCCAGGGGCTGCGCTTCGTCGATCTCTCCGTCACGCTCGAGAACAATGAGTACACGGACCCGCCCACGCTCCTGCCGCACATCGAGTATTCGGATCATGCGGAGGGCGCGAAGGAGATGGCCACGATGTTCCCGGGCCTCAACCCCGACCAGCTGCCGGAGCGTGAGGGGTGGGCGGGCGAGCGGATGAAGCTCATCGCGCACAACGGCACGCACATGGACGCGCCCTGGCACTACGCCTCGACGACGGATGGCGGCAAGCCGGCCTACGGCATCGAGGCGCTGCCACTCGACTGGTGCTTCCGTCCGGGCGTGAAGCTGGACTTCCGCGACAAGCCCAACGGGCATGTGGTCACGGCCGCGGAGGTCGAGGCGGAGCTCGAGCGCATCGGCCACACGCTCCAGCCCCTGGACATCGTGCTCGTGAATACCGCCGCGGCGGTGCTCTACGGCAAGCCCGGCTACCTGGAGGCCGGGTGCGGCATGGGCCGCGAGGCGACGCTCTACCTGCTGGAGCGGGGCGTGCGCGTGGTGGGCACGGACGCCTGGAGCTGGGACGCGCCGTTCAAGTACACGCGGGAACGGTTCGCGAAGACGGGCGACGCGTCTCTCATCTGGGAAGGCCACAAGGCCGGCCGCGACATCGGCTACGGCCAGATGGAGAAGCTCACCAACCTCGACCAGTTGCCGCCCTTCGGCTACACGGTCTCCTGCTTCCCCTACAAGATCAAGAATGGCTCGGCGGGCTTCACGCGCGCCGTCGCCATCTTCAACGCACGGGCTTGAGCAGACTTCAGCTCCCAGCGGGCAAGGTCTTCTCCCGGGCCAGCCGCTCCAACAGGGCCACGCCGTGCTCCAACCCCGGCAGTGCCAAGGCCTCGGCCTGCAAGCGCCGCGCACGCTCGCGGTATGCGCCATCCGCGAGCATCTCCCGCACCTGCTGGCGGATGAGCTGCGGCGTGAGCGTGTCCGGCATCACCACCCGCGCGAGGCCAATCCGCGCGCACGCCTGGGCGTTGATCGGCTGATCCGCCGCGATCGGCATGATGAGGCCCGGCAGCCCCGCGTACAGCGCGCTCATCACGCTGTTGTAGCCCCCGTGCATGATGGCCAGGTCACACCGTGGCAGCAGGAGCGACTGGGGAATGTAGCGCTCCACGTGCACGTGCGCCGGCTGCGGCCCGAGCACCGCTGGATCCAAATCCCGCCCCACCGTGATGATGAGCTCCACCGGCTCCTCCTGAAGCCCCTTGGCGATGGTGCCCAGCAGGTGGATCAGCTTGTTGAACGCCGTGCCCAGCGTCGCGTACACCACCGGCCTCCCACTCAGAGAAGACACCCATCCGGGCAGCCCCTCGGAACCGGACTGGTCGAACACCTCCAGCTTCAGGTAGCGCGTCGTCGGCGGCAGCCGGGGCTCGAAGTAGGACGCGGGCATGAACGACAGGTGCAGGTGACGGAAGGGCTCGCGCAGCTCCGGATCCGGCTTCAGGCCGAACTCCGCGCGCACCGCCTCCAGCCGCGCCATGAAGAACGGCTGATCGGCCCCGCCAATCAAACCGCCTCCGACCTGGATGGAGGCATGCGGAATCCCCAGCTTCTCGCCCACCAGGGCCGCCGCGAGGTCCATGGACTCGCGGACGATCAGATCCGGCCGCCAACGCTCACACAGCGCCGTCAGGTCCGGCAGCTTCCGGCGCGTGAAGCCGTCGACGAACATGCGCGTCATCATCTCCAGCCGCGCGGAGGCATCCGCCCTCATCGCCGCCTCCTGCCGCTTCTGAACCTCCTGGGGATCCGTCCCCACCACCGTCTCGAAGCCGACGCCCGTCGCGAAGGAGCCAAACCCATTGGCCTCCACCACCGGCTGGAACGGCGCGGGCACGGCGAAGGCTACTTCGTGACCAGCTTTCTGGAGCGCCCGCGCCGTGGGCACCAGTGGATGGAAATGACCCGTACCGGAGAGGGACGAGAAGAGCACGCGCATGGAAGGGACACCTCGTGAAAGGAAGGCGCGCATCTAACCCCCTGACACTGACGGTGCACTTCCAGCCCATTGTGGCCGCACTCAGGCTCCGGGTACTTACAGCACGCTCGTTAATAAACCGTAACACAACAACTCTTTCTCAGGCGGCGATAATCTGAGAGCGGAGCCAGTCGTGCTCCGTCTCCCCTCACCGCTTCCGGACGCCGGAGCAGGGATTCCCTCGTGCGCATGACAAAAACCGCTTCCTGGTACACGCCCATCGACCGCCGTTGGCTCTCCAGTGCCATGGCCTTCACCCTGATGGCGTGCGGAGCCACACCCCAGGAAGAAGCAGAGGGGGAGTCCACGCACATCCAGGAGGCGGAGCTGGCCGGCACCACCCGGGTGCGGTTGATGGCCGCCAACATCTCCAGCGGCAACAACCAGAGCTACGACCCGGGCGAGGGCATCCGCATCTTCCAGGGAACGAAGCCCGACGTGGTGATGATCCAGGAGTTCAACTACGGCGACAACTCCACCACCGCCATCCGCTCCTTCGTCAACACCGCCTTCGGCTCGAGCTTCTATTACTACCGCGAGGCCGGCGCGCAGATCCCCAACGGCGTCATCAGCCGCTACCCCATCATCGCCTCGGGCGAGTGGGACGACAACCAGGTGGACAACCGCGACTACGCCTGGGCGCGCATCGACATCCCCGGCCCCAAGGATCTCTGGGTGGTGAGCGTGCACCTGCTCACCGCGAGCAGCACCGTGCGCAACACCGAGGCGGGCAACCTCGTCAACTTCATCAAGGCCAACATCCCCACGGGGGACTTCCTCGCCATCGGCGGCGACTTCAACTCCGACACCCGGAGCGAGCCGTGCTTCTCCACCTTCTCCTCCGTGGTCTCCACCGCGAGCCCCTACCCCGCGGACAAGAATGGCAACGTCAACACCAACGCCAGCCGCGCCAAGCCGTATGACCACGTGCTGGTGAACAGCGCCCTGCGCACCTACCAGACGTCCACCGTCATCGGCACGAGCTCCTTCAGCGCGGGCCTCGTGGTGGACACGCGCGTGTACTCGCCCCTGTCGGACATCTCCCCGGCGCAGAGCGCCGACAGCGGCTCCACCAACATGCAGCACATGGCCATCATCAAGGACTTCCTCGTCCCCTCGGACACCACCACCACGGGCGTCACCGTGCTCTCGCCCAACGGCGGCGAGAGCTGGACGACGGGCAACACGTACGCCATCACCTGGTCGGCCTCGGGCGTGACGAACGTGAAGCTGGAGTACACGCTCAACGGCTCCACCTGGACGACCCTCACCTCCAGCACCCCGGCCTCCGCGGGCAGCTACTCCTGGACGGTGCCCACCACCGCCACCACCACCGCCCGCGTGCGCGTGAGCGATGCCGCGAACTCCACCCTCACCGACTCGAGCGACGCGGCCTTCACCCTCACCTCGTCCGGCGGCGGGGGCGGCTCCGCCCAGGTCCGTATCAACGAGGTGCTCGCCAACGAGGCCGGCTCGGACGTGAACGGCGAGTTCATCGAGCTGGTCAACACCGGCACCGCCGCCGCGGACCTCTCCGGCTGGACGCTCTCGGACGCCACCGGCACGCGCCACACCTTCGCCAGCGGCACGAGCCTCGCCGCGGGCAAGGCCATCGTCGTGTTCGGCGCCGCCGCGGGCATCCCCTCGGGCGTCACCAACGCCGTGGGCGCCTCCACCGCCCAGCTCAACCTGAGCAACAGCGGCGACACCGTGACCCTCAAGAACTCGGCGGGCACGACCTCGGACACCGTCACCTACGGCTCCGCCCTCTCCGGCACGGATGGCGTGTCCTTCAACCGCAACCCGGACGTCACCGGCACCTCGTTCTCGCTGCACACGAGCGTGGCCAGCACCTCCTCGTCCCCGGGCAAGCGCGCCAACGGCACCGCCTTCTGAGCCGCGTCTCCCCCTTCCTCCATGGCAAGGGGGAGACAAAGTGCCTCTCCAGTCGTTTCGGGCACCTGACCCGGATTGATGCGTGGCGAAAACCATCCATCCGGGCTTCTGCTGGCGCGCGCAGCTCCATCCGCCACTACACGGGACGCGCACCCGAGGTGAACCGACCACCGAGGGCTTCTCCCTGCCAGTGGGCTCGGTGCGTGCCCTCGTAGCCGCTCAGGCGGGCTCGGGAGCGGGCGGCGAGTTCAGCAGGCAAACAGACAAAGGACGCGGCTCCCCTCTAGAAACAAAGCGAACCCAGACAGCATCAATCCTCACCACGTGCGTATGGATTAGACCGAGACTCAAGTCTCGACCGCTTGGGATCCCGGATCCAAGGCTGGTCAGCCGCGAACTCACGCGCAAACTCAAAGTCATTCACGGATGAGTAAACGAATCGGGTCGACATGCCAATCTGCCCAGAATTTTCATGGTTTACCATATCACTTGTAAACGGAACCGGAGACACATGAGTATCAAAACGGACCATCTTCGGGTAATGATTCCGGTCATAGCAGTATAGCACCCAATGAGGGGAGACTGGAAAGACAATATAGTCGGAGGGATCACGCTCCTTCTTGAGGAACGTATCAATCACCTGCATATCAACAACCCATCCACGATTGTCGCCAGACTTGAGAAGCACTGGATGATCGGAGGTGCAAAACAGTGTCGGCGAATCGTTGTATCCGAAAATCCAAATCCGCTCATGGATTTCGCGAGCAACTGGGTTTACAATCTCTGCATCCCACATGATATCGGCATGAATCTGCGTCTGCTCTTGCGCGGTCACTGGTAACGGTGGCGCATCCGTCCCACCCGCTGTTATGAATTCAAGAAATTGCAGCAGAAGTGTCCGTGCCTCCAGCGTTCGGAGCATCTGTATAGCAAGGAACAACGAGACGAGTTTCCGATCCTGTTCGGAGATAGGAATCTGAGTGCCGCGCTCTCGCTGCACGAGCCATGAGTCAATAATCGGCGCGACCGCAGATTCGACAGAGCCCAATTGACGCTCAAGCAGACAGGAGTCGTCTCCAATATCCTTTAGCCACTGAAGCTCGCAGAAGCTATTCACAAATGCTGCGTTCTTTGGCGTGCTTGGATAGATTCGCCAATCCGGCTTGTCGAGCACCCACAACTTGCCGTCTGCATTGGTGAACCTGTTCAGATAGAAACGGGGCACATAGTGGTGGGCTTTGGGGCGGCTCATCGACTTATCTTCTCCCAAGCTGACATTCCCTGGCAAGATCGGGCCCCATGCGGGTGATATTAGAGCTGAGAAACAACGCGGGAGCACTGCCGTGACACCTACATCCGGTGCAGGGATCAGAAGAAACCCGCTGGGTGGGTAGATGCGACAATTGTTTCCGGCGGTGCGAAGGGCAGCATCAATGGCCCTACCACATGTGCTGGCCACAACCGAGGTGATCATGGATGCGCCCCACGATTGGGACAGAGTGCTTGAGCTGTATGCCAGGCTTGAGCGGAACGAAGCGATCAGCGTAGATGCGGCTGTGTGCGACCTCTGCCGGCGAGTGGCGCGGGACGTGGCCATCAGCCATGACGACGCGGAACGCGCATTGCTCACCTCCTCCGGAGCGGAAACACTCATACGAGAGATGCGTCGCCGGATTTTCGAGGGAAGTCGGCGGCTATCCCGGGCGCTCGTTGATTCCGCCCGCCGCAAGAAAGCAGGGGATGTGGCCGGAGCGCGAGAGATGCTGGAGGCAGTGTTGGCTATTGAGGTCGTACCCCTCTATCGGGAACAGGCCGAAATCGCACTCGATTACGTGGATGACCCGGAGGATGAGGGCCCTGACATGAGCGGGGGCGGCTGTTGACGGGTGGGCACGCGTCCCGAACTCCGGGGCGGGTATCCACCCATGACAGGGAGGGCAATCGTACGGGGCCTGGGTTGCTTGCTTCCCTGGAGGTGCCATGCGTGCCCGCCCCGCTTCCCGTCTCACCCTCGTCCCCCGCCCCGAAACCCCCGCCGATGCCGCTCGGAGTGATTCCTCCCGGCAACACCTCGCCCCACCGCACCGCGCCACACGCCGCCCCTCCCTACCCGGTGAGGGACTCGGCGCCCTGCTGCGACAGGGCCTGGTGAGCGCGGGCATCGGCGCCCTGAAGAACTCCGGCGAGGCCCTGCGCTGCTTCGGGCTCGGACTGGGTGCCCTCGCCCGGGGCCACCTCCTCCTCGGCGGCGCGCGGTTGAGGCGGGGCATGGCGTGCCTCATGCGGCTCGCGCTCGATGCCCCGCTGAGCGTGGGCGGACGGCTGGTGAGCGGCGTGCAGACGAAGCTCGGCCTGGAGACGCCGGGCTGTCCCCTTGGCGCGCGGCAACTCCTGGAGCTGCGCAAGGTGTTCGGCGGCAGCATCGACTACGGGCGGGTGTGCATCAAGACCGGGCGCCTGGGCCTGCTCGCGCTCCCGCGTCGCCCCTTCGTCCTCGGCTACACCGTGTATGTGCCCTCGGGGGAGCCCCTCTCGTCCACGGGCACGGTGCAGTGGCCTCTCCACCTGCTGGTGCGCGAGCTCACCCGGGTCTGGCAATACCAGCATGGTGGCACGGACTACACCTGCCAGACGTTGGGCGGGCGCTGGTTCGCGAAGAAGGCCGACTGGCGCCAGGCCCTCCGGGAGGGCCGGAGCTGGACGGAGCTGGACCCCGGGCAGCAGCTCCGCTTCCTGCAGGACGCTTACACCCGCTCCTCGTACTTCCGAGTGCCCGGCCATCGCTTCATCGACGACGACTCGGGCGAGGACTACACCGCGCACCTCGAGGCCGCGCTCCACCACATCCGCGCGGGCCAGGGCGCTCCCTGAGCGTCTACTTCTGGGCCCGGGCGCGTCCCGGGCCCCCCGTTCTCGTCGAGGACACGACACCCGTCCGGGCCGGAAGGACACGGCGGGGCGCCTCCTCGTACAGTCCCAGCTCGATGCGCTGCTCGATGTCCTCGCGCATGCGCAGGGCCTCGGAGAGCGCCGCGTCGATCTGCTCGCGCACCTGCACCGAGTGCTCGTCCAGGGCCAGGGCGGGCGCCGGGATGTCCGTCGGCTCCCGTCGCCGGGCGATGCGCCCCGCGGGCGCCTGACGCCGACGCTTGACCGCCGGGCGCTGGGGCGCCGACTCTGCCTTTGCTTCCTTGCGCTTGTTGGCCATATCCGCCTCGACGGGCTGCACACATCCACCCGCCTTCAAGGTGAGGTGGATGGTTCCCGAGGGGAAGTCCCCTCGCTGTGGCTGTCCCGTCCACTGGACAGCCGGGCGGGCGGAGCTCCCAGCCGTGCCCTGCATGTTTCCGGGCCGGGTCCGTCCTGGGGTGTATGTCATCTTCCCCGTTCCCGGCCCCGTCCCCGTGCAGGTGACACGTGCGGGCGCGGCCCTCCTGGGCTAAGGCGTCCCCTGCTCGCCCGCTGGAGCTTCGAGCATCCCCCCGATTCCCGCTCGCGGGAGGAGGAACCGAGTGATGTCGCAACAACCGCTGAAGAAGAAGCGCTGGCCCTACATCCTGGGCGGCGTCGTCCTGTTGCTCGTGGTGGCCGGAGCCATCGCCCTGTGGAGGCTCGACGCCTTCCTGCTCGAGCGCGCCCGCGCCGAGGCCGCCACCTACGCGAAGCAGCTCGGCCGGCCCATCGAGATTGGCGACGTGTCCACCCGCCTGCTGCCCTCCGTGGGCGCCGAGGTGGAGAACGTCGTGGTGGGCGCCGCCGAGGGAGAGCCGGTGCCGCTCCTGGAGATGAAGCGCCTGGAGGTGGCCGTGGCGCTCTGGCCCGCGCTCACCTCGGGGGGCAAGGACATCCAGGTGAAGAACGCCGAGGTGTCCGGCCTCACCCTCAACTACGTGCAACTGCCGGACGGCACCACCAACGTCTCGCGCGTGCAGGACAAGCTCGCCGAGCAGCCTCCGGCCGAGGAGCCCGCCGACGAAGCGCCGACGGACCTGTCCGCCGTGCGGGTGGACCGGGCCGCGATCACCGACGCCACCCTGCGCCTCGTCGACCGGACGGGCGCGCAGCCGCGCGAGCTGGCCATCAACGACCTCGACGTGGAGGTGAAGGACCTGCGCGCGGGCAAGCCCCTGGAGGTGGTGCTCCACGCCGCGGTGCTCACCGACAAGCAGAACTTCCACGTCACCCTGAACGCGGCGCCGCTGCCCCCCTCGCTCATCCCCGTGCCCGAGCGGCTGGTCATCCAGTCCGAGCCCATCGATCTCACGCCGTTGGGACCCTTCCTCGGCCCCGAGGTGGGGCTCCAGGCGGGCTCGCTGCGCGCGGACTGGAAGGCGGAGCTGGGCGCGGCGGTGCCCGGAGGCAACGGCCCCACGTCGCTCCAAGGTGGGCTCCAGGCCCGGGGCCTGCGCTTCGCGGGCGCCGAGGGCGGCAAGGCGCTCGACGTGGTGGTGGACACCGACGTGTCGGGCGACATGAAGGCGGGAGACTTGTCGCTCAAGAAGCTGCTGCTGGAGCTCGGCCCGGCGCGCCTCACCGGCAAGGGCGAGGTGAAGGGCCTGCTCTCGGAGGCGCCGTCCATGAAGGACTTCGAGCTGGTGGGAGAGAACCTCGATCCCGAGCTGCTCGCCGAGTACTACCCGCCGCTGCGCAAGTCCCTGGCCAACCAGGTGGCGGGCCCCGTGGGCCTGGTGGTGAAGGCGGAGGGGACGCAGCAGGAGCAGGCGCTCAACGTGGACGTGGACCTGACGCCGGTGCGGCTGCGCATCCCCGAGCAGCTCTCCAAGGAGAAGGGCGGCCCCATGCGGCTGACGGCCCGGGTGACGGGCGCCGCGGCCAGCGGGGGCGCGCTGCGCTTCGAGGCGAAGACGGACCTCGGGGGCGTGGACATGCGTCCGGGCGGCCTGCTCAACAAGCGTCCGGGGCAGACCTTCACCGTGGACACCGCGGGCACCTACCAGCCCGAGAGTGGCAAGTCGCCCCTCAAGGTGGACCTGGGCCGGCTCAACGTGGCGCTGCTCGACACCACCCTGACGGGCAAGGCGTCGGTGGCGATGGCGGGCGAGGGCGCGAAGCAGACGACGACGTTCTCCCTGTCCATGAAGAGCCCGCGCATCAACGCGGACGAGCTGATGGTGGAGGACGAGCCGGAGAGCGAGGGCAAGGCGCCCACCGAGGAGCCCCCGTCGGATCCCCAGCGCTTCAAGGGCATGAGCGGCGACGTGCACCTGGAGATCGGCGCGCTGCGGATGAGCGACATGGACTTCTCCAACATGCTCGTGGACGTGAAGATGAAGGATGACCTCATCACCGTGGAGCGCTTCACCACGGGGGTGTACGGCGGCACGGTGTCGGCGAGTGGCAGCTCGGTGCGGATGGGGCCTCCGGCGGCAGAGCGGCCCTTCGAGCTGAAGGCGGAGGTGAAGGGCATGGACATGGCGGAGGCGCTCGCCTCGCGCGTGCCCAAGAAGGTGCTGGGCGGCAAGTTCGACGGCCAGATGAACCTGCAGGGCGTGGGCTACGAGACCGAGAGCCTCAAGGAGCGGCTCGCGGGCGCCATCGAGGGCAACCTCGCGGGCGGCGTGTTCTTCGGCGCGGACCTGCCCGCGGTGGTGTCCGGACCGCTCGTCAAGGCGCTGCCCTTCGCGGGCAAGGCGCTGAGCAGCGAGGGCGTGACGCAGCTCGCCGAGCAACTGCCCTTCGGCGTGAAGATCCAGAACGGCGTGGCGCAGCTGTCCAAGCCCATCACCTGGACGCGGCCCGAGGCGGCGATGAGCTTCGATGGCGGCATCCGGCTGGATGGCACGCTGGACCTGGCGGGCTCGGTGAACCTCCAGCCGTCACTGGTGCAGAAGCTGACGCTCGGCAAGGTGACGCCTCCCGAGGCCCTGCCGGTGGCGATGAAGCTCACGGGCAAGGCGTGGAGCCCCGAGGTGACGGGGCTGGACGTGATGCCGGCCGTCACGACCCTGGCGAAGCTGGCGGCGGCGGGCGCGGCCACCAGTCTGCTCGGAGACAAGGGCAAGCAGGTGGGCCAGATCATCACCGGCGGCACGGACGCGGCGAAGGAGGCCGCGCGCGCCGAGGCGGAGAAGCGCAAGCAGGAGCTGGAGGAGAAGGCCCGCCAGGAAGCGGAGGCCGCGCGCAAGAAGGCCGAGGAGAAAGCGAAGGACAAGCTCAAGGGCATCTTCAAGCGCTGAGCCGCTCGGGCCTCAGGAGCGGCCGGAAGCGGGGACCGGAAGGGGTGCCAGCCGTCGAGGCCCCCACCGGTCCCGGTCATGGGGAGCACGCAGGTCCACCCGGGGCCCCAGCGGAACGATCCGCGTGGGGTTCACCGCGTCCTGGCTCCAGTAGTAGTGCACCTTGATGTGCTCCAGGTCCGTCGTCTCCGCGAAGCCCCGCGTCTGGTACAGATCGAGCAGGTAGTTCCAGAGGTTCGGGAAGTCCTGGAGACGTGACAGGTTGCACTTGAAGTGCGCGTAGTAGACGAGGTCGAAGCGCACGAGCGTCGTGTACAGACACACGTCCGCCTCGGTGAGCACGTCTCCGCAGAGGTAGCGCTGCCGGGACAACACCTGCTCCCAGCCCTCCAGCGCGGTGAACAGCTCGCGGCAGGCCTTCTCATAGGCATCCTGGCTCTTGGCGAAGCCCGCCCGGTACACACCGTTGTTCACCGGCTCGTAGAGCGCGGTGATCGTCTCGTCCACCCGCTCGCGCAGGGCCTCGGGCCAGAGCGTCACGGGTTCGCGGGCGAGCGCATGGAACTCGGTGTCGAGCATCCGCAGCACCTCGCGCGACTCGTTGTTGACGATCGTCCGCTCGCGCGTGTCCCAGAGCACCGGCACCGTCACGCGGCCCGTGTAGTGGGGATCCGCGCGCTGGTAGATTTCCCGCAGGTAGCGCGCCCCATGGAGCCGGTCCTGGTCCGAGCCGGGATAGCCCTCGAAGCTCCAGCCGTCCTCGCCCATGCGCGGGTCCACCACCGTGACGCCCACCGCCTCCTCCAGCCCCTTCACGGCGCGGATGATGAGCGTGCGCGAGGCCCAGGGACAGGCCGTGGACACATAGAGGTGATAGCGGCCCGGCTCCACCGGGAAGCGCCCCTGCCCGTTCGCGGACACCTGGTCCCGGAAGCGCGTCTTCGGACGCACGAACCGCCCGGCGTCATCCGGGGCGTACCAGTCCTTCTTCCACTCGCCGTCCACCAGCAGTCCCACGCGCACACCTCCAAGGGGGGTGACCCTTCACGGGCCCATCCCGAGGATAGCCGGACGATCCGGGGGCGAGGCCCTCCGCGTGAGCTCTGAAGGCCCGCTCAGTCGTGGAAGCGGGCCGCCACCTGCTTGAGCTTGTCCAGGGACTGGTTCACCTGGCCCACCGCCTCCTTCGCGTCCCGCGTCGACTCGGACACCGCGCTCATCCGGTCCGTCAACGTGGCGATCACCTGGTGGAGCTGCTCGATGCCCACGTTCTGCTGCTTCACCGACGCGACGATCTGCCGGGCCGCCTTGCCGCTCTCGTTCACCACCGTGGTGATTTCCTTCAACCGCTCCGCCGACGTCATCACCTGGGAGATGCCCGCGTCCACCTGCTGGCTGTCCTGCTCCGCGATCGACACCGCGTTGCGGATGGCCTGGTTGATCTCCAGCAGGATCTTCCCGATGCGCTGGGTGCTCTGCAGCGACTGGCCACTGAGCGCCCGCATCTCGCGCGCCACCACCGCGAAGCCCCGCCCCTCCTCGCCCGCGCGCGCCGCCTCGATGGAGGCGTTGAGCGCCAGCACGTTCGACTGGTCCGCCAGGTCGCGCACGCTGCCGATGATCTCCCCCGCGCGCGCCGCCTGCTCCGACAGGTTCGCCACGCTGCGCATCATCTCCTCCACGCGCGTGCTCAGCTGCTGCAACCCCCGCGCGCTGGTCTCGATGGAGCCCCGCCCCAGGGCGCTGAACTGATCCGCCTGCCCCGCCACCTTCAACACCACCTCGGCCCGCCCCGCCGCCTGGCTCGCCGTCTGGGCGATCTGCCGCGTCATCCCCTCCACCTCGGCCAGGGAGTTGGACAGATGGCCCAGGAACGTCACCTGCCGCTGGCTCGCCTCGGTGAGCCGCCCGGCCGCCCACGTCAGCTCGTCCACGGTGCCCCGCAGCGTCACCGGCACCGTGCGCAGCCGCGTCACCAGCGCCTCGATGCCCCGCGCCAGCTCGCCGAGCTCGTCCCGCGAGTTCACGTCGATGCGCTGGGACAGGTCCCCCTCGGTCGCGATGCGCGTGGTCACCGCCGTCAGGCGCGTGAGCGGCCCCACTACCCCGCGCGCCAGCCAGACCGACAGCCCTCCGAGCACCAGCACGCACAGCAGCCCCAGACTGAGCACCCAGCCCTGGCGCCAGCGGTGCAACAGGGCCACCTCCTCCAGCGAGCGCTCCAGCCCCGCCTGGGCCCAATCCCCCGCGCCGCGCAGCACCTGGAGCAGCGCCGCGTGGCGCTCCAGCACCAGGTCCATCTCCCCGGGCCCGGCGCGCTGGGACACCTCCCAGAACGCCTCGAAGGCCTCGCGCATCATCCGCAACCGCCCCGGCTCCATCACCGGATTGTCCTGCACGCGCGCCAGCTCCCGCTCGAACTCCGCCGCCAGTTGCAGCATCGCCGCCCGGCGCGCCGCGTCTCCCGCGGGGGACTGGTCGCGCAGGTGCCAGCGCAACAGGGACGCCAGCGAGTCGAACTGCCGCATCGAGGCGATCGCGGGCGAGTAGCCGTGGATGATGCGCGCGTTCAGCCGGTACACGTCCCGCCCCACCAACAAAACGATCGCCAGGATGAGCAGGAGAAAGAGCGTGGCCACCATGGGCAGGACGGAAGCCTTCTGCTTGAACGTCATCCGTTCCCCCTCGTGCTCGACATGGAGTGCGGACGGACGCTCCGAACCGAGGGCGTACGACGCCTGGGCATGAGACCCCTTTCTTGGCGGGCCAGGGTGGCCGCGTCCCGAAGGATACCGGATGCCCACGCCTGGAAAAGCCCCCTCCCCGGACGGCCGTACGCCCTTGCCTGCCCTCTCATGCGGTTGTTCGCGCATCGCCACGCCGAGTCGGCTAGGACGTGGAGCATGGCCGAGACGAAATCGCCCGCTCCCTCCCACAAGGGGCCCCTGGAAGTCCGCGTGCGCCGCATCCACCGCCGTGACCTCAACCGGGCCTGGGAGTTCCTCAAGCTCGTCTTCCGGGACGTCAACCGGGAGACGGTGGAATACCAGCGGCCCCGCTCCAAGCGCCGCTTCCTCGAGGTGTACTCCTCCGAGTGGATCGAACAGCTCGTCTACGAGGTGGGCGGGGAGATCGTCGGTTACTCCGAGTGCGCCTTCGAGGCCTCGGGGGACGACAACTGGGTCAACCCGCGCTGGTTCGAGAAGCGGGGCATGCGGCCCCTCTTCGTCGAGGAGCTCGCCGTGCACCCGGACTACCAGGGCCGGGGCGTGGGCAGCTTCATCCTCGAGCAGCTCCAGCACCTGGCGCGCACCCGGGGTTGCACCCACCTGGTGCTGGAAGTCGCGGAGAACAACGAGTCCGCGCTCACCTGGTACCGCACGCGCAACTTCACCAAGCTGGATGCCGCCATCTTCCTCGCCCAGAAGGTGCCCGGCGAGCCGGATCTGCTGCCCCCGCGCCGCATCAAGCCCCGTCCCACCAAGCCCGTCGAGGGCACCCCCAACGCCGGCCCCATGCCCCAGGAGGGCGGCGCCCCCACCCTCACCTCCGGCCGCAAGGCACGCATGGTGCGCGCGGTTTCCGGGGGAAGCCGGAAAAAAGCGGCCTCCAAGGGAGCACCCAAGCCAGCGGACGACTAGCCGGCACGTCAGGGCCCACCCCATGAGCCGGGTTCCCTGCCCGAATGGCGGTGTCATCGGGTAGCCTCCAAGCCCCCCGTGCCACACTGGTCGTGAAAATCCCCATGACGATGTCGCCCGAGCTGGCCGCCCATCTCCCCGAGTGGCTGCGACGGAGAATGTCCGCTCGACCGCCCGCTCCGCTGACCCCCGAGGCGAAGCCCCTGCCCTGTGCCTTGTTGTTCGCCGACATCTCCGGCTTCACGCCCTTGATGGAGCGGCTGAGCCAGCGCGGCCTGCAAGGGGTGGAGGAGCTGTCGAGGACCATGAACGGGTACTTCGACCAGCTCCTCCGCGAGCTCGCGGCGCATGGAGGAGAGGTGGCGCGCTTCGCGGGAGACGCGGCCCTCGTGCTCTGGCCCGCGGACGACACCTCGCGAGAAGCCCTGGCGGAGGCCACCCGGCGGGCGGCGCGGTGTGGGCTGCACTTGCAGACACTCCTGCACGCCTATCCGGTGAGCGAGGGCCTGACGCTCTCGCTCCGGATGGGGTTGGGCACCGGGCAGATGCACGCCCTCCTCGTGGGGGGCGAGGACCGGTGGGAGTACCTCGTCCTGGGCGCGCCGATGCGGCAGGCCGCCGCGGCGCAGCAGGTCGCCATTCCGGGAGAGCTCGTGGCCTCCCGCACCGCCTGGGAGCACCTGGAGGGGTCCTTCGACGGCGTGGTGCGCTCGTCCGGCAACGTCCGGCTCCTGTCGTGCCGCGCCGCCCCGCCCCCGCGCGCGGCGATTCCCCCCGAGCTCGCCCCCGGAGCGGAGGCGGCCCTGCTGCCCTTCGTCTCGCGCACGCTGCACGCCTTGTTCGAGGTCCCCGACTCCGCCTGGCGCGCGGAGCTGCGGCGTGTCTCCGTGCTCTTCCTCGAGTTGCACGGTCTGGCCGAGCCCTCGTCGCCGGCGCTCCTGGCCCAATTGCAGGCGGTCACGCTCGAGCTCCAGAAGGCCGTGTATGCCTTTGGGGGAAGCATCAATCAATTGCTCGCGGATGACAAAGGCACCGTCCTGCTCGCCGCGTGGGGACTGCCGACGAGCTCCCATGAGGACAACGCGGTGCGGGCCGTCCGGGCCGCCCTGCAAGCCCAGACAGCGCTCGAGCGACTGGGGCTCTCCGCGTCCGTGGGCATCACCACCGGCCACGTCTTCTGTGGAGACCGGGGCGGAGTGTCCCGGCGCGAGTACGCCCTGGCCGGGCGGGTCGTCAACCTGGCGGCCCGGCTGATGCAGGCGGCGCACGGAGGGCTGCTGTGTGACGAGACGACCGCCCGCGAGGCCGGCCCGCGCATCGGGTTCGAGCCCCTCGAGTCCCTGACGCTCAAGGGCGTGGACAAACCGGTGCCGGTGCTACGCCCGGTGAGGGAGCAGCGCCGTCCCGAGCAGCCCGCGGCCATCACCGGCCGCGACACGGAGCGCGCCGTGCTCGACGAGGCCTTGCGACAACTGCCGCTGGGACGCGGAGGACCCGTGGTGCTCGAGGGCGAGGCGGGCATCGGCAAGTCCAGCCTCGTGCGCTACTTCCAGGGCCAGGCCCAGGACCACCACGTGTTCCAGGCGGCCACCGACGCGGTGGAGAGCACCACGCTCTACTACGCCTGGCGCGGCGTCTTCGCCGACCTGCTCGGGTGCGCCCATGCCCCCTCGGCCTCGGCCCGGCGCTCGCTGCTGCTCGAGCGGTTCGCCGGAGATGAACGGCTGCTCTCGCTCGCCCCGTTGCTCAATCCCGTGCTGCGGCTGGATCTCCCCGACACGGAGCTGACCGCTCAGCTCAAGGACGAGGCGCGGGCGGACACCACCCAGGGACTGCTGCTCGAGCTGCTCGAGCGGGAGCTCCACCGCCGCCCGTGCGTGTTCATCCTCGAGGACGTGCATTGGCTCGACTCGGCGTCCTGGGAGTTGACGCGCCGGCTGCTGCGCGAGCACCCCCAGCACCTGCTCCTGCTGACCACCCGCCCGGACCCCGACGACGCCTCCCCCCTCAAGTCCATCCTCCGCATGCCCTCGGCCCGTCACCTGCGGTTGCAGCCGATGCCGGCCCGGGACATCTCCCTGCTCATCTGCTCGCGGCTCGGGGCCACCCGGCTCTCCGCGCCGCTGGAGTCCTTCATCCACGAGCGCGCCGAGGGACACCCGTTCTTCACCGAGGAGCTGGTCTATGTGCTCCGGGACCAGGGCCTGCTGGTCATCGAGGCGGGCGAGTGCCGCTTCTCCGAGTGGGCCATCACCTCGGGTCCCCTCTCGATTCCCTCCACGCTGGAGGGACTCATCACCAGCCGTATCGATCGGCTCAGCCCCACCGAACAGCTCACCATCAAGGCGGCCAGTGTCATCGGCCGGGCGTTCCATCCCGAGACGCTGCGCGACATCCATCCCATCGAGGACGCCCGGGCCTCGCTGGACGCCCAACTCGAGCACCTCGGCCACCTGGACCTGATGGTGCGCCCCCCGGCCCCCCGGGAGGACACGTCGTACCTGTTCAAGCACGTCATCACCCAGCAGGTGGTCTACAACCTGCTGCTGTTCGAGCAGCGGCGCCAGCTCCACGAGGCCGTCGCACGCTGGTACGAGCGGACGTACGCCGACGACCTGTCCGCCTACTACGCGCTGCTCGCCCACCACTGGCTCAACGCGGGCGCCGGGTCCAAGGCCATCGACATGCTGGAGAAGGCGGGGGAACAGGCCTTCCAGACGAACGCCTGCCAGGAAGCGCTGGGGTTCTTCTCCAAGGCGCTCGAGCTGGACGCGCAGAGCGACCTCCCGGTGGAGCCGTTGCGCCGGGCCCGCTGGGAGCGGCAACTCGGTACGGTCCAATCCCGCCTCGGCCACCTGTACGAGGCCCAGGATGCCCTCTGGCGTTCGCTCACCCGGCTGGGCTTCTCCTCGACCACCCCGCGCAACTTCCGGGTGGACGTGCTGCGGGAGGTCCTCCGGCAACTGCTCCACCTGCTGCTGCCTCCCCGCCTGCGCCTGGGCCGCGCACGGGACGAGCCCCGCCTGCTGGAAGCGGCCCTCACCTGCCTCGAGCTGTCGACGCTGTCCTACTGGAGCGGCGAGGAGCAGCGGCTCGCCTATTTCATGCTGCGCTCCATCAACCTGGCCGAGCGCGCTCCCCCCTCGGGGATCCTGGCCCGGGCCTATGCCAGCCTGGTGCTGGCGCTCGGCCATCTCGGGATGCACCGGCTCGCCCGCCACTACCAGAAGTCCGCCGCCGAGCTGAGCGCGCGCCTGACGAATGTCCAGGAGCGCGCCCACGTCCAGCGCGCCATCGCCGCCTACCTGCTCTCCACGGGCCAGTTCGCGCGGGCCGAGGTCGCCCTCGAGCTCTGTCTGTCCGACTTCCGCCAGCTCGGAGACATGAGGCTCGCGGAGGAGGAGATGTTCGAGATCTTCAACCTGAGCTTCCTCCAGGGGCGGCTGGACCCCGCCCTGGCGCTGGCCCACGAGCTGCTGGCGCTGGCACGCCGCCGGGAAGATCGCCAGACGGAGAACTGGGCGCGCGTGGCCCTGAGCCGGATGCTCCTCAAGTTCGGCCGGGAGCGGGAGGTGCTCGAGCTGCTCAAGGGTCATGAGACGCCCCAGGACATCCTCGGTGGCATTCCCCTGCTCGCCGTGCTGGCCCTGGCGAGGCTGCGCGTGGGCCGCCTGGCCGAGGCGCGCGCGGCGGCCGAGCAAGGCGTGGCGCTGCTCTCCCAGCGCTCCAGCAACGCCATCAACGCCGAGGCCTACACCAACATCGTGACCGTGCTGACGACGCTCTGGACCCAGGCGCGGGAGGACGCACCCGAGCGCGCGCACTTCGAGCGGCTGACGAAGCGGGTGTGTGACCGGGTGAGCAAGGTCGGCCACGTCTTCCAGCTGGCCGCCCCCGCCGCCTGGCTGTGCCAGGGCAAGTACCAGCTCGCCCGTTCGCGGCGGCGCGCGGCGCGCAAGGCCTTCGAGAAGGCCCTGCGGATCGCCCGGAAGCTGGGAATGCCTTTCGAGCAGATGGAGGCCCACGATGCGTTGTACCTGCTCGGGGAGGCCGACCGGACGTGGCACCTGGAGCAGGCCCGGAGACTCCAACCCGCCCCCCCCGCGGAGACCATGCGCAAGGGGTGGGTGGCGTAGGCCCGCCCTCAGCTCGCGCGGGAGCGCAGCTTCTCGTGGACGAACATTCCCAGGAACGCTCCCCCTCCGAGCGCCAGGGCGACGGAGAAGAGCACGAGCGTCTCCCACAACGGCTCGCCCCGCCGCAGTCCGTCCAACAGCAGGGCGGTCTCGAACGCGAAGAAGACGAGGTTGACGCTCACCGCGAAGCGCAGCAGCGACTGGTAGCGGCTCGCGGTGCGCGAGGAGAACCACAGCAGGCCATACCCGGCGACGAAGGCATTGAACGTCACGATGGGCACCTCGAAGAGGTGGAAGGCGAGCACGCACCCGAGGGAGCTGCCTCCCACCTCGCACGTCGTCCAGGGCGTGCCGAGGAGGAAGGGGACGTGGGCCACGGCGACGCCGTAGAGCACGATCGCCAGGGTCAGCCAGCCATAGAAGCGCACCCACCCCGCCACGTCCCAGCCCCGGGCGGTCCGGGAGGGTGGCTCCAGGGGCGTGGACGGCCATCGATAGCGGACCTCGTCCTGCCTGGCGACGGAGGGCGCGGGGATGCGCATGATGAGCGGCGTCCCGACGTCCCCGCGCGGCTGGGGCATGGGCAGATGTGACAGGTCGAAGCGCTGGCGCCAGTAGCGGGTGAGGAAGATGTTGTTCGGATCCAACTTCCGCCGACGCTCGAGGAAGTCATCCCACCGGGCGTACTGGCCGCGGAAGAAGGCGGCCCAGTCCGCCAGCTCCTCCTGGCTGCCCACGGGCTGGCCCTTGCCCCAGTGCAGACGGAAGGGGATGCCGTTGTCCCGGAACAGCTTCCAGAACCGGGGATAGAAGACCTCGGCCGGATCGCCCGCGTTCCTCTGGAACCAGTAGAAGTCGATGCGCAGCACGCCGTCGCGCCACACGTCCTTCCCATCGCTGTAGGACATGCTCATCCACGCCGGATTGGGAGGAGCGCCGTAGAGCTCGATGGCGTACGTGCCCGTGCGCCGCAAGGCCTCCTGGGCCGAGGCCGGCTCGTCGAAGTAGTCCTTCAACAGCTTCATGGCCCGCTGGGTGTACGAGAGGGGAATCCACAGCTCCGTGAACGTGGTGGGCAGCAGCGAGCCGATGACCTGGTTGTCCATGGGCAGGCCCCGCCAGCTCCAATCGCGGAAGCACTGGGGCTCGCCCTTGTCCTGACCCTTCTTGCTCGAGTCCAGCGGCATGAACGTGTCGAGCGCCATCCCCATGAGGTTCGGCAATTCCTTGCGCAAGAGCGGGGCCGCGAGCGCGAGCACCTCGATGGCCGCGTCCAGGGCCCCCTCCAACGCCAGGGTGAGGGCCTCGACCAGGGGCTGGCCTACCCGGCCCAGGCACGCGAGGCGTTGGATGAGCTCCTCGTCCACCTGCTCGAAGATGGGCTCCAGCTTGGGACGGGCCGCCCGGAGGTCATCCAGATTGCCCAGCAGGGTGAAGAACAAGCAGACGAAGACCTGGGACAGCTCGGGGTCCCCGCTGAACTCCTGATAACGCACGGGCCGGAAACCCGGCTCCGGCTCGATGCGCTGGGCCTGCCAGACGGCGAGCCGCTCCCCCTTGCGCTGCGGGAACCACTCCAGGCGCGCGTACTCCGTTTGCTCCAGGAACCGCGCCAGCGAGGGACGCTCGGCGCTCCCCTCCCCGAACAAGTCCACCGACGCGTCCGCCACGCGGGTGATGGCCTCCTGGCCGGTGATGTTGAACGTCGGCACGCAGCGCAGGACCACCTTGGAGATGATCCCCAAGAGGCCCATGGACGTGACGGTGGCCTGGAAGTCCTCGGGCGTCCGGTCCCGGTCCACCTCGTACACCTCGCCCCGTCCGTCGATCATCCGCAGGCTCTGGATGTCGTCATAGACGGACCAGCTCAACGAGCCGCCACTGGAGCCCGTGGAGAAGAAGCCGCTCACGGTCTGGTGGGTGATGCCGCCCAGGTCCGACAGCGTCCAGCCCAGCCGCCAGAGATTGAAGAGCAGGCTGTTCTCCTCGGTGGACGTGCCGCTGGGGTCCTCCGGGTCCACTCCCAGGTTCACGCCCGCCTCCACCTCCACGAGCCGCTGCCCGACATTCACCACCCGCATGCTCCGGTAGTTGTTGAGCAGGACATGGATGGCGCCGGAGCCAGACGCGCTCGTCGGGTCGGCCGCGCCGTCCCGGGTGACGAGCGGATCCGCGTAGATGGCGGCGGCGACCGAGTGCGCCGAGCCCCGGACCCGCAATGGCTTGCCCTCGGCGTACGCCTTCTTCACCAGGGCGATCAACGCCTCCTCGCTGGCGGGCCGGTAGAAGCCGTCCGCATCCCTCTCGATGGTGAAGATCTCGCGGCTGACTCGAGTGGTCTTCTTCGCTCCGGACTCTTCCCACTGGCTGATGGCTGCCATGTCTCTCCCCCTCGCTGTGAATGCCCCCCCCGAAAAGGAAGACTAGGGGAAGGCATTAGCCCACGCTGTGATCCGGCTCACTCACTCGCCGTGAACCGTTTCACACATCCGCTGGCCCGAAATGCCTTTGTGAGTCATTGAACATTCGTCTGGCGTCATCGCCGGGAAGCCGTCCTCGCCCCGAGACCCCGGCGCGGGCATAGGATGGGCCGCATGGAGACCGGACCTGTCACGCCCGTGGTGGAGCCCCGCCCGATGCGGGTGCTGGTGGTGGATGACGAGCGCAACATCCGCACCACCCTGCGCGTCTGCCTGGAGGGGCTCGGGTGCGAGGTGCGCGAGGCCGCCACCGCCGACGCCGCGCTCGCCGCGCTCGCCCAGGCGCCCGCGGACCTGGCCTTCGTGGACCTGCGCCTGGGCACCGCGAGTGGCCTGGACTTGCTGCCGCGCCTGCTCGCCGAGTCCCCCACCCTGGACATCGTCCTCATCACCGCCTACGCCACCTTCGACACCGCCGTGGAGGCGGTGCGGCGCGGGGCGCGTGACTACCTGCCCAAGCCCTTCACCCCGGCGCAGATCCGTCACCTGGTGGACAAGACGCGCGCCCACCG
The DNA here is from genome assembly GCF_000335475.2 of Cystobacter fuscus DSM 2262. Lineage (NCBI taxonomy): Bacteria > Pseudomonadati > Myxococcota > Myxococcia > Myxococcales > Archangiaceae > Cystobacter > Cystobacter fuscus. Next base: position 639,417 of record NZ_ANAH02000004.1, on the reverse strand, counting down.
CGAGCGGGGCTTCCAACTGGACGCCCTGGCCGAGCAGCTCGCGCAGTCCGTGCCCGAGGCTACCCTGGAGACGGCCTCGCCCCTCATGCACGCCGCGCTCGCGCTCGTCACCCGGGCGGCGGCCTCGGACGCGGCGGTGCTCCTGCGCGGCGAGAGTGGCACCGGCAAGGGCGTGCTCGCGCGCACCCTGCACTCGCTGAGCGCGCGGCGCCGCCGCCCCTTCGTCACCGTCAACTGCCCCACCCTGTCCGAGCAGCTGCTCGCCAGCGAGTTGTTCGGCCACGTGCGCGGCGCCTTCACCGGCGCGGTGAGGGATCAGCCGGGCCGGGTGGAGCAGGCCGAGGGCGGCACGCTCTTCCTCGACGAAGTGGCGGAGATGAGCCCCGCGCTCCAGGCCCAATTGCTGCGCTTCCTCCAGGAGAAGCAGTTCGAGCGCCTGGGCGAGGGGCGCACGCGCCGGGCGGACGTGCGCGTGGTGGCGGCGACCAACCGCGACCTCGAGAAGGACGTGGCCGAGGGGCGCTTCCGCGAGGATCTGCTCTACCGGCTCAATGTCATCGAGGTGAAGCTGCCCGGCCTGCGCGAGCGGCCCGAGGACATCCTGCCGCTGGCCCGGCGCTTCGTGACGTTCTTCGCGCGCGCGGCCCAGCGCGCCGTGCCCGAGCTGTCCCCGGCGACGGAGGCGATGCTGCGCGCCTACGCATGGCCGGGCAACGTGCGCGAGCTGCGCAACGCCGTGGAGCGCGCGCTCATCGTCTGGCCCGCCGGGGTGCTCGAGCCCCAGGCCTTCCCCGAGCGCATCGCGGCGGCCACGGGCTCACACGTCACATTGGGCGGGCCCCACACGCTGGAGGAAGTCGAGCGCGAGCACATCCTCCGGGTGTTGGCGAGCGTGCCCACGCTGGACGAGGCCGCGCGGGTGCTCGGCATCGACGCGTCCACGCTGTGGCGCAAGCGCAAGCGGTACGAGGCCCCACCGGACTAGAACGCCCAGCCCAGACCGACCGACAGGCGCGGCTCCACGCTCCAGCCCTTCAGGACAGGCAAGGAGTCGATGTCGACCTCGGGATTGTCAGTGGTCATCGTCGCGCGATCGTTGAGCGCCGCGAGCCCCAGTCCCACCTGCACGGTCAGGCCCGGAGAGAAGATGGCGGTGTAGCCCACCCGGACGCTGCCTCCGTAGGAGAGTGAGTTCGTGGTGGTTCGCACGGTTTGTTGCGAGCCATTCGACGGGTTCGAGACGCCATAGGCGTTGTACTGGGACAGCGCCACCTCCACATGCGGCCCCACCCAGAATCCCTCGGGAGCGCGGCCCGTGAGATAGAAGTGCACGCCTGGATCGGCGCGCACGTTCCAGTTCAAGGAGGGAGCGACCGCATAGCCCCCTCCCAGGAAAAGGGTCTCGGAGGAGCGCAGGCCGCCGGTCACCGACGCCGCGAGGGCCACATGGGAGCCCACAGCGTGCTCCACGCTCACCCCCTGACCCGACGTCTGCATCTGGAGCAGGTTCACCCCCGCCCCCAATGACTGAGCCATGAGCACGGTGCTCCGCGAGGGCGCTTCGGCCTCGGCCTCGGCCTCGTCCTGGGCGCGTCCCGTCCCCGGCAGCAGTCCCATTCCCACGCTCGCAGCCACGACACTCCACCGCATCCACGTCCGCATCATCCGTCTGTTTCCTTCCAAGTTCCGGCCCTGTGCCGCACGGAAGGGATTGCAGCGCGCGTGCCACGCATCCTCTCCGAGGAAGACGAAGCGGGATGACACTCCCGGTGTGACAGATTGATCCGCTCCGTCCGGGAGGAAGTGGGACAATCTGTCTTCAGCCCTGAATGACCGCGTCTTCTTCCTCGCGAGCCGCGGTGACCTGAGCTACGGGTTGTGGGTCGTGTACCCGCGGCGTCAGCGGCCATGCCCGGATGAATCCCTCATCACGGGCGCCAGCCGCACGTACACCATGCCGCCCAGGGGCGTACGGCCCCCGTAGAGGGCGGCGAGGTTCTCGGGGACGAGGTTCAGCGCGCCGCGCACGCCCACGCCCGCCTTCACGGGGCCCCAGGGATTGAATTGGTAGAGGTAGCCGAGCGCCAGGACGCCCACGTCGAAGGTGTCGTGCTCCAGGATGCCGGACAACGCCAGGTCATGCCCCGTCTTGCGCACGTACTCCACCCGGCCGAAGACGGCGTGGTGGCCGTCCAGGTCCACGTTGCTCTCCAGGAGCGCGGAGTTCGTGGGGGGCTCGTCGCCCTCCACGTTCCGTCCGAAGACGGCCGTGGTGGCCCAGAAGCCGTGCGCGCCCACCGGCGCGTGGTACATGGCCGACGCGGTGAAGCGGTGCACCGGCACGCCCGGATGGAGCGCCTCGGGGCTCGGCAGGTAGCCGTAGGACACCTGGGTGCTCACGCGCGACGTGGGGTTGACGGACAGGCGCGCGGAGAAGGAGTCGGGCAGCCGCAGGTCCAGGTCGTAGCGGAACTCGTCGGGCTCGCGGCCGTTGAACGCGGAGACCTCCAATCTGGCCAGGGGGGTGACGAGGCCCGCCGTGACCACGCCAAAGGAGATGTGGGTCGAGTCCTGCCAGTGGTGGCCCAGGACGGCGAGCGGATCGAAGCGGGCGGAGGCGCGGTGCGGGAAGGCCACGGGCCCCAGCGCCGGCTCGCCCGCGGGGGCCACGTAGAGCATCAGGCCCCAGGTGTCCGAGAAGTAGTGGGTGTAGGACGCGGCCAGTTCCATGAAGAGGTCATGCGGGTGCTGACGGTCATGCAGCGGCTCACCCCGGTAGGACTCGCCGGACTGGAGCAGGAGCGGGTAGCCGCCGTGGGCCCCGGCGGTGAGGGGATCGGGGCTGAGCATCACGCCGAGGACGAGCTGCCCCGAGGGCAGCTCCCGGTTGGCCATGAGCATCAACCAGCCGAGCGCCTCCGGAGCGCTCGCGCCCCGAGGTCCGCCCTGCACGTCGTAGCCGCCGAAGAGCAGGCCCTGGAACATGAGACCCCACCCCGCCACCTGCGCGTGAATCATGGACGGAGGGAAGCGGTCCGGCTGCCACGACGTGCCCGAGCCCCGGCGCATCAGGGGAATGTCCCGGAGGGAGCGGACCTCGGAGTCGTCGGAGCCCATGCCCATGTTCCTCATGGAGGACTCGTGGGCGTGCGCGTCATGCGCCGGGGTGTCGGGCGGAGACATGTCACCGTGCTCGTGCCCGGACATCGGCTCTTGGGCTCGGGCGAACGCGGACAGGAGCAGACAGAGGGCGAGAAGCGGAGCGCGCATGTCCCGGCACTGTTCCGGAAATGCACCTCACAGCTCAAGGGATGACCTCGGGCGCCTGCGCGCTCCTGGACAGAAGCCTACTTTTTCCCCGGGTCGTTGGGTCTCTTCTTCGCCAGCTCGTCGGGCAGTGGGGTTTGAAGGAATCTAAAACCTTGCCCACCTCGCTGGGGGATGACTTGGAATCCCTGGCCAGCGATTCTGACGAGTTCGCCATCCCGGGGCGTGGCACTGGCGAGCCACGCATCCGCTTCTTCTCTCGTTGCGAACGTCTGGGAAACAGTCACGTACTCGGCAGCGGGGGTGTAGAACTTGCGAAAGAACTCGCGGTAATCTTCCAGCTTCTGGTTTTCACGGACGTAAAACAGCGCCACGGCAGCGACGCGGATTGCCTCGTCTTCTGGCGAGCCCTCTGGGTATTTCTCGTTGATGGTGCGCAGTGCGTTCAATATGGAGTCAACGTCAAAGTTTGAATTATATTTCATCGGCATATTCAATCAGGAGGCAGCAGCGGCGACAGGAACCAGGACCAACCAACCCAAAGGGTTTACCGCCAGGGCGAAGGTGACCCCGGCAACAACGACAATCGCGCCAACAGTCATCTCTCCCTTGTGACCATCTATCCACTCAATCGCGCGATCCATGCTGGAGAAATTCAACTTCTTTTCTTTCTCTCCCAGTGCTTGTTCCTGCGCCTTGTCACATTCCGCGAACTGCTCTCGACAGTTCTTTATACACCTTTCGTGATACCAACCGCTCTGCTCTTCGCTGTGTGGCCACGGATAGCGGTTATCCCAGCAGTGTTGCATGCACTCCACGTGCTCTTGTTGGCAATCATGGCCACCAGAGCCGCCGGTCGCGAGCGCGGCGCCCAACCCATCCGCGTTCTTGGAAACGACATAGATTCTGGATTCCGGCCGCTGCACGTGAGCACAGCCAACGCACGCCATGGTTACAACCGTTATCAAGGCAACCAGCTTCATCCGTTATCCTCCTGATTCCGTCCCTACGGTCTCGCGTGGCTGCTCCAGTTCGGCGGTTTGAGCTTGTGCTGTGTGGAAAGAGGTTTGAGTGTTTCCCGCGTGATTTCGGGTTGGCCGATTTGGCCCGCAGACTCAGCTTCACACTGAGTATAACGAAGGGCTCCGCACACATCGCATCCCCCCTTCCTGGCTGTCTGGTGGAGCACATTCCAGCGGCAGCCGATGCTCAGATCTGTCAGCGACACGGCACCGAACACACCAGCACCTCGGGCGCGGAGAGAGGGACCAAGGCGTCCCTCTCAGTCCTACTCGTCCCGCCGCGAGCGCGGAAGCGAGAACCCGAAAGTGCTCCCCCGGCCCACTTCGCTCGTCAATCCCAGCTCGCCCCCGTGCGCCTGAACGATCTCCTGGGCGATGGACAAACCCAGTCCCGCGCTGCCCGTCCCGGCGCCCGGCACCCGGTAGAACTTCTCGAAGACGCGCGTCTGGTGCTCCGGGGCGATGCCCTCGCCCGTGTCCGCCACCTCGAAGCGGATGCGCGCCTCGCCGTCCCGCCGCGCCCGCACCACCACCTCGCCCTCGCGCGGCGTGTGCCTCACCGCGTTGGCCACCAGGTTGGAGAGCACCAATTGCAGACGCTCGGGATCCGCCTCCACCCGCGTGTCCTCCACCTCCGGCTCCGGCGCTTCCCGCAGGCGCACGCCCTTCTCCTCCGCCGCCATCCGATGCGGGGCGAGCGCCATCTCCAATACCTCGCGCGTGGACACGGGCCGCAATTCCAAGACTTCCCGGCCCGATTGCAGCTTGGACAAATCCAACAGGTCATCCACGATGCCCTGCAATCGCTCGCAGTCCTCGCGCGCCGCGTGGAGCAGATCCGCCTGCTTCTCCGTGATGGGGCCCGCCGCCTCCTCCACGCACAGATGGATGGCCATGCGCAGTGACGTGAGCGGCGTGCGGAACTCGTGCGCCACCGTGGCCACCAGATCGTTCTTCAGCTCGTCGAAGCGCCGCAGCCGCGTCACGTCCTGGAGGATGACCGTCGCGCCCACCACGCCACCGCCCTCGCCATACACCGGGCTGCCCCGCGGCAGGAGCCAGCGCGCCCCCTCGGGTGCCTCCAGCCGCACCGCCTCCTCGTAGCCGGTGGGCAGGTACGCGCCCTTGCCGCCCAGCACGTGCGCGCGCACCCGCTCGAGCACCGCGCGCACCTCGGGCCCCACCTGGCCCAGCGTCCCGCCCCCTTCCAAGGACAGACGCAATGACTCCTCCGCCGCGCGGTTGACGTTGAGCACGCCCCCCTCCACGCCAAACACCACCACCAGGTCCGGCAGGCTGTCGATCGCCGCCTGGGCCGATGCCTGCGCCTGGAGCAACTCGCCCAGGGAACTGCGTTGGTAGCGCTGGAGCGCCTCGGCCATGGCGTTGAAGTCCCGCGCGAGCCCGGCGATCTCATCCCCGCCCTCCACCACCGCGCGCGTGCCCAGGTCTCCCTCGCCCAGCCGCCGCACCGCCCCCGACAACACCCCCACCGGCCGCAGCGCCCGCTGGGTGAGCGAGGCCGAGGCCAGCAGTCCTCCCGCGAGCGCGCCCACCACCGCCAGCCCCATGAGCACGTTCACCCGCTGGCTCTGCCGCTGCTGGGCCTCGCTCTTGCGCACCATGGCGTCCTGGTTGAGCGCGAGAATGGCCCGCGCCGCCTCCCTCGCCCCCTGGAAGCCCGGCGCGAGCGTCTCGAAATACACCCCGCGCGCCTCGCCGGGCTCCAGACCGAGGAAGCGCTCGTATTGGCTCCGGTAGCCCGTCCAGGCCTCGCCCAGCCGACGCGTGGCCTCGGCCTCACCGGGCTCGGTGATGTTGCCCTCCTGGATGCGCAGCGTCGTCTCGAGCAGCGCCCGGTGGGCCTCCACCTGCTCCAGGCCCCGTCGCCGCTCGCCCGCCACGACGAAGAGCGCCGCGCTGTCCAGCCGCTCCAGGTGCTCGATGATGTCCTGCATGGCCAGCACGCTGCGGTAGTTGTCCGCGAGGATGTCCTGGCCGGCGCGCCCCAGCTCGCGCAGCGTGTTCACGGCCACCACCCCCACCAGCAACAGGGCGAGCGCCAGGGGCATCTGGGCCAGCAGCAGCTTGTGACGCAGAATCATGGCCGCCGCTCCTCGCGCGGGGGGTGGAAGGACACCACGTGGATGTCGATGCCCTCGCCTTCACGCAACAGCCGCACGTCCGAGGCGAGCCCCAACATGCGCCGCCACCAGGGCTGGCGCGAGCGGCCCACGATGATGTGCCCCACCCCGTGCGAGCGCGCGAAGTCCAGCAGCGCTCCCACGGGGTCTTCCGACTTGAGCCGCACCACCTCCGCGCCCAGCTCCCGCGCCATCTCGATGTTCGTCAGCAGGTGGCGCTGGGCCTCGGCGTCGATGAGGTGCGGGGCCTCGCGCGGCGTCTCCACGTACACGACGAACCAATCCGTGTTCAGCCGGCCCGCCATGCGCGAGCCGCGGCGCAGGAGCGTGGCCGCGTGCGGCGGGTTGCTGCTGAGCGCCACCATCAACCGGCCCCAGCCCCCGGGCTTCGGCGAGTCCTCCCCCGTGCGCGCCCGCGTGCCCGTGGCCCGGTCCAGGCTCTCCGCCACCTCGCGCAGCGCCAGCTCGCGCAACGTGGACAGGTTGTCCTGGCGGAAGAAGCTCTCCAGCGCGCCCGGCACCTTGTCCGCCGCGTAGATCTTCCCCGCCCGGAGCCGCTCGTGCAGGTCCTCCACCGCCAGGTCCAGGTTCACCACCTGGTCCGCGCTCTTGAGGAAGCTGTCCGGGAGCGTCTCGCGCACGCGCACGCCGATGTTGCGCTCGAGCAAGTCATTGAGGCTCTCCAGGTGCTGCACGTTGAAGGCGCCAATGACGTTGATGCCCGCGGCGAGCAGCTCCTCCACGTCCTGATAACGCTTGCGGTGGCGGCACGGGGGCGCGTTGGAGTGCGCCAGCTCGTCCACCACCACCACCTGGGGCTTGCGCGCGAGCACGCGGTCCAGGTCCATCTCCTCCACGGACACGTCGCGGTAGGTGAAGACGGCACGGGGAATGGACTCCAGTCCCTCGATGAGCGCCTGGGTCTCGGCGCGGCCGTGCGTCTCGACGAAGCCGAGCACCACGTCCACGCCCCGCTGACGCAGGGCATGGGCCTCCTCGAGCATGCGGTACGTCTTCCCCACGCCCGCGGCGAAGCCGATGTACAGCTTCAGCCGCCCGCGCCGGCCGCGCTCGACCAGCTCCAGGAAATCTTCCGCGCGCCCACGGGGCATCAAGACCCTCCGGCCAACGTAGCCGTCCCCAGACGGCGATCCAACGCCAGATTGAGCAGGAGCACGTTCACCCGGGGCTCGCCGAGCACGCCCAGCGTCCGCTCCTCGACGAGCGAGTCCACCACGGCCTGGACGCGCTCGGGCTCCACGCGGCGCGCCCTCGCCACCCGGGGCACCTGCCAGTGCACGGCCTCGGGTGACAGGTGGGGATCCAACCCCGAGCCGGACGCCGTGACGAGCTCGGTGGGCACCGGCCCCGGGGCCTCGGGGTTGTCCTGACGCAGGCGCTCGGCGTCGGCCGCGACGCGCTCCCGCAGCTTCTGGGAAGTCGGCCCCAGGTTGCTGCCCGAGGAGGCGGAGGCATCGTACCCGGCGCCCGCCGCGGAGGGACGGGGCTGGAAGTAGCCCGCGCGGGAGAAGCCCTGGGCGAGGAGGGCACTGCCCACCACCTGGCCCCGGTCATCGGTGACGAGCGAGCCCTGGGCCTCGTGGGCGAAGAGCACCTGGGACAGGCCGGTGACAGCCAGGGGGTAGAGCAACCCGGTGAGGGCGAAGGTGACGAGCGTGGCGCGCAGGGCGGACAGCAGGGAGGAGAGCATGGAGGGAGTCCTTTCTCAGGCGAGGCCCACGGCGGTGAGCACCACGTCGATGGCCTTGATACCGATGAAGGGCACGAGCACGCCGCCCACGCCGTAGAGCAGCAGGCTGCGGCGCAGGAGCGCGGCGGCGCCCAGGGGGCGGTAGCGCACGCCCCGGAGCGCGAGCGGGATGAGGGCGATGATGATGAGGGCGTTGAAGATGACGGCCGAGAGGATGGCGCTGTAGGGCGACGTGAGGCCCATGATGTCGAGGGGGCGCATCTCCGGGAAGACGCCGAGGAAGAGCGCGGGGAGGATGGCGAAGTACTTGGCCACGTCGTTGGCGATGGAGAAGGTGGTGAGCGTGCCGCGCGTCATGAGCAGTTGCTTGCCCACCTCCACCACCTCCAGGAGCTTGGTGGGGTTGGAGTCCAGGTCCACCATGTTGCCGGCCTCCTTGGCGGCCTGGGTGCCGGTGTTCATCGCCACGCCCACGTCGGCCTGAGCGAGCGCGGGCGCGTCGTTGGTGCCATCGCCCGTCATCGCCACGAGCTTGCCCTTGGCCTGCTCGGCGCGGATGAGCGCGAGCTTCGCCTCGGGGGTGGCCTCGGCGAGGAAGTCATCCACTCCGGCCTCGCGGGCGATGGCCCCCGCGGTGCGCGGGTTGTCGCCGGTGATCATCACCGTGCGGATGCCCATGGCGCGGAAGCGCTCGAAGCGCTCCTTGATGCCGCCCTTCACCACGTCCTTGAGGTGGATGAGGCCCAACACCCGCACCCCATCCGCCACCGCCAGGGGGGTGCCGCCCGCGTCGCCGATGCGCGCCGCCGTCTCGCGCAGCTCCGGCGGCACGGTGGCCCCCTGGGACTCCACGTACCGGATGACGGCGTCCACCGCGCCCTTGCGGATGGCGCGAGGGTGAGGATCCACGAGGTCGCACCCGCTCATGCGCGTCTGGGCGGAGAACGCCACGAAGGTGGCCTGGTGCGCCTGGAGCTCGCGGGGACGCATCTTGTAGGTGTCCTTCACCAGCACGACGATGGAGCGGCCCTCGGGCGTCTCGTCCGCGAGGCTCGCGAGCTGCGAGGCCTCGGCCAGGTCCTCCATGCGCACGCCCGGCAGGGGGAGCAGCTCCGTGGCCATGCGGTTGCCCAGGGTGATGGTGCCCGTCTTGTCGAGCAGCAGCGTGTCCACGTCTCCCGCCGCCTCCACCGCCCGGCCGCTCATGGCGAGCACGTTCTTGCGCAGGAGCCGGTCCATGCCCGCGATGCCGATGGCCGACAGCAAGCCGCCGATCGTCGTGGGAATGAGACACACGAGCAGCGCCACCACCGCCGTCCCCGACAGCCTCACCCCCGAGTAGAGCGCGAGCGGCACCAGCGACACACACGCGAGCAGGAAGACGACGGTGAGCCCCACCAGGAGGATGTGCAGGGCGATCTCATTGGGCGTCTTCTGCCGCGCCGCGCCCTCCACCAGGCCGATCATCCGATCCAGGAAGGACTCGCCCGGGTTCGCGGTGATGCGCACCACGATGCGGTCGGAGAGCACCTTGGTGCCGCCCGTCACGGACGAGCGGTCTCCACCGGACTCCCGGATGACGGGGGCGGACTCGCCGGTGATGGCGGACTCGTCCACGCTGGCGATGCCCTCCACCACCTCGCCATCCCCGGGGATGAGGTCTCCCGCCTCGCACACCACGCGGTCGTCCTTGCGCAGGTCCGGCGCGGACACCCGCTCCTCGCGTCCATCCACGAGCCTGCGCGCGGGCGTGTCCCGGCGCATCTTGCGCAGGGCACCCGCCTGGGCCTTGCCCCGGCCCTCGGCCACGGCCTCGGCGAAGTTGGCGAAGAGCACGGTGAACCACAGCCAGAGCGTCACCCCCACGGTGAACCACGCGGGCGTGGCGTCGGGCCCCGGGGCCACGAGGTCCTTCACCACCAGCACCGTGGTGAGCACACTGCCCGCCCACACCACGAACATCACGGGGTTGCGGGCCACGTGCCGGGGGTGAAGCTTGCGCAGGCTGTCCAGACTGGCCTGCTTGAGGAGCGCCGGTTCGAGGAGCGAGGACATGTCAGAACGCCTTTCCGGCCCCGGCGAGGAAGTGCTCGACGAGGGGACCGAGGGAGAGAGCGGGGAAGAAGGTGAGCGCGCCCACGATGACGACGACGCTCACCAACAGCCCCGTGAAGAGTCCGCCGTGGGTGGGGAAGGTGCCCGGGCCCGCCGCCACGACCTTCTTGCCCACCATGCCGCCCGCGAGCGCCAGCACCGGGACGATCATCAGGAAGCGCCCGGCGAGCATGGACAGGCCGAGGCTCACGTTCCAGAAGGGCGTGTTGGCGTTGAGGCCGGCGAAGGCACTGCCGTTGTTGGCCGTGCCGCTGGTGAAGGCATACAGCAGCTCGGACAGGCCATGGGGCCCGGCGTTGTTGAGCGAGGACACGCCCTGGGGAAGCACCGCCGCCACCGCGCTCAGACCGAGGATGACGAGCGGGAAGATGAGCACGTACAACATGGCGAGCTTCATCTCGCGCGCCTCGATCTTCTTGCCGAGGTACTCGGGCGTGCGGCCCACCATGAGGCCGGCGATGAAGACGGCGAGCACCACCATGACGAGGATGCCGTAGAGGCCCGCGCCGACGCCGCCGAAGATGACCTCGCCCAACTGCATGTTCACCAGGGGCACCAGCCCCCCGAGCGGCATGAAGCTGTCATGCATGGCGTTGACGGCGCCGCACGAGGCATCCGTGGTGACGGTGGCGAAGAGGGCCGAGGCGGCGATGCCGAAGCGCACCTCCTTGCCCTCGAGGTTGCCGGCGGGAGCCACCTGGGCGGCGGCCACGGCGGGGTTGGACGCGGACTCGGCGGCGTAGGCCACCGTCACCCCCACGAGGAACAGGAAGCTCATTGCCGTGAGGAGCGCCCAGCCCTGGCGCGTGTCCCCAGCCATCCGGCCATAGGTGTGCGTGAGGGCCGCGGGGAGGAGGAAGATGGAGAGCATCTGCACCAGGTTGGTGAGCGGCGTGGGGTTCTCGAAGGGGTGGGCGCTGTTGGCGTTGAAGAAGCCGCCGCCATTGGTGCCGAGCATCTTGATGGCCTCCTGCGAGGCCACCGGCCCGAGCGCCAGCGTCTGCTTCACGCCCTCCAGCGTCGTCAGCTCGCGCGAGGGCGCGAACGTCTGCGGCACGCCCTCGGCCACGAGGAAGAGCGCGTAGACGAGGCACAGCGGCAGGAACACGTAGAGCAGGCCGCGCACCAGATCGACCCAGAAGTTGCCCAACGTTTTGGAGCCCTCGGGACCGGGCCGCCGGGTGAAACCCCGGGCGAGTGCCAGCGCCACACCGAGGCCCGCCGCCGCGGACGTGAAGTTGTGCGTGGCGAGCCCCAGCATCTGGCTGAGGTAGCTCAGCGTGGACTCGCCCGCGTAGGACTGCCAGTTGGTGTTGGTGGTGAAGCTCGCCGCCGTGTTGAAGGCGAGCTCCGGCCCCACCGAGGGAAGGCCCTGGGGATTGAGCGGCAGCACGTGTTGCAGGCGCAGCACCGCGTAGGTGGCGAGCATGCCCACGAGGCTGAAGGACAGGAGCGCCAGCGTGTACTGCCCCCACGTCTGCTCGCGCGCCGGGAAGGCGCCGCACAGCCGCAACAGCAGGCGCTCCACGGGGCCGAGCACCCGGGGAAGGGGTTGCTCGGGTCTCTCGAAGACCCGGAAGAGGTAGGCGCCCACGGGCCGCGTCAACGCGAGCACCAGGGCGAGGAAGAGGAGGATCTGCGACCAACCGAGGAGACTCATGGCTGTCTTTCCTAGAAGCGCTCGGGCCGCAGCAGGGCGTAGACGAGATAGACGGTGAGCAGCACCGCGAGCACGGCACCGGCGACGTAATCGAAGGTCATGGACGATGACTTCCTTTCACGTGCTACCCAGAGCACACGCCGTGCCCGTCTCCCCCCACTCCTCCCGCTCGTGATTCCAGGGGCTTGGGCGCGGCCACATGTCCCCCGGGTTGCACCTTGCACGATGGGCCGCTCGCGGCCGTGCGACTTACACGAGGGGGGCCCGTCCTCTCGCGGCGGGGACTCGACGCGCGTGGTCCGTACGAGCAGCGCGTCCCGCTCGGCGAGCGTGCATCCGTCTGGCAATCGACAAAACCACCCGAGCTCCCCCAGCCGAGCGGCCTCTTCACGTTAGACTTCACTCTGCGTACGACGTGCCCTCCCCCACAAAAGGAGCAGACATGCCCACCTCGCATGAAGTCAAATCCATCGCCGGCAAGTGGACGAACACGCCTTACGAGTTTGGTGGCGGGGATGGCAATGGCATCGACTGCTCCCACTTCGTCTGGGAAGTCCTCAAGGAAGCGGGGTATGCCAATGCCCCCTACACGCAAGCCACGGACATTGCCCGTTCACCCTCCTTTTCCCGCATCAGTCCAAACGAAGTGAGGGAGGGTGACATCGTGCATTTCAGCGGCGGCAGCGATCACATGGGCATCGTGGTCGACGCGAAGGCGGGCACCTTCATCGGCGCGCAGAGCAGCACGGGCGTTGCCCCGGCGAGTTACGTCCGGGACTACTGGTCTGGACGGCGCCCGACGTTCTACCGATACGTGGGCAAGTGAGTGGCTGGGAAGCGGCAGCCGTTCACAGGCGCTCGCAGCCGCGGGCGTAGGCCCACGTGAGCGCGAAGAAACCAACGGTCACCAGCAGCAGGGCGGCATCCATGGGGGGCTCCTAGAAAAACGCGGTGGCTCCGGCCACCACGAGGGTCTGGGTGGAACGTGGCGGAGGGCCGCCAAAGACATCCGCACGGGAACGGTCGTGCCGCGCCTCCAGCTTGAGGACGAGGTGCTCCACGGGCCGCACCTCGAGGGTGAGGGTGCCCTCCACGAGCCGCTGGACGGTGCCGCTGATGAGGCCGCTCCGGTCATCGAACAGCTCGGCGCGAGCGGCCACGGCCACGGGCCCGGCCACCTGGAAACGGCCGTTGAGCGCGGCGGCGTACCAGACGGCGGCGGGCTGGCCGGGGCGCCTCTGGGTCCCCACGTCCGCGGTGGCCGCGAGGCTCAGCACCTCCGTCACCCGCAGAGTGGCCACCAGGTCGCCGAAGAGCCTCAGACCCGCGTCACCGCCCGAGCCCTCCTCGCCGATGAAGGTGTTGAAGGAGGCCGACAGCCGCTCGCCCGCGTAGGCCACCTGCGTGCCCAGGGCCTTGCCACGGTTGTTCTCGCCGATGGTCTGCCAGCCATTGAGCACGTGGAGCTGCGCGCTCCACTCCTTCGAGAACGTCCACGTGCCCTTGAGCCCCGCCTGGTAGTAGGGCGACAGCTCGCCCATCCACGAGCGGGTGTACGTCCAGTTTCCCTGCGAGGGCAGCACCTCCAGGCCGATGTGACTCGGATAGATGCCCGCCTCCAGCGCGAGGGGCCCGTGCACATAGGACACGGACGCCTGCTGGAGCAGCCGCCACACCTCGGGACCGCTGCCGGGGGCCTCGGGCTCGGCGGCGTGCACCACGTCCACCGCGGTGCCCAGGCCCACCAGGACATGGAAGCCCACGGGCGCGGGCTCCAGACTCACCCCCAGACTGGCCAGGTTGAGCGTGAAGGCGTTGTCGCGCAGGGCGGTGGTGCCCGTGCCGGGAAGGAAGTTGGCGCCACCGGCCGGGCGGTTGGAGTTGTAGCCGTAATAGACGTCCGCCCCGCCCTCCACCTTCAGGCGCGAGGCGAGGGACTCGGCCGGAGACTGACCGAGCAGCAGGGACGACAACAGGGGCGCGAGGCAAGAAGGAGCCATGGTGTGCCCCGTCCCAAGAGCACGCGCCGTACCCGGTGCCCTGCCTCCTCCCCCTCGTGATTTCGCGTATTTGGGAGAGGGCCCACCGCTCCCGGGTTGCACCTTGCACGATGGGCCCCTCGCGGGCCGTGCGCCCTACACGAGGGGGCCCGTGAAATCAGAACAGGGACGCGAGGCAGGGAGGAGCCATGCTCAGGGCAATGGCATATCCTCATCGCGGATGCGCAAGGTGTAATGGGTGAGTCCGTAGAGCCGCGAGTCCTTGCGCTCACGGTGCCAGGCTTCGACGCGTATCGGCTCCTGCAGGTAGACCCTGCCGCCGGTATCCACCCGATAGATCGCCAGTGAGGCGAAGGTATCCGTGGGCAAGGGATTCACGCCGAAGTGGCTGTCGGAGAACAGCTCCCTCACCGTACCGCTCGGGACAGACTTCTGCCCGGTCTCACTGTCAAGCTGCGGGCTCGTCTTCCACTCGACGCGCAGCGCATGGCTCGACTGGTTGTCCAGGAAGTAGGTCGCGACCCCCACCTCTTCGTAGACGGTCTGCCGCGGCCCACAGCCAAGGGAGAGGACAACGGGACACCATCGGAGCATCAGGCGGATGTTCATGCCCGCGCCATTCAGCAAGGAGCGAGCCAAGGGCACGCCGAGGGACACGACAGGCCCGCTCGCGGAGGGACGTCGCTAAAAAGCGAGAGAGCCTGACATCGCCACCCTGGCGCCAGGGGTGTCCCCGGCGGCCGCTCAGGTGCTCGTCGCGCGGAGTGCGGCCTGAGCGCCTCGCAGCATCTGCTGGTTCAACGGCTCGAGGAAGTCCAGGACCTGCTTCACGATGCGGGGCTCGGCGGTCTTGGGCGTGCCCGAATCGAAGGGAGGCTGTGGGTCGTACTCCAGCATGAGCTGCGTGCTCTTCGCGGCATCCTCCCCGAGAAGTTGCGCCAGGAGCACCAGCCCGAAATCGATCCCCGCCGTCACCCCTCCGCCGGAGATCCGGTTGCGGTCGACCACGACGCGCGCCTGGACCGCTTCCGCTCCAAACATCGGAAGCAGTTCGTGCACGGCCCAGTGCGACGTGGACTTGTACCCCCGGAGCAGACCCGCCGCCCCCAGGAGGAGCGACCCCGAGCACACGGACGTCACGTATCGGGCTCGTGCCGCCCGGTTCGCGAGGAAGCGGAGAATCTCCGGGTCCTCCATGGCCTGCGGCGTGCCGAACCCACCCGGCACGAACAGGATGTCCAGGTCGTCCGGGCAGTCACCGAAGGTCGTGGTCGGGTTGAGGCTGATCCCCGTGTCGGTGGAAACCGCGTCGAGCGTCTTCCAGAGGAGGTGGGTCTTCCCATGCAGGCCCAGCACGCCCTGGGGACCGGTCAGGTCCAGGAGCGTGAAGTCCGGGTAGAGCAGCATTCCAATCTGGAGCGGCGGCGGTTGTGTCTGATTCATTTCGCTTTCCCTCTTATGGGTCATCGCCGTGCCCGATGTGGAGTCTGGCTTCACAGGCACGAGGATGTTCGTGATTAAGCCTGGGACTTCCCTCCCCCGCGAGTGGCCGAAACGACAACTTCCGACGGATTCTGGCCACGGGAAGAAACGGGGCATGGCCCCACGCTCCGTCCCGAGTCCCTACGTGGTGGGCCTGCTCCCCTTGCTGAGTTGGCGAGGCGAAGTGGGCCAGGGCTGATTTCGCTCATCGGCGTGGGGGAATGGCGGACCTCAAGGCTTCCACCCGTGCCTCTGGAAAGTATGAGACGCGCAGCAGGGTCTCGATGAGACCCAAGATGAGCCGAGCCTCGGCCTCCTCCAGTTCCAGTCCGCGATGCAATACGGCGTTCCCCACCTCCACCACGACCTGAAGCTGCCGCCGAAGGCGGTGGGTGATGAACCCCGCGTCCTTGAGGGCACGGAGTGACTCGCCCGGGTTGCCGCTCTCGCCAAGCAGATCTCGAGCAACCCGCTCGATGAGGGTTCGTGCAGCGGGAGCGATCAGCGTATAGCGGCCCGACCCCATGGAGCCCAGAGCCGCAGTCCACATTGCCGTCACGGAGTCGGGCAGGAGATCGCACCAGTACTGGCCACCGTCGAGAGTCGTCATGGAACACCTCTTCGTCATGCTTGAGATGGCCTGAAGTTATAGGAGGGCGTCACTGCTTCCAATCGTCCCAGAATCTCGCTCAACTTGAGTCCAATTTGGACGAGACTTGAGGTGTCCAGGAGGAGCAACAACCCATGGGGTGGATTCGCGAGCGAATGGAGCAGCTAGAGCCCCCGAGCACCAGCGTTAGCGAGCTGGCACAGCGGGTGCGCAAGGCGCACGCCTGGCCTCGAGGCAAGAAACTCAAGGCGACGTCGCTGGCGACGTACCTGGGGAAGTTCGACGAGGGCCAATCACTGGAGTGGCTCGATCAACATCCCGAGGTGTCCCGCGCCCTCGCTGAAGCCCTGGAAATGGCCCCGGAGGAATTGAACGAACAGTTGGCGGAACTCCAAGCCAACAAGCTCGCCCCCGGCGCGAAGCTCCGGCTCCGCGATGTGCAGACACGACCGTTGGACCTGAGGCATGAGCCGCTACCACCCGGAATTCGGATGGAGGTTCAAGACCCGGCCTTCTGGCCCTTGTGGTGGTACGCGCCCAGTGGCTCGGGACGGACACTGGTGGGTCAGTGGCTCCAAGCACGTGGGCTGGCGGTCTTCATTCAGGCCAGGACATGGGCTGAGGCCGAGCAGCAACTCCCGGCCAATGGCCACCCGGTATTCGTCGAACTGGACTCCGCGGAAGAGGCTCCCGACTGGGAGCAGAGGTGGGAAGAATGGAAGATCTGCGTGGCCACCGAGTCTCTTCCCTCCGCACCGCCAGAGAACCGCCCAGAGGAGGATGAGGAGCGTCTCTTCCGCAAACCACCGCCCAACTGGAGACTCGTGAAGAACGCCAGCGCTCCTGAATGGATTGACGATTTTCTCGAATGGCTCGAGGAGCGTGTCACCGTGAAGAGGTTCGATGCGAGGGCGTTCCGCCAATGGCTCTCCCAGTCCACCATTCTCAACCGCATCGACAACGTCGGCACCGCATTGGGACTGGCGGGGCTCTTCGCAACCTATGGCCGGAAGGATGGCACGGGCCCTCTCGCCAAGACACAAGACCTATCCGAAATGGCGAAGCTCTTCCTGCGCATGCTCATCCAGCATCGCGAGAATGAAGTAGACCTCCCGGTACCCAAGCTCTGGGAGCGGTTGTCATACCTGAGCCACTCCCTGCTCCAAGACGGCTCAGCCCCCTCCCATGAGGCACGTACACTCGATGCATGGCACGCGCTCGTCCGAGTCAGGCCCGACAGGGTTGACCTCGAGTGGCTGGAGACACTCGCGGAAAACGGGTTGAAGGTGGACAAGGCGCACCTCGACAAGGCACGCACCCAACTGCCTGCGGATGCATTCCGAACCGTGAAGGCATTACGCAGCCTCGGACTGCTGCGCGAACGGCAACCCGGGCAGTATGCCTTTCGTCCACCCTGGGTCTTGGAAGCACTGCTCCAACACTCCCTCCTGGAGCTCCTCGGACAAGGGCCCGAGGCATGGGGAGGAGTGCTGCTCCGGCAGGAACACGCCGTCACGGTGTTCAAAGAGCTGTTCGAGCGCTGCCGGAGGAAGGACTTCACCCTCGTGGAGCAGCTACTCGCTCGACCCGCGCCCACCGCTCCCGCCTGGGTCGCGGGACTTGAGGCAGCCTTTCGCGCACTTGGATTCGCCTCACTCCTGGGCGTACAAATCCCCGAAGACCTTCGTTGGAACATCCTGCGACACCAGCGGGCGCTCACCATCCCCACCCATGACGGAATACCTCTGCCAAGAATCACTTACGCCCATAAGTCCGAGCAAGAAGAACCGCTGCTCGATCGCGGGCTCTGGTACACTGCCCTGTTGTCTCTCACCGAGGCACTGCCGCCACGCAGCGAACTCTCGATTGAAGACTGGTGCGCCACGATGTCCGAGCAGACGCGGATCTGGTTGTTGGACATGGCCGCCTGCCGGACTGCTCAAGAGAAGGGCGCCCGTTCCACTGATTGGTGGCTACCCCTCCTGGAACTGGGGGGCCGGCTGATGAACAGGCTTCATCTCTTCAATGACTCAGCCTCCCGGATTCCTGAATTGGCCCAACCTGAGTATCTGCTCAGACGACTCCAGAGCAAGGACTTGACGCTAAGCGAATTGGAAGGATACTTCACTTGGCGCGAACTCGGCATCGTCCTGCCCGATTACGTCCGGCGTCGCGGCCTGGAGTGGGAAAGGCTCGCCCGAAGGATCTGGGATATCTGGCTCAAGGAACGCCATGACAAGCAGCTTCCTCAGTTCCTTGCTCCTGTAGCACCGCACGCGCAACTATTATGGACGACACTGCCCGCAGCCGTCGTCGAAGTCTTCGTCGAAGATAGGCATTACCACTCCATGTTCCGGCAGGAGTCCATGTTTCCCTTCTTCCAGCGCGAACACTGGAATGTCTTTCTCCGAGGCTGGACGGGTTCGGGTGGTATCTCCCGGTCCAAGACAGGCTACTCTCAACTCACCGCGCTCCAGATGATGCCCGAGGAACACGTTCGGCAGGCCATCCGCGCCGGCTATCCCGATGCCTATGATCACTCCAGCCGAAGGCTGCTGTGGCGGCGCTGGCCCGAGGTGCTCTGTGAGGAAGTCGAGCGCCTGTTACAACAAGGGCACTGGGAGACAGCCCTGCACCAGGCATGGGCCGCTCCTGCCCACCTGGTTGCACGCCTGCTGGTGAGTGCTGAGCAGGGGATGGCGCAGTCTTCCGCCCCTCCCCCCCCCATGGTGGCTCGATGGCTCCATGGCCAGATTGCCGAGCGGGTTCCGGGCTGGGACAAGGCGTGGGTGCTCCTGGAACGGCTTATGCCCTCCACGGCCTCCTGAAGGCGGCGCCCGTTCAACCCCTCACGACATCTCAGCCGACCACCCTCCGATAGCAGCTCCGGCACAGGGGCTTGTTCATGGTGGCGGGGAACTCCTTGCCACAGCCATGACAGAACCTATCTTCATAGTCCGCGTTCTCGTACTCAGCCCACTTCTGGAAGTCGTTCCAGCAATATGGCTTTTCTGGGTTGAGTGCAATCCCGGTGGCACACCGGATGCACACCCCTTGCATCGCAACTGGAGCACGAGAGCGTTCCGTCTGCTTGGCGCTCCTGGTGGAATGGGTGTCTCCACCAGCGTTGGTGGCCGCCCGCTTCTTGATGTCTTCGCCAGAGAGGAGGTGTGGCTCGATCTCCTGGCCGATGAACTTCCTCACCAGTGCCACGTCCGCGGGCTCCTGCGACCAAAGCCCCACCTCGATACTGGAGAGGAACGAGGAGGAGAGCAGGTTCAGCGAGGAGATGATGACCTCGGACTCCGACCAGTACAGCTTCGCATGGAGCTTTGGGAGAACACGGATGAGCAGGCCCCGTGCGGTGAGTTCCTCAAGGTACTCACTGTAGGTCCGGACGAGGGCCTGGAAATCGTCATCGAGCCGAAAGATCAGGGTGACGGAGACCTTGTTGTTCAGCGCCGCACGAATGGCTTGACCGATCCGGTCTTCTCTTCCCAACGTGACGTAGGGAGAAACGAGCAACACCTGTTTGCGTGCGTTCTTGATGAGCGAGACGAGCTTGCTGATGGTCTCGTCTGTATTCAGTAGAGTCAGGTTCATATCATCACCATGTTCGAACATCTCCGCTTGCCGGCTCAGGCGCTTGCGCTCCTCCCAGTGCCAAGCATCACTCGGCGCCTCGCACACTAGCTGTAGCGTGAAGTTCTTTCAAAGGGCATGACCCCTCGTTCCGTCCCGAGCCTCCCCCACTCTGGCTCCTCTTGCTGGTGAGCCTCGCCACCGCCTGCGTCGTGCATCGCGGTCCGGTGGGACCCGTCACGGCCTCCTCCATCTCGAAGGGAGATCCCCCCCTACGTGGTGGGCCTGCGTCCCTTGCGCCCCCCGTCCCCCGAAGCCACGGCCGAGGCGAAAGCGCAGCAATCCCCTGGAGGAATCCCTTCTGCCCCAGATGATGAGGGACCGGCCCACCGAGGTGCGCCAGACGCTCGAGGTGCTCGTCGTCCGGAAACCCAAGGACTGGGTGGGCGAGTTGGATAAACAGGCCCTGTGGGCGGCGGCGAAGAACGCCGATGACCATTTGGAGCGCATCCAGAACTGCTAGGCTCACTACCTCCTGGGCGAGGGCCCTCTCGGGCGTGCTCCCTGGCCATGCGGGAGTCCCCGACCGGAACGAGGCGCGGCAACACTTCGAGGCCGCGATCGCCACGTTCCACCAGCCCGCCTACAACCTGACGGACGCACGGCTGGAGCAGCTCGCGCAGCCTGAGGGCACCACGTCCTCCCGGCGGTGACGCCAGCACCCGTCAGAACAACCGGACTCCCGCGGAGAACACGGTGCCGAGGCCCAGGCGGACCCACTGGCGATCCTCCTGGGTGAACGCGTACGAGCCACGGGTGAGGGAGAGCGCGTAGAGGCCAGAGGCGAAGCGGAGCCGGGCCTCGCAGCCCACGAAGAACCGCGACGAGAGGAAGTAGTTGCCGCCCACGGCGAGGCCGAAGGCCAGACCGCGACCCCGCCCCTCGTACCGGAACTCCGGGGCGTCGCGGAGGATGCGCGCCTCCATCACGCCCCCGAGCAGGGCGCCCTGGAGGTCCACCTTGCCCTGGCTCTTGCCCGGCCAGGTGAAGTGGTAGCCCAGGCGGCCGAGGACGTGGACGTCGCGAGTCGACACGCGCTCCAGGGCCAGGACGCCGGAGAGCGAGCACGCGAGCAGACATTGCCGGAGGCCGAGCTGCGCGCCCACGGAGAGCGTTCCAGGGCCGAGCCCGACCACGCCGACTTCCGTGCTGGCACCGGCCTCGAAGGAGGGAGGGATGAACGAGAGTCCCCCTTCGGCGTGCACATCGAGCTGCCCCGGACGCATCAACCGGGAGGGCTCCTGGGCCAGGGCGCTCGAGGGAGCCACCAGCCAAACCAGCAGCAGCAGGCCGCGCACGGGGAGAAAGGAGAAGGTCATGACCGGGTCCTCGCCCGTGAGCACGGGGCTGGACAAGTCAGGAGCCGTTCAGGATGTTCGCCGTTCGATTTCACACGTGCCACCCCGGGGGGGCCCCAGACGCCATGCATCTGCCCACGTTGGAAACGAAGAGGCTGCGGATCCGCCCATTGCGGATGGAGGACCTGGACGACTGCCATCGGCTCTACGTCGACATCGGCTGGGCGGACCAGGCGGTGGGCGAGGACGAGAACCTGAAGCGGCGCCGCGAGTGGCTGGAGTGGACCGTGCGCAACTACGAGCAGCTCGCGCGGCTGTACCAACCCCCCTATGGAGAGCGCGCGGTCGAGCTCGAGGAGAGCGGCCAGTTCGTGGGACTGGTGGGCCTCGTGCCGTTGCTGGCCCCCTTCGGCCAGTTGCCCTCGTTTGGGAGAGTGGAAGGCGCGCGCTTCTCCGCGGAGGTCGGGCTGTTCTGGGCAACGGCACCAGCCTGGCAGCGGCGGGGATACGCCACGGAAGCGGCTCGCGCGCTGGTGGCCCATGCCTTCGACCACTTGAAGTTGGGCCGGATCCTGGCGGGGACCCAGCGGGACAACACCGCCTCGCTCGACGTGATGCGCCGGCTGGGGATGCGCATCGAGGAGAATCCGTTTCCCGAGCCCCCCTGGTTCGAGGTCACCGGCATCCTGGAAGCGGCTTCCTGGTAGGGTCGCGGGCGCAGCCGTCCCCCTCTCTTGGGAGAGTCCCCATGTCCGACCTGAATACCCGGTTCCAGGAAGCGCAAGTCCAGGTGAAGACGCTGACGAAGCGTCCCGACAACGACACCCTGCTCCAGCTCTACTCCCTCTTCAAGCAGGCCACGGAGGGCGAGGTGAAGGGGTCGCGTCCGGGCATGATGGACTTCACCGGCCGCGCTAAGTACGACGCCTGGGCCAAGCTCAAGGGCATCGCGCCCGACACGGCCAAGCAGCGCTATGTGGAGCTGGTGAATCGCCTGTTGGGGAAGTGAGGCGCGCCACTCGTTCTCGCCAGCGCAGGTCCGCCCCAGCAAGGCCCCCATTCCGCCTATAGTCAGCCGACGCATGAACACGTTCGAGTGCCGGAGCTGCAAGAACCAGTTCCAGAACAGGGCGCCCATCTGCCCCTCCGGCGCGAGTCACACCGTGGTGCTGCGCAGGGCAGCCCAGCCGCAGATCCTGCCGGCGCGCAACAACCTCGCGGCGAATACGCCGACGGTGAAGACGGAGGGCCCGGCTGCTGACGCGCCTCTCGGACCAGGAGATTGGACGGAGCGCGATCGTGAGAATTGCACCCAACGCTGGAAGGACGCCTGCCTCTACAACCTGAGGGCGAACAACTTCCGTCGCTACACCCGCATCATCGAGCGCCGGGACTTCTACAGCTGGTTCTACAGATACTCCGTCGATCAAGGATTGAAGACACGATGGGCGCTCGCCGCGTCCATCGTTGCGACGGGTGCGTATGAGGTCGCCATCATGAGCCCGGGTCTCGAGGACCTGGGGCGTATGGCCGATACCGTCAGCAACGATCTCCAGGCGATGATGCGCGAGGGCAATCAGGTCATCTTCGACAACGTTTTTCCCAAGCTTCGCACGCTTCTGAACCTCCGCGGGATGACTGAGCAAGCGGCCCGCGATTGGGACATGGGAACCCTCTCCGAGGAGCAGACGCTCATCCAGCCGCTCTACCAGGGGGTCTCCCAGGCGACGCGCACCCAGCTCAATCGGATTGCCCGCTTGCAGGGGCTACCTGGCGCCGTTGCGAACTTCTCGCCCAGCGCCGAAGTGGATGACGCTCCTCCGTACGTCCGGGGTGGTCGCGTCCCGGCATTCGCGGGTACCGCGCTCACCTCCATCGATGAACGCTGGCACTACGGGATGGTTCTGGCCAACATGTTCACCCCCGGTGGTACGGGCTACAACCCCGCCATCCACAGGCGCCCCGCGCCCCCGGCTGGCTATCTGAATGGCGCTGAGCTCGCCCGGGTGCGCATCCGTCCCCACCTCCACCGGCTCGACGCCGCGCTCGATGGTGGCGCTTTTGGCGCGACGTGGCTCTCACGGGAGGTGGAGGCCATCCTGAAGCGGTTGACGCCCGCCGAGCAGGCCGAGATCCTCCGGGACCGGCGGCCCGACGGAGGGGGCCGTTATTCGGTGCGCCTCCGCATCCTCAATCGCCGCACCATGTGCTCGGTTCTGGCCACCTGGCGCAGCAATCTCGAGGCCCAGATGCGCTTCCTGAGCGCGCACATCGGCGGGGAGAACAACGGACCGTGGTACGAGATGGAGTACAGCGACATCGCTCCCATCATCCGCCCCTTCAGCCAGGCCGAAAAGAACCGGCTCCATACCCCGGAGTGGCAGCGGCTCTTCACCCTCGTCTGTGACAACAGGACCATTGCCAGCGCCGCGCGGGACCTGGGTCTCCCGGAGCCCCTCCGGACGCAGTGGATCTCCCAGGAGAGGCGCCTCTGGCCTTGAATGGAATGAGTCCCCAGGACGACGCTCGAAGACGGCCTGGATGGAGGACAGGACTGGCCGTCCTCGTGCTGCTGGTGCTCGCGGCGCTCCCCGTCCTCCTGTACCGGATGGGAGCCTTTCTTCCTCACACGATGGGGCAGAGTGACATGGATTGGGCGCGAGAAGTCGAGCGGGAGAACAGTACGGGGCATGAGTCGGCCGAGGGGGTCATCGCGACCGGCAATGGTTTCTCCGTGGTCGGTTACACCAACTCCCGGCAGCCCGGGGTCAACCAGGCCTGGGTGCTCCGGTTCGACAAGGCTCCGCCCCCCCGGTGGCAGCGAACCTATGCGGGCAATGGAAAGCTCGGGACCTCGGGCCATGCCATTTCCTCCATGCCGGGAGGAGGGCTCATCGTCGTCGGAGCCGAGCGTGTGCCCGGGGGTGGATTCCAGGGATGGCTCCTCGCGCTCTCCCCGGAGGGGGACGTCCTCTGGGAGCGAACCCCGGGTCATGAGGGCGTGAATGGGCTCAATGCCGTCTCTGTGCTCGAGGACGGTTCCATCGTCGCGGGGGGAGCCCAGGAGCGAGAGGGCTGGGTGGTGCGGATGAACTCGCGGGGCGAGCTGCTCTGGGAGGTGAAGCTTCCCCAGCTCGAGCACGTCACCGCCCTGGTGGCGCTCCCGGCCCAGCGCGTCGCCGTCCTGGGGACGGCGGAAACCTCGACCGTTGGACCAGGGATTTCGAGGCTCTTCGTGCTGGAGTCCGATGGCCGGGCCACCCGGGAGACGCGTTTGCCTGCCGAGGGGCAGGGGGAACTGAACGCGCTCGCCCTGCTCCCGGATGGAGGATTCGCCGTCACTGGCCGTCTGCTCCGTCCTGGTGCGATGGATCCGAGCGTCTGGGTGGCCCGTCTGGCTCCACGAGGCGAGACCCTCTGGGAGTATGTCTCGGAGGCAACCGAGGTGGGGTCGGGCCATGCCGTCACCGCCCTTGCCGACGGGGGCTTCGCCGTGGCGGGCTACTCCTGGAAGGAGCTGCTGGTCGACCGGGAAGCCAGGGTCTGGCGCTTCTCCGCCGACGGAAACCTGCTCTGGCAACAGGCCCATGGAGGCGCCAAGGACGACTCGGGCTCCGGCATCGCCCGGCTGGCGGACGGGAGCCTGGTGGTCGTGGGAACGACGATGTCCAAGGGGGCGGGCAAGACGGACCTGTGGACCTTCGGGCTGTCCCCCGAGGGCCAGCTTCTCTGGGAGGAGACGTTCGGGGCCCCCTGACCTTGAAGTGCGTATGGGACCCGCATGCACTCCAGTCCCGACCTGGATCGCAATAGGGTTCGGGAAAACAGGGCCTACGCGCCAACGCCATCCACGTCACCTTCTACGGGTGACCAACCTGCCTGTCCCAGTCATACAACTTCTCGAGCAGCACCGCCGTGCACGCACCGGACACGTACTTGAAGGACACCGGCTCGAGCGCCAGGAGACGCTCGCGTTGGAATGCCGGATCGGCCACCACGTCCCGGTGTTTCAAGTCACCCGCGAGGGACAGGGCATGGGGCAGCTGTCGGAGGATGGCCTCGATGCTGTCTTCCCGGGTCGCCCGGGCCATGCGTTTCGCGGCCAACTCCAGACGCGTGAACACCGAGCCTTCTTCCCCCGGGCACCACGCCTCCATGGCCCAATCGCAGGAGGCCCTCATCAACTCCTCCAAGGTGAGCACCTCCTCGAGGCTCTTGAAGAGGTAGCGCGCGGACTGGAGCGGCTCCCAGAAGCGCAGCATCCCAGGCGAAGCGCCGTGCGCTCCGCGCTCACCGGGCCCATGGGCGAGATCGCGAAGTACAGCGCCCCCAGGCCGTCTCCTGGCAGAACGCCTCGTACGCGTCCCGCGCGGGGAACACATCGCGCCAGCTCAAGGCCTCGTACAGTCCGCCCAGCACATCCGCCAGCATGTACAGCCGCCACACCGGACGCTCGTGCTGGAAGTCCGCCAGCTCGTGCACCACCACCACTTCTCCGGGAGGCACTTCCAGCATCTGCTCTGGAGCCGGAAAGCCACCGCCCCGCCGGTACTGCTCGCCACACCGCGTCCCCTCCTGGCGCACCCCCTGACGAACCGCGGGGTAGCTGCCATGGAGGAACGGCGGCATTCGAAGTTGCCTGTTCGGACCGAGGCTCCTTCCCACGACCCGTCCACACATGTCCCACCTCATTTTCTCATAAATCAGGACTACCCATGTTGTACGGAAAATCTTATAAAGGCGTCAAATTGCAGTTGGGGTGTACGGAAGCAGCGGCGCCGGGGTGGGGTGTGGAGTCCCCGGCGCGCTCGGTCAGGCCATGGCGCTCCTGGGGACTCGAGCCCCCAGGGACGCTCGTGATTTCGCGCGGTTACGGGTGGCCTCCCCGTTGCTCTGTCCCCGGCCAGGAGGAACGACCGATGCGAATCGACAGCGCGGGATGGACGCACGTGGGCCGCCGCGCCCACAACGAGGATGCCTGGACGAGCCGGGCCGACCTGGGCCTGTTCGTCGTGGCCGATGGGATGGGCGGGTACGCGGGCGGCGAGGTGGCCAGCCGCTGCGTGGTGGACACCTTCTCGGGCCTGTGCGAGCGCCTCGTGCGGGATCCCGAGGCCACCTGGCCCCACTGCCGTCAGCCCCAGCTCAGCCAGGAGGAGGATCTGCTCCTCAACTGCACGCGGCTCGCCCAGCGCGCCGTGCGCTCCCGCCGCCAGGGGCCCCTGCACCAGATGGGCTCCACCGTGGTGGCGCTCGCCCTCGGGACCCGTGGCGCGGCCGTGGCGCACGTGGGAGACAGCCGCCTCTACCGGCTGCGCGAGGGTCGCCTGGAAGTCCTCACGCGTGACCACTCCATTCTCGAGGAGATGCGACAGGCGGGCGTCAAGACGGCCTCCCGCGCGGACAGCCCGTATGGCCACCTCATCACCCGCGCGCTGGGCACCGACAGAGCGGAGCCCACCGTGCGCCGGCTCGACGTCCAGGCGGGGGACGTGTACCTGCTGTGCTCGGATGGGCTCTATGAGCCGCTCGGGCCGGAGCGGCTGGCGGACCGCCTGGGTGAGGGCGACACGGAGGGACTCGCCGAGCGGCTGGTGGAGGAGGCCTACGCCCTGGGCGGCCGGGACAACATCACCGCGGTGCTCGTCTCCGTGCGGGAGTGAGTCCGCCTGGGACGACTCGGGCTCCCGGGCGGCAATTCCAGACTGTCACCGGGGGCCCCGCACCACGGACAATGTGTCACACCGGGGGAGCGTGGACAGAGGCATGCCCACGGGGTTTGCTTGGCATGGCGCTTGGGAGCCACGGAACGCCCATGACGCTCTTCGACGTCACGTTCATCTTCTGCACCCTCACGGGAACGGTCATCGGCGCCAGGCTCGGCGCGTCGTATGGGGAGACGATCCTGCCAGGACTTCTCGTCGGAGCAGGGTTGGGTGCCGTGGCGGGAGTCGCCGCCTACGCGCTGCTGGTGTCGTGCCTCATCGGACTGGTTCGATTCATCGAATGGTGGCGCCCTCCCCGTCCTCCGTGCCGCCAGGGCCGGTGCGGGCCCAATGACTACGAGTTTCTGGCGGGACGCGAGGACCTGTCCGAGGCGGACAAGCAATTGATGCAACGGAGGAGCCAGGAGCACCTCGGTTTCCCGTATCGCTGCCGCTGCGGAGACAGATACATCCCGAACAACGACCACAGCCAGTGGCTGGAGGTGGCTCCCGACGGGACGTTGCGTCCCTACCGGTACCACAAGCCCTTCGGCCGCAAGTGGTTGCCCGCGTGAGGGCTTCTTCCTACTCGGGCTCCTCGGACAAGAGGCCGTGGCGGCGGGCCAGGGCGCGCAGGTGTTTGCGATCCACTCCCGCCTGTCGCGCCGCCTCCGAGAGGTTGCCCCCCACGCGCGCCAGCACGTCCCGCAGGTAGTGCCGCTCGAAGGACTCCACCACCGCCTGCTTCGCCTCGGCGAAGGGCAGGTCCGTGCGCAACGTCAGCTCCGCCCCCGTCCCCTGGGGCTGGAGCGACAGCCGCAACTGCTCGAAGCTCCCCGCCCCGCGCGAGAGCACCAGCGAGCGCTCCAACACGTTGCGCAGCTCCCGCACGTTGCCGGGCCAGTCGTGCCCGGACAGCAGTTCCAGGCCCGGGCCTCGCACCGCGCCCGGCTCGAAGCCCCGGCGGCGCAGCAGCTCCGCCACCAGCAGGGCCAGGTCCTCGCGGCGCTGGCGCAGCGCGGGCAGGGTCAGCGTCACCACCGCCAGCCGGTAGTAGAGGTCCGAGCGGAACGTGCCCTCGGCCACCGCCAGCGACAGGTCCACCCGCGAGGCCGCCACCACGCGAACGTCCACGGCCTGCTCGGCGTCCCCGCCCACCGGGCGCACCCGGCGCTCCTCCAGCACGCGCAACAGCCGCGCCTGCACCGCTGGGGAGATGCCCGCCAGCTCGTCCAGGAAGAGCGTGCCCCCACGCGCCCGCGCGAAGGCACCCGCCCGCGCCGCCAGCGCGCCCGTGAAGGCGCCCTTCACGTGGCCGAACAGCTCGCTCTCCACCAGCCCCTCCGGCAGCGCGCCACAGTCCACCGCCACGAAGGGCCCCTTGCGCCGCGCGCTCGCCTCGTGGAGCGCCCGCGCCACGCCCTCCTTGCCCGTCCCCGTCTCGCCCTGCACCAGCACCGTCGTGTCCGTGGGCGCCACGTGCTCGAGCACCGCGAACAGCTCGCGCATCGCCAGGCTCTCGCCCACCAGCTCCCCGAAGCGCCGCGCCTGGCTGGGGCTCACCTCCCACGGCTGCCCTCGCGCCTGGATGCGCACGAAGCTGCGCCCCAACTTGAAGGTCGCCCCCACGCGCACCCGCGCCTCGCCCAGCCGCGAGCCCTCGTAGCGCGTGCCGTTGCGACTGCCCAGGTCCCTCACCCCGAAGCCCGTCTCCTCGGCCCACACCTCCAGGTGCTCGCCCGACACGCGCGGATCGCTCAGCCGCAACGCGCACCCCTCGCGCGTGCCCACCCGCACCGGCTCGCTCCCGAGCGCCACCGCGCGTCCGGCATCCGGCCCGTCGATGACGACGAGCTGGCAGCGCCGCGGCACGGGGCCACCGGGGCTGTCCTGCTGGGTGGAGAGGGCGGTGTCGGACACGGGGCCGCGCTAGTCTAGGCCGGGTGAGGGAGCTGCCGCGACAGTTGGGGCCCTACCGCCTCGTGCGCCGGCTGGGCGCGGGCGGCATGGCCGAGGTGTTCCTCGCCCTGGCCTTCGGCGCCAGCGGCTTCGAGAAGCGCGTGGTGCTCAAGGTGCTCCGCCCCGAGCACGTGGGCAACGCCACCTACGAGCGGATGTTCCTCGAGGAGGGCCGGCTGGGCGCGCGGCTGAGCCACCGCAACCTCGTGGGCGTGCACGACCTGGGCTTCGCCGAGGGCGTCTACTACGTGCGGCTGGACTACGTGGAGGGCGCGGACCTGGCGAGCCTCCTCGGGCGCTCGCTCCCCGGGGAGGCGCTGGCGCTCTTCGTGGCGGACGAGCTCGCCCTGGGGCTCGCCGCGGTGCACGGGCTGGAGGACGAGGCGGGCCGGCCGCTGGGGCTCGTGCACCGGGACGTGACGCCCTCCAACGTGCTGGTGTCCCGGCTGGGCGAGGTGAAGCTGGCGGACTTCGGCATCGCCAAGGCCACGCTGCTGCGCGACCAGACGCGCGCCGGGGTGCGCAAGGGCACCTACGCCTATATGTCCCCGGAGCAGGTGCGGGGCCGCGCGCTGGGGCCCGCGAGCGATCTCTTCTCGCTGGGCATCACCCTGCACGAGCTGCTCACCGGGCGCCGGCCCTTCGATGGGGACACGCCGCTGGAGACGATGGAGCGCATCCGCGAGGCCCGGGTGGGTCCGCTGTCGGACGTGGCCGAGGACGTGCGGCCAGTGCTCCGGGCGTGTCTGGCGCGTGCGCCCGAGGATCGGGTGGCCTCGGCCGAGGCGTTGCGGCGGATGCTCTCCCCGCTGCGGCGCGCGCGGCCCGAGGGGGGGCCTTCCGAGCTGGCCCGCTGGGTGCGCGAGGGCCTGGGGCAGGGGCCCACGGGCGGCGCTCCCGACGAGACGGTCCTGGAGGAGACGTGAGCTCCGCCGGGGAACGCGCCGCCGCCGTCAGTCGCCGCGGATCTCCAGGTACACGTGGCCCCCCGTCGTCACCGCCCGGCTGGTCACCTCGAGGGCGTAGACGCGTCCGGCCTCCAGCGGATGGGTGAGCGTGGCGCAGTCGGAGCTGGACGTGCCCTCCGCGCTGCCCCTGGCGAGCAGGACCGTGCCCGACTCATCGAAGAGCGCGAGTCCGGTCGTCTTGCCCTCGCACCGTGACACCTGGAAGGTGTGCGACCGGTCGGGCCGAGAGGCCACCACCTTCAGCCACTTCGAGGGCTCGTCCACGTAGGAGAAGAAGGCGTGCTGGCAGCCGTTGTCGGCGTGAACCGTCTTCGCCTTGGAGAGCTCGGTGCTGGAGAAACCCGTTGCCTCGCACTCGAGCGTGGCGAGCAGCGGCTTCAGGGTCTCGATGTCGATCACGTCACGGCCCGACCCACAGGAGGAGTTGTCCTCGCGGGCCATGGCTTCGCGCTCCTGGCCCGCCGCATCCACGACCACGAGGGAGTACTCCGTGATGTCCGTCCAGCAGTCGTCCGCGCTTGGGATGAGCTTCAGACCGGAGAGCGCCGCGAGCTGCTCGCCCGTCAGCACCTCGCGACGCCCCACCCACTCGAAAGTGCCTCCAAAAAAGCCGAAGGCATGGAGGGAGATCCGTTGGTCATCGGGACGCCAGAAGACCCGAGCGGGTAGGTCCTTGGGGGGAGGCTCCGGGTCTGGCGAGCACGCGCTCACGAGGGAAACGAGGGCAACGGCTCCCATCACCTTGCATGGACGAAGCATTGGCATGACCGGGCATTTTGCAAAGCGCGAGCCTCCCTCCCCCGCCCCTCTGCATCCAAGGCCCGGCTCCCGGACGAGGGCCCCGCGGGCCTCGGAATTCCGAGGGGCCGTGACCGCGTCTTCAGCATTTCCAAGGGCAGCGTCCGTGACGGCCCCAGGTGGGTGCGCCAGCGAACGCTCGCGGTGAAGAAGGAGGTGACTTCGTCCGGCGAGCGCTGTAACGCGCGGCGCCATGCGTCATGCCCCGCCTCCTGGAACCGCGCTGGAAGCCCCGGAGCCCCCGGCTCGCGCCCGGCCCTCGTGGCTCGTGGACGCGGGCTGTCTGGCGCTCCTGCTCGTGACGAGCTGGAAGCTGCTCCATGGGCTGGAGCGCGGCGTGGATCTCTCCATGTGGGACGAGGCGGACTACCTGCGCCGGGGGCTGACGCTGTCCTGGTCCCACCTGCCGGCCGCGGAATGGGGGCCGCTGTACTCCCTCTGGTACACCGCCCTGTCGCGCCTCTGGCCGGAGCCGGTCGCGCTCCACTCCGCCAACTTCCAGGTGCTCTGCGTCCTCACCTCCGTGGGCGCCTACGTCTTCATGCGGAGGATGGGCGCGCGGCCGCTGCTCGCGCTGCTGGGCACCGCCGTCTACCTGCTGTCCGCGGCACCGCACGTCCTGCCCCGGCCGACGCTGCTCGCCCTGCTCGTGCTGGAGCTCGCGCTCGTGGTGGCCTCCTTCCTCGAGTCCTGGGAGGAGTTCTGGGCCGTCATCGCGGGCGGGCTGCTCGTGGCCTCGTTCGCGCGCCCGGAGTTCTTCCTGGCCTTCCTGCTCGCCTCGGCCCTCTGCCTCGGGTGGCTCGTGCGCGCGGCCGTGCGCGAGCGCCACACCGGACGCGGGCGGCGGGCAGCCGTGGCCGCCGGGTTCGCCCTCGGCGTGGTGCTGCTGCTCCAGGGGCTCGGCAACCCCTTCGGGGACACGAAGAACCGCCGCTTCTATGCCTTCTGCCAGCACTTCGCCTACCAGCACGTGCGGCACAACCCCGGCCCGGTGGATCCCTGGAATCAGTGCCCACAGGTGATCCGCTCCGTCTTCGGAGAGGTGGACAGCGTGGGGGCCGCCCTGCGCGCCAACCCCGAGGCCTTCCTCTGGCACGTGGGCATCAACGTGAAGGCCTTCGCCGACGCCTCGCTCGCGCTCTTCACCCCGGGCCCGGGCGGCCTCTCCGTCACCTGGGGGCCGTGGGACCCGGCACGGGCGGAGCGGGTGCTGCTGCTCGCGGCCCTGGGCGCGTTGGGGGCGGGCCTGCTCTGGCGATGGCGGCGGTGGCGCGCCGCGCTGGCCGAGCCACGACTCCAGCGAATGCTCTGGGTGCTGGCCGTCGTGGAGGTGCCCACCCTGCTGTCCGCGCTGCTGCTCATGCCGCGCAAGCACTACCTCATCATCCAGGGAGTGTTCGTCCTCGCCCTGTTGATGCTGCTCGGCTCCCAGGTGGACGCGGCGGCACCGCGCCGCGTGCGGGGGGCCGTGGGCGGGCTGCTGGCGCTCGGCCTCGCGCTCCTCACCCCCAACCTCGCCGAGCGCCTGTCCACGGGAGCGGGCGGCACCCCGTCGCGGCGGATCCACCTTCAGCGGGTGCGTGCCATCGAAGCGCTCGGGCTGGTGGAGCGGCTGCCTCCGGGCGAGCGGCTGCCACTGCTGGAGGCCGAGGGCGGCTACGATGCCTACCTCGGGCCTCGCTCCTACTACCCGGTGCTGCACTACACCCCCGGGGTGTCGTTCGAGGGGCTGCTACGCGAACACAAGGTGGCGGCGATCCTCCTGACCGATGCGCTGCGCCGGCATCCGCGCTTCCAGGACGACCCCCTCTTCCACTCCTTCGAGGCGAACCCCGAGGACTTCGGCTTCACCCTCTTGCCCCTGAGCGCGAGCGGCGAGGCCCTGGCCCTGCGCTCGCCTGGACACGTGGAGCCAAGCCGCGCCGGGTTGGAGCGGCGCTGACGCCGTTCACTTTCCTGGGACGGCGGGGAAGAGGAAGGCTCCTCCAGGCAGGATGACGGTCTTCACTGGATTTCCCAGTGTCGATGAGCCTCTCGGGTTCGCGAGTGGGTTCGTCCTCCTGGAAAGAGAGCCTCGCCTTGTTCAGCGTGAGTGTTTTCCGAATGAAGCACGGACTGCGCCTGCTGCTCCTGTCGGGAGCCCTGAGCGTGTCGGCCTGCGGCCCCGCCGAGACGGCGCTTCCCCTGGAGGAAGGCGCGGAGGGCGCCGGTGAGTCGCCCCTGGCCACCAAGGCCCCCTTCGAGCTGAACAACGCGCTGCTTCCCTTCGACATGCCGGCCCGGGCGGACCTCGCCACCAGCGAGTACAAGGTCTTCGCGCACTGGCACAACTTCCCGCTGCGCAGCTATGGCTCCAGCTCGGGCCAGTACTACGACAACTACACCAACTGGCTCAAACCCACGGGTACCTATGCGTCCATCGGGGGCTGGTTGCGCGACAGGCCCGTCCCCCTCCTCGCCGTTCCCGCGGTGGAAACGGATTACGGCAAGCGGGACATGAAGACGGACATCCAGACGGCCGCCGCCGTCGGCGTGGATGGCTTCCTCTTCAACCTCTGGTTCCGGCCCACCGACAACCGCTGGAAATGGCTGACGGACCTCTTCAACGCGGCCGACGAGTTCAACACCGAGAACCCGAGCGCGCCCTTCCACGTCATTCCCAACATCGACAGTCACATCCTGTCGACGGGCAGCGGTGCCAACGAGCCGCGCCTGCGCGCCGATGACCTCGCGACCTTCAAGAACCGTGCGTCGTGGCGGAAGCTCAACGGCAAGTTCGTCGTGGGCAGCTTCCGGCCCGAGGCCCTGCCCGCCTCCTGGTACCAGGCGTTCTTCGACCAGCTCAAGACCGTGCATGGCATGGACGCGGTGCTGTGGGGAACCCTGCTCGACCCCTCGGAAGCCAACCGCAACGCGCTCAAGCCCTTCATGGTCGGAGCCACCTTCTCGCGCTGGGACAACCTGCCCTACACCTCCACTCCCCTCAACGGCATCACCACCCTGAAGACCTGGGGCGACCAGAACGGCGTCCCCTACTCTCCACCCGTCAGCCACACGGACAACCGCCCCACCGGCTCCATCACCACCGAGACCACGGGCTTCACCACCCAGTACAAGACCTGGAAGGCGGCGATCGACTCGGGCGTGAAGATGGTGCAGATCCTCACCTGGAATGACCACTACGAAGGTCACGCCCTGCGGCCCAACTCCGCCGTGCAGTACGCGTTCTACGATTTGACGGCCTACTACGCGACCTGGTTCAAGACCCGCAAGCAGCCGACCCTCGTGCGCGATGTCCTCTATTACTCGCACCGCATGCACCTGAGCGGCGAGCCCTACGACACGACGAAGCAGCCCAAGCCCACCGCCTCGAAGAATGGCGTGCCGCTCGTGGACCGGGTCTTCGTGCTGGGCATGCTCAAGTCGAGCGGGAGCGTGCGGATCACCTCGGGCGGCACGGCCTACACCGCCGACCTCGCCGCCGGCCCACAGTTCTTCGACGCACCCCTGGCCGTGAACAACCAGCCGTCCTTCCAGTTGAGCAGGAATGGCACGACGGTCCTCCAGCTCACGAGCGCCTTCCGCACGCGCTCGCCCATCGTCTGGCAGGACCTGCTCTACCGCGCGGGCAGCTCGTCCCGCCCGGCGGTCTCGGGCGTGCAGAACAACCTGCCCCAGGATCGTCTCCCGTAGGGCCGCGCCTCGAGGCGGCCCGTCAACCGGTACGGGCCACCCGCTCCTCGCGTCCAGGCAGGGCGCTCTCGAGCCAGGTGACGGCGGCGCGCAAGGGCTCCCGGCTCCGGATGTGCTCGCCCGTGACGCGGGCCCGCTCCCGCATCGGCCCGTCACTGGCGAGCGCGCGGAGTCCCTCGGCGAGCCGCTCCACCGTCAGCGCCCGCTTGGGAAGGGGCTTCGGGCCCAGGCCGCGCTGGTGGACGTGGTGGGCGAACATGAACTGGTCGAACGCGTGGGGCACCACGAGTTGGGGAATGCCCGCGCGCGCCGACGCCGCGGTGGTCCCCGCCCCGCCATGGTGCACCGCGCCCGCCAGCCGCGGGAAGAGCAGCCCATGCGACACGGGGCCCAGCACCCGCACGGAGGGACCGAGCGCCTCGCCCTCCCCGAGCCCCGCCCACCCCGCGGACAAGAGCAGCCGGACCCCGGCCTTGTTCGCGGCCTCGAGCACCCGCCGCGTGGTGCTCGCGGGGTCGTCGTCCGGCATGCTCCCGAAGCCCACGTAGAGGGGCGGGGGCCCGGCGCTCAGGAACGCCTCGACCTCGGGCGGCAGCGGCCGATCGTCCGGCAGCGCGAAGGAGCCCACCTGGGGCACCTGGGCGAGGTCGGGCGGCGCGGGCATGAGCTCCGGATCGCACGCGAGCAGCGTCTTGTCCGGGGGGAAGATGGAGCCGAAGAGATCCTCGTCGCGCGCGAGCCCCCGCCGCGCGCGCTGCGCGTTGTAGGGCGCGTCCATCATCCGGTTGTAGAACCGCCTCGCGGCCTCCCAGAGCAGCCGGTTCAACACGCGTGGGGAGCGGGTGAGCGGCACCATCAACATCGGATGGAACGCGGAGGGAAGGATTTGCGGCGTGTAGCCGATGTAGCGGTAGGGCACTCCGGCCGCGTCCGCGAGCAGGTGCGCCGCCATCGTCGAGCCCCCGCCCACCACCAGGTCCACGCCCCGGAGCCGCGGCTCGATGTGCGCCACCTGCAGCTCGAACTCGCTGGCGATGATGGAATTCAGCGTCCGGACGAAGCCGAGCGGGGAGCGCGTGCGCTCACGGTTCTCGGCGAGCACCTCCCGCACGTCATGGCCACACGGATGGAAGGGGATGCCGAACGCCTCGGCCTCCCCCTGGAAGACGGGAGAGGCGAGCAGCGTCACCGTGTGACCGGCCCGGCGCAGCGCCACCGCGAGCGCGAGCATGGGTTGGAAGTCACCGCGCGAGCCGGAGCCGATCAACAGAGCGTGCATGGGCGCGAGGATACGCCACCCCGCCCCGGGCACGGGTGACTCGTTCCACCCACCAGGCAGGCAGGGGGCGACAAGTGCCCCGGGCACGGGCGGGTGATGCCCGAGATGTCAGCAGGGAGGCAGCTGACCGCGGTGCCTTGCTTGCTGGCAAGCGAAGGTCTGAACACCTTGTAAGGAGAATGGGCCGATTCGCCTCAGCATGGGCGGTGATCTTCACCGTGGCACTCTGGGCGCTCCCCGCCGGGGCGACAGTACTCGAACTGCATCGGCCGCTCGCTCCCCCTCCAACCGTGCCGGATCAGCCCGCCTTCGATGAGCTGCTGTTCTCGCTCGCCGACCCCGAGCGCGCCCTGGCCGGAGGGCTGACCGTGCCCTCGCTCGACCTGGCCATCCGTGCCCGGGCCTGGGGCTTCATCCCGGCGACGCAGTACGAGCAGCGCGCCGCCCTGGACTCGCTCTCCGAGCCCATGAAGAACCTGACGATGTCCGAGCTCCCGGCGGGACGGCAGCTCGTCTCCCTGCTCGCCCTGGGCCCCGATGGAGAGCAGGTGCGCCTGCGCGACCTGGGCCCGAGGCTCAGTGGCCCCGACAGCCTGCTGCAGCGCGGACTCAACTCGACGCTCGGCTTCCTGCGCGTGCCCAAGCCGGTGGCGGTCATCGCCGCGAGCGCGGCGGCGCTCGGGCTGCTCCACCAGTTCGGAACCAGGCCCGCCGACGACCTGGGCGTGCCCATCTCGCTCAGCGGCACCCTGCTCAACAGGCGCCTGCACACCTCCGTCCGTCTGAGTTCCGGGCGCCATTTCCAGAACGCCCGCGCGGACGTCTCGTTGCGATGGAGCCTGCCGGAGATCTCCCTGCACACCTTGCGCCTCGAGCAGCTCGAGCTGGGAGGCGCGGCGGCGCGCACCGCCGAGGGGCTCCTGCTCGACACGCGGTGGGCGAACCTGAGGGGCCGGATGTCCTGGCTCGAGTTCTGCCTGGGCGTGCACTCCAATCAGGCCGATCCGGCCCTGTGGACGGTGCTCGAGACGGGAGTGCGGCGCGAGAACTTCAGCGTCCACACCTTGATCAGCCACCAATGGGAGACGGCGCGCTTGCGCCTCATGGCCACGGCCACGCTGCGCACCGGCCAGGTGATGTCCGGACTCTTCGTCGGCAGCCAGGACCGCGTGAAGCACACCTTCGGACTCATTGGCATGGGCACCTTCTGAACCCATTGGCTACGCTGCCTGAATGGCCAAGGGTTTGCGGAAATGGAGTCAGGTGAAGCGCGGCGTGCGGAACCCGGCTCCCTCGAACGAGCAGCTCGCCGGCGGCGGGCTCCAGCGCCGGGTGGAGGCCCTGCTCGCGCGGATGACGCTCGAGGAGAAGGTGGGACAGCTCGCGCAGTACTCGGTGGGAACGCCCACGGGACCGGGCACCGGCCGCTCCGACTACGAGACGCTGGTGCGCACCGGCGCCGTCGGCTCGATGTTCAACGTGGTGGGCGCCCAGGAGACCAATCGCTACCAACGCATCGCGGTCGAGCAGAGCCGCCTGAAGATTCCGCTGCTGTTCGGCTTCGACGTCATCCACGGCTACCGCACCACGATGCCCATTCCCCTGGGCATGGCGGCGAGCTTCGATCCGGCCCTGGTGGAGCAGGCCATGCACCTAGCCGCCACCGAGGCCGCCGCCGAGGGCATCCGCTGGGTCTTCTCGCCCATGGTGGACATCGCGCGCGACCCGCGCTGGGGCCGCGTCGCCGAGGGCTCGGGGGAGGATCCCTTCCTGGGCGCCGCCATGGCGCGCGCGTACGTCCGGGGCTACCAGGGCCCCTCGCTGTCGGAGTCCACGTCGGTGGCGGCGAGCGTGAAGCACTTCGCCGCCTATGGCGGGGCCGAGGCGGGCCGGGACTACAACACCGTCGACATGTCCGAGGTGAGCCTGCGGCAGACGTACCTGCCGCCCTACCAGGCCGCCATCGAGGCGGGCAGCGCGACCCTGATGAGCGCCTTCAACACGCTCAACGGGGTGCCCGCCACGGCCAACGCCCACCTGCTGACGGACATCCTGCGCGGGGAGTGGGGCTTCAACGGCTTCGTGGTCAGTGATTGGACGGCGGTGGCGGAGCTGAAGAACCACGGCATCGCCCTGGATGGCCCGTCCGCCGCGCTCAAGGCGCTGGGCGCGGGCGTCGACATGGACATGGAATCCCATCTCTACGCGCCGGAGCTGCCCCGGCTGGTGCGCGAGGGGAAGCTGTCCCAGGCGGTGGTGGACGAGGCCGTGCGCCGCGTGTTGCGGGTGAAGTTCGCGCTCGGCCTGTTCGAGCACCCCTACGTGGACGAGAAGGTGGCGGCCTACGTGGCCACCCCGGAGAAGCGCGAGCTGGCCCGGCGCCTGGCGGAGGAGTCCATCGTCCTGCTCGAGAACAAGGGAGGCGTGCTGCCGCTCTCCCCGGGCCGGAAGGTGGCCCTCGTCGGCCCGCTCGCGGACGCGCCCGTCGACATGCTGGGGACGTGGAATGGCAAGGGCGACCCCAGGGACGTGGTGACGCTGCGCGCCGCCCTGGAGCACCGGCTGCGCGGCACCCCGGGGGCCCTGCGCCACGCGCGGGGCACCGACGTCCTCTCGGCGGACAGCTCGGGCTTCGCGGAAGCGGTGGCGGCGGCCCGCGCCTCGGACGTGGTGATCGCCGCCCTGGGCGAGGACACGAACATGAGCGGTGAGGCCGCCTCCCGCACGCGCATCGATCTGCCCGGCAATCAATTGCAACTGCTCGAGGCGCTGGCCGCCACCGGCAAGCCCGTCGTGCTGATTGTCTTCAGTGGCCGCCCGCTGGCCCTCACGGAGCCCCAGCGCCAGGTGGCGGCGCTCGTGCAGGCCTGGCAGCCCGGCATCGAGGCCGGTCCCGCGCTGGCGAACCTGCTGTGGGGCGACGTGGACTTCAGCGCCCGGCTGCCCATCACCTTCCCCCGGAGCCTGGGACAGGTGCCCCTCTATTACAACCACCTCAACACCGGCCGCCCGGCGGGCCAGACGGACCTGACGCGCCCCGCCTCCAACGGGGTGGAGAAGTACGTCTCGCGCTACCTGGACGAGCGCAACACGCCGCTCTACCCCTTCGGCCACGGACTCTCCTACACCTCGTTCGACTTCTCCCCGCCCCAGCCGAGCGCCCCGTCGCTCCAGGCCCGCGCCGTGCGCGAACAGCGGGGGGAGGTGCTGCGCGTGAAGACCCAGGTGCGCAACGCGGGCGCGCGCCCGGGCACGGTGGTGGCGCAGCTCTATCTGCGCATCCTGGGCACGAGCACCGCGCAGCCCGTGCGCCAGCTCGTGGGCTTCCAGCGCGTCACGCTCGCGCCCGGCGAGTCGCGCGAGCTGGAGTTCCCCCTGGGCTTCCAGGAGCTGTCCTTCTTCGATGCTCGCGCGACCCGCGTGGTGGAGCCCGGCACCCGCTATGAGCTCTGGGTGGGAGACAGCTCGGAGGCCACCCGGCACGCGTCCTTCACGATGGAGTGAAGGCGCGCGAATCATTCCTCTTCAATACGACTTGGTCACCTACCCAGGGGCACTACAGAACGTCGAGGGAAAAGCCTCCTCGGAGGGCGCTCGAAGTGACCGAGTAGTACTAAGGCCATATGGACCTTGTGCCTCCTTGG
Organism: Cystobacter fuscus DSM 2262; assembly: GCF_000335475.2. Classification (NCBI taxonomy): domain Bacteria; kingdom Pseudomonadati; phylum Myxococcota; class Myxococcia; order Myxococcales; family Archangiaceae; genus Cystobacter; species Cystobacter fuscus. The sequence continues at coordinate 600,420 of NZ_ANAH02000004.1, read as the reverse complement.
TTCCCGTCCAGCTACCGACGCCTGGGAGGAATGAAGGGATTGCATCGGCCCTTAGGAATAGGAATCTCCGGCGGCACTCCTAGTTCGGCTACGCGCATTCGGACATTCGTGATGTCTAACCTGTGGCACTCGCCAAAACGCGCGCCAGAGTCGCAGGGGCACCACGACCGATGCGGTAACATGGGAACACGAGGATCGGCGTAGTGTCGCAGTGGTTCGGGCAAATGCGCGATGAGAGGAGCGCATTTTTGAGCGAACTCCGCGCGCAACTGGCGAATCTCGCGCTGGTACTCCCGACGTCCCTTGTCTCCATGGGAGTACGCCTCACCGGGGTAGCTTCCTGTGAAGGCATAGATACGTGCCCTATCCAGGTGGAGCACCATTTGCTCGAGGAAACCAATGAGGCCAACCTCGTGGTAGTTGATCTCGTGCCGCTCCGGCATCTGCACGCACAAGGTTCCGTCTAGCCCCACGTGCGCATCCGCGCCCAAATGTACCCCCACGTTATGCTTGACGATGCGCGCGGTGGGATGTGCACTCGGATGCGGGAAGCGTAGCGGGACAAATACCCGCATCCGAAATCGGAAATTCCGCCCACTGGGGCTGGATATGACAATGTGCCCCACCAGCCACGTGCCATCGGGCTTGTGGACAGCACGCCAGCGCGGGTACCGGACGAGGGCCTCATCAATGAGTTCTTCGCGCGTCACTTGACGGGGCACCAAGACTTGGTGGGCTGGACGCCGGTAGTAGGCGCCGACACAACACGAGCGCTCACCGATGGGGAGCCCTCGATCCGCACGCGACCGGTGTACACCTTCGCCGCATCAAGCGCTTCGATAACGTCCATGCAGAGGTGAGCCATGTAGGCATCCTCAACGCCAACAATCGCCTTGAAACGCTCCTGGAGGTCCTTCTCCAACAGCGCCCACAGCTTGGCGTTGATGGCCGTCAGGCCAGCGCCCATCTCATCCTGCAACTGAGAGGCGCGCGCCACGGACTGGCCAAGGGCGAGCAACTCTCGGTCGCCCTTGATACCCACCTGGGTGACAAAGACGCGCCCAGCCGCAGCACCACAGGCCATGCCAAGCTTCGCAAAGCCCGGCAGCACCTCACGGCAAATGGCAAAGGCGTCCTGCAGGGCAGCAGCTGCCTCAATACTCTTGGAGGCGTACCGCCCGCTAGACTTCGCCTCGTAGAAAAGGCCCTGGATGCGATCTCCCTGGTATTGAATGAAGTCGCCGTTGTAGTCGGCCACCACCACGTGGTGCATCTCGCTACGGGCAGCGTGAAATGCGCGCAGCGCCTCGCGCTTCTCGTCATCCGTAGTGAGATTGGCGATGTGTTTGGTGAAGCCGGAGATGTCCCCGTACAAGGTAACTCCCGGCTGGACATCCGCTGTCCTCGCACCGAGGGCTTCAAAATCGAGGGCCACCTCGGGGACGAAGATATCGAAACGATCGATCGGGTTTTCGGCGACGTCGTTCTTCACCATCTTCTTATAGCGCTCCGGCAGCGGCTCGGGACTAGGCAACTTCTCGCGCAGCAAAGCAGCGTTAGCGCCATAGTGGACGCCTGCATTGCCAGTCAGCAACTTGGCAGCATCATTAGCCGGTGCGCCAATGAAAAGCAGCTCGCTGCTGCCTACCCTTCCGTTCATGGTAGCGATGGCGTCCCCGCACTCCAGGCCAGCCTCCAACTCAAAACGATACCCCGTTTCGGCTTCAAGAAGCTTGGTGAGTTCAGTTGCTTGCGAAACGAACTGCGCCGCAGCGGCCAACCGCTTGACGTCAGGCTCCGACACATCCGTCGTATCATACGGCTTGTAGAAGACAGCGTGCAGTCTCCCTCCCTGGAAGTGCACCCGCTGACCGCCATCATAGTCCTCCAGCAGCCAGGACAGGAGCCGCTGGTAGATATGAACGTGGCGCAGCAACTTCTTCAACTTCGCCTTATCCTCTCGCGCCTCTTTGAGCAGCACAAAGAAGTTCACCGGGTCGATGTACAAATGTACGCCCTTGACAATGCGAGCTTGGTTACGCGCCAAGTTGCGCAAATCCATCTCCCGCGACAGGGGCTTCACTTCAAGGTCCTTATACTCCTCGTACGCCTTGAGGATGCGCTCGCGCGCCGCTTTACGATTCCATGCCATATGAATGCATCTCCATCTACGAGTTGGGGGTACCTACTGCGCAACAACGCTACTGGGTGGAGCAATGACTGCGACAACAATCAGCAAGCTCCAGGTGATAAAGGAAATTGCGACGACAGGTGCCGCCTTGCTGAGGAAGTAGAATTTTCTCCTTAAAATCCAAGCGATCTTCAGATTCTCGAAAGCAAGATCTGCCAGACGCTCTCTAGGGCCAGTCCTCATCAGCGCTGCAAGATAGGAATCAGGCGTAACTTGACCGCCGTTTATGGCGTCAATCCACAAAAGCCCACGGGCACCCGCCGGGGCGCGGATGTGTTTCGGACTGCGCGGCAACAACACGAGAAGGCACAGGCCTGTAGAGAGGCTCGTGCTCAGCAGCACTAGGGCACCAAAGACCACCAACACCAGCGCGCTAGAACCCCCATCGCGGATACTCTTGGTAATATCTTGCCCAAGGCTGCTGCCGAGGATGACAAGAACAAGGGCCTGCAGCGCAACAAAGCTGGTGGCCTTCGCATCCGCCACTTTGATCATATCTTGAAGGTTGGCATGGGTATCTTTGGCGAACTCCACCGCATGGTCCCCGATCTCTTTGATTTCCGTCACTTCTCCAACTGGCTCATTGGTCTGCTGGTACTCCGTCATGACAGCCCGGCCCTCCTTCCTTTTCTCTAAGGGACGCGGAGAATCCGGCCCTCATCCGCTTAATGCTGGGCAGGCGAGCGGTTTCCGCATGACCCGGAACCGGTGTGCTACCAACCACCGAGACCCTGGAAAATCTGGCCCTCATCCCTTAATGCTGGGCAGGCGAGCGGTTTCCGCGCGTGCTAGCTCCGCTTCAACTTCGGGCAAGGCCGTTTCTGCATCAACGAGCAGCCCACAAGTGCACAGATATTCACTCAGGGTGACAAAACCTCACCACCCAACCGTGACACAACACCCTACAATCACCCACACGGTTCGCGAAATCCCATGGGCGGCACCCACATGTAGGCTCAAGGCGCATCAAATCCACCAACCGACATCCCAACGAGTGCACCGAGTGAGCCTTCCTGCTCTATGGGAGAAACAAGTGTCCTCGTGCCACATCCAGATTGTCAGAGAGTCCGTATAGAACGATACTCGGCGCGATTACCGTAGTTTCCCGAGTAGCATTCCATCCTTCATCCTAAGCTTGCTGAGTAGGCAGGCAGGTTAAGCAGTTCAGCATAGGTGCTGAAAAAAAGCCGTAAGTCAGCACTATCGATTAGCGGGGTACGCAGCGCGCGCCATGGAACCTGTAGTCGCTGAGCAATTCGAGAGAGAACTTGAGGGCGCTGTCGAGGCCGCTACGGCACGCGCGATCAAGTGGTGCAAAATTTACCCTTGGGTTGGAGGCACGTCAGTAACTGTAAAAGACAGGGCCTTTGAATTTGTTCGAGAGGCACTGACTTTGACCCTGCAAGGCAGGCGTCCTTGGAAAAACAACTCAGTCCCCTTGGCTGGGCATTTGATTGGCACAGTCCAAAGCCTCATCTCAAACGCCATCAGGAGCGCCGACGCTCAAACTCGATCAACCGACGATCCTGCTGCGATAAATGAAGACCGAGTGGATCCGATAAACACTCGGCCTCAAACACCAGAGGGCTTTTACCTATCCAAAGAGGCTTGCGAGCAGATTGAGTCCGATGCCTACGCAGCAGCTGGTGAAGACGAGAACCTTGGGAAATTTATCGAAGCAGTAATCGATGGCCACTACGAAGTTGCCGAGTTAGTCGAAGTCACTGGCATGTCGGCCGACCAAATCTACGCCGCCAAGGAGAAACTCAAGAGGCGGCGTGCAGCCATTCTGAAAAAAGGGAAAAAATAGCCATGAAAACAAAACTCACATCCGCTCAAGAGTTTGTGCAGAGACTAGACGCAGTCGATGCGCAAGCACCTATGGACGATGCGCAGATCAAAGCAACTCTGCGCGAGGCGGGAGTCGCACCTGGAGAGCTCGTTGCTCAAGCACGCGCGCACATAAAAAGTATCCGGAAAAGTCTCGCGGCAGATCGATTGGCGAACGCAGAGGCAGCTCGAAGAGCTGAAGAAGAACGCCTGCTCAATTCCGCAAAAAAATACGTTCATTTCTCTTTAGAAGAAATCAGGGGCAAATTACGGCAACTTGCCGCCAAGCTGGGTAATGAACGGATGGCAGTAGCCCACAAGAATCTTACGAGCGGTTCTTCACGTGAAGAACTAGAAGAACTACTTGCTGAATACGAACATCTCGAAGCAGAGCACACCAATGGCAAAGATTGATGCTGATGTCGCGCGTGGAGAGCGCAAAGCACGCTTTGTGCTGGAACAAGAAGGTTTCTCGCATTTGGCCGATGTCAATATCGAAGATTTCGCTTACCTTCGCGGTGCGCTTGTTCGTAAGTTTCCGCTCAAAGGCTGTGAGGGGCGAATTTCTCGTCGTGGCAATCGCGCCATCATAAGCGTCAGCACGTCTATAGATTATGCCCCCAAACGCCGGTTTGTCATTGCGCACGAACTCGGGCATCTAGAGCTTCACGACCAAGCCAACCAAGCAGAACTCGCGTTCTGTGACGACACAGTCATCAACGAACTATATGATCAAGGCACAGAAAAGGAGGCCAATGCTTTTGCTACTGAGCTTCTGATGCCTAGTGAGGTTTGGGCCAAGCTCGTTGACGTAAAAACACCCTCTCTCGACGTGGCGTTCTCCCTCGCTCAGCAGTTCAAGGTCAGCTACACAGCCGCAGCTATTCGTTTTGCCATGCTCGCGCCGGAGCGCTGTTGTGTCGTATTTGCTCAGAATGGGAAAATAAAATGGGCAGCATCCGGCTCTGATTTTGGTCACTGGATAGAGCGTGGCTCATCATTGCATCCTGCAACCCTGGCAAGCGATTATTTTTTGAAAGGCCATGTGCCACCTAGGCAAGCCGAGGAGGTTGCTGCCAAAGCTTGGCTTTCCTCTCCTCGCGCACGAACTGGCGAGCTATGGGAGCACTGTCGTGTTCTCTCCTCCATTCACGCGACACTTTCTCTGCTGTGGATTCCCGATGGGGCTGAATTCTGAATTCAGTAGCAGCGCGAAGTATTCATCAACTTGAGTGAAATCCAAGCGTGTGCATCTGCATGGACAGGTGACTCTCTCCTGGATGAAATGCCTGCACACCGCAAACTCAAGTTCATCCTCAGTACCGTACCGTCGAACCACGACGCCAACACTTGCCTATAGAGACGCACACATGGTGCTGCACACGTCCTTCAGGATGGAGTGAGTTCGCACAAGGCTGTCTATCCCCGTCTATTGCCCCCAGTGCCCGCGCGCTGGAGCAGGTACGCGCGGGCACAATTCGGGTCCGGGTCAGGGGTTCACGACGCGCCCGAGGAAGAGCACGCTCTTGGTCTCCACGTCCTCGATGAGGAAGAGGAAGGGGCGATCCACGACGAACGGCGGGGGCGCGGAGACCACGACGGCGCCGACCGCGGTGGCGGCGGCCGCCTCGGTCCCCCACTCGCTCACGGAGATGAAGGCCTCGTGCTGCACGCCCGAGATCATCAGCGCCGCCTGCTGGCTGATTCCCGACAGGTCGGCGCCCTCCGTGAAGGCATCCACCATGCCGAGCGCCTCGAGCGACTCATCGAGGGGGAACTCCTGCTTCACCTCGAACCTGGGGAACCCGAGGGCGAGGTGTCTGTCGCTCAGTCCCGCCCGGACGCCCTCGAGGAAGTCCGCCGACAGCCGCGACTCGACCTGTGCGAACCGTCCCTGCTCGGGAACGATGACTAGCATGCGGAAGGCCTTGCCCGCGTACGGAAGCGCGACGGCCTCGAAGCCCTCGCTGTCGAGGAAGGGGACCGTGATCGAAGTACTCATCATCTGGACCTGCCGCGTGCCACCCTCCAGCGTGTGGAACGAGTCCTCGCCGGTCGCATGGAAGGGCTGCTGCCACGCGCCCTTGAAATAGAGCGCGTTGGCGAGCAGCAGGCGCGTGTCGGGCCTCACCAGGTCGGCCGGGAGCAAGTCCTCGATGCGGCCCGCCGTCTGTTCCTCGACCCAGGTGTTGATGTCCTCGCGGATGGACGTGGACCTGGTTTGGAAGTCCACCGCGTACATCCCCGTGCCGTAGTGCTGGGCGAGCACGTCGAGGAAGGGCGGCTCGAACGCGAACCCCCGCTGGCCCCAGGCGGCGTTCACCACGCGAAGCGTGGGCGGTGAGCCTCCGCCCTCCACCTTGGCCTTGGCGTGGGCGTGGAGCGCCAGGTCCAGCGCGTTCACGGCCGGGTGGAGCCGCTCCTGGGGCAGCGTGAAGTGCAGCGCCTGGGCCATCTGCGACTCAGTGTTGCCACGCGCCCCCGCGTACACCATCGCGAGGGCCTGGCTGACGCTGAAGGGCGAGAAGAGCAGGTTCTCCCCCGGCTTGGAGATTCGCCGGTACATCGAGGCGGCGAAGTCGGTGTTGCCGGTGACGAGCGCGGCGAAGTCCTCGGCCGGGACGTCGGGCTTCGTCACCCGTGTCTTGTCCGAGGCGATGCGTTCTCCCGGCGGCTCGTCCGAGGAGCAGCCCGCGAGGCCCAGCGTGGCGATGAGTGAGGGAATCAACCAACGGCGAAGTGAAGTCATGTCTTGTTCCTCCAGCTGTCAGGGATTCACGAGGCGACCGAGGAAGAGCACGCTCTTCGTCTCCACGTCCTCGATGAGGAAGAGGAAGGGACGATCCACGACATACGGCTCGGGCGCGGACTCCCGGACGATGACGACGGCGGTGGCGGCGGCCGCCTCGGTGCCCCGCTCATCCACGGAGAGGAAGGCCTGGTGTTGCGCGGCCGAGATCATCAACTCCTCCTGCCGGCTCACTCCCGACAGGTCGGCGCGCTCCGAGAAGGCGTCCACCATGCCGAGCGCTTCGAGCGACTCGTCGAGGGGGGTGGCCTGCGTCACCTTGAATCTGGGCAACCCGAGGGAGATAGGGCTGCTGCGCAGTCCCGCCCGGATGCTGTCCAGGAAGTCCGCCGACAGCCGTGACTCGACCTGGGCGAACCGGCCCTCGTGGGGAACGATGACGAGCATGCGGAAGGCCTGCCCCTTGTACGGGATGGCGACGGCATCGAAGTCCCCGCCCTTCAGCAAGGGAGCCGTGATCGGGCCGCGCATCATGGAGACCTGCCGCGTGCCGCCGTCCAGCAGGTGGAACGGGGCCTGGCGGGTGTTCGCGAAGGACTCCTGCCACTCCCCCTTGAAATAGAGCGCGTTGGCGAGCACCAGGCGCGTGTCGGGAGTCACCAGGTCGGCCGGGAGCAAGTCCTGGATGCGGCCCAGCGTCTGAGCCTCGACCCAAGCGTTGATGTCCTCGCGGATGGACTTGGGCTTCGTGATGAAGTCCACCGCGTACATCCCCGTGCCGTAGTGCTGGGCGAGCACGTCGAGGAAGGGCGACTCGAACGCGTACCCCTGCTGGCCCCAGGCGGCGTTCACCACGCGCAACGTGGGCGGCGAGCCTCCGCCCTTCACCTTGGCCTTGGCGCGGGCTTGGAGCGCCAGATTCAGCGCGTTCACGGCGGGGTGGAGCCGCTCCTGCGGCAGGGTGAAGTGCAGCGCCTGGGCCATTTGCGACCCGGTGTCGCCACGCGCCCCCGCGTACACCATCGCGAACGCATGACTGATGCTGAAGGGCGAGAAGAGCAGGTTCTCCCCCGGCTTGGAGAGCTGCCGGTACATCGAGGCGGCGAAGTCGGTGTTGCCGGCGACGAGCGCCGCGAAGTCCTCGGCCGGGACATCCGGCTTCGTCACCCGCGCCTTGGCCGAGGCGATGCGCTCTCCCGGCGGCGCGGCCGAGGAGCAGCCCGCGAACCCCAGCGCGACGACGAGTGAGGGAAGCAACCAACGGCGCGGTGAAGTCATGTCTCGTTCCTCCAAGGCGTGTTCGCACGCCAGTGGAGCAAGGAGCGTGCGCGGGGAGGAAATGAGAGACTTCAAGGACTTGGCGGACCGCGGGCGGAGGGAGCCTCGGATTTTCGAGCACAGGATGTTGAGGGAGCCCCCGGGCCGGCCAAGGCCCTGACGGCGAGCGAGGAGCCGCCCGGCACCTGAACGTGCTCAGTCCTCCGACTGGACGTCCTGGGGCGAGAAGCCCCACTCCTCGAGCACCTTCACCTCGTCCTGCGCGCTGCGCGTCTTCTTGAAGCGGGCGCCCGGCACGCCCTTCACCCGGCGCTCGCACGCGGCCCAGGTCGCGTGCCGCTTCACGCTGCGGCCCACCTCGCTCAGATAGGAGTACGCCTTGGCCGAGGAGCCCTCGCGCTGCCGGGGCTTCTCCTCGGGCAGGGAGGTGTCCTCGGGCACCTGGAGCACGTCCACGCCGTAGCCCGACAGCGGGCCCACGTAGAGCCGCACGCTCCGGCCCTTGGAGTAGGCGACGGCGATCTCATCCACCCGCTCGTTGCCCGGCACGCCCGCGTGCCCCCGCACGTAGCGCCACTCCACGGCGGCGGCCTCGGGGGGGAAGGTCTGCTTGCGCTCGGCCAGCAGCGCCATGAGCCGCTTCCAGTAGACGGCGTTGGCCACGTCGCCGCCCTCGGCCGTCTTCCACCCGCGCCGGCTCCACCCGAACGCCCAGCGGGTGATGCCTTGAATCACGTAGGTGGAGTCCGTGTGGATGAGCAGCGGCCCCGGCGTGCGCTCCAGGTGGCGCAGCGCCTTGCCCACCGCCGTCAGTTCCATGCGGTTGTTGGTGGTCTCCGGCTCGTGACCCCCCAGTTCCGTCACCTCGCCCGCGGACGTGACGATGATGGTCCCCCAGCCTCCCGGGCCGGGGTTGCCGGAACAAGCACCATCAGCGAAGACCACGGTGGGACGGCTCTCCATACCGGCACCCTATGCCGCCCGGCCTCCCACCGCCAGGACGGCGACCACCGGCGCGCGGGGGCGTGGTGAAGCGAGACACCATTCTCCGGCCCTCATCGCCCTGAAAACATACGTCACAACAGTGGAAAAGCATTCACATGGAGAAGCATTTGTCTTAAACTCTCCACGGCCGGACTCCGGCCATGACGAAAGGTAATGACATGACCAAGTCGCTCCTGTCTGCTTTTGCGATCGCGTTGCTTGCAATGGGTTGTGGCCAGCCGTCCGAGGAGTTCATCAAGACGGACACACAGACGACGAACAACGAGGTGGCGGTCGAGAGCGGCCAGGAGGAGGGCCGCGTGTCGGCGATGGCGCTGTGTGGTACCGGCCTCTACTGTTCCGCGAGCGCCGCGAATGGCGCCACGGGGTGTCAGCAGTACACGGGTGGACCGACCGTCTACTGCTGCCCGAGCGGCTATGGACTCATCAATGGCTCGTGCGTGCCGCCCTGCGGCACCGGCCTGTTCTGCGGCTGGAACTACGTCTCGGGTTCCAACGTCTGCGTCCAGAATCCGAGCAACACGGCCGCCATCTACTGCTGCCCGTACGGCAAGAGCTACACCAGCACCGGCTGCATCTAGAGCCCGCGGGTAGCCGCGGCACGTCAGCCGAAGCGCTCGCGGAACGCGCGCAGGTTGGGACCGTCCCCGCCCCGCTCGTACACCGCGAACACCACCCGCTCGAAGGCGCCCGGGAGCGCCGCCAGGGCCCGCGCGAAGGCCTCGGAGACCTCCCGGGGGTCATTGCGGAAGACACCGCACCCCCAGGCCCCGAGCACCAACACCCGGTGGCCCTGGTGGGCCGCCACCCGCAGGACATTCAGGGCCCGGGCCTCGAGCACCTCGCGGATGCGGGGGCGCAGGGAGGGGTCGCGCCGCAGGGCCTCGCCCGCGTTGGGCGCGGGCGAGGTGATGAGCGAGACCAGGAAGGGCCGCTCCAGCAACGTGCCCTGCTCGTCCCGGAAGAAGGGCACCTCGGGCGAGTAGATGAGGTGCTCGGTGTAGAGCATCGACGGCTGCCGCCGGTTCTCCGTGTAGTAGTCGGGCTGACGCAGCAGACAGGCGTAGAGCGCCGAGCACCGGGACAAATCCTCTTCCTGGGCCTTGGCCCCGCCGAGAAAGCCCCCGCCGGGATTCTTCGCGGAGGCGAAGTTGAGCGCCAGCACGCGCGTCACGCCCTCCGCCTCGACGAGCCGGCGCGCCGCCTCCCCCGTCTTCTCGGCGGTCACCTCCAGCCGGGGAGCGCTCCCCACCGGCTCGGGCCGCGTCAGCGCTCCGAAGTCCGAGGGCCGGTAGAGCCGCGTGCCCCGCGTGGCCCCCTCCACCTCGTCCCTCACCGACACCTTCCGGCCCGACGGCGCCTCGTACTCCCCCTGCTCCACGATCCGCACCGTCTCGCTCGCGACGTCCACCAGAGACATGACCCGTCCTCCTGTTCCCCTCCGCGCTCCACTCGAGACACGCGAAGCAATGTGTCCCATATACACGAAGGGGGACCCTGGAACCTGACGAGCACACCGGACCGGGCGGCTCCCCGACGTGTGTTCATCTTCTGCATCGCGTTAGAACAGCAAGAAAAGAAAAATATTATTCCATGGAAACTCGGGGTCTCTCCGTGAGATAATCAGGTATTCCATTCTTTTACGGGTGAACCGCATGCAACGACTGAAAGAGCTGATGATGAAGACGGTGGGACTGCCGCTGTGTGCCGTGCTGCTGTGCGCCTCCGGCTGTGCGCCGCCGGCCGTGGCGCCCTGGAGGCGGCCTCGTTGGAAGTAGGCGCGCCGAGCACCGGAACGAACTCCCGGCGCTCGCGGTGAAGCAGGTCCCCCGGGCCCCGAACGACAGGGTGTCCGAGGAGAGGCCGAGCGGCTCGGACATCCTGTCCCCAGGCGGCGCCACGCGGCGCTCCGTCGAGCAGCGGGACGTCGATGGGCCCCGAGCACATGCCTTGCACACGGTGAGAGCGAGAAACCGTGCGGAGGCCTGACACATGAAGAAGGACGCCATCCTGGGCGCGCTGCTGGGGACGGTGGTGGGAGACGCGCTCGGACTGCCGCGCGAGGGATTGTCCCGGCGGCGTGCGTCGCGCATGTTCGGCGGAGCGCCGCTGCGCCACCGCTTCTTCCTCGGCCGAGGCGTGGGCAGTGATGACACGGAACACGCCTGCATGGTGGCGCAGGCGCTGCTCGCCGCGCCCGACTCTCCCGAGCACTTCGCGAGCAACCTCGCCTGGCGGCTGCGGGGCTGGCTGCTCGGCCTGCCCGCTGGGATTGGCTGGGCCACGCTGCGCGCCACGGTGAAGCTGTGGCTCGGCTTTCCGCCCGGCCGCAGCGGGGTGGTGTCCGCGGGCAATGGCCCGGCCATGCGCGCGCCGCTGCTGGGCGTGTGTCTCGCCGAGCACCCGGAGCGGCTGGAGGCGTTCGTCCGGGCCTCGAGCCGGATGACCCACCGGGATGCCCGCGCCGAGCAGGGCGCGCTGGCGGTGGCGCTGGCGGCGGCCCATGGCGCCCGGCGGGGCGGCGTGGACGCGGAGGAGATGATGCGCGAGTGGGCGGCCCGCCTCGACGAGCCCTCGTGGCGCGAGGCGCTCGTCCGGCTGCGCGCGGCCTGGGAGCGGGGCGCGAGCGTGCCGGAGTTCGCCGCGGAGCTGGGGCTCGAGCGAGGGGTGAGCGGCTACGTGATGCACACCGTGCCGGTGGTGCTCTACGCCTGGCTGCGGCACGGCACGGACTTCCCGCGGGCGGTGGAGGAGGTCATCCTGCTCGGCGGCGACAGCGACACCACGGGCGCCATCGTCGGGGCGCTGGCGGGCGCGACCACGGGGGCGGGGAGCATTCCACCCCCGTGGCTCGAGGGTCTCGCCGAGTGGCCCCGCTCGGTGGGGTGGCTGCGGCGGCTCGGGGAGCGGCTCGCGGCCCGGTTCTCGGGGCCGGGGGCACTCACGACGCCGGGTGCCCTGCCCCTCTTCTGGCCGGCGCTCCTGCCGCGCAACCTGCTCGTGCTCGGCCTCGTGCTGGGGCACGGGTTCCGACGGCTGCTGCCTCCCTATTGAGGAGGAGCTACTGCTTGACGAGCTGACCACCCGGCTGGGCCGTCAGCGTGATGTTCTGGCCCCAGGAAGTGGGGAAGGTCGCGGTGGCGTAGACGGAGCCCCCCGCGGTGGTCGTGCGGCAACTCCAGCCACTCCCCGTACAGGCGTTCAACCCCAGACCGTCATTGTGGAAGCTCGACCACGAGTGGACCGTGGACTGCCCCGCGCCGACCGTCGTCGTGGTCATGTTGACGGCGAAGGGGAGTCCATAGGGGGTGGGGCAGGTACAGCTGAACGTGAGCGCCTGCGTGGTGCTGTTCGTGAGCGTCCACTTCGTGGGGTAGCCGAGCAGCTCGCTCTGGGACTCGGAGGGCATCTCCGTCCCGGCCGCCTCTTCCGCCGACATCCCACAGGCGGTGAGCGCGAGTCCCGACAGCAGGCCGATGAGCAGTCCATTCCTTCGCATTCGTCGCAGTCCTTTCGGTATGGGCTCGGGAATTCAAGCCCACCCTCCACTACCAGAAATTCAGGATTTTTTTATTCCAACGACTGCGCGATGAATGTCTTTTCTGCCCGTAAGCAGCCGGACCACAGGTGTCCTCGCGAAGCAGAGTCTCTTTTTATGAGAAACCAGGGACAGAGGCCGAGCCGACTCCCGAGCACCCGGAGACGCGGCCACTCACATCCGTCCAGAAGAAGGCCGACGTCTGTTCCTGTTCTCGCGGGCGGCGCGAGTGAGCGCCTCCAGGGACTTGAGCAGCTTGCGATAGGAGCGCGAGCGTCTGGCCATCGCGGGAGTGAATGGCAGGGCCCCGGTGAAGTCTGGCTGATCCGTCGTCTCCTCGTAGGGACGGCCCAGCAACGGCTTCAGCCGCTTCTTGCAGTCACGAATGGTCTCGATGTCCGAGAGCGGAGTGGGAAGCCGGGCCGCGCGAGGGAGGTGTCCGGCCCGCCGCAGGCTGGCCAGGGCCGCGAGGAACCACACCTCGTACTCCCGATGGGCCACCACCACCTCGATGGGGATGTGCGGCGCGACCTCACGAGCACGCTCGAGGAGTTCGGGACCGAGTCCGCGACGGGATGTCCTGGCGCGCTCCTGACACTCGTCGTCGGAATCGAGTAGGACGAGGATGCCATCGGGCCGCTCCCGCGCCGCCATCTCGACGTAGTACTCGATGCCCAGCTCGTCGTCGGCATCGTGAGGGCATTTGAGCGCCCCGGCGCCCGAAGCACGAATGGCGAGGTCCGGCGTCTCGAACTCGCGGAAGCGGCGGTGTTGGAACCACCGGCGAAGGAGCACGGGGACCGCGGTCTGCTCCCCATGCCCCTCGACGATGGCCAGGATTCGGAGCTTGGGGCGCATCGTCACGGGGCCGTGAAGAAGTCGCCCTCGACCCGATCGGAGCCTTCCGCCGTGAAGAGCGCGTTGGTGCGGAGCAGTTTGCCGACGGACCGGGGCGGCAGGCTCATCTCCCGCGCCCCCGGGCTCAGCGGGAAGATCTGACTGGTGCCCTCGCGCCACTCGACGACCCGGACCCGGTCGGCGGTCACGGCGGGGTGACTCAAGGCCTCGGGACTGTGCGAGGTGAGCAGGACCTGGCAGCGGTTGGTGCTGGCCTCGATGGCATCCAACAGCACCCCGAGCGCGGCGGGGTGAACGGAGTCCTCGATCTCCTCGATGCACACGAGCGCGGGCGAGGGCTTCTGCCGAAGCGCGAGCAGGATGGCCAGACAGCGCAGGGTTCCATCCGACATGTCTCCCACGTCGAAGACGACCCCAGCCGTCTTGCTCTTGTTGTATCGCTGGTGGAAGCGGATGAGCCTGCGACCCGCCGCGGTGTCGGCCCGCACCCGCACGATGCCAGGAGTGATGGCCCCGAGGTGTCTGTTGATCCAGTCGATATCACCCTTGCCGCGCTCGAGGTGATGCAGCACATCACCCGCGTTGCTTCCGCTCCGGCTCAGGATGCTCGCGCCCCCCAAGGGAGGCTCCGCGCGAATGGCCGAAGGCGACAGGCTGTACACGCGAACGCTCGCCTTCAGCGCATCCAACAAGGCCCGGTACAGTGCCTCGTGCTCGGCGGCGAGGGGAAGCGCCAGGGCATCGCGCGACGTCGCACGCGCGCCGCGCGGTAGGCCCCGATCATCGAAGCGCCAGCTTCCCCGCGCGGTGCGCGTGAATCCTTGCTCAGACGAGTCAGCGCGCGCGACCTCCTTCTTGACCTCGAAGCCCAGTCCTCCTCGCGTGGGGGCAATACGAAAGCCGTAGGTCACGAGGGCGCCTTCCTTCAAGGTCCCCGGATGCGCGCCCAATCCCGTACGGGTCCACACCTCGGCGAGGTATCGGGAAGACAATCGCAGGCGAATGGCCACGGACAGCTCTTTGGCGTCGCGCGTCCCCTGATGGAGCAGGGCCTGGATTCCCCCTCGGCGCTCCAGCGCATTCACCAGCGAGTCACTCAGCGCGTCCCGAACGAACTCCAAGGCATCGAGGAGCGTGCTCTTGCCCGCACCATTCCGGCCGACCAGGATCGTCAGGTCGTCGAACCGCAGGCGGGCGTTCTCGAAGGCCCGGTAACCGGAGACCCGAAGTTCCTCGATGTGGACACGCGCGGGGTCACTCATTCTCCCGGGGGTTCTACCATCGGGACACCAGGCCGGAGCGTGGTATCCCACGCTCTCTGTCCGGGAGGCACCTGTCCGCACCCCACCCGCCCGACACGCTCACGGATAGCGCACGGGCGCGGGCGGCTCCGCGGGCAGCGGGATGAACTCCGTCTCCGCGGGGACCGCGGCGAAGCGGCGCTCGCGCCAGTCCGCCTTGGCCTGCTCCAACCGCTCCTTCGAGCTGGAGACGAAGTTCCAGAAGATGTAACGCGGACCGTCCATCGGCTCGCCCCCCAGCACCGCCATGCGCGTCGCGCGGGTGGCTCGCACGACGAACTCGCTGCCCGGACGCAGCACGAGCAGCTCGCCCACGCCGAACTCGGTGCCATCCACCTCCACCGAGCCCTCGGCGAGATAGAGCCCACGCTCCTCGTGCTCGGCCGGGATGACGAAGCGCGCCCCCTTCTGCAGCGCCACGTCCGCGTAGAACATGTCCGAGAAGGTCTTCACCGGCGAGCGCTTGCCATGCAGCGCTCCAGCCAGCACGTGCATGCGCACGCCCTCGCCCTCGAGGAAGGGCATCGTCTCGGCGGGGTGGTGGATGAAGGTGGGCGCCGTCTCCTCATGCGCCTTGGGCAGCGCCACCCACGCCTGGAGCCCGAAGAGCTTGCCGCCCGTGGCGCGCGTCTGCGGTGCCGTGCGCTCGGAGTGCACGATGCCCCGGCCCGCCGTCATCCAGTTCACCGCCCCCGCGTGGATGGACTGCACCGTGCCCAGGCTGTCCCGGTGCAGGATGGAGCCCTCGAAGAGATAGGTGACCGTGGCCAGGCCGATGTGCGGGTGCGGCCGCACGTCCAGCCCCTTGCCCGCCTCGAACAGCGCCGGCCCCATCTGGTCCAGGAAGATGAAGGGCCCCACCATCCGCCGCCTCGCCGAGGGCAGCGCCCGCCGCACCTCGAAGCCATCCCCCAGGTCCTTCGTCGGGGCGACGATCAACGTCTCCAGCGCGGGGTGCGACTTGAGGTCCATCGTGTCTTGGCTGTTCATGATCGGCTCCCTGGAGTCCTCGGACTCGCGAGCGGCGTGCTCCCCGCTGTTCGATGGACACATCCTGGGGCCTGGCGCCCTCCGACACTAGCCGACGCCCACGGGAAGCGCCGTCCCACCCATGGAACAGTTCTTCCAGACCGTTCCCGCTAATCCCCGGCGCCCTCCCCCGCTAGTTTGTCCCGGGTCAACCACCCCACCCCAAGGACGACTTCCCATGGCCATCCAGAGTCAAACCGAGCAGAGCGGCGCGTTCCGCCAGGTCCTCCATGTCGGCGCCCACACCCTCCACGCCGACACCCCCACCACGCCGGGCGGCGAGGCCTCCGCCCCCAGTCCCCATGACTACTTCGATGCCTCACTCGCGTCGTGCAAGGCCCTGACGGCCATGTGGTACGCGAAGAAGTACGGCATGGCGCTCGAGCGCGTGGAGACGCTCGTCGAGCGCGACGACTCGCGCGAGCGCCAGGGCACCTATGTGCTCCACGTGAAGCTCGCCTTCCACGGCGCCCTCTCCCAGGAGGAGAAGCAGAAGCTCCACGACGCCGTCGCGCGCTGCCCCATCCACAAGCTCATGACCTCGACCACCATCGAGGTCGTCACGGCGCCGCTCGACCCGGCCGGCTCCTGAGCGCGAGCGGCGAGAGGCTCGTGGGCGCGTGGACACCCTGCCGGGCGTGCTGGGCGGACAGGTAGGC
Source organism: Cystobacter fuscus DSM 2262 (assembly GCF_000335475.2). Taxonomy (NCBI): domain Bacteria; kingdom Pseudomonadati; phylum Myxococcota; class Myxococcia; order Myxococcales; family Archangiaceae; genus Cystobacter; species Cystobacter fuscus. Next base: position 583,982 of record NZ_ANAH02000004.1, on the reverse strand, counting down.
GTCCTCCGCCCGGACCAACAGCGAGCGGATGGCCCCGGCCGAGGGCGTCTCCAACACCGCCTGACGCAGGTGGGCATCCCGGAGCAGCGCCGCGATGCGGGTGAGCAGGCCCAGGTGCAGGCCCGCGGCCTCCTCCGGCGACACGAGCGTCACCAGCAGCCGCACGGGCCGCCCATCCCGGGCGCCGAAGTCCACGCCCGCCGGGTGCACGGCCACACACACCGTGGTGTGCTTCAGCCGCTCCACCCGGCAGTGGGGAATGGCCACCCCCTCGCCAATCGCCGTGCTGCAGATGCGCTCGCGCACCGCGAGCCGCTCCTCGATGTGGCGCACCGGCGCGTGGGCATGCGCCGAGAGCGTCCGGGCGAGCTCATGCAACACGCCGGGCCGATCCCTCGCCCACAACGCGGGAATGATGCCGCCTTCTGGCAGGTGATCCGTGAATCGCATCGCACAACCCCCCTCACGGCGCGGCGGCGAATCGCTCGCGCCTGGAGAGCGCGCCTCGTACCGCGGACCACGGCGGCCGTCGCCCTCTCTCCGCACATGCTCGAAACGGAGCCGCGCATCGGCAAGCCCCCTGGCGCCAAGAAGCTCGCCTCCCCGGCTCCGGTGTCGGGTGGCGCACCGGAGCGCCTCGGCGAGACCCCTCCCCGGGGGACACTCCGTGCGCCGCCTACCCGACACCCCGTCGGAATGCCCGCGTCAGCGCACGAGGACGAGCCGGCGCACCGGGGCCGGACGCGGGGGCTCGGAATGCTCGAGCTTCTCGCCCAGCTCGCGCACCACCCGCGCGAGCAGCTGGTGATCCTGTCCGCACCACACCTGACGCTCCCCCTCGGCGGTGCGCACCAGCAGCCGGTAGGTGTCCGCGGCGGCCACCACCCGGGCGATGGCGGCGAAGACGAGCAGCGTGGCCACCACCAGCGCGGCCGTCACCCGGAACGAGCCCGGCTGCAACAGCAGTCCCGGCACCAGCAGCGCCGCGCTTCCCCCCACCCCGAGGGGCAGCCACAGCCCCGGGGACTCGCGCCGCGTGCCGAAGCCGCGCAGCTCCTCCAGCCGCCACGAGCGGCCCTCCACCTCCAGCCGCTCGCTGGTGAGCCGCAAGCCCTCGCCCTCCACCAGCACCCGCTCGCCCGGGGGCGTCTGGGAAGGAGGGGGCGAGGAGGAGACCAACCGCAACACGGGCCGTGCCCGCGCGCCCTGCCCGGATTCATGCCGCCTCATCGTGCCTCCCCGCCCCAGCCGCCCGGAGCATTTGACAGGCCCACCTCGCGCAGCAGCCGCTTGAGCGCCTCCAGCGGCGTGCCCAGCGCGTAACAACTCCGGGCGCCCAGGCGCATCGCCAGGCACCGCAACCGCTCGTCCTCGAACGGCAACAGCACGATGACGGGCGCCGCTCCCGACACCTCTCGCAGCACCCCGCGCACGCTGTCCTCGCGCTCCACCAGCGCGAGCACCACGTCCGGACGTGCCCCCCCGCCGTCCTCCTCCAACGGAATGCCCATGTCCCCCAACACGTCGCTCAACAGCGAGCGCAGGGACTCGTCCGCGCCGTGCAACCGCACCGTCCTTGGCAGCACGCCCTCCATCCGCTCACCTCCCGCCCGCCATGACGCGGACGGCCACTGGCATGACGCGACAAGGCAGGACACAAGGCATGGACGCGCGCTCCCCTCGGCACCTGGCTTCAGCAAGCCACATGCCCGGGCCGCGTCTCTCTCGGCGGATGCCCCGCTCCCGCCGGAGCGTGGCAAGGTGCCAGGGTGCCCTGGCGGATTTCCACCCCGCCCCCTTCCCCGCGCGTCCGCCGAGCGGGACGGCGCGCCGCGTCGTTCCACCCCACCGCCCGTGGGTGAAAGACGGGGCCGCGCCCGGGCGTGCACGGGGCGACATGCGCGAGCGGGTGGCTCCCGGTGAGAGGCCCGGCGTGCTTGCCCCACGCCACGCGGATGAGCACGCTCGGAGCCGTGGGACACCGAGCGGAGGAGACCCCACGAGGGGCCACGGGCACCAGGCGCGGCCATTCCACGAGGCGGGGGCCTTCCCGCCTGGGACAGACGCGCCGGGCGCCCCAGGGTCTCGCGCTGCTCACCTTGACCAGCCTGGGCGTGGTGTTCGGAGACCTGGGGACGAGCCCCCTCTACGCGCTCCAGGAGAGCTTCCACGGACCGCACGCGGTGGAGGTGACGTCCGGCAACGTCCTCGGGGTGCTGTCGCTCATCATCTGGTCGCTGCTCGTGGTGGTGTGCGTGAAGTACCTCACGCTCCTGTTGCGCCTGGACAACGAGGGCGAGGGCGGCATCCTCGCGCTGGTGGCGATGCTGCGACCGGCCGGCTCGCGGCGGGGGCGCGCGGTGCTGGTGGGGCTCGGGTTGTTCGGCGCGGCGCTCTTGTATGGGGATGGCGTCATCACCCCGTCCATCTCGGTGCTCTCGGCGGTGGAGGGATTGAAGGTGGCCACGCCCGTCTTCGAGCCCTACGTGGTGCCGCTCACGGTGCTCATCCTCCTGGCGCTCTTCTTCGTGCAGCCCTGGGGCCCGGGGCGGGTGGGGGTGGTGTTCGGGCCCATCGTGGCGCTGTGGTTCCTGAGCATCGGGGCCTTCGGGGCCTGGGGCGTGCTGCGCGCTCCCGCGGTGCTCGCCGCCTTCAATCCCTGGCACGCGGTGCGCTTCTTCCAGGAGTCGGGCTGGCACGGCTTCCGGGTGCTCGGCTCCGTCATCCTGTGCCTCACCGGCGCCGAGGCGCTCTACGCGGACATGGGCAACTTCGGCCGGCGGCCCATCCGGCTCGCGTGGTTCTCGCTCGCCCTGCCCTCGCTCCTGTTGAGCTACCTCTCCCAGGGCGCCTTCCTCCTGCACCACCCCGAGGCCGCCGACGCCCCCTTCTTCCGCTCGCTGCCCGGCCACGCGCTCTACCCCATGGTGGTGCTGGCCACGCTGGCCACGGTGGTGGCGTCCCAGGCGCTCATCAGCGCGGTGTTCTCCCTCACCCACCAGGCGAGCCAACTGGGCTACTGCCCGCGGCTGACCCTGCGCCACACGTCCTCGGTGCAGGAGGGGCAGATCTACCTGCCCGCCATCAACTGGGCGCTGATGACGGCGTGCGTCGCCGTGGTGCTCAACTTCCGCTCCTCCCAGTCGCTCGCCGCGGCCTACGGGCTGGCGGTGTCGGGCACCATGCTCATCACCACGTTCCTCTTCGCCTCGGTGGCCCGGCGGCGCTGGCACTGGCCGCCGTGGGCGCTCGGGCTCGTGGTGGCCGGCTTCCTCCTGGTGGATGTCTCCTTCCTGGGCGCCAATCTGCTCAAGATTTCCGAGGGCGGCTGGCTGCCGCTGGTGATGGCCGCGGTCGTCTTCCTGCTGATGGAGGTGTGGCGGCGGGGGCTGGAGCTGCTGTTCGACAAGCGCGACACGCACGCCGTGGAGTTGGAGAAGCTGCTCCAGGCGCTCTCGCGCAGCCCCCTGCCCCGGGTGCGTGGCACGGCGGTGTTCCTGACTGGCACCAGACACGGCGCGCCGCCGGTGCTCCTGCACCACCTGGAGCACAACCAGGCGATGCACGAGCAGGTGGTGCTGCTCACGGTCGTCACCGAGAACGCGGCGTCGGTGGAGCCCTCCGAGCGCGTGAGCTGGCAGTCCCATGGCCAGGGCATCACGCGGGTGACGGCGCGCTACGGCTTCATGGAGCACCCGGACGTGCCGCGGGTGCTGGAGCAGGCACGCCAGCTCGGACTGGAGGCGCTCGCCGATCCGGTGACCTTCTATATCGGGCGGGTGATGCTGAGCCTGCGGCGCGGCCGGGGGGCGCCGCTGTGGGTCAAGCGGCTGTTCCGGTTGATGCTGCGCAACGCGCCCCCCACCACGGACCACTTCCGGCTGCCCGCCCAGCGGGTGATGGAGCTGGGCGCGCAGGTGGATTTCTAGCGGACGGGCGTCAGCGGCAGATGCCCCAGAGCAGCTGCACGCCCGAGCCGGTGAGGACGGCCAGGTCGTTGAAGCCATCCTTGTCGAAGTCCGACGAGGCCAGGGCACGGATGCCCGCCTCCAGGTTGGTGGCGGACAGGGCCACCTGCGGCGAGAAGCTCCCACCCGGCTGGCCGAGCAGCACGCCCACCTCGTTGCCCAACGAGCCCACCACCAGGTCGGGCACCGTGTCGCGGTTGACGTCCATGAGCAGCAGGCGCGAGGGCGAGCGGACGGTGGGATAGGAGGCCTGGACGAAGAAGGAGCCATCTCCCCGCGCGATGAGCACGAGCACCTGATGGCGGCGCGAATCGGCGACGATCAAATCCGCCTGGGCATCTCCGTCCAGCCGCGCCGCCACGAGTCCGAGCGGCGTGCCACCCGTCTGGGTGAAGCGCTGCGCCGCGAAGGTGCCATCGCTCTGGCCCAGCAGCACGCTCACGGACTCGCACGTCGTGTCCTGCGGCGTCGAGGCGCAGGAGGCCGCGTGGGCGACGGCGAGGTCGGGGCGCCCATCCCCATTGAAGTCCGTGACCACCAGGGCCCGGGGCTCCGGAGACGCGAGGTAGGAAGTCGCCGTCCCCAAGGAACCGTCACCGTTCACCGCGAACACGGAGACCTCCTGGGTGTCCGCCTTGATCACCGCGGCGCGCCGGTTGCCGTTCTCCTCCCACACCTTCAGGTCGCGGAGCAGGGCCGCGGACGGCGAGGAGAGGAGCCGCTCGAAGGTGCCATCACCCCGGCCCCGGTACAGCCCGAGCGTGGAGTTGCCACTGTTGGTGGTGAGCACATCCAGGGAAGAGTTCCCATCGAGCTTCGCGAGCGCCATGGACGTGGGCTGCTCGGCGCGCCACAGGCTGGGCGTCTGGAAGAGCCCCTGGCGGCGGTTGAGCAGCACGGAGATGACCTTGCCGCCGGTGTCCGCCGTGACGAGATCCTCGAAGCCATCGTTCTGCAGGTCTCCCGCCGCCAGGTCCGCCTGCTCTCCGCCGAGCGCATAGCGCACCGGGGGCAGGAAGCCGCAGTTGCCCAGGCAGACGGCGCCGCCATCCGGACAGGAGCCCTGGCACGACGTGGAGCCTCCCGTGCACGAGGGTTTCGCATCGAAGGTGCCTCCATCACTGGCCAGCACGAGGCCGCCATCCGCGTCGGACCCCGTCCCCGGCCCCGGAGTCCCCGGCCCACCCGTTCCCGGAGGGTTGCCGATGGGAGGAGGAGGCCGCGGCTCACCGGGGCACGCCACGAGGAACATACACAACGCGCTCAACAGCGGCACCAGGCGCAGGGTGGGAACGGCGGAGTTTCTCGTCGACGACACGCGGGTGACCTCCGGGAAGGGAAGGGCCCGGAATCTAACCTCTCCACCCGCGCTCGCGCTCGCTGGATGGTGAACAACGTCGATGCCGGGAGTTCCGCTGCGCGCGTCTTGTTTTCACCACACTGCGCCACCACACCGGGCCACGCCAGCCGGGTCCTCGGCGATTGATGGAACAGGGCACGCAAGGAGGAGTTCTGGCCTCGACAACGCCGTACCAGGGGGCCATTTGCTCGACTTCAAGCGTGGTATAACACGCTCTCGCATGTCAAACATCAGGTCCATGTTTATCTTGTTAGTACTTTGCGGATGGGCGGGAACCGCGATGGGTGCCCCAGCCATCCCCCGGCTCGTGGCCGGGCAGGTACTGACGGTAGACTCGATTCGCTCTCAGATCGTGAACACCATCACGAGGGCTCCCTGATATGTCTTCTCAGGAGAAGACCGCCGTTCCCCTGCTGGACGTGCTCATGACCCTCCGTGAGGACATGACAGCTCGCGGCCGGGGACCCTATCAATACATCGGCATGCCCGATGTGGCTCATGTGACAGGATTCATCGTAGGTTACAAAGAATGCCTTCGTAACCTCGAAGTCGAGGTAGGGACGGATGCGTTGTTCAGGGATTGGCTGCGTGACGTCAAGCAGGCGTTGCCCGGCCAGGGTTGGGCGGCGGCCTATCTGGAGGAGTTCCAGGGTGACCAGGACCGGGCCCTCCGCAAGTATCTGGACTTCGTCGCCGAGTTCCGCGCCCTTCCACCTCAATCCCTGGCGGCCCTTCGCTGGCTCTATCAGGGCCCGCATCCCGCACTCCGGACGCCCTCCTGGACGTTCTCGCGCCCGCCCCCGACCACCTTGGATGTCTTGCTGAACATCCGCCAGGAGGTGGGTACGGTGCCGGGGCGGCTGGGAATGTTCATCGGGACCATCGACGTGAGGCGAATGGCGGGCTTCGTGGATGGCTACCGGTTGTGCCTCGCCCTCGCGGGTGCACGGGATGAGGAATATCCTCGCTTCGAGCGTTGGCTCCACGAGGAGAAGTCCCTCCCCGCGGGCCAGGAGTGGCCCCGGCCCTTCCTCCAGGAATGCCAGGGAGATGATGAGCAGGCCATCCACCGGCTGCTTGGGTTCGCGGCGGAGTTCCGCTCCGCGCGGCCCCATTCCTAGACACCTCCGCTAGCCTCCCCGCTCACGCTCCCGGCGATGGATGGTGGACACGTCGATGCCGAGGATCTCCGCCGCGCGCGTCTTGTTGCCGCCACACTGCGCCACCACGTAGGCGATGTACTCGCCTTCCAACTGGCGCAGCGGCACCAGCCGCGTCTGCGCCTGCACGAGCGGGTGCACGTCCACCGTCACTCCGGGCGCGTGCAACTGGAGCGTGGGCAGGTCCACCGTCTCCTTCACGGTGACGACGGCGAGCCGCTCCACGAGGTTCTCCAGCTCGCGCACGTTGCCCGGCCACGGCGCGGCGGCGAGCGCGGCGAGCGCCTCGGGGGTGAAGCCGGTGAGGCGCGCGCGGGGGTTGCGCTCGCGCGACTTCGCGATGAAGTGCTCCACGAGCAAGGGAATGTCCTCGCGCCGCTCGCGCAGGGCCGGCACGCGCAGGGGCACCACGTTGAGCCGGTAGAAGAGATCCTGGCGGAACTTCCCCTCGCGCACGCGCGCTTCCAGCTCCTGGTGCGTGGCGGCCACCACGCGCACGTCCACCTTGCGCGCCGCGTCCGCGCCCACCGCGCGCACCTCGCCATCCTCCAGCACGCGCAACAGCTTCGCCTGGAGCTCGGGCGCCATGTCGCCAATCTCGTCCAGGAAGAGCGTGCCCCCGTCCGCCTCCAGGAAGAGGCCGCGCCGGGGCGTGGTGGCCCCCGTGAAGCTGCCCTTCACGTGGCCGAACAGCTCGCTCTCCAGCAGCGCGTTGGGAATGGCCGTGCAGTTGATGGCCACGAAGGGGCCCGCCTGGCGAGGCCCCTCGAAGTGCAGCGCGCGCGCCACCAGCTCCTTGCCCGAGCCGCTCTCGCCCCGCACCAGCACCGGCGCGTGCGAGTGCGCCACGCGCTCGATGAGCTCGTACAAGGCCCGCAGGGGCGCGCTGCGGCCCACCAGCGCCGCGAACGCCGAGCGGTCCCCCACCGCCTGGCGCAGGGCGCGGTTCTCCTCGCGCAGCCGCCGCTCGGCGATGGCGCGCTGCACGTACAGCAGCACCTCGTCCAGCCGGAAGGGCTTGGTGAAGTAGTGCGCGGCGCCCCGCCGCATGGCCTCCACCGCGTTCTCCACCCCGCCAAAGGCCGTCATGATGAGCACCGGCAGCGTGGGGTCCGCCTCGCGCACGGCCGCCAGCACGTCGAAGCCGTCCACCTGCTCCATGCGCAAATCACACACCACCGCGTCCAGCACGCGCCCGCGCACCGCGGCGAGCGCCTCCCGCCCGCTCGTGGCCACGTCCACCGTGTAGCCCGCGTCCGTGAGGGCATCGGCGAGCAGCCGCGCCATCTCCACGTGGTCATCCACCACCAGCACTCGCCCTTCAGACGGCATGCCGCTCCTCGCTCGGCGGGGGCGTGACGGGCCACCACAACGTCACGCACGTGCCCTGCCCGGGTTCACTCTCCAACTCGATGCGGCCCCCATGGTTGCGGACGATCTGCGCCACCATCGTCAGGCCCAGCCCCGTGCCCTGGCCGCGCTTCTTCGTGGTGAAGAAGGGATCGAACACGCGGTTGAGGCTCTCCGGGGGAATGCCGCACCCATCGTCCCGCACCGTCAGGCGCACCCCGCTCCACGCCCCCGGCGTCCCCGGCGCCTCCACCTGGGCCGCCAGCCGCACCGTGCCCCCGGGCTCGCACGCATCACACGCGTTGAGCACCAGGTTGAGCACCACCTGCTGCAACTGGTCCGGCTCGGCGAGCAGCGGCGGCAGCCCCTCGGGCACCTCCACCTCCAGCCGCACGCGGCGCCGCTCCACCTCGCCGTGCAACAGCTCCTGCGCGCCGTGCAACAGCCCCCCGAGCGCCACGCCCCGCACCGCCACCGGCTGCACCCGCGAGAAGTCCAAGAGCTGGCGGATGGTGCGGCTCACCCGGTCTATCTGCTCGATGATGACCTGGATGCCCGGGGCCTGGGGATGCTGGGCGCCGAGCTTGCCCACCACGTACTCGGCCCGGCCGCGCACCACGCCCAGCGGGGTGCCAATCTCGTGCGCGATGCCCGCGGCGAGGATGCCCACCGTGGCCAGCTTCTCCGCGCGCAACAGCTGCGACTCGAGCGCGTGCACGTCGCTCAGGTCCTCCACCACGAGCAGCACCCGCACCTCGGCGTCGTGCCGCTCCAGGGGCACGGCGTGGATGCGGTACTGGCCCTCGGCGCCGAAGAGCGGCAGGGGCTCGCCATGCAGGCTGAGCACGCGCTCGGTGGCGCACGCCTCCTCGACGAGCGACACGAGCCGGTCCACCACCGCGGCGGGCGCGTCCGGGAAGGACTCGCGGAGGCTCGCGCCCACGGCGGTGGGGGGCAGGCGCTCGCGCAGGGCCTGGTTCACCGCGGTGATGTGCCCGTCGGCCGACAGCGCCAGGACGCCGGTGGGGATGTTGTCGAGGATCTTCTGCGTCTTCTCGTGCAGGTGGGCGAGCTGATCCGCGTGGCGGCGGCTCTCCTGGAGCGCGAGGGCGCGGCGCGAGGCGATGATGACGTAGGCGCCGAAGACGACGAGGAAGAAGGTCACCAGGGAAGCGCCGAGCGCCACGCGCAGGATGACGCCGCGCTCGTGGGCGCGCAGTTCCTCGGTGGAGGCGAACAGGGCCACGCCCCAGAAGGGACCGCCGCGCATGCGCACGGGGGTATAGGCGGCGATGGCGTCCGCCGCGCCCAGGCCCAGGCGAGCCGCCTCGCCCTCGGGCAGCCGCACCGTGCCGCGCTCGCCCGCGCGCAGGCGGCGCAACAGGGCGGCGAAGCCCGGCACCGCGTCCGACGCGAGGTCCACCCGGTTCACCCACTCCAGCAGCGTGGGCGCGCTCGCGCGGATGGGCAGGCCGTGCGTGCCGATGAGCAACAGCCGCACCTCGGGCTGGGTGGTGACGAGCTTGAGGGGGGCGAAGAAGGCCTCGGTGTCCACCAGCACCGCCAGGGCGCCCCCCGGCCCGTCCTCGCCGGGCGCGTACGCCGTGGCGAAGATGCGGTACCAGTCCCCGGGCGCGGCGGCCACGGGCAGAGAGGTGAGTATGTCCCCGGGCGCGCGCGCGAGCGCCTCGCGGGCCTTCTCCGTGAGGGCGGTGCTCACCGCGCCCCGCGTGACGGCCGGCCCCGCGCGCCGGTCCACGATGGTGAAGCGCGACTGCCCCTGGGCGTCCAGCACGACGATGGCCTTGAACTGCCCCACCACCTCCAGGAGCGCGAGCAGCTCGCGCCGGTGCTCGGTGACGGAGCCGGGGCGCGAGAGCAGCTCGCCCGCGAAGCGCAGGTCATCCGCCGCGTCGTCGAGCGCGTCGGACACCTCGCGCGCCGCGGCGTCCACCTGGGCGGTGCGCTCCGCCGCGAACTGCTCCACGAGCGCCGCCCGGTCCCTTCGGATGAGGTGCACCACGCCCACCACCACGCTCGCGAGCGCGATGCACAAGAGGAGCACGGAGACGGCGGCGTTGCGGTTCATGGCGGGGGCCCCGAGTGTGCCAGGAGCCCGGGCGCCGGGCTACGTCGCGGCCGGATGGCAGGACACCTCCAGCGGGAGCCCGAGCGCGGAGAGCTCCGCCAGTTCCCCGGGAGACAGCGAGAAGTGGCAGTCCCCCGTCCAGGCGACCACGAGCGAGAGGGTGGCCTGGGCGGCGCCGAGCGCCCGGAGGCCTGGCAGCGCTTCCTTCAATTCCCGCAGGGGCTCCAGGACGGAGCCGCCGGGGATGAGGTCGTCATCGAGCAACACGAGCAGGGCGCTGCCGTCGGCGAGGGCCTTGCCGGCGTAGCGTCCCGAGGGGGGAACGTCGCCGGGCTCGTTCGCGTCCACGAGCGCGAGCCCGGTGCGCTCGGCGGCGCGGGCGGGAGAGAAGGAGGGGCCCTGGAGGACACAATAGAGGAAGCGCCGGTTCATCCCATGTCCACCACGAAGGCCAGGGGCGTGCCGCGCCGCACGAGCAACAACGCGAGCACCTCGGGGGCCGGGGACCGGGGCACTCCGATCACGCTCCACGGGTCGGTGACGCCGAGCGGATAGAGAGAAGACGCGGGAGGTGGGGCCGGAGCGTACGCCGCGCGGGAGGGAGCGCGCACGCGCGAGACGGCCGGGCGCGCGGGACGTCGGCGCCGGGAGGGACGCTCGGCGCGGTGGACGGCGTCGGCACACCGCGAGCCGACGAGGGACTCCAGCGTGAGACACAGGGCCGCGCACAGCTGACGCAGGGTGGCGGGTCCCGGGGCCAGCGTCCCCCGCTCCAGGCGCCCGTAGGTGGAGGGGGCCAGGCCGATCCGCCGCGCCATCTGCTCCTGGGTGAGCGCCGCGCTCTGGCGGGCGGTGCGCAGCGTTCCCCGAAGCCTCTGGGCCAATCGTTTCCGGACATCGGCGGGCAGGTGACTTGGCATGGTGGCCCGAACCCTACCGACCCTGGACGTCAAGTCAACAGGTCATCCTATTTTGCCGGTCACTTGCCAACTTCCCTCCGTTTCAAGTAGGGCGCTCGCGGCTTCGCCCTCCCCGCACCGTCGGGGAAGACCACCGGGAGTGATCGCGCTCAGGGTCACGGTGAAGGTCCGCGCGGCCTGATGCTGGAGCAGCCTGCCCCGCCTCAGGGGCTCGGGGCGCGCTCCAGATGGTCGAGGATGCGCACCGGGGAGTCGACGATCACCTCCGCGTTGGCGTCCCGCAACGCGGAGAGGGAGTCGAAGCCCCACGACACGGCGATCATCCTCACGCCCACCTGCCGGCACGCCTCCACGTCCCGGCGCTCGTCCCCGACGTAGACGAGCTGCTCGCGAGACAGGCCGCGCCGCTTCATCAGCGCCCGCAGCGGCCGGGCCTTTCCGAAGACGCGGCTGCCACCCTGGATGCCCGCCACCCAGTCCTCCACGCCGTGCCGCCGCAGCACGTCGCGGATGTTCGACTCCTCGTTGGAGGACAGGATGCTCACCCGCAGCCCCCGGGCGCGCAGCTCGCTCAACAGCTCGGGGATGCCCTCGTAGAAGCCGAGCCCGGACAGCTCCTTGCGGTAGTTCTGGAGGAACTCGCCCACCAGCCCGGGCACGTGAAAGGGAGACACCCCCAGGCGCCGGCCCCGCTCGAGCAGCGGCAGGCCGCGCATCTCCTCCAGGTTGCTCGCGGTCAACAGGCTGAAGCCCCGGCGCCGGGCGATCTCGTTGTAGAGCCGGAGGACCAGCGCGCGCGAGTCCACCAGCGTCCCATCGAAATCGAACACGACGTCCGTCACCATCCGCGTCACTCCCATGGCCCGTCCCCTCACGGAACGTAGCCAACCTGACGGCGTGCCGCGTCGATCGTCTCGAGCACGGCGATGGAGCGGGCGAGCGGATGCAATGGCGACTCGGTGAGGCCCTCGGCGATGTGCCGGGCGGCCGCCGTGGCCTGGTAGGCGAGGCCGCCGCTGCCGCTCAAGGCGGAGGAATCACTCCAGCGCAGCCGCTTCTCCCCGGTGGGGGAGGAGAGCGTGAAGCCCCCGGGGGCGATGAAGCGCGACTCCACCTGGAGGCGAGCGAGCGTGCCGCTGATGGCCGCCTCGTTGGGAGTGTCGACGAAGAGCGAGGTGTGCACGAGCGCCTGAGCGCCCGAGTCCGTGGTCAACACGAGCGCGGTCTGCCCATCCACGCCCGTCTTCGCGAGCACGCCCGTCGCGAGCACCCGAGCGGGCGTGCCAAGCACGAAGTGCGCGAACCACAGGGGGTAGACGGCGAGATCGAGCAGGGCCCCGCCGCCGAGCGCGGGACTGAAGATGCGGCCCTCGGGCTCGAAGTCGAAGCGGACGCCGAAGTCCGCCACGACGAGGCGGGGATCGCCGAGCACGCCGTCGCGCAGGAGCCGGTCGATGAGCACGGTCTGAGGGAGGAAGCGCGTCCACATGGCTTCCATGGCGAACACGCCCGCCGCGCGCGCGGCCTGGGCGATCTCCCGGGCCTCGGCGGCGTTGAGCGCGAAGGGCTTCTCCACGAGCACGTGCTTGCCCGCGGCGATGGCGAGCAGGGCCTGCGCCTTGTGCCCGCTGTGGGGCGAGGCCACGTAGACGATGTCGATGTCGGGGTCCGCCACGAGCTGCTCGTAGGAGCCGTGGGCCCGCGCGATGCCATACGTCGCCGCGAAGCTCCGCGCGCGCTCGGGCTCGCGCGAGGCCACGGCGTGCACGCGCTGGTCGGTGTGCTGGTGGAGCGCCCAGACGAAGGCCCCCGCGATCCGGCCGGGCGCGAGCACGCCCCAGCGCAACACGGGCCCTCCGCGCAGGGGAGTGATGTCGGGCTCGGGCAGGGCGGAGGGAAAGGCACTCATGCGTCCGACCCTAGCAGCCGACACGCACCGTGTGGGTGCGCGCGTGGGACTCCATTTCACTCCTGCCCGCTTTACCTTCAGTGAAATAAGTTCAGGCGCATGGTCGCACGTACCGCCGTGGTGGGTAGCACGTCCTTGTTCCGGTTCGAGGTGTCTGGCGGCGCGGCGCCGCTGCGTGTCGTGAGCTTCTCCGGACACGAGCACCTGTCGAACCTCTATGAGTTCCAGCTCGAGCTGGCCTGTGAGGATGCGGCGTTGAGCTTCTCGGACGTGGTGGGCCAGCAGGCCCTGCTGACGATCGAGGGCGAACAGGCGCCTCGCCACGTGCACGGCATCGTCTCGCGCTTCGAGCAGGTGGGGAGCAAGCCGCGCTACACCCTCTACCAGGCCACCCTGGTGCCCCTGGTGTGGCGCCTCCAGCACCGGCGGGACAGCCGCATCTTCCAGGACCTCGCCACCCCGGACATCCTCCAGGAGGTGTTGCGCCGGGCGGGCATCTCCGGTGAGCACTTCGAGCTGCGGCTGAGCAGCACCTATGAGCCCCGCAACTACTGCGTGCAGTACCGCGAGTCCGACTGGGACTTCCTCTGCCGGCTCATGGAGGAGGACGGCATCTTCCACTTCTTCGAGCACCATGAGGACAAGCACGTGCTCGTCATGGGAGATGCCCCGGGGGCCTGCCAACCCATCGTGGGTGGCGAGGCGCTCGTCTTCCGCCACGAGCGCGGGCTCGTCACCGAGGTAGAGCAGATCCTCGGCTTCCGTTTCTCGGAGGAGATCCAATCGGGACGAGTGAGCCTGCGCGACTTCAACTTCAAGAAGCCGAAACTGGCCATGGACGCCAGGCATGAGGCCGGGAAGGACACGGACCTGGAAGTGTATGACTATCCGGGCGAGTACCAGGAGCCAGCGCGGGGCTCCTCAGCGAAGGGGGGAGGCATCGCGAAGCTGCGACTGGAGGAGTTGCAGGCCCGGCGCCAGGTGGGCCAGGGCGAGAGTGATTGCGAGCGGCTGCTCCCGGGCGCCTTCTTCACCCTCTCCGAGCACGCCCGGAGTGACTTCAACACCCGCTATCTGCTGACGGGCGTGGGACACCGGGGCCACCAGCCGCAGGTGCTGGACGAGGAGGCGCCGTCCGGTGCGTTCAGCTACTCCAATACCTTCTCCTGTATTTCCGCGAAGGTGCCCTTCCGGCCGCCCCGGCGCACACCGCGCCCCGTGGTGCGCGGCATCCAGACGGCCATCGTCGTGGGCCCCGCCGGCGAGGAGATCCACGTCGACGAGCATGGCCGGATAAAGGTCCAGTTCCACTGGGACCGGGAGGGCCAGCACGATGACAGGAGCTCCTGCTGGGTGCGGGTGAGCCAGCCCTGGGTGGGCGAGTCCTGGGGCGGCATGTTCATTCCGCGCGTCGGCCAGGAGGTCGTCGTCGACTTCATCGAGGGAGATCCGGACCGTCCGCTCATCACCGGACGCGTGTACAACGGGGTCAATCCTCCGCCCCATCCCCTGCCGGACCAGAAGACGAAGAGCAGCATCCGGACGAACTCGTCGCCGGGCGGAGGGGGCTTCAACGAGCTGCGCTTCGAGGACAAGAAGGGCGCCGAGCAGGTGTTCATGCACGCCCAGCGCAACATGGACGTGCACGTCAAGAACGACTCCCTGGAGGACATCCTCAACGACAGGCACCAGACCATCGGAAGGGACCAGAACGAGCGAGTGAAACGGGACCAGAGCCTCAAGGTGCACCGCCACCGCCAGGAGCACATCGGCGGGGACCTGAAACTGCTGGTGGGAGGCATCGACGGAGCAGGCAACCAGGACATCCACGTCAAGGCGAGCCGCAAGGAGAAGGTGGACGCGGACAGCCACCTCACCATCACCGGCAAGCGCAACGAGCATGTGGGGGACACCTGGTCCATCACGCTCGGCAATGACTTGCAGGTGAAGGTGGGCATCAACCACGCGCTGTCTGCGGGCAACGAAATCCACCTGAGCGCCCCCACGGTGGTGATTGAAGCGACCCAAGGACTGACGCTGAAGGTGGGGGCGAACTTCATCACCCTGGATCAGGCCAGCATCTCGGTGATGGGGACGGTGCTCAACCTCAACAGCGGGGGCGCGCCGCTCGATGGCCAGGGCGTGAAGCCCGTCAAGCCGGAGGAGCCCGCGGACGCGCAGCCCACCGAGCCGACGCCCGCGGACGGCGGGTGAGCCAGGACGCACCGGAGGAGCCCCGATGGTGAAGAAGAACGCGGTGGAGCGGCGGCTGGACGTGCTGCACGACCAGTGGACGGAGTTCGCCCAGCTTCCCGAGGCGCGCCTGTTGCGCTGGGTGGTGGAGCCGGACGAGGTGCGCATGGTGGAGGCCTTCCTGCGAAAGGAGGAGGACGAGCGGCTCGGGGAGTGTCCGGACCTCTTCCTGCGCCTGGAGGAGCCCTTCGACGAGCCGGCGCGGTACGGGCACGCGCTGCGCGAGGCCCTGGTACGGATGGAGGAGGAGAGCCGCGCCGGACTGGAGGAAGAGAGCCTGTCGGGCTGGAGGTGTCCTCCGGTGAAGGAGGGCGCGACGGACGAGGAAGCCTTCCTCGCCGCGTGCGAGTCCCTGCGAGACCATTACGAGGACCTGTGCGAGCACCTCGTCCTGGTGCTGCTGCCGGTGAGGGGAACGGACGCGAGCGCCTGGCGCGAGTGGTTGCGGCGCGCGGTGGGGAAGGCGAAGGCCCCGCATGTCCGACTGGTGGTGCTGGATGACGCGAGGACCCTGGCGCTGGAGCCGCTGGCGGAGCTGCTCCCCGAGCGGGTGGTGACAATTCCGGCGAGATTGGACATGGGGCGAGCGCTGGAGGAGCTATCGCGGGAGGCCGGGCACGTGGACACGCCGGGAGGACAGTTCCGGGAGCTGTTCGTGCGGATGGGCAACGCGGCGACGAAGGGGCACGTGGACAAGGTGGAGGAGCTGGGGGCACGGGCGGTGGCGGTGGCGGCCGCGCACGGGCTGGACTCGCTGGTGGTGACGGCGCGCTTCGTGATGGGGGGAGCACACCTGGGGGCGCAGCGGCCGCGCGAGGCGCTCGAGCACTACCGTCAAGCGGAGGCGGCGGCCGAACAGGCGGAGGCCAAGGGTGCACCGGAGGGCACGCCGCTGCGACTCAAGGCGCGACTGGCGCAGGGCGCCGCGCGGGTGACGGCCCAGGAGTACGCCCAGGCGGCCACGCTGTACGAAGAGACGGCGTCCCTGGCGCGCACGTTGAAGGACGCGCGCATGGAGTTGGAGTGCTGGCGGATGGCGAGCTGGTGCTGCGAGCTCCAGAAGGAGGTGGAGCGGGCGTGGGCGCACGGCCAGCGCGCGTGGGACGTGGGCCGGGCCATGGACGCCGCGACGAGGGAGACCTCAACGCTGCCCTACGTGGCGGAGGCGCTGGTGAGGCTGAGCCACGAGCGGCGGGGGCCTCGGGCGGCCCGGGAAATGGAACTGGAAGTCGAGTCGGTGCTGGGCCAGGACTGGCGGCCGGAAGCTCCGGCCGCGGGGGGACAGTGATGCTCGCGGTGAAGCACCTCGACCCCGTGCTGGGCGTGGACATCCACTTCATCATCACCCCGCCGGGGGCGGTGGTGCCCATTCCCCACCCGCATATTGGAATCGTGTTCGACCCGTTCGACTACCTGCCGCTCATCGGGGCGACAGTGAAGGTGAACGGGCTGCCCCGGGCGCAAGCGGGCACGGGCGGGCGCACGCTGCCTCCGCACTTCCCCATTGGCGGGGTGTTCGCCAAGCCGCCGGGCAACGAGAACGAGACGTTCATGGGCAGCGCCACCGTGGTGGTGGAGGACGAGCCCTTCACCTACATGCTGCTGCCGGTGTTGAGCTGCCAGGACATCGGCATGCCCTCGCCGCCGCGCAAGAAGGGGCCCGGAGCGAAGACGCTGCTGTTGCCCCTGTCCATCGCGCTGTCCATTCCCGCCGGACCTCCGGTGTTCGTGGGAGGGCCGCCCACCATCTCCCTGATGGGATTGGGGATGAACCTGGCGATGGGGGGCCTGCTCAAGGGATTGAAGAAGCTGCGCCGGGTGCAGAAGGGCAGCCGGAGGATGAAGGCGCTGTCGGACCGCATCCACCGCAAGGCGGCCGGCGTCATGGACAAGCTGGGGTTGAGCCAGCGTGCCCGGGACCGGGTGCACAAAGCCATCTGCACGCTGACGGGACACCCGGTGGACGTGGTGACGGGGCGGGTGGTGACGGAGGCGACGGACTGGGAGTTGCCGGGACCCATTCCGTTGCGTTTCACCCGCCACTACTCCTCCAGCCTGGGGTGGCGGGACACGGCGATGGGGTACGGGTGGAGCCACTCGTTGGACCTCGCGGTGTGGGAGGAAGACGGGCGGGTGGTGTACCGGGCGGAGGATGGGCGGGAGCTCGAGTTCGACACCACGGGCTTTCCCAGGAAGCGCATGCCCGTGGGCGCGCAGCTCTACTCACCCGTGGACAGGCTGACGCTGCTTCGGGTGGGCGAGCTGCGTTGGGAGGTGGAAGCAGCGGATGGCCTCACGCACGAGCTGCGGCGGGTACCCGGGGAGCGGCAGGCGGGCGTGTGCCGGGTGGTCCGCACGCGCGACCGGGTGGGGCACTCGGTGGAGTACGAGTACGACGGACAGGGCCGGCTGCGGTGGGTGAGGGACAGCGCGGGCCGACGGGTGCTCTTCGAGAGTGACGCGGCGGGACGCCTCATCCGGGTGGCACTGCCACATCCACGCGAGCCGGGACAGGTGACGCACAACCGCTATGTGTACTCGGAGGCGGGGCACCTGCTGGAGGCGCGAGACGCCCTGGACCAGGCCATGCGCTACGCCTACGAGGGCGCGCTGCTGATCCGGGAGACGGACAGAACGGGACTCTCCTTTCATTTCGAGTACGACGGACAGGGTCCGGACGCCTGGTGCATGCGCACGTGGGGGGACGGTGGCATCTTCCACCACCGGCTGCGCTACGACAGACAGGCACACATCACCGAGGTGACGGACTCGCTGGGCCACACCACCACGTACGAGTCGGACGGACGCGGCGTGGTGGTGCGGGAGGTGGACGCGCTGGGAGGGGAGAAGCGCAAGGAGTACGACGAGGCGCTGCGCCTGGTGGCGGAGACAGACGCGCTGGGACACACCACGCGCTACGAATACGACGCACGGGGCAACCGCACGAAGGTGGAGGGGCCGGACGGGGCCGCGGTGACGGTGCGCTACAACGCCCACAACCAGCCCGAGGAGGCGACCGACACCAACGGGGGCACGTGGCGCTGGCGCTACGACGCGCGAGGCCAGCGGTTGGAGGAAACCAATCCCCTGGGGGAGACGCGGCGCTACGAGTACGCGGACGGCCTCCTGGTGGCGGAGGTGGGTGGAGGCGGCGAGCGGACGGAGTATGGGTATGACGAGCACCGCAACCCGACTCGGGTCCACCTCCCCACGGGAGGACTGGTGCGCCTGTCGTATGACCGACGAGGCCGGAGGGTGGCGCTGCGAGATGCGCGCGGTGGCGGGGAGCGGGTGCAATACGACTTGCTGGACAGGCCCGTGCGGGTGGAGGGGCCCGGCGGCGAGGTGCTCGAGAGCCGTTACGACGCGGAGAGCAACCTGCTGGAGGTCAAGGGACCCCTGCGGCAGGTACGCCTGGGCTACGAGGGCTTCCACTGGCCCGCCTTCCGGGAGGAGGCGGGCACCCGGCTGAGCTGGCGCCATGACGCCGAGGGCCGGCTGGTGGAGGTGACGAACGAGGCGGGCGAGGTGTACCGCTTCACGCGGGACGCCCTGGGGCAGGTGGTGCGCGAGGAGGGCTTCGACGGAGCCGCGTGGACCTACCAATACGACGCGGCTGGGCGGCTGACGCGGGCCATCCAACCCAGCGGGCGGACACGGCAGCTGTCCTACGACAAGGCCGGACGGCTGGCACGGGTGGAGTATGGCGATGGCACCTTCAGCGCCTTCCGCTACCGGGCGGACGGGGCGCTGGTGGAGGCGGAGAACGAGTCGGGCAAGGTGGCCCTGGAACGAGACGCGCTCGGGCGGGTGGTGGCCGAGAAGCAGGCGCACGGGGAGGTGACGTCGCGCTATTCGCCAGCGGGCCACCGGGTGGAGGTGGAGAGCACGCTGGGCGCGCACCAGAAGATGCTGCGGGACGCGCTGGGCTCGGTGCGGGGGGTGACCTACACCTCGCCGAGCAGGCCCGAGTGGGCCGTGCGCATGGAGCGGGACGCGGGTGGGCTGGAGGTGGCGCGGTGGATGCCGGGCGGAGTGGAGGCCACCTGGAAGCACGACGAGGCCGGCCGCCCCACCGAGCGACGCACGCGGGTGGGAGGCGGCACGGTGGCCCGGCGAACCTGGCGCTGGCGATCCGAGGGGCAGTTGGCGGCCATGTCCGACGCGGCGCATGGCCCCACCGACTACATCCACGACGTCCGGGGACGACTGGTGGGAGAGAGGCGGCCCGACGGCAGTCTCCAGCACCGAGCCATGGACGTGGTGGGCAACCTCTACCGCCAACCGGGACGGGAGGACAGGCGCTATGGCCCGGGCGGACGCCTGCGGGAGGCGGACGGCATCCACTACACCCATGACGCCGACGGCAACCTGACCGAGAAGCAAACACCCCAAGGCACCTGGCGCTACAACTGGAATGGAGCGGGCCTGCTGCGAGAGGTGCAGCGGCCGGACGGCCAGCGCGTGCTCCTGGACTATGACGCGCTGGCTCGACGCACACGAAAGGTCGTGCTGAGCGCGGAGGCGGAGGACCTATCAGCCCCCGGACGTGAGGTGCGTTTCGTATGGGACGGGCACGTGCCCCTGCACGAGGTGGCCTCGTCCGAGGGACTCACCACCTGGCTGTTCGAGCCCGAGAGCTTCGCCCCTCTCGCCAAGGAGGACACCACCGGGCGCTATGCCGTGGTGACCGACCACCTGGGTGCACCCACCGAGATGTACGACGAGTTGGGGCAACTCGCCTGGCGCATGCAGTTGGACGCCTTCGGAGTGGGCAAAACCGACGTGGCCCTGCGGCACTGCCCCTGGCGCTGGCCGGGACAGTACGCGGACGAGGAAACAGGCCTCCTCTACAACCGCTTCCGCTACTACGATGCGTACGCCGGACGCTACATCAGCCAGGACCCCCTGGGGCTGGCGGCTGGACCCAGCATCTATGGCTACCCCGAAGATCCCCTCTCCGCCACTGACCCCTTGGGTCTGACTGGGTGTCCGGAACTGGCAAAGAAGCAAGAGGCTGCGGCAACTGCACTCACTGCACTCCGGAAAGCGTTCCCTGATGCAAAGGTAGGATTCCGGGGATCTTTGGCTCGCGGAGCAAAGGGGGCCCACAAAAAGGGGGCGCCCTTCGATCCAACGGATTTTGATGTCGACGCCTTCGTCGTGAGTGACGCGCTGGCGGCTCGGGTGGACGCGAACGCCGGAGGGTTCCGCAATCTGGGTAGACTCCCTGAATACCGGGGGCTTATTGGAGATGTCGGTGCGAGCGTGAAGTCAATTCCGGGAGTTCGTCAAGCCGACACATTCAAGGTCAGAGTTTTCTCCGAAGCCGAATTCGAAAAGGTTGGTGCGGACGAAAGATATCTGCTGAGGTAACTACAAATGAAATCTCTCAAATTCCCTGTCGTCTATGTAGACTTCACCAGTCCAGACCCCTTGATGATGCTCGCCCACAAGCTCTCTGAACAGCTTTTCGGTGGCATCGAATTCATCGGAGAGAACTCCGGGATATGGGATGAGGTACCTGCCGTTCGTTTGGCCCGCCGGTTCCTTGGGTTGAGTGTGGAACTGGGTGGGACAGATGGACGCTATACACTTCAGGTTGATGCGCCTGAGTTCCCATGGCCATTGGTGCCCGAGACGGAACGAACAAGTGCCAGCGTGGACATCTCCAGCTTTGTCGCTCATTTGTTGGGGCAGATCCCAGGAGTCGAACTTTCCGTCGACGGTTGGTCTGGTAAGCCGCAATAGGAACTGGGGCAACTCGCCTGGCGCATGCAGTTGGATGCCTTCGGCGTGGGCAAGGCCGACGTGGCCCTCCAGCACTGCCCCTGGCGCTGGCCGGGACAGTACGAGGACGAGGAAACAGGCCTCCTCTACAACCGCTTCCGCTACTACGACGCGTACGCCGGGCGCTACATCAGCCAGGACCCCCTTGGGCTTGCCGCTGGGCCCAGCCTCTATGGCTACCCCGAGGACCCTCTCTCCGCTACCGACCCTCTTGGTCTTTCCAAGAAACCATGTAACGAGGTTTACCGAGAACTTAGCTTTGATGATAGAGTAAATTTTGACTCTGGACTCGGGCTTGTCCCCAAGGGGGAAGGAGGAAGCATCGCGGATCACGTCGCCGGGAAGAAATCCGGTCATATATCCCCAGAAGCTACAAAAACATTCTCTAGCAAGAACGGCTTGGTCGCTATCGATGTGGACAAAGCCATCCAATTGGGCGCCAAGTTCATAGACCATGGAAACGTTCTCAACGCCGTCTCAAAAGACCTAACCAGCAGACGCAATGCAAAACGCGCCGAAGAGGTCTTGTTCAGAGGTCCGATCCCTCAAGAGGCCATTCGGCTGATCAGGAGATAAAATGCCCGCTCTTTCTGAATATACCAACGTTTACAACACTGCCCTCTTGATTCTACAGAAGAAGGGCTTCCAGGTCTGGCTCGACGAGTCAATCGACATGTATTGCGCGGAGAAGGACGGCTGGGACTTCATGGCACAAACTCCCTGCGGACTTCTCGGAGTGGTAGCCATCTTCGAGTACAAGCAGCCCTCGGAGTATCGCGAGTACTGGTGGCAAGAGCAGGGACAGGACATCTACTCGAATCTGCCCCGTCAACCCCGTGCTTACAAACCGGTTTGAAAGAAGCAGGCATTCACGTCAGCGACCGAATGGGCATGCCCCTGATGCATCCTCCTCACGTCCACAAGCGGCGAACGAGGGAGTCATATGCGGCTATCTGGAATGACAATTCGGTATACCCATGTCGCATTGGAGAGATGAACGAAGGTGCACAATCCTCCTCGAAGCGCTATTCGAGGAGATGTTGCACACCCGGGAGGCGGTCGCGGGCCGTGCAACCCAGCGGCAGGAGACGGCACCTGTCCTACGACGAGACCGGACGGCTGACGCGGGTGGAGTACGGAGATGGCACCTTCAGCGCCTTCCGCTATCGACCGGACGGGGCGCTGGTGGAGGCGGAGAACGAGTCGAGCAAGGTGACCCTGGAGCGGGACGCGGGCGGGCTGGAGGTGGCGCGATGGATGCCGGGCGGCGTGGAGGCCAATAGGCTCTGCCATGACCGATGAGAATTCGCAGGTACTCAACCTCATGCAGGCGATGATTGGCGCCATCACGCCCAACTTCCGCAGGGTCACCCTGGAACTGCTCTCCCCCAGGACTGTTTGTCTTCGCTTCATTCTTGAACGAGATGACCCGGATGACCGGGAGGAACTGGATGACATCGCCTTTGAGTTCGAGGCGCTCCAAACCCACGGCATCGAGCTTGACGTGAAGGTCATCGTGGACGCTCGGCCCATCGCGGAACTCGATCTTCCGGGGAGGGTGGTCTTCGGCCGGAAGGAGTAGGTCGTCCGAGGCCCCTCACGAAGCTCCAGCGCGGGAGCGTCGTCACGAGGAGGATCGGCGCCGCGGTTCCAAGGAAGGCCATACGCAGAGTCTCCTGGGCCACCAGCGACCCCGGGTGACGACGCGGCGCGTCCCGACTGCGCGCTGGCCATCACCTCTCCCGACTCGCGGGCCCTCTGGATTGACTCCCCAGTCAGGGGTGTGCAGGAGAATGGGACGCGGGCAGGCGCGGGCCCGCTGCCTGCCTACCCCTCCGCCGCGCCGGGAGTTCCACCATGAAGCTTCCTTCCCCGAACCGCCTCCCCTGGCGCGCCCTCATCGCCGCGGGCGCCGTCCTGTCCTGCGGCACCCCGTCCGTCGACTCCAGCACGCCCGACACCTCCAACACCCAGGTGAGCCAGGCGGGGCTGTCCTGGACGCTCGGCGCCCAGTACGACGCGACGCAGAGCAACATCACCTTCAACGTCTTCTCCTCACGCGCCACCCGCATCGAGGTCTTCGTCTACAACACCGCCCAGGGCGAGCAGGAGAAGGCCCGGTACGCGCTCACCAAGAACGCCAACAACGTGTGGAGCACGACGGTGGCCGTCTCCGCGCTGCGGAGCGCTGGCGTCGCCGGCACCGTGTACTACGGCTATCGCGCCTGGGGCCCCAACTGGCCCTACAGCGCCTCCTGGACCAAGGGCAGCTCCACCGGCTTCGTCTCGGACGTGGACGCGCAGGGCAACCGCTTCAACCCCAACAAGCTCCTGGTGGACCCGTACGCGCTCGAAATCAGCCACGACCCCACCAACCCCAGCAACACGGACGGCACCCTCTATGCCTCCGGCCCCACCCACCGCACCAAGGACAGCGGCACCAAGGCGCCCAAGGGCATCGTCCTCGCGCCAGACACCACCACCTTCGGCACCAAGCCCACGCGCGCCCTCAAGGACGACATCATCTACGAGGTGCACGTGCGCGGCCTCACCAAGGGGGACTCGAGCATCGCCGCCGCCTACCAGGGCACCTACAAGGGCGCGGGCCTGAAGGCCGCGTCACTCGCGGCGCTGGGCGTCACCGCCGTCGAGTTCCTCCCCGTGCAGGAGACGGACAACGACGACAACGACGTGGTCCCCACCACCACCCAGGACGACAACTACTGGGGGTACATGACGCTCAACTTCTTCGCGCCGGATCGCCGCTACTCGTCCGACCGCACCCCCGGCGGCCCCACGCGCGAGTTCAAGGAGATGGTGAAGGCCTTCCATGCCCAGGGCATCAAGGTCTTCATCGACGTGGTCTACAACCACACGGGCGAGGGCGGCTCGTGGAGCAGCTCGGACACGAGCACCTACAACGTCCTCACCTTCCGCGGCCTGGACAACCCCACGTACTACAGCCTCACCAGCGACAAGCAGAGCAGCTGGGACAACACGGGCGTGGGCGGCAACTTCAACACGCGCAACGGCGTGGCGCAGGATCTCATCATCCACTCGCTCAAGTACTGGAAGGACGAGCTGGGCGTGGACGGGTTCCGCTTCGACCTCGCGTCGGTGCTGGGCAACACGTGCGAGCACGGCTGCTTCAACTACGACAAGATGGACAGCGGCAACGCCCTCAACCGCGTGTGGAACAACCTGTCGCCGCGCGCGCCGGGCGGCGGCACGGGCGCGGACCTCATCGCCGAGCCGTGGGCCATTGGCGGCAACAGCTACCAGGTGGGCAACTTCCCCAGCGGCTGGGCCGAGTGGAACGGCTACTACCGCGACACCTTCCGCAAGGACCAGAACCAGCTCGGCTCGGCCACGGTGACGCCGGGCGACCTGGCCACGCGGCTGGCGGGCTCCTCGGACCTGTATGGGGATGACGGCCGCAAGCCCGCCCACTCCATCAACTTCCTGGTGGCCCACGACGGCTTCACCCTCAAGGACCTGTACAGCTGCAACAGCAAGAACAACTCCCAGGCCTGGCCCTACGGCCCGTCCGACGGCGGCGAGGACCACAACATCTCCTGGGACCAGGGCGGCGCGGGCGCGGATCAGCGCCGGGCCGCGCGCAATGGCCTCGCCCTGCTGATGCTCAGCGCCGGCACGCCCATGTTCAACGGCGGCGACGAGTTCCTGCGCAGCCAGAACTGCAACAACAACGCCTACAACCTGGACTCCAGCGCCAACTGGCTCAACTACTCGCTGACGGCGGAGCAGACGAACTTCAAGACGTTCGCCCAGCGGCTCATCGCCTTCCGCAAGGCGCACCCGGCGCTGCGCCCGGCCAACTTCTTCAGCGGCTCGGACACCAACGGCAACGTCATGGAGCAGCTGCGCTGGTTCCGCCCGGACGGCGCCCTGGCGGACTCGGCCTACATGACCAATGCCGGCAACCACGCGCTCGCCTGGCGCATCGACGGCACCGAGTTCGGTGACCCGGCCGCGGCCATCTACGTCGCGTACAACGGCTGGAGCGACGCGGTGAACTTCACGCTGCCCTGGCCCTTCGCCGGCAAGAGCTGGTACCGGGTGACGGACACGTGCAACTGGGCCGAGGGCTCGACTCAAGTGGCGAGTCCCGGCAGCGAGACGCTCGTCGGCGGGGAGAACACCGTCTACGGCGTGTGCGCCCGGGGCCTCGTGGTGCTGATCGCGAAGTAGACGAAGGAGAGCGCAGCGACGGAGTCATCCGCGGGGCGCGGCGCCAGGGAGGGCCGCGCCCCGTGGCGCTTCGTGCTCGCGGAGGGCTGGACTTCTTTGGTAGGTATCCGCGCCATGACTTCAAAAGTCCACTGGATGGACTGTCAGGGCGCCTCTCATGTCGAAGCGGTACTTCGAACTCACTGACGACCTCCACATCCCCGAGCGCTGGGACCTGGACGCGCCCCTGGACGCGCGGGGCCAGCAACTGGCGGAGTCGCTGTTCACGGCGGGCGAGCCGGTCACGTGCGAGGGGCCGCTGAGCCTGCCGCTCCGGGCGTATGACGGCGTGGCGCTGGACTTCACCGAGGCGGGCGTGGGCATCCCGGTCGTCAGCGCGCGGCTGGCCGCCGTCTTCGCCGAGCGGGCGCCCCGGGACACGCAACTGCTGCCCGTGCAGGTGGAGGCCCATCCCGAGCCCTTCTTCCTGCTGGTGTGCACGCGGCGGGTGGAGCAGGAGAAGACGCCCTCCCGCGCGGGTCCTCCGCGACTGGATGTCACGCGGGTGGGTGACGCGCAGGTGTTCCGCGCCCGGGGGTGGCAGACGCTGCTCGTCACCGAGGAGCTGAAGCAGGCGCTGGAAGCGGTGGGCGGCACGGGCCTGCGCTTCTGGGAACTGCCGGCGGCCCCGAGTCCGAGCCCGGGCACCGGCACCGCTGCCGCGGCGGAGGCCCGGCGCCAGGCGCGGGAGCGGCACGAGCAAGCACAGGTGGCGCGCGTGGACTTCTGGCACACGCTGGGCGTGGTGGATGAACAAGCGCGGATTCCCCTGGTGAACCACGGGGCGTGGCCGGGCCGTCGTCAGGCGTGGCGTGTCCTGCGCCGCGCCGGGGGCAGCACCCTGCTGGTGACGGACGGACTGTCGGATCCCTTCCCCGAGAGCGAGGCCCCCTCGGTGGGGTTCGGCCTGGAGCTGCTGCTGGAGACGGACTCGGAGATGAAGGAGGTGCACAAGAATTGGCCCCTCCAGCTCCTGCAGCGGGTGGGTGATGAACTGGCGCGGAGCGAGCCCGTGCGCGAGGCGGTGAAGGTGGGCCCCTTCTGCCTGGATGTGTCGGGCAAGCGGATGCCCACGTTGCTCGTCACCCAGGAGGGCCGGGTGGGCGTGCTGTTGGGTGTGGAGTCGGGGACGCTGCCTGGACACTTCGCACTGCCAGAGGGAGACGTGAGGCTCGTCACGGTGAAGGCACTGCTGCCGGCGGAGTTCGCGTACGTGATGGAGCGAGGAGCCGAGGGCCGGGAGCAACTGGCGCGCTACTTCTCGAGCAGTGGCGAGGAGCACCTGTCCCGGGCGCGGAGGAAGTCCGTGCTGCCCATGCTGCGGTGAGCGGGGCCACCCCTCCCTGCTCGATCGGTGATACCATGCGACTCACGTGGGGGGGGGATGAGTCCATGAAACACCGAGTGCTGACGCTGGCACTGCTTCTCGGCTGGGGAACAGGGTGCCCACATGCCTGGGTCAAGGGAGGTACCATGGACATGGCCTTGCGAAAGGACATGGAAGCGGAGCGAAGGAGCAAGGGGCTGGTGTTCCCTTGCCACATGCCCAGGGCAGAATGGATGGAACTTTGCTTTGACGAAGACGGACACACGACTTCGCTGGAGTGCCCACCAGAATGTCGACCCTACAAGTAGCTTGAGGCGACGCACTCCATGAAATGGCGCATCTTGGGGGCAGTTCTCGTCGGCATTTCCCTACCGCTACCCACGCTATGGCTGCTCGCATCCACCTCGGTCGTTCCCAGCGCGCAATCGCCACATACCCAACGCCGGAATCTCGTTCCCATGCTCACGCCAATCGAGCGGCAGAACGTGCTCACCTATGGCCGGAAGTGCCGAACGGATATGGACTGCGATCCACGGCTGCGCTGTTTCTTCAGCATGGTGACTCAGGACAGTTACTGTGTGGACAGCAGGTGCATGACGGACTCGCAGTGCCCAGATGGATTCGCCTGCCAGACATATACAGCCAGGAACAAACAAGACCTCATCAACGCCTGCTCCCTCGTGGGAGACCGCAAGGAAGGAGAAGTGTGCGCGGGCTTCACTCGCGAGCGGCAGTACGGCTGTGAACAAGGGCTGCGCTGCCATTACCGGTGCGGCCGTCCCTGCCAGCCGGACGACCCAGCCAGTTGTCCGGAGGGCTTCTTTTGTAAGGACGTGCCCACCGGAGCTGTGTGTCAGCCCACGTGCGAGGGGCGCACCTGCCCCGAGGGACAGCAGTGCATTTCGGTGGCCCCGCGCATCTCCATCTGCGCCACGGTCCACGGAGAGAACTGTCAGCAGACCCCTTGCGAGCGGGAACAAGTCTGCACCGTCAGCGACTACCCCCTGTCTCCGGGCGAGGTGTGGATGGGCTGCCAGCAACCCTGTGACACCCAGGCCGAAGGTCCGTTCTGTCCCGAGGACTCGGTGTGTGACCTGTACCGGTGTCGCAAGAAGTGCACACCCGGGGATTCCTCCATCTGCGGAGACGGGTACATCTGCAAGCACCGCACCGATGAACTGTGGCTATGCGAGTCCAACCATCGGACCGCGAGTACTGATTGACATCGATGCTCCACCCGAGCCATCAAAAGGCCGTCCCCGCCCCCAGCACGGGAGAGGCCACGCGGCCCAGTCGCACGGTGCGTGACCCGTTCGCTTCCCACAACTTCAAGACGAAGGGCCCCTCCATCCGCACGTCCTCGACCCGTGCCTCAATGAAGAGATCGACGGATTTGCTCGGCGGAACAGGTTCCTCGGGCCACCCCCAGGCTTGATCCAAAGTCCTGGGGGGAGGTTTTGAGGAGGGGTGGGAGGGAGACAAGCCGTATCAGGCAATGAGGTGGCGTTCTCCCAGACGGCCCTCGCGAGAGGCGCCCCCCGGGGAGGGATACTGGCTGAAGACGGACCCGCGAAGCCGAGGAGGTGGAAGCAGAGGAGACCGGAGCCAGGCGCTGGCGGGCGCTCAGGCAAGTGCGGCCAGAGTCTCCGGGAGCACCGCCAGGCCCAGCAAGCCTTGGTAGAGCACTTCCTGGGTGCGAGCATAGGACACGGGCCTGCCGTCTTTTGGGGGCAGGTGCGTGCGCACCAACGCCAACAGGTTGTAGGCCAGCAGCCGCAGCCAACTGAGCACCACGGGAGCCTGCCCCCGTAGGCTGGCCGAGGCCGTGTCTTCCTCCAGCACCACGTCCGCCGTCCAGTTCGGCCCGTTCTCTATTCCCCAATGCCCTCTCACTACTGTCAGCATCTGCTCCCCCGACAACTCCCCACTGGGAATGGAGGTGAGAAACAGTCGCGTCTCCACCTCGGGCAAACGCCCCTCGCGCTCCCGCGTGCTGCGCACCCATATCCATTGCCGGGCTTCGGGAAACTCTTCTGTCTCGGGTACGGGCGTGACTCTCAACTCCCTTTCCACCCACTCGCCCCGCGCCTTCTCTCTCACTCTCACCTGTACCGGGGCCGTTGCCAGCGCTATCCACGCCACGTCGTGCAACCGGCTGAAGTTCTCCTTGAGCGCGAACAGGTAATGTTTGCCCGCTTCCCTCACCGCCCTCGCGTTCGCCGCGCTCGTCAGCCCCGCGTCCCCTGTCACATACTTGAAGTGCTCGCCATACTTCTCCACGACTCGTCCGAGCAACTTCGCAAAGGCCGTCGCTTCTCCTTGCTTGCCTTCCAACATCATCTGGTCGAGCACCGGGCACGCCCTGCTGCTGGTGAGCGCCGCCCGGAGCGCGAAGGGGTACCAATACTCCTGCCCTTGCTCATCCCGGAGTGTGTGACAGGGCTCGCACGGCGCTTGTCCTCGCGTGCTCTCCCCCGCCTTGCCGTCAATCGACACCACTCCCGCCGCCAGCTTGTCTTGCCTCAGCACTCCCTGCTCGAGTGCTGTCCGCACCGACTGCTGCAACACCTTGTCCCATCCCTCGGGCCCAAGCTGACTGAGCAGTCTATCCAACGTCGTGTCCGACACCGCTCCGCTCAACCCCTTCGGCTCCGTCCCTTCACGCACCAGGTCCTCCCCCAATGCCTCTACCTGTCGCAGCACTCTTCTTCCCGTCGCCATCCCCACCACCAGCAGCGACAGGAGCGCCCCCAACCCGTGCCTCTTGCCGCGACTGGCCCGCGGGTCCACTATCTCCTTGAACGTCAGTCCCAATCGCGTCAGCATCTGCTGCACGGCCGAGGTGTTTGCTCCCTGCTGCTTCCTCGTCCCTGTTTGCTTCTCAGGGGGTGTGGAGGGCCCGCCAGCTCTCCCGCCCCGGTTTTTCTCCCCGTCCACGTCGACTCTCCAACGGCCTCATCTGGCCCGCGTCCTACCTGTGCCGGACTCGTGCCTCGCGATCAGCCCACCGCTGCCCGCGCCACCTCGTCCCATGGATGGGCACCTTACCTCGCCCGTAGGTCCAGGTGGGATAACTTCTCTCGTGGGACTTTGAATCAAGCCTGCGGGCCACCCCTCCCTGCTCGATCGGTGATACCATGCGACTCACGTGGGGGGACGAGTCCATGAAACACCGAGTGCTGACACTGGTACTCATTGTCACCTGGGGAACAGGGTGCCCACATGCCTGGGTCAAGGGCGGTACCATGGACATGGCCCTGCGCAAGGACATGGAAGCGGAGCGAAGGAGCAGGGGACTGGTGTTTTCCTGCGACATGCCCAGGGAAAAGTGGCTGCGACTTTGCTCCAACAAGAATGGACGCACGACTTCGGCCAGCTGCCCACAGGAATGTTGGCCCAGAGATTGAGCCGAGGCAACGCAATCCATGAACTGGCGCATCTTGGGCACAGCCCTCATCGGCGTTATCCTCCCACTCCCCGCGCTATGGCTGCTCGCCTCCGCCTCGTTGGTCCCTGGCTGGAAACCAGCACACGCCGAGCGCCAGGATGTCATTCCCATGCTCACTCCAGCCGAGAGGAACAACACGCTCACCTATGGCCGGAGCTGCCAAACGGACGCGGACTGTGATCCGCGGCTGCGCTGCTTCTTCAGCATGGTGACCCATCACAGCTACTGTGTGGATAGCAGATGCATGACGGACTCGCAGTGTCCGGAGGGATTCACCTGCCAGACCTATACATCCGACAGCGGCAAGGACCTCCTCAACGCCTGCTCGCTGGTGGGAGATCGCAAGGAAGGAGAAGTGTGCGCGGGATTCACTCGCGAGCGGCAGTATGGCTGTGAAAAAGGACTGCTCTGCCATTACCGGTGCGGCCGTCCCTGCCAGTTGGATGAACCCGCCAGTTGCCCGGAGGGCTTCTTCTGCGAGGACACGCCCACTGGCGCCCTTTGCCAACCCACGTGCGAGGGGCGCACCTGTCCCGAGGGGCAGCAATGCGTCTCGGTGGCCCCGCGCATCTCCATCTGCGCCACGGTCCACGGGCAGAACTGCCAGCAGACCCCTTGCGAGCGGGAACAGCCCTGCACCGTCAGGGACTATCCCCTGTCTCCAGGCGAGGTGTGGATGGGATGCCGGCAACCCTGTGATACCCAGGCCGAAGGTCCGTTCTGTCCCGAGGACTCGGTGTGTGACATGTACCAGTGTCGCAAGAAGTGCACGCCCGGGGATTCCGCCGCCTGCGGAGACGGGTACATCTGCAAACACCGCACCGATGAACTGTGGCTATGCGAGTCCAACCACCGGGCCGCGAGTGATGATTGACATCGATGCACCACCCGAGCCGTCATCAAAAGGCGGTCCCCGTGCCCAACACGGGGAAGGCCACACGGCCCAGCCGCACGGTGCGTGACCCGTTCGCCTCCCACAACTTCAAGACGAAGGGCCCCTCCGTCCGCACGTCCTCGACCCGCGCCTCGATGAAGAGATCAACCAATGTGCTCGGCGGAATAGGTTCCTCGGGCCACACCGAGCCTCGCCAGGCTTCACCCTTTGGGCCCACCAACTTCGCCCCGTGAGCTGTCCAGGGCGTCTCACTGTTGTTCCGCACCCGAACCCGTACGATGGCCCTCTTGGAAGTTCGACAGGTGGAGAACTCCGCCGTGATCAACACCGAGCCCAGCGGTTGGACGGTATCACCGGGCACACAAGACATTCCGCGCTCGTCCGCCACTCCAGACACCAACATTCCCGCGAGTCCGAGCGGCGCGTCGCGTCCGGCGTTCAACCTCGCGAGTTCCGCGTGGAGCCGGTCATTCTCCTCGTGAGTTCGCCTCAACTCCGCTTCCAGCGAACTCGCCGAGCGGGGGTGGCGCAAAACCCGGACCTGCCGTTCGGCCATCACGGGATGCATGAGCAGCCGGAAGGAGACACACGCAGGTGCAGCGTCATCCGCGAAGCACACCGTCAACGCACCAGGCTTTTCGCTCCTCGGATTTTCCACGGGCATGAGCGCCAACGTGTGTTTTCCAAGCTCCGCCACCTCGAATCGACCGGAATCCTCGAGCGTCATTCCGTCCGGACGCACGTCCGAGTCGAAGACAAACGTCGTCACCAATCCCGGACTCAGCTGGACCTCGTGCATCTCCGCCAAGGCCCCCACGGTCAACTCGATGCATCGACCCTCCACATCCTCTGGAGGAGGACACATCTGGGAGGGAGCGGATACCCCCATGAAGAGCGACAACATCAGAGGTGAAGTGAACACAGGGCCTTGAACCTCGATGAGAAAGCGATGGGGAGCGGACCCAGAGCGTTCCGGCCCGCGCTCCCCTCATTTGAATTGCTTCACGGCAACCACATACTCCGAGGAGTAGATCAAGACCGTGTCTGGGCTCCTGCCGGGCTCCCGGATGAGCACCCCTCGCCCCCCCTTGAACATGTCCGTCAGCTCCAGACATACCGGAAAAGGTTCTCCGCCCTTGATGCGCGCCTGGGTGAAACGGCCATACACACGGTCCCGCCCCACGGTGAGCATCCCGGAAATGAAGATGCCGGTCTGCCCCGCCCAGCGGCCATGTCGCAAGTCGATTTCCACATGTGCGAGACCTTCCTGCACGGGGATGTTGTTGACCTGCCGGCTGTCAAACATGACCAGTGCTCTCTCGCCCACGGGCAATGCCAACTCACGAGACATAGCCTCGACCGCTCCCGCCGGGCACTCGGCCGGCTCCGGAGTGGCCGACACCTGCCGCTGCGGGGCCGAGCACCCCGCCAAGGCGTGACACACCAGTCCCGCCCCCACCACCCGGGCCGTGCGTCCGAGGGCCTTCTTCGTCTTCGTGTCCTTGTTCAAGCGCGTGTCTTCCTTACCGAGCATCGTGGGAACCACGACGGGCGCGGGGATGAGTTCCTCGGGAGAGGACACCGCGCCCCCCTCAGCGTCCATTGGCCTCCCCGGCGGCGCCATTTCCTGGCCCGAGAGGGATTGAAGCACCCCGAGCGCCAGCCCCAGCACCAGCACCCCGCCGAGCCCCCACCACCACCCCCTCGGGGAACGCCCGGGCACCAGGGACTCCTCCCTGGCCACGGGGCGGCCCCGCACGGGAGGGTGGTGCTCGGCATGGGCCACCAGCCGCTCGAGGCGGGCCAGGGCCTCGTCCGTCTCCAGCGGCGCCACCTCGTGCGTGGTGGCGGTGTCTGGCCCATAAGCGTCACACAACGGCACCTCCCAGTCCGCCCCCGCCCCCGCCCGCGCCGCCTCCAGGGCCTCGCCCACCGCCGCCGCGTCCGCGAAGCGCTCCCCGGGCGTCCTCGCCAGCAGGCGCAGGCACAGCGCGCTCAGGGCCACGGGCACCCGGGGGTTGCGCGCGCGTGGGGGCTCCGGCTCCGGGTGCAGCACCGCCCCCCACTCCGTCCCCTCGAAGGGCCAGCTCCCCGTGAGCAGCCAGTACAGCAGCACCCCGAAGGCCCACAGGTCATCCCCCGGCGGGGACTCGTAGCGCTCGCCCCGCGAGTGCCCCAGCAGGAAGCGCATCGCCTCGGGGCTGCGGTAGCGCGGCGTGCCCGGAGGCAGGAGCACGGTGAGGCGCGGAGCGTTCACGTAGCTCGCGGCGCCGAAGTCCACCAGCACCACCTCGCCCCCCTCCTCGCGCACCAGCACGTTGTCGCCCTTCACGTCCCGGTGCACCACGCCCGCGCCATGCACCGCCTCCAGCACCCCCACCAGCGCCCGCGCCTTCTCCACCACCTCGCGCGCCGAGGGATTCGTCTCCCGCGCCCAGGCGTACACCGTGCGGCCCTTCACGTACCGGGTGACCAGGAAGAGAAAGCGCGGCGCCACCGCGGGCCAGTGTCCATGTCCCTCCAGCGCCGCGATACCGGGCAGCTTCAGCCGCGCCATCACCTCCAGCTCCCGCTGCCCCCACGTGCGCGCGAGCGCCAGCGGAATGAGCTTCACCGCGAATACCCCGCCCTCGCGGCGCGCCCGGTACACGCTGCCCTGTCCTCCCGTCCCCAGCCGCGCCTCCAGGTGGTAGCCACCCACGTTCACGCCCGGGCGCGGGAACTCGAACGCCCGGGCGCGCTCCCGCCTCCAGCCCCTCGGACGCCGGAGCACGAAGGCGCCGCGCGAGTGCACGCCCCGGGCCTGTCCTTCCGCCCGGCTCATCGGGTCGTCGTGGAGCGCGCGGAGTCTCCACCGCGAGCGCTGTAGGAGCCCACGGTCTGGGCCTCGTGCGGCAGGTGGGCCACCTCGCGCTCCAGTTGCCGGACCTCCCGCGCGGCCCGCCAGGCGCCGTACCAGAGGGTCCGGCCCTTCAGGCAGCGCAGCAGCTCCGCCTGCACTTCAGCGGCCGTCACGTAGCGATCCCCGGGCTCCTGGCGCAGCAACGTGTGGACAACCGCCTTCACCGGCTCCGAGACGTCCCGCGCGGCGTACTCCACGTCACTGGGACGGAAGAGCTCGGCCCGGATCGCCAGCTGATCCACCGACCGGGCCTCTTCTCGCGACATGGGGTGGACGGCGAGCCGGAGCAGCAGGAGGAGCCGCGCCACGCGCTGGTCCACGGTCGCCACGTAGTAGAGGTGCTTGTGGGTGAGCAGTTCCAGCAGCACGAGCCCCAGGGAGAACAGGTCCAGCCGTGCATCCGGCCTCGCGCGCACCAGCCGCGGGCACAGCCGCTCGGGCGCGGCATAGTCGGGGTCTCCGAGCGGATCCGTCAGCCCCGTGAGCGTCTCGCGTCCCGGCAGGGGACACCCGGCGAGGTCGAAGTGGGTGAGCTTGGGCTGGCCGCCGCGGTCCACCCGGATGTTGTCCGGGCACACGTTGCGATGAACCAGGCCCCAGGGCGGGAAGTCCCCACCCCGCATGGAATGCGCGGCATGGAGGGCCCCGGCCACCTGGGCGCAGACATACAGGGCGAACTCCTCGCTCAGGGGCCTGCCCCGCATCGCCGCGTAGCCGAGCAGCTTGGTCAGGGAGTGGCCCTCGATGAACTCCGACACCGTGAAGTGCTGGGTCCCACGCGAGTGGCAACCGAGGACGCGGGCGATCCCCGGATGCACGAGCCCCGACAGCAACCGCGCTTCCGCCTCCAGGCGCCGGCGCGGCTTCCAGGGCTGCAACCCCCCCAGGCTCTTCACCACCACCGGGGTGGAGCCGTGGTGCGCGGCGTGCCGCCAGGCCAGGAAGATGAGCTCTCCGTAGGGACCCGTGCCCACACACTTGATCTGCTCGTACTCGACGCCTTCCTCGCGGAAGAGCAGCTGCCCCGTGCCGGGCGGGACGCGCCGGTGCCGGGACGGGATGAAACCGAACATGGGGTGACCTCCATCTGGCGACATGACTCGCCAGGTGGGGTTCACCCTACTTCCAATGTGATGTCCGCCGGAATGACCTGGAGGGTCAGGCACCCCTGGGCGGATGCATCAGGACTCCAGGGCGCACGTGGCCTGGACGATGTTCTCCGCGGCGCGAGGCAGGGGCCGCGCGACGAAGGGCTCCGGGTCCGGATGGATGGGCACCGTGCGCTGGCGCAACGCCCCGCCCTCGCGTCCGGCGACGAAGGACTGCAGCTCCGAGACGATCGACAGGGCGATCTCGTCCGCCCCCTCCGCCCCGATGTCCAACCCCACCGGCCCGTACAGCCGCGCGAGCTGCGCGGGCGTCGGCCGTATGCCCTGCCCCTCCAGCGTCGTGAGCAGCCGCTCGAGGCGGCGCCGGGGACCCAGCACGCCGATGTAGCGCACGGGCGAGGGCAGCAGCCGCGAGAGCAGCTCCTCGTCCTCGGTGAAGTTGTGCGTCATGAGCACCGCGAGCGTGCGCGCGTCCAGGTTCAGCGCGTCCAGCGTCATGCCGGCGCGGGCGCCCACCCACGCGTCCGCCCGGGGAAAGCGCGTCTTCAGGTTGCCCGAGGGCCGCGTACCCACCACCGTCACGTGCCAGCCAATGTTCTTGGCCAGCTCCACCACCGGGTGCACGTCGAAGCCCGTGCCGAAGAGCACCAGCGGCACCGGCGGAGCCACCACCTCGATGGCCACCTCCACCACGCACGTGTCCGTCTCCCGGCGCTGGTAACCCGAGTGGCCGCTCGCGAGCGCCTGCGCCAGGTCCTCCATCAACAGCGCGCGCAGGGCCTCGTCCTGGACGCTCGAGTCCGTACGCCCGAGCGCGTCACGCATCACCCGCGCCCCCACCCGCTCGCGCCCCGTGCCCGAGACGACCACGGTGGCGATCGCCGCCGTCACCCGCTCGGCCTGGCTGCGCTCCAGGAAGTCCAACACGTGGGGCCGGGAGCCCTCCAACCGCTCCAGGAGCAGCTCGACGAGCCCGTTGCAGCCCAGACCCATGGTGAAGGCGAACTCGTCATCCGCGCGCGAGTCGTACTGGATGACGACCGCCTCGCCCTGCTCGGTGCGCCAGAGCGCCTTGCGCAGCACGTCGGACTCCAGGCACCCACCGCTGATGCCGCCCGCGAGCTGACGCTCGCCCGTCATCAACATCCGCGCACCGGGCCGCCGGTACGTCGAGCCCTCCACCCGCACGAGCGTGGCGAGCAGCAGCGGCTCTCCGCTCGCCCGGGCCGCCCTGTACGCGGTGAGGACCTCGCTCAACTCTCGCATGGGGCGTCGTGCCTCCTCGTAGCTCCAGCGGCCAGTGTCGCACACGCCGGGCCGTGGCATGAAATACGGGGGTCATACCTAGTTGCCCGGTGTTTTCGACGCCAATCTCATTCACGCTTCACTCCCAGGGAAATCCCCCAGCGCCGAGTGAAGAAAGGGTGCGCGCATGGAAGCGGTGACGGTGGTGGTGCTCGCGGCGGGGGCCTCCTCGCGGCTCGGCCGGCCCAAGCAGCTCGTCGAGTGGCGGGGGGAGACGCTCGTGCACCGGGCGGCGAGGCTCGCGGTGGAGTCGGGGCTGGGCCCGGTGCGGGTGGTGACGGGGGCGCGCGCGGAGGAGGTCTCCCGGGCCGTGACCTCCCTGCCCGTCACCTGCGTCCACAACCCGCGCGCCGAGGAGGGAATCGCCAGCTCCATCCGCCAGGGGCTCGAGGGCGTCGACACGGCGGTGCTGGTGCTCACGTGCGATCAGCCGTTGCTCACGGCCGAGCACCTGCGCGCCCTGGCCCACACCTGGCGCGACACGGGGGCGCCCATCGTCGCGTCGGCCTACGAGGGCGTCGTGGGGGTGCCCGCCCTGTTCTCCCCGGCCCTGCTCCCGGAGCTGCTCGCGCTCGAGGGGGACCAGGGGGCGCGCGCCGTGTTCCGGGGACGCCGGGTGGAGCCGGTGACGCTCGAGGGCGGAGGCCTGGACGTGGACACCGAGGCGGACGTGGAGCGGCTCCAGGAGCGGCTCCAGGAGCGACTCCAGCGGGGCGGCGAGCCCGGTTGAGCCGCCGCCCGGGCCCGCGCGCTACGCGGACGGAAGCCGCCGGGTGGACTCCACGAGGGCCGCCAGGGGGGCGCTCTCCGAGCGCAGGAGCGCGGGGGCGGGCTGCTCACGGCGCAGCGCCACGTACGCCTTGATGGCGGCGTCCAGGCCCACGTCCCGCTTGGCCTTCTCCGACAGGAACCACTTGTGCTCGAGCACCTGGCAGTACAGCTCGGCCTCGTCCGCCGCCGCGCCCAGGTCCTTCTGGAACTTGTTGATGGTGGGCCGGAAGCGCTCGTCGAGCCAGCGGAACGCCGCCACGCTCAGGGGCACGCTCCGGTTGAGCTCGCGCGTGAGCGTGGCCTTCAGCTCGCGCACCTCGTTGAGCAGCATCGCCGCCTGGCGCTCCTCGGCCACCAGGCCCGTGAGGTTGTGCAGCTGGTGGCGATGGTACTCGCGGTCCGTGACGATGGTGCGCATGCGCAGCTGGCTGCCGTCGCCGCTGGCCACCAGGTCCACCTCGCCCACCGAGAAGCCCAGGTCATTGAGCGCCCGGATGCGCTCGTGGATGCGGTAGCTCTCGCTGCGCGAGATGGGGATCTCCTTGTTGATCTCCGTCCACAGCCGCTCGTAGCGCTGGCGGATGCTCGGGGCCGTCTCGTACACGTCGAGCACCGCGGGCAGCTCCACCTCCTCCATGGCCGCCAGGTCCGCCAGGCCCCCGGTGACGTTCTCCTCCATGATCATCAGGTCCAGCTCGCGCTGGCCGTCGGACAGCTTCGCGTGCAGCTCGGACGTCTCGGCGTCCACCGCGTACGCCTGCAGCTCGCCCGCGTCGCGGCGGAAGAGCACGTTGGACAGGGAGCAGTCGCCCCAGAAGAAGCCACCCAGGTGCAGGCGCACGAGCAGGCTGGCCATGGCGTCGAGGAGCCGCTCGCGGTAGCGCTCCAGGCCCTTGTTCATGAAGAGCACGCGGTAGGGCAGCGACGAGCTCAGGTACTGGGTGAAGAGGATGGCCACCTCGTTGCCGGGCTGATCCGGGGCGCGCACGCGCGCGTGCCCCACGGGGGTGACCGAGGGCAGCCGCCGATCCTCCAGGCCGCGCAGCACGTCGTACTCGCGCTGGCCGATGGGCATGGGCAGCTCCTTGAGCGCGTAGATCTCCGCCCCGTAGCTCACGAAGACGACCGTGTGCCGCGACAGACCGCGCGGCACCTCGACCAGGCGCGGACACACCTCGCGGTTCCAGGCCTCCAGCGGTAGGTGCCAGGGCAGATCCAGGAAGTCCGGATGGCCCTGGCGCAGGTGGATCGCGTTGAGAGCACGAGCGGGCGTCATGACGCCCATGTTAACGCGAGAACCCACGGGAATCAGACTCCGGGTGTCATGAGACACGTGCACTCCTCCCCCGCGCCGGTAGGATCGGCGACCATGAACACGCTTCAAGGATGGACAGCCCTGGTGACCGGGGCCACTTCGGGCATTGGTGAAGCCTGCGCCCTCTCGCTCTCCCAGGAAGGCGCGCGGCTCATCCTAGTGGGACGCCGCGAGGAGCGGTTGCATTCCCTCGCCGCACGCCTCCCTACCCCATCCCACTGTCTCGTATTGGACGTCGGTTCGCGCGAAGAGGTCGACTCCTCGCTCGCCTCCCTGCCGCCGGAGTTCGCCGACGTGGACGTGCTCGTCAACAACGCGGGGCTGGCGCTGGGGCAGTCGCCCGCGCACGAGGCGTCCATGGATGACTGGGAGGCGATGATCGACACCAACTGCAAGGGGCTGGTGTACGTGACGCGCGCGCTCCTGCCGGGCATGGTGCGGCGCAACCGGGGGCACGTGGTGAACCTGGGCTCGGTGGCGGCCACCTACCCCTACCCGGGCGGCAACGTGTACGGGGCCACCAAGGCGTTCGTGCACCAGTTCTCCCAGAACCTGAAGGCGGACCTGGCGGGCACACGCGTGCGGGTGACGGACGTGCAGCCCGGCATGGTGGAGACGGAGTTCTCGCTGGTGCGCTTCAAGGGCGACGCCGAGCGCGCGGGCAAGGTGTACGAGGGCATGGAGCCGCTCACCGCCGCGGACATCGCCGACGTGGTGCTGTGGTGCGTCACCCGCCCCCCGCGCGTGAACATCAACGTCATCGAGGTCATGCCCGCCGACCAGGGCTTCGGCCCCTTCAACGTGAAGCGGCGCTGAGCGCATGACCTCGGACGAACGGCGAGCGGAGCGGGAGGCTCCCCAAGGCGAGCGCACGGTGCACTGCGCGGATGCGCTCGCGTGGCTGGAGGCGCAGGGGGTGCTCGAGGGGTGCTCGCTCATCACCTCCATGCCCGACGTGTCCGAGTTCCCCACCCTCACCCTCGCCGAGTGGAAGGACTGGTTCGTGCGCACCGCGGCGCTCGTGCTCTCGCGCTGCCCGGACGAGGGCGTCACCATCTTCTACCAGACGGACATCAAGAAGGACGGGACGTGGGTGGACAAGGGCTACCTGGTGCAGAAGGCCGCCGAGCAACAGGGACACGCCCTGCTCTGGCACAAGGTGGTGTGCCGCGCCCCCGCGGGGCAGACGACCTTCGGACGCCCCGCGTACTCGCACCTGTTGTGCTTCTCGCGCGACGTGCGCGCCGACCTCTCGCGCTCCACCCCCGACGTGCTCCCCCAGGCGGGTGAGGTGACGTGGACGCGCGGCATGGGCGTGGAGGCGTGCCTCGCCGCCTGCCGTTACGTGCTGGAGAACACCTCCACGCGCCGCATCGTGGACCCCTTCTGTGGCCATGGCACGGTGCTCGCCGTGGCCAATGACCTGGGGCTGGACGCGGTGGGCGTGGAGCTCAGCCGCAAGCGCGCGAAGAAAGCCCGCGCCCTGCGCATGCCCCTGGGCGACACCGAGCCCGGCGACTCGGGCCCGGACGAGGAGTCCTGAGCCACCGCCCGCGCACCTCCCCCGATGCGCGAGCGTTCAAGTTAGGGCTAAAGCCATGACCCTGTCACAGATGCCGGTGCTTGAGTTTCCAGCGATGCTCCACGGTCCTACCGGCGCCATCCTCCGCGCGGTGAGAACCGAGGGCCGCAGGTGGGCCCGGGAGTACCTCAAGACGGGAGCCTTTACCCATCCCCGGCGGATGCTCCAGGTGCCGCCCGGCGAGGTGCTGCTCATGCATTCGGGGGCCGAGTTCGACATCATCCCCCAGCCCCGCTGGCGGGTGCACCTGTTCGACGAGGTCTTCATGTACTTGAATGACGGCGTCCCGAAAGAGGAGCGTCAGCGAATGGAGGAAGCCTTCGAGTCCTTCAGCTTGAGCACCCCGTGGGGGGCACTCCACCATGCAGTATCTCCTCCCCCGCCGCGCAGCGCACAGCGCATGGCGAGGCGGCTCGCCGCGCTGCTGCGCTTCTGGGACGTCCTCCAAGGCCCGCGCTACGCATTCTGGTTTGATCGCGAGTACACGCTGGAGGAGTTGGTGGAGGACATCTACGGCATGACGCTGGAGGCGTGGTGCCCTGGAGGCCCTGTCTCGGTGCACGAGCAGTTGGCACGGACAGTGGAGCACATGTCTCGTGCGACCCGACAGGATTGCATGGAGGCCTTGATCCGGGTGATTCCTGCATTGGTCAAGGTGGACACCGAATTCAAGCACCGAGAGGAACTCAGCGACCCGGGCTTCCTTCGCGAGCGCCTCGGCGCACTCCGCCCAGAGGACTTCGAGGATGTCTCCAGCGCATGGAAATACACGGTGACCATGCAGTTGGCTGCCTGGGACAGGGCGTTGGGGCGACACTAGCATCCCAGCTCTGAAGTGCCCTCCCTTAACGCATCTCCTGCCGCGCCCCCAGCCACTCGGTGAATCGCTGGCTTCCGCCGACGGCGCGCTCCCGGGCGAATTCGGCGAAGGCGGGCACGATCTCGGCTCGTGCCCGCCGCAGCGGTGTCTTCCAATCGGCCGGCTCGCCATGGGCCAGGAGGTCATAGCCGTCGGACAGCACACGCTGCCGGTGGGCGATCACGGAAAAGGGCAGGCGGTGCGCGTTGCGCAGCAGATCGTGGAGCAGCAGGAAGGTCGAGGTGCGTCCGCGCCCGCCGCGGCAGTGATAATGAACCCAGGCGCCGTCGGGCAGGCGCTCGAGAAACGCGACGAAGCGATCGAGCTCTCCGGCATCCGGGCCGTGGTGGTCCGTGACGAGCAGCCGGGCATAGCCGGCGCCGGCCTCGGTGCAGATGGACTCCTCGGTGCACACGGTGCCGAACGCGGCGATGGGACGCACCGGCTCGGGCGGGCCGCGATCCTTGCCCTGGCCGTCGAAGGCGAGTGATTCGTGGCGCCGCAGCGAGTCCAGCAGGCGCAGTTCCTCGGCCAGCGTGGCCTCCCGCGTGCGGCCTCGATTGCCGACATTGCGTGGCGCGTACCACGACACGGGCAGGTCGCCGAGGAACCCGTGTGACTCCTCGCGGAGGTCCACGACGACGAGTGGGCCAGGGGTGTTGGCGGCGAGCGCTCGCAGCGCGGCGCCTCCCATTTGCGCGCTGCCAGACGCACGGAGTGCGTACCAGCCTGCTTCCTCGATACCGGCCGGGACGTTCGCGGTCGAGCGGAAGCGTCGCGGGAGCGCCTCGTCGCCAGCAGCGTCGCGAACAAGGAGTGGAGCGTGTTCGTGTGGTGGGGCCGTGAGCGACATGAATGAACTGTCGCCGAAACCTACCACCTGCGCCAGGGTGCCCATCGCCAGTGCGAGGTGCGGACCCGCGACAAGGCCCAGCGCGATGCGAATCACCACCGCTGGGTCTGGTACACCATTCGTCCCAGCCCAGACGTTCTGGCTGGACTATCCGGGTATTCGGGAGTTCAGTCCCAGGCTCTCCTCACACCAGGAGCCGTACCCGATGAAGAACAGTCCTCTGCTGTTGATGTTGGCGGTACTCCACCTGTCCGGCACAGCCGCCCTGGCCCGGACCGGAATGGCCGGCGCCGAGTCAGGCCACCGCGAAAGCCCCGAGGGTGCCGGGCTGGCCGCGGCGCAGTGCAGCCCGCGCGTTCCGCTGAGCACCCGGGGCCGGTACATCGTCGACCGCTGCGGAGAGCGCTTCAAGCTGAAGTCCTTCAACTGGTTCGGCGCGAGTGATCAGCTCGAGGTGGTGGGAGGCCTGGACAAGCAGAAGCTGTCGGACCTCGTCACGGGAATGAAGGCGCTGGGCTTCAACTCCGTCCGGCTGCCGTTCTCCAACAACATGCTGCACCCGGATGACAACAAGCCCGCGGCGCAGCGGTGTCTGGAGAAGCACGGCGTCACGTGTATCGACACCACGAAGAACCCGGAGCTGCTGAACAAGACGGCGCTCGAGGTCTACGACGCCGTCGTGGCGGAGCTGACGCGGCAGGGACTGGTGGTCATCCTGAACAACCACACGACGAAGTCCATGTGGTGCTGCGGCTGGGATGGCAATGGCTTCTGGGACAGCAGCCAGGCCCTGCAGCGGTGGCAGGACGACTGGGTGATGCTGGCGACGCGCTACCAGGGCAACAAGTGGGTGGCCGGGGCCGACCTGCGCAACGAGGTGCGTCCGGACGGACTGGACAGCCCCAACTGGGGGATGCGCAACCAGCATGACTGGCACATGGCGGCCCAGACGATGGGCAACCTGCTGCTGCGCACGAACCCGGACCTGCTCATCGTCGTCGAGGCGGTCAACTGGTGGGGACTCCTGGACGGAGCGCGCCCGCAGCTCAAGCCCATGAGGCAGCGGCCCGTCGCCCTGTTGCGCGGAGACAAGCTCGTCTACGCCGTGCACAACTATGGCTACACCGGGCCCAATCAGTCGGGAGGCTCGCTGGGCAGCGGCCCGAAGTACAGCGACATGGACAAGGCAACACTCCACGGCACGTTGGATCAGGAGTGGGGCTTCGTGCTCGAGGCGAATCAGGCGTACACCGCGCCGGTCTGGATGAGCGAGTTCGGCGTCGGCTACAACGAGCAGGCGGCCAACTCCCGGGCGTGGTTCAACCACCTCGCGGACTACCTGATCGACAAGGACGTCGACTGGGCCTACTGGGCCATCAACGCGGCGAAGATCCAGAACTCGGTGCAGGGGGAGGAAGAGACCTACGGCCTGTGGAGCTATCCGGACTGGAATGGCGTGCGCGGCGGTGACTGGCGGCTCGGGACGGGCCCCTTGGGCCGACTGCTCGGGGCGGACGGGCGGACAGGCGCCGTGGATGCGACGCGCTTCCTGGCGATGGCCGTCCTCGTGAAGGACGGCGACTCCACCTACTACGTGGACAACAACTCGCTGGATTTCGACTGGCACTCGGGCAAGGCGAAGCTCAGCTGTCCGCGGGGCTACCGCCTGGTGGGGGTGAGCGAGAACTTCTCCATCCTCTGCACCAACGCGGGAGCCGTTCCCGCGCAGCAGGGCACGGGGAGCTACCACACGGTCACCCAGGAGGTCTCACCGCTGCGCTACCCGG
Organism: Cystobacter fuscus DSM 2262; assembly: GCF_000335475.2. Taxonomy (NCBI): domain Bacteria; kingdom Pseudomonadati; phylum Myxococcota; class Myxococcia; order Myxococcales; family Archangiaceae; genus Cystobacter; species Cystobacter fuscus. The sequence continues at coordinate 540,779 of NZ_ANAH02000004.1, read as the reverse complement.
GTGACTGGGCCAGCCAGAGCATCAAGTTCGAGTGCCCCACGGGCTCCTACGCGGTGGGCATCTCCACGGCGAACCCGTTCACGATCGAGCTGGCGGGCCTGCTCTGCGAGCAGAACACCGGTGGAATCCCTCTCAACAACAGATCGGCGAAGGACTTCTGGGGAGGAGACCAGCGCGCATCGAACTCGGGAGGCGACTGGAGCGCGGGCAAGCACAAGGGGCAGTGCGCCGACAACCAATACATCATCGGGGTGGCGCATCGCCGGAGCTGGCTCACGGACTACGCGTCGGTGGTGCTCTGCTCCAACTGAGAGCGCTCGGGGCCTCGCGAGTCACCCGCGGACCGTCCAGGCGGAGGGCTGGGTCATCCACCTCGAACCAGCCCTCGGACATCGTGTATCCATCGCGACGATGCCGCGCCCGTTCAGCTCCTCGAAGGCGCTGGCGATGGCGTCGTTCAGCGTTGGCGCGCTCGTCATCCCGGTGTTCCCCGAGCGGCCCGGGCGAGGCGCTCGGACATGCGGCGCAGGTGCTCGATGAGCTCCGGTGGCTCGTGCACCTCGAAGTCGAAACCCATGAAACCCAGGTGGAACGCGAGCGCCTCGAGGCTGTCCGCGCCCGTGTGCACGAGGCACCGCTCCCCCTCCCGTTCCTCCACGCGGGCGGCGACGCCGGACAGGCGCTCGGAGACCGTCCGCGCCGAGGCATGCACCGTCACCCGCGCGCGGAAGCGGTAGACCTCCGTCGAGACGGCTTGCGACACGTAGGCGGCCACGTCCTCGGACGGCAGGGGCCGGGGTTTGAAGGCGCGTCCCGTCCTCGGGCCCGGGCCGATGCGGTCCACGCGGAACGTGCGCCACCCCTCCCGCTCGAGGTCGTACGCCAGCAGGTACCAGCGGGAGCGGGTGTGCACGAGGCGGTAGGGCTCCACGCACCGCGCGCTCACCGCGCCCTCGCGGCCCGCGTAGTCGAAGCGCAGCGACTCCCCATCCCGGCAGGCGTTCGCGATCACCGCCAGGGCCTCGGCATCCACCGTGGGCCCCGCGTCCCCGAGCCGCACGCTCACGGCTTGCAGGGCATTCACCCGGCGCCGCAGCCGCTTGGGCAGCACCTGCTCCAGCTTCCCGAGCGCCCGCACCGCCGCATCCTCCAGGCCCGTCACCGGACCGGCCGCCGCGGCACGCAGGCCCACCGCCACGGCCACGGCCTCGTCGTCCTCGAGCGGCAGTGGAGGCAATTCCTTCCCGGCACCGAGCTGGTAGCCACCGCCCACGCCCGCCGTCGCGTGCACCGGGTAGCCCAGCGTCCGCAACCGCTCCACGTCCCGGCGCACGCTGCGCTCGGTGACGCCCAGCTCGCTCGCCAGCGCTCCGCCCGCCCAGAAGCGCCGGGACTGCAACAGTGACAGCACCTTGAGCAGCCGGGCGGAGGTCTGGACCATGGGACGGCTCCTCGAATCGCGGACCGAATCTGTCCGCGAGGCTTCCTAGCTTCTCCTCGTCACCGGGGCGAGCCCGAAAGCGCCGCGCCCCCTTTCCAGGAGTCCCACCATGACGACCGCTTCCTCCCCTTCCACCGGTGTCCGGACATACCGGGGCAGCTGCCAGTGTGGCGCCGTGCGCTTCGAGGCCGACTTCAATCCGAGCGCCGGAACGACCCGGTGCAATTGCACCATCTGCACCAAGACGGCCTGGTGGGGCATGAACGTGAAGCCGGAGTCCTTCCGCCTCGTGGCCGGCCAGGAGGTGCTGCGTGACTTCTCGCGCCATGAGGCCATCCATGCCCACTTCTGCGGGGTGTGCGGCATCCGCGTCTTCGGGCACGGGAACATCCCGGAGCTGGGCGGCGCGTTCTACGGGGTGAACCTCAACTGCCTGGATGGCGCGGAGCTCTCAGGCGCCCCGGTGCGCTACCTCGATGGGCTCCACGACACCTGGGCGGAACTCGCCGTGGCGCCCTACGTGAGCCCGTTCTCTCCCGCGGCGCACGCCCGCGCGTAGCTCCGTGACCGGGGGCGCGCGGAGGACCACCGAAACGAATTCTTCGACACCTTCCGTGGAGCACGGACGCGGCACGTGAAAACACCATGGGCCCCGGGGAGAAAGTCCCCGGAGGCCCGTGTCTTCTTCAGGCGGAGTAGCTCGTTTGTTAGGCTGCCGCCTCCCGATGCCCGCTGGTCCCGACCTGTTCGCCGCTTCCGTCGATGTGAACCGCTTCGCGCCGCTGGCCGAGCGCATGCGTCCGCGCACCCCCGAGGAGTTCATCGGGCAGTCGCACCTGCTCGGCCCTGGCGCGCCCCTGCGCCAGCTCATCGAGCGCAAGTCCATCGTCTCCTGCCTCTTCGGTGGGCCTCCGGGCGTGGGGAAGACCACGCTCGCGCGCATGCTGGCGGCCAGCGTCGACGCGGAGTTCGTCATCCTCTCGGCCGTCTCCGATGGCATCCCCCGCATCCGCGAGGTGGTGGCCGAGGCCGAGCGCCTGCGCAACCAGTACCACCGGCGCACCGTCGTCTTCGTGGATGAGATCCACCGCTGGGCCAAGAACGTCCAGGAACAGGCCCTGCCCCATGTGGAGAGCGGTCTGCTCATCCTCCTCGGGGCGACGACGGAGAACATCAGCTTCGAGGTGAGGCCCGCGCTCGTCAGCCGCTGCCGCGTCTTCCTGCTGCGCGAACTCACCCCCGCGGACCTCCGGACCGCGCTCCTGCGGGCGCTCTCCGAGGAGAAGCGGGGGCTGGGCGCCCGGCGTCTGAGCGCGAGTGACGAGGCGCTCTCCGTCCTGGTGGAGGGCAGCGGAGGGGACGTGCGCAAGGCGCTGGGCGGGCTGGAGCTCGCGGCCCAGCTCACCGCCGACGGCGCGGAGATTTCGCGCGAGACGGCCCTCCAGGCCACCGGGACCCGGCTGGCACGGCACAACAAGGACGGGGACGAGCACTTCGAGCTCTTGAGCGCCCTCCAGAAGTCGTGCCGGGGCTCCAACCCCCAGGGGGCCATCTTCTGGGCGGCGCGGCTGCTGCAGACGGGCGACCACGTGGCGCTGTGGCGCCGGCTCAAGGTCATCGCCGTGGAGGACGTGGGGCTGGCCATGCCCGAGGCCATCGGCATCGTGCGCGCGTGCGAGGAGGGCTTCCACTCCGTGGGCATGCCCGAGGGGCGCATCTTCGTGGCCCAGGCGACCCTCTTGCTGGCCACGGCGAAGAAGAGCAACCGGGGCTATCAGGCGATGGACGCGGCGCTGGCGGCCGTGGAGGCCCACCCCAACGCGGCCCCGCCGCTCCACCTGCGCAACGCCCCCACCGAGCTCATGAAGGAGCTGGGCTACAAGAAGGGCTACGAGGCGCCTTGGAACCACAAGGACCACTACGTGCCCGGGCAGACGTACCTCCCCGAGCCCCTCGAGCGCTCCGTCTTCTACCGGCCGAGCAAGGAAGGCCACGAGGCGGAGATCCACGAGCGGATGAGCCACTGGTGGCGCGAGGACAAGGCGTCCCGGGGCGAGTGACAACTCCGGCGCCGCCGGGTGCACCCGCCTCTGACGCCCTCCACACTGGGTGATAGAAGCACTGCGCCCGGCAGCGCGACGAGGGAGCCCGTGAGCAAGAAACCATCCACCAGGAAACCCCGGAGCGCCTCGCGGGAAGGTGAGGTGGAACGGGTTGCCCCCTTGGCTCGCTTCCCCGTGGTGGGCATCGGGGCCTCCGCGGGAGGACTGCCCGCCCTCCAGGCCCTGCTCGAGGCCCTGCCCTCCGACACCGGGATGGCCTTCGTCATCGTGCAGCACCTCTCGCCCGACCACGCGAGCGTCCTGCCCGCCCTGCTGGCCTTGCGCACGTCCATGCCCGTGCTCGAGGCCCGGGAGGGGCTGGCGCTCACGCCGGATCACGTCTACGTCGGTCCGCCGGGCGTCCGCCTGACACTCGAGCGGAACACGCTGCACCTCGGCAAGACCCGCTCCACCCAGGGCCCGCCCCGCCTCATCGACGAGTTCCTGGGCTCCCTCGCGCAATCGGCGCCAGGCCGCGCCATCGGCGTCATCCTCTCCGGCTCGGGCACGGACGGCGCTCGGGGCCTGCGCGCCATCCGGAGCGCCGGGGGCACCACCTTCGCCCAGGAGCCAGCCTCGGCGAACTTCGATGGCATGCCCCGCGCCGCCATCGACGCGGGCGGCGTGGAGCACGTGCTGCCCGCCGAGGGGATCGCGGCGGCGCTGGCCCGGCTCGCCCATGGCCCCCAGGCGCCCTTCACACCGCCCCTTCCGCCTTCTTTCTCCTCGGACGGGTCCGGGCAGGATCTGTCCCGTGTCTTCCACCTGCTGCGCACCCGGACGGGGGTGGACTTCACCCACTACAAGTCGAGCACCATCCACCGGCGTCTGGGTCAGCGGATGCGCCTGCGGCGTACGGACCGGCTCGCCGACTATGCCCGCTATCTGGAGGAATACCCCGAGGAGTGCGAGGCATTGGGACAGGATCTGCTCATCCACGTGACGAGCTTCTTCCGGGACCCGGAGTCCTTCGAGGCCGTGAAGCAGCACGTCTTCCCCGAGAGCTTCCGCGACCGCGACCCCAGCAGCCCCTTCCGCCTCTGGGTGCCGGGCTGCTCCACCGGGGAGGAGGTCTACTCGCTCCTCATCTGCCTGCTGGAGTACCTCGGCGAGGACGTCGCCACCACGTCCATCCAGGCCTTCGGCACCGACTTGAGCGAACCGGCACTCGCCCAGGCCCGCGCCGCCTTCTACCCCGAGTCCATCGCCGCCGACGTCTCCCCCGAGCGGCTGCGCCGCTTCTTCGTGCGCGGCGAGGGGGGCTATCGCATCCACAAGTCCCTGCGCGACCTGTGCATCTTCGCGCGGCAGAACGTGGTGGGGGATCCGCCCTTCTCCCGGATGGATCTCATCAGCTGCCGCAACGTCCTCATCTACCTGGACCCGGTGCTGCAGAAGAAGGTCCTGCCCATCTTCCACTACGCCCTCAATCCCGGGGGCTGCCTCCTGCTGGGGAGCGCCGAGACCGTGGGCGCCTCGGTGGATCTCTTCTCGCTGGTGGACCGGCGCAACAAGCTCTACCGCAAGAAGTCCATCTCGTACCGGCCCCACCTCTCCTTCACCTACCGGGAGCCGGTGACCGAGCGGCGCGAGGACACGCCCCTTCCGTCCAGGCGCGGCGCGGCGGAGCAGGATCCCCAGCGGGAGGCGGACCGGCTCGTCCTCGCCTCGTATGGGCCCCCGGGTGTCATCATCAACGACGCGCTGGAGATCCTCCACTTCCGCGGGCACACCGGCCCCTATCTCGAGCCCCTTGCCGGAGCCGCGAGCTTGAACCTGCTGAAGATGGCGCGCGAGGGCCTGGCGCTGGAACTGCGCGCGGCCATCCGCCAGGTCCAGCGGGGCACCAGCCGGGTGCGCAAGGAGCAGGTGCGGGTGTCCGGACGGGAGGGCGAGCGGCGCATCAACCTCGAGGTGAACCTGCTGCAAGCCTCCTCGGACAACCGGGAGCACTACTACCTCGTCCTCTTCGAGGAGGCCCCGGTGCCCCCCGCCTCCACCGCGCCCCGCGGAGCCAGGGTGCAGGAGGTTCGCGGCCAGCGCGCCGCCACCCGCCAGGAGTTGGAGTCGCTGCGCGAGGAGCTGCGCACCACCCGCCAGCACCTGCAGACGCTGTTGCAGGAACAGGAGAGCACCTCCGAGCAGCTGCGCGCCGCCCACGAGGAGGCCCAGTCCAGCAACGAGGAGCTCCAATCCACCAACGAGGAGCTGGAGACGGCCAAGGAGGAGCTCCAGTCCACCAACGAGGAGCTCACCACCCTCAACGAGGAATTGCAGAACCGCAACCTCGAGCTCAGCCAGCTCAACAGCGACCTGAACAACCTGCTGGGCAGCACGCAGATCGCCACCATCATGCTGGGCGACGACCTGCGCATCCGCCGCTTCACCCCCATGGCGCAGGAGGTGCTCGGACTGAGCGCCGGCGACATGGGCCGCTCGCTGCTCGACCTGCCCGTCCCCCTCGAGCTGACCGACCTGGAGCGCGCGGTCTCGCAGGTCACCCGCCAGCTCACCCCCTTCGAGCGGGAGGTGCGCGCTCGCGACGGGCACTGGTACTCGCTGCGGCTGCGCCCCTACAAGACGTTGGACAACAAGCTCGACGGCGTCGTGATGACGCTGCTGGACGTCGACCGGCTCAAGCACAGCCTCGAGGACGCCCACCAGGCCAGGGAGTACGCGGAAGCCCTCGTGGAGACGATGCGCGAGCCGTTCCTGGTGCTCGACGGCCACCTCCGGGTGCTCACCGCCAACCCCGCCTTCTACGAGGCCTTCCAGGTGACCGAGGCGCGGACCCTGGGCCAGCTCGTCTACCAGCTCGGCAATGGCCAGTGGGACATTCCCCAGTTGCGATTGCTGCTGGAGGAGGTCCTCCCGCGCAACGCCCGGCTGCGCGACTTCGTGGTGGAGCACGACTTCGATCAAATCGGCCACCGGCGCATGCTGCTCAACGCCCGCCGGAGTTCCGGCCGGGAGTTGGGAACACAACGCATCCTGCTCTCCATCTCGGACGTCACCGAGCAGACATAAGCCCTGGCGGCGGGAGGGGGGGATGGCTCTCCCCTTCGTATCGATGGTAGAGATTGCCTCTCACCGGGAGCATCCATGCCGGAGTATGCGAGCCTGTCCAAGGCCGAGTTGGCGCAGGCGTTGGAATCCCTGGACTCCACGCCCCTGGCGGCCAACGAACTCAAGCGCTTGCTCAGGGAGTTGCAACGACACCAGCTCGAACTCGAGATGCAGAACCGCGAGCTCCGGGAGACCCAGCACGAGTTGGAGGAGTCGCGCAGCCGCTACGTGGACCTCTACGACTTCGCTCCCATGGCCTGCATGAGCCTGGATGGCCGGGGCTGTCTGCGCGAGCTCAACCTCACCGGGGCCCGCCTGCTGCGGCGCGAGCGTCCCCTGCTGCTGGGCCAGCCCCTCACTCCCTTCGTGGAACCGCGGGACCTGGGCCGCTTCCTCGATCACGTGCGTCAGTGCCTCTCGGGTGAGACGCTGAGCACGGAGCTGGCGCTGCGGGTGGGCGAGGACCGGCTCCTGGTCCGGCTCCACAGCGCGCCCTTCGACGGTGGGGCGCCCCACGGCCTGCTGTGCCGTACGGTCCTGATCGACATCACCGAGCTGCGTCAGATGCAGTTGCGCCTGAGCCTCACCGAGCGGCTGGCCACCGTGGGCACGCTCGCGGCGGGAGTGGCCCACGAGCTCAACAACCCGCTCGCCTTCGTCCTCGGCAACCTCCAGCTCGCCACGCGCCAGCTCATGAGTTCCTCCGAGTCCGCGCCGAAGCAGCTCGACACCCTCCTCAAGTACTTGATGGATGCCCGGGTCGGGGCCGAGCGCATCCAGGGCATCGTGCGCGACCTTGGCTCCTTCTCCCACCCGGACGAGCAACCCCCGGGCCCCATCGACGTGAGGCAGGTGCTCGAGCTGTCCGTGAAGATGGCCTCGGGGGAGCTGCGCCACCGGGCCCGGCTGGTGCGCGAGTATGGGCAGGTCCCGGACGTCCTCGCGGACAGCGCCCGGCTGGGCCAGGTGTTCCTCAACCTGCTGGTGAACGCGGCCCAGGCCATTCCAGAGGGCCACGCGGACCAGCATGAAATCCGCCTGAGCACCTGGGCCGAGGAGCGGACGGTCTGCATCGAGGTGCGGGACACGGGGCAAGGCATCCCCGCGGAGCTGCTCGGCCGCGTCTTCGACCCGTTCTTCACGACCAAGGCGGTGGGGAAGGGAATCGGGCTCGGCCTGTCCATCAGCCATGGCCTGGTGAGGGCGCTCGGGGGCGAGCTCAGCGTGGAGAGCGAGCCGGGACGGGGGAGCGTGTTCCGCGTCCGCCTCCCGGTGGCACCAGCCGGGCTCGCGGCGTCCCCCTCCCCCCCGCGCCGGGAAGCCCCTCGCCGGGGCCGGCTCCTCATCGTGGACGACGAGCCCCTGTTCGCGCTGTCCCTCCGGCTGCTCCTCAAACCGGAGCACGACGTCACGGTCTTCCATGATGCGCGCGGCGCGCTGGAACACCTGCGCGACGACACCGCCTACGACGCCATCCTGTGTGATCTCATGATGGCGGAGATGACCGGGGCGCAGTTCCACGAAGAGCTCTCACGCACCACGCCCGAGCTGACCGCCCGGATCATCTTCATGACCGGCGGCGCCTTCACGCAGAACGCCCGCGAGTTCCTGGCGCGGGTGTCCAACCCCCGGCTCCTCAAACCCTTCCAGCAGCAGGAGCTCGACAAGCTGCTCGCCGTGCTCCTGCGCGAGCCGCGCCTGGTACCCGCGGCGGGAGGCGGTTGGAGGACCCCAGACGAGCAACCCTGAGCCCCGCCCGTCGCATGGCGTCGTGGTCCCTTTCCCTAGAAGGGAGCGGGCGAGTCGAAATCGAGCCGCACGCCCGTGCGTGGGTGGGTGAAGCCCAGCCCCTCGGCGTGGAGCATCAGCCGAGTGTCCTCGCGGCCGAAGCGGACATCCCCGACGAGGGGTGCGCCCAGGCCGAGCGGATGCGCGGTGTGGATGCGCAGCTGAAGCGGATGCCGGGTCCGGGGCCAGAGGAGCACGCGCGTGCGGGCATCGCTCGCTCCGCAGACGCGCCATTCCGTGACAGCCCGCTTGCCGTGCAGTCCATCGGCGAGCACCTCGAGCGCGCCCGTGGAGGTGCCGCGAAGGGCAAGCTCGACGCTCCCGTGCTCACCCCCGAGGAGGCCGTCCACCCACGCCACGTGACGATGCTCGGCCTCGCGGCGCGCGAATTGACGCTGGAGGGACGCCTGCGTGGCGGAGTCCCGCGCGAGCAACACGAGGCCAGAGGACTCCGGCTCCAGCGGATGGACGAAGAGGGAACTGGAGAGCTCCGGAAACCGCCGCTGGAGCCGGACGAGCACCGAGTCCCGTGCGGGCGAGTGACGACCGGGCACGCAAGGCAGTCCGTGGGGTTTGTCGATGACGAGCAGCCACGGATCCTCGTGAAGGACTCGTGGCTCCTCGAGGATGGCCACCGGCCGCGGGGGCGCGGGCTCCACCGCGAGCCCTTCGAGCATGTACGGCAGGAGCTTGCCGCATTTGCTGTCACACGCCGGGTAGTACGCGCCGGACCGCCGGGTCCCCTTGAGCGGGGACGCACCCCACCAGAACTCGGCGAGCGCCAGGGGCTTGAGGTGATGGCGATAGGCGAACGCCAGCAGCTTGGGCGCGGCGCAGTCTCCAGCGCCTCCAGGAGGTGGCTGGGGCGCGAACAGCGCGGCCAGCGGCAGGCGCTCTCCGCGCGCATTGGGAATCACATAGCAGTGGGCCATGCGCCGCCATAGCTCCCGGGAGCGCTCCGCACGAAGGTGGGCGATGTCCGCGAGGCGTGCCTCGCACTCCCGCCGGGCCGCCATCCGCGGCTCACGCGAGGCCTCGTGAAGCGCTTGCGCGTGACGCTGCTCCAGCACCGCCAGCTCCGCCTCCCCCGCCGGCCAGAACGCCTCGCGCGCGGCCGCGTCGAACAGCGGTGGGACGAAGCCCTCCACGTTCCAGGCGCCCTCCAGCATTCCGGAGAACGCGCACAGCGAGCCGAGGCGCCCTCCGGGTGCTTCGACGACCAGCACCCCGAACATCTTGCCGCCACCGGGACGCCACAGCGACTCCCACCGTGCGCGCTCCTGGTGCAGGCGCTGCTGGAGCGCCTCCGCCGAGCGGCGGGCCAGCGGCCCCGGGGGTCCTGGGTCGAAGGGGCTCGCGAGGCGCGCAGGCACGTCCCCAGGAGCCGGCGGCCCCTCGAAGAACGTCACGGTCCGTGGGACGTCCGCATCGCTCACGCTGTCATCCGACACGTCGCTCGTTCCGCTCCGGAAGCTTCCGCCACGACCCACCATACCCTCTTGGCGGGAGCCCCCGGGACGCCGGGCGCGGGAACGTTATCGGCCAGCCAGGAGCCCCTCTTGGAAGTTGAGGCCCTGAGCGGGCGGCGGCACGCGCGGCAGGAAGGCCGACGGCGCCAGACTCCGCGCCGCGTAGTCGATCCCGCTGAAGGCGGCGTAGTCCGCGACCGAGCGCACCTTGCCCAGTCCGTAGACCCCCAGCGGCGCCCCCGAGACCAAGGCGGCCAGCCGCTTGCGCGAGTGCTGCTCCAGCGTCCACCAGCTCACCTCGCGCTGCGACTCGTGCGACGCGTCCCAGTGCATCGCCCGGGGTGGCGCGCCGGATTTGCCGTCGTTGTACAGGTGGTGGATGGGCAGGCCGGGCATGTGGAACAGGTCCCAGCCGTGCGTGTACAGGCGCAGGGCGAACGCCTGCTCCTCGCCGTGGAAGTAGAACCAGGGATCGTACGGGACCTCTTCGACGATGCGCCCGGGCGCGAACACGCAGCCAGCGCCGAGATTGAAGCCCGGCACTGGCTGGGTGGTCTCCACCGGTTGTGCCTCGAAGATGAGCACCGGGTGCTCGGGGTTGAACACACTGCCCGGCCTGACCACTTGGGCCAGCACCCCTTGGGTGGTGGGCTTGCGGACGGGCTCGCCGCCCTCGAAGACGAACGCGTTCGGGTACGAGGAGAGCGCCACCCCGCGCTGCGGCGCGCCGAGCGCACGCGCCTGGGCCACCAGCCGCTCATCCCAGCCAGGGTCGAAGTCCATGTGCGAGTCGAGTTGCAGGAACCAGTCCTCGCCATCGTAGAGCGACATGGCGAGGGCGCGGGCCCAGCAGGGGCCGCGCGCGTCCCGCAGGTCGATGCGGACGCAGCTGAAGCGGGTCGAGCCGCCGGGGCTGGGAACGCGGGCGACATCGGGCCCGGTCTGCTCCACCACCGCGAGGTGCAGCCGCTCCGGCCGTGCCGCGGTCGTCACGGCACGGTGCAGGGTGAAGGGCAGGACCGGGTCGCAGTAGGCGGCGATGCTGACGAAGATGCGGTCGGGGGATGTCATTGCTTTGGAGAGCCCAAGAAAGCGGGGAGGCGGATGGAGGGCGAGGGCCCCATCGCACTACACCTCCGACCTACACGTCGGAGGTCACGTCCGCATTCCTACCGAAACACAGTCACTTGGGCGTACCGATGGGAGCGCTCGTGGGGGCAGGAGTTGACGGGGGGGAAGTGGGCTCAGGCGGCCTGATCGACGGGGCGGGAGTGGGCTCGGGCGGCCTGATCGACGGGGCGGGAGTGGGCTCAGGCGGCCTGGCTGACGGGGGGGGCGGAGTAGGTGCCCCGGGGGGAGTTGCGGGTGTCACGGGGGTAGCAGGCGTATCAGTCAACTCGGGCACGCCATCCTCCTCGCCGTTGAGCGCGTCCGTGACCACCTGGATGATTTCCGGGACCTGGGTCCGACCCTGCGTGCTCGAGGGCTCGAAGCCGTCGGCCTCGAACCTGTTCTGGCGCGGGTTCTTCTCCACCAACGGAGGCGCTTCATTGGTGGGGTCAGCAGGTGGGGTGGGAGTCGTCTCTCTCGACCTGTTCAGGGCCTCGATGATGGCGGCCTGGTTCGAGTGGTTGACGGGTTTGACGGACATGGGAGTTCCTCGAGCGGATGGGCGAGCGGAGTGCCATCAATAATATACGATATGACTGTTCAAGTACAGGCACGGACTCTCGAAAGGAATTCGACTCGAGGAAATTCTCCCTCTGAGAAGCTTCATTCTTGTTTTCTGACACAATGACCAGACGAAAGGAGTTGGCCGCTCCCGTCTGTCCTGGAAATCCGTGAATGAAACAAAAGGGCGGCTGGTAGGCGAGTGTGCGCACGTCGAGCCGCTCGTGGTGCTGCTCGGCCCAGCAGGAGAGTAGTGAAGGCAGACACCAGCCCAGGGAGAGGGCCTGGGCGGCCAGGGGGAAGTGGGCGGCACGCACGAGCAGTGCGGTGAAGCAATACTCCGCGGAGAACAACCACATATCCGACACGGACCAGCCCTTGCCAGGGCACACGTTACCGCCAGGCTCCCACGAAACTCCGTCAGGCCCGCTCTGGGAGTGCAAGGCGACGGCTTCGCTTCCCGCCGCTTCCACGGCTCGAGGCTCAACACCACGCGTGCTGGGGTGGCCCCCGCGCTGCGGCCAGCCCAAGCAGGCCGCGTGGGCAGTGACAGGTGCTCCAGAATGGCGTGCACTGCGTTGGGTGCCATGAAGACATCCAACGCGAACGTCCCGCGCTGTTGATGTCGACCTTCTCGCCGGGTGCCTGGCCTTCCCTACGCACGCACACCGAGGGCACATGCGGAAACGAGGGCAAAGTGTTGATGCCGCTCTCGGAGCGGCGCACCGTCACGTGGCGCGGAGACTGGCCCGCGCCACGTCGCACTCCTCGCAGTGCTCTTCGGGAGGACAGAGGAACAGGAGCGGCTCCGAGGCGAGGAGCTCCAGCGCGACGGCGACGACGTCGCGCGAGTCGCACAGCCGCGCCAGGGCGTGGCCCACGAGGCCCTCGTGTTGCAATGCCCGCGCGCGCAGGGGCGTGTCGAGGAGCTGGAAGCGCCGGCAGCAATGATCCGTCTCGGCGATCATCACGGTGCGTGCGGCGCCGTCGACCTCGACCACGCAGGGGTGCTCGACGGAGTAGGGGACGCCCGCGAGCGCCTCCGCCAGGTGCAACGTGGTGTTCTCGCCGTGGCTCACGCCCAGGAGCAGCACCTGTCCGGCGAGCTCATGGACGCGGCCCACCGGACTGTCTGGACCGTGCGGGGGCGACAGCGGCTGCGGCGCGCAGATGAGCTCGGCCAGCGGCCCCTCGGCGGCGAACGAGCCACCCGGATGCGTGCTGCGCCGGACGCCGGGCTGTCTCCAGAACAGCTCGGCGGTGATGCCCATGTCATGAGTCGGTGTCGACGCGGGATCGAAGAGGGACTCGCCATCGGTCATCGTCGGCATGACCAGCGTGCCCTTCTCCCCGAGCGCGAGCCGCAGCGCGCGGAGCAACCCCAGGGGGCCGTCCTGTATCGGGCGCACCGCTCGGAACGACGTATGCACGAGCAGCACGCCCCCTCGACGCACGCCCAGTGCCCGAAGCTGGGTGGCCACCTCTTCGACGCTCCGCTGCTGTCTCATGGTGCTCCGAAGGGGACGCGTGGTGCTCCAGGGCTTGCTGAAGGATGGAACGGACGGGTTCCTCGACCCCCCGGGGCTTCAAATCATCCCTGAGACCCAGAGTAGGGGCCCGCCATGCTCGCGAGTCTTTCCATGTTCACGATGTTCTTTTCCAGGGGCCGCACGGGTCTGGGGCTGACGACATCGACGGAAGCCGTGGCGGTTTTCATCGGAGGGCTTTCGGAAGGCCGGCGACTGGAAGGGCCTCCGATCCCAAACCCCGGGGAAAGGAGCGGGTCTACCGGGATGCTCTGGAACAGCGCCCTGGGGTCGAGAGCCGGTTGATGCGTGCTCTGCGCGGAGACCTGGGAATAGGCGGGCGGACGAGGAGGCAAGGGAGGCGGGCGAGGAGGCAAGGGGGGCGGCGTGGACCCCACCGGCACCCGGACGCGCTGCGGCACCCGCCACGAGGACGGATCGAGCACGTCCTCGGGCTTCACGGACCCCGCTTGCTGCTGGGGGGCCGCCTTCCCATAAACCGGTCGATTCGGGCTCTGTGTATAGGGAACGTAAGTCTTGTTCTGGGGATTCAGGACAGGGCGTGAATTGTGCGCCGAGGACTGAGGAGCGCCATAACGGTCGGCCGGGATGCGCTGGGAGTAGGCCGCGGACGGGGCGGGCTGGGGAGCGACCTGAGCGGGTTGGCGGCGATGGAACAGGCTGCGAAGACCACCCGACTGGCCGCCCTGTGCACGGTTGAACGGACGAAGAGAGTTGAATCGCATGGATGACCCCTGCGCGTGTCGGTGCGTCTTCTTCCAAAACATTCAGCCCTCCCTGACCCCGGCTCCGTAAGAGTCTTGGAGAAGCTCCACGCCCTCCCCTTATCGCGAAAGTGCGGGCCGTTGTCATCTGGTGACAATAGTCACCACCCTGAGAGGGGCTCGTACCGAGGAGAAGTCCTGTCTGGTGACAACTGTCACCACCCTGGGCTCGACGAGGCGGCGGCTCAGGCGCTCGAGGCGAAGCTCAGTTCAGTGCACCGCCGCGTACCGCCGCGATGCGGTCCACCAGATACTCGGCATCCTGCGCCACGCCGGAGAAGCGCCCGGAGCCCCAGGTGTACAGCCAGGGCAGGCCGAGGAAGTACAAACCGCGCGTGGCGGTGACGCCGCGCACGTGGCTCGGCTGGCCGCGGCCGTTGAAGACCGGCAGGTCGATCCAGGTGAAGTCCGGGCGGAAACCAATGCACCAGATGACCGCCGCGAGGCCCTCGACCGGCAAGCTGGTGCGCTCCTCGGAGGGCCGCCAGACCGGCTGGTAGACCGAGCCCGGCGGTGCCGGGATGCCGCGCTCCTCGATGTACTTGTCGATGCTGGCGTTGATGCGGTTATAGACGGCGTCGGCGTTGTCCAGGTTGACGGCCAGGTTCGGCGCGAAGCGCAGTGTTCCGCCCTCCAGCTCATCCAACTGTCCATGGAGCTGCATTCCCTGCATGGCGAACACACGCAGATCGATGTCGCGCCCGCCATCCCGTCCGGTGACATAGTGATTGGTGTTGTCGCGCACCCCCTCGCGCAAGGGGTGCCGGTCCACACCCATGGCGTAGTAACCCATGTCCGCCAACCAGGCGACCACGTCCCTGCCGCGGTAGAAACGCGCACAGCGAGGTGCCTCCCCCACCGCCAGATGCACCTGCCGGCCGGCCAGGTGAAGATCCTCGGCGATCTGCGCGCCGGATTGCCCGGAGCCCACCACCAGCACGGGACCGTCTGGCAGGCTCTGGGGATTGCGGTACCGCGCGGATTGCAGTTGGAGGATGGACGGCGGCAGCCGCTCGGCGAAGCGCGGGATGATCGGCGTGTGGTAGCCACCGGTGGCGACGATGACCTGCTCGGCGCTGAACTCCCCGGCGTTGGTCATCACCTGATAGCCGCCCCCGGCGCGCGCGGCGAGCCGCCGCACCGTGACCCCTTCGCGGACCGGTGGCCGCACCGTCTCGATGAAACCATCCAGGTAGGCGATGATCTCGTTCTTCTTCATGAAGCCATGCGGCTCGGCCCCCTGGTAGGGAGCACCGGGGAGCGCACACTGCCAGTTGGGAGTGACCAGGGTGAAACTGTCCCAGCGTTGCTCGCGCCAGGTATGGGTGAGGGTGCGGCTCTCCAGGACCAGGTGGTTGATGTCTCGCTGCTGAAGGTAATAGCTGGCGGACAGACCGGCCTGCCCGCCACCGACGACGATGACGTTGTGATGGGACATGGGATGTATACCTCTGGGACAAGGTTTCGCGGTCGTGTCAGACCTGCTCGGCGCCGTGGGTCCGCAGGTCGAGTACCTCGACGCGGGCGCCGCGGGCCGGATATTGGCGGGCCAGCAGACGGAGACCGGCGAGGCTGTCCATCGCCGAGCTGCAATAGAATCCGCGAACCTGCTTGACGCGCTCGGATGCCGCGTTGAACGCGGTCTCGGCGAGGGAGAGGAAGTCCGCCAGCGGGTAGCTGTGACCAGCCTTGAAGTGCTCGTAGACGACCGTGGAAGGAGAGTAGGCGGTGCTGAGCTTGCCATCGGGCCAGCGCAGCTTGATGTTCACGGCGGGCATGTCAGTGCTCCTCGGGTCGGGGCGGGCAAGCGAAGCCAGTGAAGGGCCGCTCCCCCAGGTTCCAGAATTCAGCGCGTTGGTCAGCGTGCTCGACCCACAGCCGGGCGCTGGCATCGAGCTGGCCAATGGCGGCGCAGTGCACGCCCTCGGTGGCGAAGGTGGCCTCCACGTATGGCCAATCCGCGGCGTCCAGGGTCATCAGGAAGCCGTAGCTCGGGAAGACTCGCAGCCAGCGCTCCAACGGGACACCGGCCGGACATGGCAGGGCATCGAGATCGACCCGGGCCCCACAGCCAGTGGGCTCCAGCAGCATCAGCAGGGTGCCGAGAATGCCGGCGTTGCTGATGTCCTTGGCGGCGCGCAGGCGGCCCGCCTCGGCGAGGGCCGGCAGCAATTCCAGTCTGGCCCGCAGGCGCTCGCCCGGCACCCCTTCGAAAGCCTTCCAGTAGGGCGCGTCGCCATGCCAGCGGCCATCGAGGTCGACGGCCATCGCCAGCAACTGGCCGGGCGCCGCGTGGAAGGTCGAGAGCAACGTTCGCGCCCAGCCGGTGATCGCCACCGCGAGGCAGGCGGGATTGCCCGGTGCCTGATGGGTGTGGCCGCCAGCCAGACGCACGCCGTAGGCGGCACAGGCCGCCTCCATTCCAGCGAGCAGTTGATCGGCGGCGGCCGCGTCGTGGTGCCAGTAGGCATTGACCACCGCCTGGGCCCGGCCTCCCATGGCGGCGATGTCGCTGACATTGGCCATGACCGCGGACCATCCGGCGAACCAGGGGTCCTGCTCCACGAAGGCGGGCAGCATGCCTTCCATGGCGAGGAGCAGGTAGCCGTCGCCACAGCGAAACGCGGCGGTATCGTCCCCCGGCCGCGTGTAGCGCTCCTCCCCCTTCGCGGGCGGTCCAGCGAGGCGCCGGGCCGGATGCTGGATGGCTTGTTTGGCGCGCATCGCCGGCGTCTCGCGCAGAGCCGACAGCAGCGTGGCGAGCTCAGCCATGACGGTGCTCCTCACGGGGCGGCGAGCCGCCGTGCCGCGGCAGGAAGGGATAGTGTTCCAGCTCCGCCTGCATCAGCACGTGGGGCTGGCCGAGCAGCTCCAGGCGTTCCAGGCTGCGCCAGTGCAAGCGCTGGAACCAGGTCTCGTTGGCCGCTTGCACCGTGGCGCGGAAGGTGTGGCAGCCGAGCTCCCTGGCCCGTGCCACCGCTTCGTTCACCAGCGCCTGGCCGATCCGCGCGTGGCGGCGGTAGTCCCGCGCCACGCAGAGCCTGCCGCCGTACCACAGGCCCTCCCCTTCCTCGTAGATGCGCACCGCGCCGACCACCCGGTCGGCCATGCCGCAGGCGTGGGCCACGGCGACGATGGGGATGGCCTGGAAGTCCCGGGGGTCGCGGTCCTGTTCCAGCAATCGCTGCTCACCGACGAAGACCGCGCGGCGCAGGGCATAATAGTCGGCGCGTTCCCAGGCCTCGCTGGCGGGCTTGACGCGCAGGTCGTCGGCGCGCCAGGGCTCGAAGGTGTCCGGGATCAGGGCGAAGGAGGCACTCATCACTCGTACCCCTTGAGCGCCGAGCAGGCTCCGCATCGGGCACAGCCAGCCTTGATGCGCTCCGAGTGCAGCCCGTGACGGCGCAGGCTGCCCCCCAGACGTGAGTAGAGCCGCTGCATGAACGCGCTGTCGGGCTTGGGGTGATGGGCGAGCGGTGTGCCATCGATGGGGACGAAGGGCACCACGAAGGGATACACCCCGAGCGCCGCCAGGCGCTCGCCCATGGCGGCGATGGCGTCTTCGCTGTCGCCCAGGCCCGCGAGGATATAGGTGCTCACCTGGCTGCGGCCGAAGACCGAGACGGCTGCGGCGAAGGCATCGAAGTAGCGTGTCAGCGGCACTCCGGCCTTGCCCGGCATGATTCGCTGGCGGACCACGTCGGTGACCGCCTCCAGATGCATGCCGAGCGACACCACGCCGCTGTCCGCCAGACGTTGGAACCACGCGTTGTCGTCCGGCGGCTCGCATTGGGCCTGGATCGGCAGGTTCACCGCGGCGGTCACCGCGGCGGCGGATTCACAGAGGAGGGCGGCGCCGCGATCCGGGGTCTGGGGCGTGCCAGTGGTCATCACCATGTGCTTGACGCCGTCCAGTTCCACCGCCGCCCGGGCCACTTCGGCGAGCTGGGCCGGGCGCTTGCGGGCGATCGTCCTTCCGGCGGCCAGCGACTGGCCGATGGCACAGAACCGACAGGCGGTGGCGGCCTCGTTCATGCGCACGCAGTGCTGGAGCACCGTGGTGGCCAGCACGTCGCGACTGTGCAGGGTGGCGATCTTCCAGTAGGGCGTGCCCTCCGCCGTGGTGAGACCGTAGAAGCGCGGGACCCCCGGCAGTTGGACCTCGCCCACGGGAAGGCCCTCGCGGAAGAGCCGCGCCCGCGTGCCGCTCTCGTCGGGCACCGCGGCGTAGGGCGAGTCCAGCGAGGCGCGGTTGAGCATCGGCACCATGGCCGTGCGCTCGCCCAGGCTGAGGGCCTTGTGATCCGAGGGCCCGGCGCCGCCTTTCCGAGACAGACCGTCGGCGCCCTGCCAACGGACGCCATGGCATTGCAGCTCGACGAGCAGCTCGTTGGCCGGCAGTGGAACGACCGGAGGGGTTTCACCGCCGGACATGGGAGGCCTCCTCGAGGTTCTCATGCCGAGCATGGACGTGCGCGGTGGCGCGGCGGTCGATGAGCAGGCTGAGCAGCTCCGGACGGCTGTAGTGGCCAACCGAGTCCATCATGCGTTTGCGCTTGTCGATGAGCGTGAGGTCGAGCTCGGCGATCACCACCCCTTCACCGCCGCACAGCGGTTCGCCGAGCAGCTTGCCTTCCGGCGAGACGATGGCGGTGAAACAACCACCGGAGATGGGTCCCATCGCGCAACCGGTGTCCGCCATGAGCCGCGCCTGTTGTTCCGGGCTGAGCCAGGCGGTGGCGTTGACCACGAAGCAGCCGGATTCCAGTGCGTGGTGGCGGATGGTGACCGCGATCTGCTCGGCGAAGATCTCGCCCACCAGCGAGCCGGGGAACATCGCCGCGTGGATCTGCTCGCCATCGGCCATCAGCGCGTAGCGCGCCAGCGGGTTGTAGTGTTCCCAGCACGCCAGCGAGCCGATCCGGCCGACGCGGCTGTCCACCGCGCACAGGCCAGAGCCGTCGCCTTGACCCCAGACCATGCGCTCATGGTAGGTCGGGGTGATCTTCCGGCGGCGCTGGATGAGCCGGCCGTCGGCATCGAACAGCAATTGGGCATTGTACAGGGTGCCCCCGTCGCGCTCGTTGACGCCCAGGGACACCACCATGCCCGCCTCGCGACAGGCCTCGCCAATGCGCTCGGTGACGGCGGAAGGCACGATCACCGACTCGTTCATCAAGCGCAGGTGTTCCTTGCCCATGGCCACGGGGGCCTGGACGAAGGAGAAATAGGGGTAGTAAGGCACCACGGTCTCGGGAAAGACCGCGAACTGCACGCCGTCGCGGCCCAGTTCGAGGATCTGCTCGCAGATCTTCGCGACGGTGGCTTCGCGGCTGTAGAGCACCGGGCTGAGTTGCACGGCGGCGGCACGAATGCTGGGCATGGCGGGGGATCCTCGCGGGAAATGGCGGCACCCCTCCCGCGTCGCGAGAGGGGTGGAAGGCAGCGGTTCAGGCCGTCCAGGTGTCGATGATCAGCGCGCCCTCGCGGCGCATCAGCAGGCGCAGATCCATCACGTCCAGCGGATTGATCGGGCGAATGCCCTCGATCAACGCCTTCTCCGTCTGGCCATAGAGCGCCTGCAGGGCGAAGCGGCACGCATACACCTCGCCGCCTTCCTTCATGAAAGCCTTGAGCTGGTTGTTCACCGCCATGTGGCCCGGGAAGGCCTCCGCGCCCAGCGTCGGAAAGCCCCGCTGCACGCCCAGCTGCACGCCGGGGCCGTACAGCAGCACCTTGGTGTCGAAGCCCTTGCGCAACAGGCGCTTGGCCTGGAGCATGTTGACCAGGCCGATGGAGCCTTCAAAGGCGATGGTGTGGAAGGTGATCAAGGCCTTCTCGCCGGGTCTGGCCTTGACATCCTCGAAGACCTTCTCCTCGTGGTCGACGAGGAAGTCACCATCCTTATAGGCGGCAATATCTACGCTTGGCATTGCACTGTCTCCAGCGGTCGCGGAGCACCGGGTCCGGCGCTCCATGAGGTTCGCTGGAGATGATTGCGAGGGACGTGCCAGAAGGCCCGGCCGCCCTTCCGCCGGGAAGGATCCCCCTGGTATCACCCGGTTGTACGTCAGAGGGGAGGTTTATGTCTTCCGGCCCGGTACGACGAAAAGCCGTAGATTCACGAACTTTCGTAGTGCTTCGTACGAACTCCCGTAGGTGTATGAATGTATGACCTCGATTACATCTCTGGCGTTACACAGCTCACGTACTCCGCCCGGCACATGGCCTTCGAACATTGCAGCGAGGCCATCCTGCTGCTCGATCTCCAGGCGGAGCGATTAGAAGATCTCAACGTCGCCGCCAGCCGTCTGCTCGGCTATACACGCCAGGAGTTGCTGACCCTGCCGACGGCGGAAATCCTCGGTCACCCACTGCCGGACCTGGAGTCCTTCACCCGATACGCCCTGGAGCACGGCAGCGCCTGGAGCGATCGCTTCACCTGCCGGCGGCGGGACGGTGAGTACCTGCCGGTGGAGCTCTCCGCGACCCATCTCCGATACGAGGGCCGGTCACTCCTGGTGCTGACGCTGCGTGACCCTCGCCGCGAACGCTTCCCCCAGGACGAGCCACGGACCGAGCAGGCCCCGCGCGGCGGACTCATCGAGTGGCGCGATGTCCTCAAGTTGTTCCAGGAAAACGAGCGGGGCAATCAGCTGCTGCTCAGCGCGGTGGGCGACGGCATCTACAGCATCGACAGCCAGGGCCTGGCCACGTTCGTCAACCCGGCCGCGGCGCGCATGTTCGGCTGGGGCGTGGAGGAGATGATTGGCAAGAACATCCACCGCATCCATCACCACAGCCACGCCGATGGCGGCCCCTATGCCGATGAGGATTGCCCCATCTACCAGGCCGTCCGCGACGGTCTGGTCCACGAGGGCCTCCAGGAGGTGTTCTGGCGCCGCGATGGCACGGCCTTTCCGGTGGAGTTCACCAGTACCCCGGTGCTCGCGGACGACCGGATCATCGGCGCGGTGGTGGTGTTCCGCGACATCACCGAGCGGCGCAACACCGAAGCGCAGCTCCAGAAGGCCCTGGCCGAGCTGCGGACACTCAAGGAGCGGCTGGAGGAGCAGAACGCCTATCTCCAGGAGGAGATCAGTACCGAGCACCAGTACCGCGATATCGTCGGCCGCAGCGCGCCGATCCTGAAGATCATCCAGCAGATCGACGTGGTGGCTCCCACCGATGCCAACGTCCTGATTCATGGCGAGTCCGGCACCGGCAAGGAGCTGATCGCCCGGGCCATCCATCAGGCCAGCCAGCGTCGCGACCATCCGCTGATCCGGGTGAACTGCGCGGCCATCCCCGCCGAGCTGTTCGAGAGCGAGTTCTTCGGGCATCTGCGCGGCGCCTTCACCGGGGCGGTACGCGACCGCATCGGCCGTTTCGAGCTGGCCGACGGCGGCACCCTGTTCCTCGACGAGATCGGCGAGATTCCCTTGGAGTTGCAGAGCAAGCTGCTGCGGGTGCTCCAGGAAGGCCAGTTCGAGCGGGTCGGCGAGGAACGAACCCGGAGCGTGAACGTGCGCATCATCGCCGCGACCAATCGAGACCTGCGCGCCGAGGTGGCGGCCAGGCGTTTCCGCGAGGACCTGTTCTTCCGCCTCAACGTCTTCCCCATCCACTCACCGAGCCTGCGCGAGCGCCGCTCGGACATTCCCCTGCTGGCGGCGCATTTCATCGAGCACATTGGCGCGCGGCTGAAACTGCCGGGGCGGCGGCTGAGCAAGGGCGACATCACGCGGCTGCAAGGCCACGACTGGCCAGGCAACATTCGCGAGTTGCAGAATGTCATCGAGCGGGCGTTGATCACCTCGCGGGGCAAGGAGCTGAACATCGACCTGCCCGCGAGTGGTGCCCAGGTCCACCCGGAACCCGCGGAGCCCCGGAAGATCCTCACCGAGGCGCAGATCCGCGAATTCGAACGCGACAACCTGCGCGCGGCGCTGGAGGCCTGTGGGGGCAAGCAGTTCGGAAAGGGGGGCGCCGCCGAGCTGCTGGGCATCAAGCCCACTACCCTGGCGTCACGCTTGAAGAAGCTGGGCATGCTGAGCTGAACGCTGGATCGATGAGGCGGCGGGCTCGATTCCCGCCGCCTCCACTGTTTCAAGCTGTAATCACGGGTGGTTAAAAGCCTCTGGCGTAAATTAATTTGCCAAGTTGTTGATATTGTGTTCTACGCGTTTTGTGAAGCGAAATAGCGAGTTGGAAACCGTCATCCGGACGAAGTACGAAGCCATCTCTCCAGTGCTTGACGAGCGAGCTCGCCGCCTTTGGGCAGCTGCTGAGTCTCAAGCCATTGGCTACGGCGGTGACGCGATTGTTTCGGCAGCCACGGGCCTGGCCCGCGCGACAATCCGTGCTGGTCGTGCGGAATTGGAGCAAGGCGTGACGGCGACGAAGCGTGTGCGCCAGCCTGGAGCTGGTCGTCCGAACATTGAAAGGACGCAACTCGGAGTGAAGAAGGCTCTCGAGCGACTGGTATCCCCTCTCACGCGGGGGGATCCGATGGCGCCGCTGCGCTGGACTTGCAAGAGCAAAGCTCATCTGGCGGACGCTCTGAGCAAGGAGGGGTTTTCTGTGAGCGCCACGACAGTGGGCCATCTGCTGCACGAATTGGGTTACAGCCTTCAGGCGATGCGCAAGAGTCAAGAAGGCACGTCGCACCCTGATAGGAATGCGCAGTTCGAGCACATCAACGAAATGGCTGCGGACTTCCAGCAGCGCAACCAACCGGTTATCTCCGTTGACACCAAGAAGAAGGAGTTGGTGGGCGACTTCAAGAACGCGGGCCAGGAATGGCAGCCCAAGAAAACGCCCGAGAAGGTGCAGGTGCACGACTTCCCCGATGATGCAATCGGCAAGGCCATCCCCCACGGCGTGTATGACATGGCGCGCAATGAAGCATGGGTGAGCATCGGTCTGGACCACGATACACCGGCCTTCGCGGTAGCGTCGATTCGCCAATGGTGGAGGACGATGGGGCTGCAATCCTATCCGCACGCTACCGAGTTGTTGATCACAGCGGATGCAGGCGGCAGCAACGGCTATCGGCCCCGTGCATGGAAGCTTGAATTGCAGCGATTCGCCGACGAAACCGGCTTGCATATATCTGTCTGCCACTTTCCGCCAGGCACAAGCAAGTGGAACAAGATCGAGCATCGCCTCTTCTGCCATATTACCCAGAACTGGCGAGGCCGCCCACTCATCAGCTACGCCACGATAGTGAATCTCATTGGCAGCACGCATACAGCAACGGGACTTCACGTGAAGGCAAGGCTCGACCGTAAGGGCTATCCAACAGGAGGCAAGATCTCCAATGCAGAAGTCAAGCGGTTGGCGCTAAAGAAGTCCAAGTTTCATGGCGAGTGGAATTACGAGATTTCCCCACGCAAGTTGGCAAATTAATTTACGCCATAGGCCGTTATTAACCCCGGGGCTGAGCCCTGGACGCTGGCGGGGGCGGCGCTGGTGGACAAGGCAGGGGAACGGGTGGACCTTGCGACATGGCAGCAGGCACCCATCCCCGCGAGTGGTGCCGGTGCCGTCGTGGTGGGCATCGAGGGGGAGTCCGCGCAGCTCGGCTGCCCCTGCACCCTCAAACTGTGGGAGGCAACCGGGCCGCGCACCGTCACCCTTGAGAGCGTCACTTTCCCCGAGGGCAAAGCGAAGGGGCCCTGAGCACGGCCAGCGCGAGCCGTGCCGAGCCTCAAGGGGCTGCGCGCCCGCCGATCTCCGGGAAGCGCTCGTAGGCCCGTTTGAGCGCGTCCAGGTGAGCAGGGTTGTCCAGGTCGAGCGGCGCATCGGTGAGCTGCACGACCCACCCCCCGCTCGCCGTGCGCCTCGCCTGTGACAGCAGCACGGCGTCGCGGGCCGGGTCCGGGAAGCCGATGGCCCGTGCGGAAGCGGCGGACCAATAGTTCAGCCACCCCAGGTAATGCGGAATCTCAGGCGCGGGGAGTTCCCATGGGAGTTTGAGTGAAGGCAGCCCTTTAGGCGGGACATGCGGATCCTCCCCCGGGTGGCGAAACTGCTCTGAGACTGTCACGGCTATTCCATCCGGATCCACGCGCCCCCAGAACGCGCGAGCGCCCTCCGCAACAGCTTCTAGCACGTCCGCTGCCGCTGCAATGCCGGTTGCGTTGAGCGGCAGGGCTGCATGGACTTCAAACTGTGCCTGACCACCCGGCGAGGTGCCCGCAGGGCTTTCCCATCCAGACACCGTTACCCGGTGGCTCTCGTCGCCATTGCAAATGAGCCGAAACCCCCTTCCGGTCGGCCTCCCTTGGGCGAGCCATGACTCGCGCTGCGGCAGCCGGACCAGCTTCCCCTCGCGAGAAATCGTCCACTCCAGGCGTAAGCCAGGGAACGCGCGTTCCATTCCATGAACAACAGCCAAAGGGCGGCTGTCGGCACCTACGAGCGCAGGCGCGTAGACGATAATACCAATGTCGTTTTCTTGCGTTGCAGGCATTTCAGCACCACTCCATGATGACAACTTTGAGGGTGGGGTCTTGCTTGAGCAGGGCAGCTTTGTGTGCTGCGCTGCGCACACCGACCTTGAAGTCAAATCCGCAGGCCAGAGCAAGGGCGCGCTCGTACTGCAACTTCGGCAGTTGTTCCTCAAGCACAATTCTCCGAAGTTCGGGCGGGTACGTGTCGAAGTTGTCGGTCTTGACCTCCCACAGCGTGCGCGTGGCCAGTTGCAGCGCGTCGAAGTCCTTCCCATTCACGAACACATCCCCACCTGGGTTAATGTTATTCGGAATTCTGTCGGCGCACTTGTTGTGCAATTTATTACCGCCACGGTGATAATTTTTCGGTATGGGCTCGCACCTGTTGCGATCTCGCTCCGAAGTCTCGGGTGGATCCAGAGGCGGGAAAAAATCCGGCCCCTTTGGCTCCGGCTTGGGTCTTTTTGTCGGCGAGGGTTTCTGCGGGGCGGGCTTCGCTACAGGCACGGGCTTCACTTCAGGCACGGGCCGCGCTTCCGGCACCGGCTGCGTCTCCGGCACCGGCTGCGTAGGCGGCCGAACCTGGGGACGGCCCCTCTTCTCGTAAGCCTCCAGGGCCTCTTTGATGGCGAATCCCACCACCACCACGCCCGCCACGACTACCGCGCCCACGACGATCTCCGGCGCCGCGAGGACGCAGACCCCGAGCCCCATTGCCGCAGCGCCCGCTGAGGCCACCGCACATCGTCCCGCGAGGTCGTGGAACTCGATCCGGTCATGGTCGAGGGCCTGATAGCACCGCTCCGCCAGCACGGGCCAGGGCTCGGAAGCTTCGCGGACGGCGCACCGCCCCCCATCCGTCCAGGGCAGCGCCGCCGCTCGCTGGAGGTTGGCATACCTCGGGTCCCAGTCCACGGGCTCTTCCGGGCTTGGTGCTGACGTCGCGCAAGCGGAGACGTAGAGCAGAAGTGCGATGCACGCTCGGAAACGCATGGCCGGTCCTCCCTTGAATCTAGGACCTGGCGGGTCCTGGTGGGTCCGGTCGGAGTATGAAAGCGCCCCCCGACAGCGACGAACGAGTGCGCAGACAGCTCCCCGTCATGTCGCGCATATGTCGCACGAGCCTGCGGAATGGCCTGGAACGGGGCGGGACAGGGTGGGACGCGGCGGGATGACGACTCCCAGGCATTCCGGGCGGTTACGAGGTAAGGGCGCGAATCTGCTAGAGGTTTCGCACCGCCCGGCGCGGGTTCGATTCCCGCCGCGTCCAGTAGAGGTTGCCCGCCACTCTGAGCCGCGCCCTCTGCTGCGGGGACCAAATCCGGCTCCTTGGGACCAAGTTCGGACCAAACGGAGGGGCTCCAACGTGGACAACAGCAGGGTGTGGACTGGCAGGTGGAAGGGAGGGCGAACCTTCAACGGCAAGGATGGCCGCCCGGTGTTCGTGCTGCGCAAGATGGTCCAATACCCAGATTCCCGTGACGCCGTACCGCCTCCTACATGCTTGCCGCGCCCGAGCCATGCATCACTGCTGCTCCGCGCACCGAACCCGCCTTGCTCCGGCGTTCTCCGCGCCGCTTGGCCGTCAGAGGGCGCCTGCATACTCCGGGCAGTCCCGCCAGGACCCATCTGGTCCTGACTGGGTGGGAGGATGTAGCCATGCCTTTCCGCGCGTGCATCGCGCTTCTGCTCTTTGTCTCCGCCTGCGCGAGCGCGCCCCGCCCGCCGTTAATGCCACGGCCCCACGCCATCGCCCTGACTCCTCCTTCGAGCCCCAGCATCCGGCTCGTCTCCGCGCCGAGGGAGCCGGTGCAGCCACCGTCGCTGATTGGAAAGGCGGACCTGGACCATGCCAGGGTGTTGTTGTCTCGTGCGCGCAACGACCTGGCGCCGCGTCAATGGGAAGCGTTGAATCGCACGCTTACCGCGGCGGAACAGTCCTTCGAGCGCTTCTCCAACGCCGCGAAGGCGAGCGGGCAAGCCGCCGAGGTGTCGAGGGGGGCAGAGGCATTCGTGCGGGCCGGACGTGCCAGGACGGTCGTTGTGGCGCTTCCCCAAGTGGGCCCATTACTCGCGGTCCTCGCGCTGCTCTATCCCCCCAGCACCGCCCCGGCGGAGATCGACCGCCGCCCGGAGTGGGTCGACGCTCAACGGGAGTACGAGGCGCGACTGCGGGAGGTGGCGGAGCAGTCGCGGCGGCTCATGGAGGAATTTGAGCGTCAGGAAGCATCCGAAGGCGCTCCACTCGAAACAGCTGGACAAGGCGCCGTGCTCCGCGATCCGGCCGCGTATCGAGGCTCTGAAGAATATTGTGGATAAGCGGTGGGAGATTCAAAAAAAGTGCTTTGGAGGAAAGCCCGATCCGGGCCACAAGACAATCATGCTCCAACTCGAACAGGCGATCGCGAAGGCCGAGAGACTCGAAAAGGAGAATTGCGCCCCAGGTCATCCGATGGCGGAGAAGTGAGCCATGTCGAAAGAACTTTTCGCAGCGATCACGCAGCACGATACGGCCCAGGTCAAGGCGTTGCTGGCCGGGGGAGCCGATCCGAACGAGCCGCAGTCGAAGTGGCCAGGATTGCTTCCGTTGCAGGTGGCTATCAACGAACTCTCCGACGGAGGCGAGTTCGACGTGGTCCTGGCGCTCATTGAGCACGGCGCGGACGTCAACGCCTGGGACGCAGAGGGGGACTTGACCCCCTTGTTGGTGGCGGTCTGCGAAAATGAGATGGCGGCAGTCGAAGCGCTCGTGAAGGCGGGGGCCGAGCCCAACGTGTGCAGCAGCGAAGGGGACACGCCGCTGCGGGTGTGTGTGGAGATGGGCAATGTGGGCATGGCCTCTCTCCTCCTGGGCGCGGGGGCCACTCGGACAATCAACGACTGGGGCGGGCTGACCGGATACACCGCGCTTGGGCACGCGGCACGTCGGCTGGACCTTCCAATGATCAAGTTGCTTCTCGACGCGGGCGCCGATCCGAAGGCCCCGGACGAGGATGGCCGACCCGCTCACTACCGCCTGCCGCCGCGCGCTGAATCCGACTCCCAGACATGGGATACCGCGTTCGATCTGCTCGGAGGAGCGAAGGACCGCATGCCCTTGTAGAGTGCAGGGCGCGAGTCTCCGGTTCACGCGGGCGGGGCGCCGCTCGAGGACAACTCCGCGCACCAGGACACGTTCAAACGGGCCTCCGAGCGATTCACGAAGATCGGCGGACGCTCCATCCCTTGAGGCTCGGCACGGCGCGTGAGAACTGCTGGTTACCGATGCCCTGCACACCCCCAGCAGGCTGCAGGGCGGCTTACTCAAGCCGCTACGCAGGTGCTCCACTTCATCTCGGAGCAGGGACTGTGCGGGTGGGGGCGCTACGTCGAAAGGAGGTGCCCACCGCCCGGTCCCCCCCCTTCTGAGCCTCATATGGCAGTGAGGCATCCCGACATCGGCGAGACGGTGGGGGATTACAAGGTCGTCGCGGAGTTGGGGGCGGGAGGCCTTGGCGTCGTGTACAAGGTCGAGCGCGGAGGCCGCTTCTTCGCGTTGAAACTGCTTCTCGGCCCCATGGATGGGAGAACCAAGCGGGAAATCGGCATCCTCGTCCACCTGGAGAACCCGGGCGTCGTGCGCTACGTGGGCTCGGACTTCTGGCCGCATCCGGCGATAGGCCATCCCTATATCGTCATGGAGTACGTACCGGGAGACACGCTGGAAGCGTTCGCGCTGAAACACAATCCTTCCGCGCGCAAGTGCGTGCGCATCATCCTTGACGTCGCCCGGACGCTGGGGGAAGTGCATGGGGCGAGGGTGTTTCATCGGGACTTGAAGCCCACCAACATCCTGATTCGCGAAACGAGCGAACGCCCGGTCCTGATTGATTTTGGTATCGCTTCTCTTGGCAGTGCGGCTTGACTCACGGAGACGCGGCTTCCACCTGCAACGGAGGAGTTTCGTGCCCCCGAGCTGTCGCGCTGGAGCTCCTCGCCTCGGAGCCGCTCCTGTTTCTCTGTCCTCCCGAAGAGCACTGCGAGGAGTGCGACGTGGCGCGGGCCAGCCTCCGTGCCTCGTGACGGCGAGTGCGCCCGCTGGGGCTCTCGGAGGCAGCTGAAGGTCGGGCTCGACGATACCCTTCACCGCGCGCAACCAGGCGCGGGACCCGGACCCGCGCCCACGAGCCGCGTCGACCACTCCTGGGCCACGGCGAACCACCGGGGTGCGTCCAGAATGGTGTTGAGCATGTGACCCGCGCCGGGCAGCACCCAGGCCTCCACACACGGCACCCGCGGGCCGAGCCGGGGCGCCTCGAGGGCGAGCAGCGTCTGGGCGCTCGAGCACAGGTTGCCGCTGGTGAGGGTGGGGCCGCAGAAGAGCGTGTCCCCGGCGCCGTTGGCGAGCAGTACCGGGACACGGATGTCCAGCGGGCGCGCGATGACGGTGGGAAAGAGGGAGAACTCGGTGAGCGTCAGCGTGCTCTTGGTCCGCTCGTCGAGGGCGATCACCGCGGGGTCCGCCTTGCCCGGGGCATGGAAGGTGAGCTCGCGAGAGCCGGGCACGGTGGTCAGGTACGTCGGATCATGGCTCTTGCCGAAGAAGGCCGGCTCCAGGGCGGCGGGCCGCAGGGGCAACAGGACATTCAACGGGGCGGTGGGCTGGAAGGTATGGCTCACCCCGCTGAGGATGACGCCATCGACATCCTGGTAGTCGGTCGCCTCGTACCAGGCGGTGAAGGAGCCGTAGGAGTGGCCGACGAGCACCACCTTCTCGAGAAGCCGAGCGCGCCCGCGGGGCCCCGCACCGAGCCCGCGCGCAGCGCCTGGACGACCTGGTGGACGACATAGGCGTTGGACTCGATGGTGACGAGGGCGCCCAGGGGATGGGAGCTCGCCCCGCCGCCGATGCGATCCATGGCCAGGGTGGCGAAGCCCGCCTCCAGCGCCGCGTTCACGTACGAGTAGCGCGCGGTGCCTCCCGTGGGGTCCGGGAAGTCCCAGTGCAGATGCGTATAGGTGATGCCGTGCACGAGCAATTGCACCGTGGCCGGCGGCGGACCCTCGGGCAAACACAGGCGCGCGAACACCTGCTGATTCCTGGGCAGGCCGGGCGCGAGCGCCACCGCGATGAGATTGTCCTGGCAGCCCCGCCCGGCCGCGAGCGCCTGAGTCCCCGGCCCGAGGAGTGCTCCCAGCAGGATCAAACCCAGTGCCACGTTGGCGAGCATCCGCCGCGTCCACGTCGTCGTCATGTCCATCCCTTCGGGCAGCCAGGTGGATACCCTACCGCCAGGGAGTGAGGTTTCACGAGGCCCCCCTCCCCACCGGGCCGCCAGGGTTGTCCTCGAGGACACCTTGGAAGAACGCGGGAGCGTGGGCCCGTCCGTTCATGAAGCGCCGCTGAAGGCGCGATCGACAGGCGCTCCGCCCATCTGTGGAAAGCGCTTGTATCCGCGCAGGAGCGCGTCGATGTGGGAGGGATTGCCCAGATCGAGCGGCGTCTCCGTGAGCCGCACCATCCAACCGCCTGTCGCGGTGCGCTTCGCCCGCGAGAGAAGGTCCGCGTCACGCGTGGGATCCGGAAAGCCGAGGGACCTCGCGGCGGCGGCCGACCAATAGTTCAGCCACCCCAGGTGCCATGGCATCCCAGGGGAGCGGGTGTCCTCCGAGCGCTCGAGCATGGGCCGTCCCGAAGGAGGAACTCGCGGCTCCATCCCCGCCACCATGTCGTTCGGCGTCGCATGCCCCCAGTACGCGCGGACCCCTTCCGCCACACGCTCCAGCAACTCCGCCGCCGCTTCGCTGTCGACCGCGCCCAGGGGCCACTTCGCATGGACTTCGAATTGCTCCCGCCCGCTTGGAGAAAGAGCCGCCGGCCGTTCCCACCCAATGAGTGTCACGAGATGGCCCGCGCCCGCGTCGCGAGGTCTCGGAAGTTCCTCGTGCACGGCCTCCTCGCCGAGCCACGCATCGCGCTGAGGCGATGGGATGAACCGCCCCCCGTCGGAGATCGACCAGGCCAGGCGCAAGCCAGCAGGCGTGTGTCCCGGCTCCGACGCAACGGAGTGAATACGCTCGTCATTGCTCTCGAGCGCGGGGGCGTAGACGCCGAAGATGATGGATTTGCGCGAGGCCGTCATCCAGGCACCAGACCATGGCGCCGACGCCCAGGCGTAGGGGAATCGACGTCTCGTGGCCCCTCCTCCGCCGTACGAAGCGCGACGTGGTCGTAGCGGGTGGCCCCGCCGGGAAAAGGTTGTCGGAAACTCATAACACCTTTATCGTTTCCTGAGTTTCCAGCGCCATTTCCAGGAGGACGAGCCATGACCACCCCACAGTTGCCGTCCGGGCCCCGCATCACTCCGGTGCAGACGTTCCGCTTCCTCCGGGACGCCACCGGCTTCTTCCTCGACTGCCGCGCGCGCTACGGGGATCCATTCACCGTGCCGCTGCCGGTGGGCAACGTGGTCATCACCGGAGACCCGGAAGGCATCCGCGACATCTTCAGCGCGGACCCGGCCCTCTTCGAGCCGCTGGGCCAGCTCCCCCTGGCCCCCGCGGTGGGAGACCACTCGCTGCTGCTGATCGCCGGGCAGCGCCACAAGCGCGAGCGCAAGCTGCTCATGCCGCCCTTCCACGGCGAGCGCATGCGCGCCTATGGGCAGCTCATGCGGGACATCACCCTGCGCGCGGTGGAGACACTGCGTCCGGGAGGCCCCCTGCGCGCCCAGGAGCTCACCCAGTCCATCTCCCTGGAAGTCATCATCCGCGCCGTCTTCGGCATCGAGGAGCCGGAGCGCATGCGGCGCTACCGCGAGGTGCTGGCGGGCTACATGGAGTCCTATACGCCGCTGCTGATGCTGGCGGTGCCGCTGCGGCGCTCCTTCGGGGGCCTGGGCCCCTGGGCCCGCTTCCAGCGCCACGTGACGGAGCTGGACCAACTGCTGACAGAGGAGCTCGCCACCCGGCGCGGGCACGAGGCGGGCCACACCGACATCCTCAGCCTGCTGCTCGCCGCGCGGGACGAGGAGGGCCAGCCCATGGCCGACGTGGAGCTGAAGGACGAGCTGCGCACCCTGCTCATCGCCGGCCACGAGACGACGGCCATCGGCATGGCCTGGGCCCTCTACCACCTGCACCGCGCCCCCGGGACGATGCGGCGGCTGCTGGAGGAGCTCGCCCCGCTGGGTCCGCAGCCCGAACCGGAGGCGCTCGTGAAGCTGCCCTACCTCACCGCGGTGTGTGACGAGGCGCTGCGCCTCCACCCCGTCGTGCCGGTGGTGAGCCGCCGCACCCTGGCCCCCTTCACCCTGCGTGGGCGCGAGCTGCCGCCCGGCACGGGTGTCATGGCCGCCATCTGCCTGGCACACGTGGACCCGGTGCTCTACCCCGAGCCCGAGCACTTCCGTCCCGAGCGCTTCCTGGAGCGCAAGTACTCGCCCTTCGAGTACCTGCCCTTTGGCGGCGGGGCTCGGCGCTGCATTGGAGCGGCCTTCGCGCAGTACGAGATGCGCATCGTCCTGGGCTCGCTGCTGGCCGCGCACCGCTTCTCGCTCGCCAACGGCACACCGGAGCGCCCGGTGCGCCGCAACATCACCATCGGCCCCGCGAGGGGCGTGGAGATGGTGTACGAAGGGCCGCGGCAGGGAGCCCTCGCATGACGGAAGTGGACGATGCGCGCGCGCGCATCCTGGAGAAGGCCGAGCAGTGCTTCCTCGCCCACGGCTACTCGCGCGTGACGATGGATGACATCGCCACCGAGCTGCGGATGAGCAAGAAGACGCTCTACCGGCACTTCTCCAGCAAGGAGGAGCTGGGCGAGGCGGCCATCGTGGCCCTCTTCACCCGCATCGGCGAGGAGCTGCGGGCCATTCTCGAGGACGAGCGGCGGGACTTCGGCGAGCGGCTGGAGGCCTTCGCGCGAACGGTGGCGGGCCACTACGGACGCGGGGCCGCGGTGCTCCGGGACCTGCAGCGAGACGCCCCCGCGCTCTGGCAGAAGCTGCTGGAGCTGCGACGCCAATCGGTCCAGGAGCGCTTCGGTGCGTTCGTCGCCGCGGGGGTGAAGGCGGGTGCGCTGCGCTCGGACATGGAGCCCCGGCTCGTCATCCTCATGGTGCTCACCCTGGTGGACCAGCTCATACGGCCCGACGTGCTGGCCGAGCTGGAAATGACGGCGGAGCAGCTCTTCCCCCGCATGCTGGGCGTGGTGCTCGATGGCATCCGCACGAAGCCTGGGGGCCCTCCTCCCCCGGCGAACAAACCGCGCGGCACACGGGCCTGAGCACGGGGGCCCGGCCCCCCGTCCCGCTCCCGGAGGGCTAGTCGCGCCTGGCCAGGACGAGCGGCCCCGTGGGCCCCAGGTTCTCGAGCTCTGGTGCTTCACCTCGCCGCGCAGCAGCCGGTAGCCTGCCGAGCGGTTCGGGATGATGTCATCCTCGCTGATGCCGCGCGCCGTCCTCATGTGGGTGGGCTTGACGAGGGGCACCTTTTCTCCCGGTTGTCAATTCAGCAAAAAGCGCATGAGCTCTCCGCGAGGCGAGTTGTTAATAGAGGGGGCCTCATGCGAAGGGGGCGAATGGGCGGAGACTGTCCAATGACAACACTCCTGGTGACTACGCAGCCCAAGCGAGGAAATGCGCGAGCAGTTCGACCCCTTTGATCAGACAGTCAAATCCCAACCTGTATGCACAAGGAGTTCGTATGAAAACCGTACCGAAGTGGAGTTCCGTTGAAAAGTTCATCTTCGGAGCGTTGACGTGCCTCATGACGGCGGCGGGTTCCGGATGTGCCTCGCAAACCAAAGAAGCCTCCGCTCCACCGCCCGCGCCGCAACAAACGACGATCAATCCCTCGAACGTCGAACAGCCTCCCGAGGCGGACCAGGGACCGGGGCAAGATCCACGGAGTGCCATTCCGTCACCGGACGAGAAGCCTATCACGCCCGATGAAATCGAGCGGGCCGCGAATCCCTCTCCCGCGGACCTCGCTCGGGCGGCCCAACCGGGCCTCATTGCCGACACGAGCCGGCCTTTCAACGAATACGTATGGCTGACGAGCCACAATGCCTTCTCCTGGGGCAGGGATTCCGGCGGAATCGGTTCCAACCAGGAGATGTCCCCGGTCTACCAATTGGCGCGCGGCGTGCGCGGACTGATGTTCGACATCCACGAATCCAGCGTCTTGCTGTGCCATGGAATCTGCTACCCCGGCAGCCGGAGCCTCGCGGATGAATTCAAAATCAGCGTGATGCCAACCCTCACAGTGAACCGGAACGCCGTCATCACCGTCTTCCTCGAGGACTACACGGACAGGGCCGACCTGACCCGAGCCTTGAGCAGCATCCCCAACCTGGCGACCTACACCTTCAAGCCGACGACGTGGTCCTCGCGAAAGCAATGGCCCACGCTCGGCGAGTTGATCAATGCCAACCAGCGCTTGTTCATCATCACCAACAAATCGCAGAATGCGGGCGACCATCAAACGAGTTCCGGCACCGTACACCTGATCTACGACCAGAATCTCAACGTCGAGAACACCTATAATCTGGGCGACCTGGTCACCAGCCACAATTACTCCTGCGACACACGCTGGAGCAGCATCCCGCTCGATACCGTGGCGGCGTCGTCCACCTATCATGGCTGGCCCCGGCTGTTCGTGATGAACAACTTTCATAAAATCCCCTACCCGTTGCATGGGGACCTGGACAATCGCTTCGACAAGTTGCTGGACCGTGACCAATCGTATTGCCGCCCCAAGGCGAAGCGGGAACCCAACTTCATCGCGCTGGATCAAGTCAATCGCGGCGATGCCACCGAATACGTCGAGTGGCGAAACAACGGCGGCGTCATCTTTTACGAAGGCGGCAGCGGCACCGAGGACATCGTCTGCGGCTTTGCGACCACCATCAACCGGAGCATCGACCTCCAGTCGAGCGACGACGCGCGGCTGGGGTGCGAGAACGACGAAGCGCGCTCACTCGTACTGTCCGGCGTGAAGAAAGGCGTTCGCATCTCGCTGTATGACAACCCGAGCGGCAACCGCGAGGACGACTGGTACTTCCTCGAGGTCAAGCGCGACATTGGAATGAACGAGCGGGTGGTTGTGCCGAGCTTCGAGACGAGCACGGACAATTCCAACTATCGCGCGGTCTACCTGCGAAACAATGGCCTCGACGGAAAGGTTTCGCGAATCCGGGTGGAGCCCCAGGCCGGGGACATGTTCGCGGACGCCTCGGTCGTCCTGTACGAGGGGAACAACGCGTCCCAGAACATCGTCTGCACGCTGCCCCTCACGACCGGCCAATTTGTCAATTTCAAGAACAACGGCTATGGCTGCGACAATGACGAGGCGCGGTCCGCGAAAATCGTGATCGCCAAGGCGGGAACGACGCTCACCGTCTACGACGACCCGAGTGGCGGCACCGGCGACGATTACACGACCATCTACGTCAAGCAGGACATCCTGCAGCCCAGGGTCGTCGGAACCTTCCAGTCCTCATTCGAGGACGCGTTCCTCAAGGTCACGTTCAAGAACCACAACGGCCTCGACGGCAAAGTGTCGTCCGCTCGAATCCAACGCTGAAAGTCGTCATGGGATGTACAAGCAGGCGAATACGGCCCTCCCAAAGACACCCGCGGGTTCGAGCACCGGGCCCGCGACCACCCGCGTGCCGGCCACGGACGGGCTTGGGAGGAACTCGCCGCGCGCCGAGGACGGCGTGGATGGGACGGCGGTGGCTGGTTCGGACCGCCTTCACCGCCAAGCCGACTCCCCCCTAGAACGCATAGCGCAGGTGACGGATCAGGTGCCGATAGAACGGCAGTCGGCCCATGACCCCGTACATCGCCCCGGAGAACCAGTTCCTGGACAGCCGTTCGACCAGCCTGGGCATCGTCAGGAACTCGACGTCCTCGGCGAGGTGAAGCTTCGGGACCTGCTTCTCGAGTTCGTGCGGATCGTCGACTCCCCAGACGAGCTCGACCTTCGCGCCGCGCACCGTCGCGAGGCGGGAGACCAGGCGCACCATCGCTCCGCTGTAGCCGTCGAACGCGAGCTGCCCGCCCGGAAACTGATCGGTGATCCGCCGGAACAACGCCGTCCCGTCCTTCTCGTGCAGGTACATCACCAATCCCTCGGCGACGACGAGAACGGGCGTGTCTCCAGGGATCGCGTCGAGCCAGGAGAGCTCGGTCACCGAGGCGCCAATCCGGCGATAGCCCTCGCGCTCCGGATACAACTGCTCGCGCAAGGCGATGACGTCGGGAAGGTCGACGTCGAACCAGCGGACCTTCGGCCCCGGGTCGATCCGGTACACGCGGGTGTCGAGGCCGCAGCCAAGGTGCAGGACCGTCGACTCGGGGTTCGCGGAGAGGAACGCTCGCGTCCACTGGTCGAAGTGCCAGGCCCGCATCGGCAGGGTGACCTCGCCTCCCTTCGGGAGCTTCAACGCCTTGAAGTCGTAGTCGATGCGCGCCGTGGCGTCCGCCGCGAATCGGTCGCCGAGGATTGAGTTTTCGGCCGCAGCATCCATCGCCTTGCCATACAGCGTGGCGAGGTACGTCTCTTTTTCCCTGGTCAGACGAATCTTCTTCGCTTCCATCGTTGCCTCGAGCCGTGGCGGCGCCGATCGCCGCCAGCGAAACAAAGCTACTCAGGGTCGAGCGGCGCCAGCAGGCGGAAGCAGCTTCAAACCATTCGGTGTCCCAGGAGACGTTCCCGCGCGACCCCCTTCCCCGAACCACCGGCCCAGGGGTAGCGTGCGTTCCCCAGTACTTCCTTGCTGGCGCGCTCATCGCGACCCCCTCCTCGTCGTGCCTGCCTGAGCTGAGGTCCCCTCTCGTGTCCCGCGCCACCACCAACTTCGATCCCGCGTCCGTGGACGTGGAGGGCCTGCTGGCCGACATTCGCGCACTGCGCGCCGAGATCGACGCCTCCATCGGTGAGGCGGACTATCTCCACCTGCGGCGCATCGAGCGCTGGGGCCGCACGGCCACGGTGCTCGGCCTGGCCACGTGCTGGCTGCTGCCCAACCCGCTGAGCATCGCGGCGTTGAGCATTGGCCGCTCCTCACGATGGATGGTGATGCACCATGTGGGGCACCGCTGCTACGACCGCGTCCCAGGCACCCCCGTCGAGCGCACGAGCAAGGAGTTCGCCAAGGGCAAACGCCGCTTCCTCGACTGGTTCGACTGGATGCTCCCCGAAGCCTGGGTGTTCGAGCACAATGTGCTCCACCACTCGCACACCGGCGAGGACGGGGATCCGGACGTGCACGAGCGCAACGCCGAGGGCTTCATGCGAAGCACCGGGCTTCCTCTCGCGCTGCGCTACCTCCGACTCGTGCTGCTCGCGAGCACCTGGCGGGCCAGCTACTACGCGCCAACGACACTGGCCTCGTTCCGGCGCAAGCGCCGCCCGGACGGCCCGCTCACCCGCGAGGAGTGGCGCGAGGTGCTGCTGCGCGGCTACGCGCCCTACATCGCCTGGAATTTCGTCCTGCTGCCCGCGCTCTTCCTGCCGCTGGGCACCTGGGCCGCCTTCAGCGCCCTGTGCAACTCGCTCCTGGCAGAGATCCTCTCCAACCTGCACACCTTCATGGTGGGGGGACCCAACCACACCGGCGAGGACCTGTACCGCTTCGACTCCGCGCCCGGGGGCAAGGGCGAGCGCTACGTCCAGCAGGTGATTGGCACCACCAACTACCACACCGGGGGAGATCTGAACGACTACCTCCACCTGTGGCTCAACTATCAGATCGAGCACCACATCTTCCCGGACCTGCCGATGCTCCAGTACCAGCGGGTGCAGCCGAAGGTGCTCGCGCTGTGCCAGAAGTACGGCATCCCCTATGTGCAGGAGAGTGTCTGGACGCGCTTGCGGAAGATGGTGGACGTCGCGGTGGACAAGAGCACCATGCGGAGGCTTGCCCCCCGTGAGGCGGCCATGGAGCCCGGTTCGCGCTCCGATGTGGCATGAGGGGTTCCCGCTTTGACGGCCACAGGCGTTTGGGGCGCTGCCGGGGGATGAGCGTGGGATGGGTGGCGACTCCCTCCTATGCGCCCTGCTGGCGTCCGCGGAGGAACAGCAGGCCGGCCACCACCACGAAGGCCAGGGCGGACACGGCGAGCGACGCGTGGGTGTTGGTCACGCTCCCCAACAGCCCCACGGTCACGCCGCTGAACGCCCGCAGGCCGGAGGCCGACATGCTGAAGAGCCCCAGGACGCGGCCTCGGATGGCGTCCGGCGCATTCAGCTGCACGAGCGCCTGGGTCATGCTGCTGAAGGACAACTCGAAGAACCCGGCCAGGAACAGCACGGCGATCGCCGCCGGATACGAGCGCATGAACGCGAACGTGAAGAGCGAGCAGCCCCAGAGCAAGGCAAGCTTCATCGCGGAAGCGGCCTCCGTCGGCAGCCAGGTCCCGCGTGTCTCGAGCAGGATGCCCGCGAGCAGGGCACCGGCCGCATCCGCCGCCAGCAGGAGCGTATAGGCCGTGCCGGGGTCTCCATGGCCCAGATCATGGGCGAAGCCCGGCATCTGCGCATGGTAGCTGTTGCCGATGAAGAAGGAGGCCGCCCCCGCCAGCAGGATCATGGCCGCGACCATGGGCAGCTCACGCACGTCGCGGATGGTCTGGACGATGTCGGCGAGGCCCCGGACGGCCCGCTTGGGGCCCGCCGTCATCCCGCGAAAGTGCCGGCCATAGGGTGCGCTCATGAGCCAGAGCAGCAGGGGCAGATAGAACAAGACATTGACGAAGATGCCTTGGGTGGGCCCCAGCGTCTTCATGATGAGGCTGCCCACGCCGGGGCCCACCAGGACCCCAAGATAACGAGCCGTCGCGTTCAGGCGGACCGCGCTGGTCAGGTAGCCCGCGCCCACGATGTCGTAGAGCAACATCTGGCTGGAGGTGCTCCAGAGCACCCCCGCGCAGCCGTGAATCGTGAGCAGGACCATCGCGTGCCATAGCTGCAAGGAGTCCGTGACGAAGAAGTATCCCCATCCCACGGAGGCGGTGATGAAGAGCACCATCCCGGCCTGGATGAGACGCCGGGAGTCGAACCGGTCATTGAGCGCCCCCACCGGCACCGAGAACATCAAGAAGGGCAGCCAGTGGGACACCACCGCGAACCCGCCCAGCGCCGCCGAGTGGAACTTCTGGAACGCCACCCAGTAGCTGATCACGTGCTCGATGTTGTCGGCCATCATCGCCAACATGAACGTGATGAGGAAGGTCCGGTATCCAGGGATGCGGAGCGCGCTCGAATCCGCAGGGGGGGAGGCCGCGACAGAGGTCATGGATGTTCACGCACAGGGCTGAGGGATGCCCCCCCTTCTTACATCAGGCCTGCTCACTTCGCGGGAAAGAACCCGCCCGGTTCCACACCTGATTGGGGGCACTCGCCACGTGCTCCGCGCGCGCCCTCTTCGTCGGCGCACGAGCCCTGCCGCAGTGCCGCAATCGTTGGTGCTCGCGCAGAACCCGGTAGAAGGTGGACTCCCCCCTCTCTGCCCTGCGCGCCGTGACTCCGGCCCCCATAGGAGTCGGAGGTCCGCGAGACGGGAGGCGGCCCCCTGGCAGGATCCTTGCTCGCCAGAGAGGCATGTCCGATGGTTGCGCGAAGGAAGGGGCTCTTCCCAGGCATGGCTGCCGAGACGCCTTTGGAGGATGCATTCTGTGAGGATGGATGTCCGTGGACTTCGGAATCTCCTGGAGGAGCTGGAGCCTGGCCCGGCCTTCATCCAGCACCTGGGTTGGTCCCACCCCCCGAAGTCGGCTCACGCATGGCAGTCCATGTCCCTCCGTGGCCATGCCCTGGAGCGACGAACAGTCGCGGAACTGGGGAACGCGGTGGTCCTGGAGGTCCGCTCCCGCGGTGGCCTCTTTCCCGGTGCCCGGGAGCGCGAGCTGGCCTACAAGGAGCTCGCGAAACGCCACCCCGAGCACCTGGTCGTCTTCGTGGATGGACGGAGGACGAAGAGCCTCTGGTGGTGGGCCAGACGCGAGCAGAGGACGGACCCGCGGACCCATGTCCATCTGCGTGGACAGCCCGGCGGGCGCCTCGTCGAGAAAGTGGCCCTCCTCCATGACGCGCTGGGCGGACAGGGGCGTGGACAGGACGAGGCGCTCGCCGAGGTGGCACGCGGATTGCGCGAGGCCATGGACACCCGGCCGCTCATCTCGCGCCTGACCCAGGACCTCCAGCACTACCATGAGCTGCTGCTCCGCCAGCACCAGGTGTCCGATCCATCGGCATGGTTGCTCCTACAGCGGATGATCCTGCTCGCATTCTTGCGGGGGAAGGGACTGCGCGCCGGTTCCACCGAGCCTCCCAACCCATTCCTGGAAGTCCGGGAGGGGCAGTCGGCATACCTCTCCGACAGGCAGATGAAGGCGCTGCTCTTCGAGGGCAGCGCGCAGGACGAGGAAGAGGCGCGTCCCGAGTTCGACCTGACCGCCGAGACCCTTCATGCCTTGTTCCAGTTCGTGGAGCGCTACTCCTGGAGCCTGGAAGCCGTCCCCGCCTGGGAGGGAGATGTCACCCCGGACGTGGTGGAGGAGTGCTTCGCCCGGGCAGTCCGGTCGCGGCACGCGGGCGCGGTCCGCCCCCCACCCGAAGTCTCGAGGTATCTCTGTGAGCAGGCCGTGCACCCGGTCATCCTGGATGCGATACGGCGTCTCACCGGCATCCGGTTCGATCGTTTCGATGACCTGCTGCTCGATCTGGACACGGCGGTCTGCCGCCGGCTGCTTCACGAGGTGCTGCCAGGGCTCCGGCTCCTGGATCCCTCGTGTGGTACGGGAACGCGGCTGAAGGAGGCGCTGGAGACTCTCGCGGCCGTCCACCTCGCGATCCTCCACCGTATCGAAGCGGAAGAGGACGAAGGGCTCCTGGCGGAAGTCGCGCCGTGGCGCCAGGCACCGGGCGGACCGGACTACTTCATCCGCAAGCGGATCCTCCTGCGCAACCTCTTCGGGGTCGACGAGGACGCGGTGTCGGTCGAAGTGGCCCGGTCTCACCTGCTCCTGGGGCTGCTGTCGGCCGCGAAGCGCAACGCGCGAAGCAACCCCCTGCCGTCCCTGGAGTTCAACCTCCTGTCGGGCAATGCGCTCGTGGGCCTGACCGACACCGCGAACGAGCGCTCCCAGTGGGTGACGCAGACCGTGCGGCCCTTGCTGGAGTCCTATCGCGCGTCGGAAGAGCACCGCGGGCCCGAGGCCCTGCGTGACTGGATTCGGGGCTTCAGACAGAAGGCCTCCGAGCAGTTGAATGACCTTCTTCTCGAGGAGCTCTGGCCTCATAGAACCAAACGACCCCTGGGTCGGGAAGACATCGCGGCGCTACGTCCCATCCACTGGTGCCTGGACTTCGGGGATGTGCTCGAGGAGCACGGCGGGTTCGATGCCATCCTCACGATTCCTCCCTGGGAAGTCCTCAGCGGGCCTGGTCCCGTGAACGACCTGCTCCGTCGAGCCCATCCCCACTCGACCGAGGGCTGGGGACGAGCCGCCCTGTACAAGTTCTTCATCGAGCGCGCGTTCCACCTGCTGCGCCCCGGTGGGCAGGCGGCCATGGTCGTGCCCTCGAGCTTCTACTCGGAGCAGGGGAGCAGTGGATTACGGCAATGGCTCCTGGAGCAGGGAGCCCCGCGGGTGGTGCTGGGCCTCTCGAACGAGTACCACCTGTTCGACGAGGTGCACAGGAGCTTCAAGTTCTGCATCCTCGCCTTCGGCAAGGACAGCCCCTCCGAGTCCTTCGAAGTCGCATTCCGGGTGGACCCCCGGGAGGCCATCCAACGCGAGGAACTCGACGCCTTCCTGCACGACAGCGCATCACGGCTCACGTTGACGGAGGAACTCGTCAGACGGCTCTCCCCCGCCTCCCTCTCCATCCCGGAACTCCGGAGCAGGGACGATCTCGTCATCTCCGAGAAGCTGATGCGGTTTCCGTCCCTGGCCACCCCTG
This sequence comes from Cystobacter fuscus DSM 2262, assembly GCF_000335475.2. Classification (NCBI taxonomy): domain Bacteria; kingdom Pseudomonadati; phylum Myxococcota; class Myxococcia; order Myxococcales; family Archangiaceae; genus Cystobacter; species Cystobacter fuscus. The sequence continues at coordinate 499,521 of NZ_ANAH02000004.1, read as the reverse complement.
GCACTCCCACGGAGCGGCTGGCGTTGAAGATCGGGCCCTCGCGACACAGGCTCCGGGACGTGTGCCAAAGTCATCCCGGTCCGCGTGGCCTTCCGCTCTGCGGGGGAAGGACGATCCAACAGTACGGTTGGGATACCTCCTCTGTCTCCTTCTGGGTAGACGAGGAGAAGGCCCATGCCCGGTTGCCGCTCCCCGAGTTCGCCGGGGAGCGGGCCTATCGCCTGGCGCTGCGCACCATCGCAACGAGTGCGAACAGGCGGACGCTGATTGCCACCGTCCTGCCGCCCCACGTGCTCTGCGACCAGTCGGTGATGTGGGAGAACCCCGCCGCGCTCGTCTCATGGGAGCGCTTCTTCCTCGTGGCGCTTTTCAATAGCTTTGTCCTGGATTACCTGGTCCGCCAGCGACTCGGTGGAGCGAACATCCTCCGGTCCGTCCTCATGACGCTTCCCATTCCCCAGCTGGATGCATCCGAGGCACGACTGCTTTCCGTCGCGCGGCGAGCGGCCCGCCTCATCTGCACCACCCCCGACTTCGATGAAGCGGCCCGGGACGTGGGACTCCGAGGGCATCGGGACGGAGCCGTGGAACAGGTGGAGCGCATGCGGTTACAAGCGGAGCTCGAAGGGCTCGTCGCACACCTCTACACGCTGGAGGAGGTGGAGTTCGCGCACATCCTTTCGACCTTCCCCCTCGTCCCGGCGGCCCAGAGGACCGCCGCCCGCAACGCCTACCGGGATGTCACCCATGGGGTCATCGAATGAAAAGCAGCGGTCACCTTCCCCTGGCGCAGGTGCAATTCAAGCACTTCAAGGCCATCCGCGAGACCGGCCCCCTGGCGTTCGGGCCCCTCACCGTCTTCATCGGTAACAACGGCTCGGGAAAGAGCAGCATCATCGAGGCGCTCGAAACCGTGCAGCGGCTCTCGCGCGAGGATCTGGACGCGGCCCTGGTCCCCTTCGGTGGCTATGAGCACGCGCATTACAAGGGAGAGGTCAAGGCCCGCCCACGCGCCCAGGGAGAGCGAAGCCTGGGCAAGGCGCCCATCCACCTCGAGTTCCGCGGCCACACGGGCTCCCAGGCGTACTCCGCCCAGCTCACCCTCGAGGAGCGTGAGAACAACGAGGTCTTCTTCAGCAAGGAGAAGGTCACTCGCGGTGGAATGACGTGCGAGCGTGATGCGCAGGGCCGAGTCACCGCGAAGCAGAAGGGAAAGGCGGCTGTGAGGCTTGCGAGCGAAAACCCTCAAGACTCACTCGTCGGCGGCTTCCTCGACGGCTTCATCACCCAGTGGCAGTTCGTCCGGCTCAACCCCGACGTCATGGGGAGGCCCGCCCCCATGCAACGCTCGGGACGAGAGATCCGGCTGGCTCCGGACGGCGCGAATGTCGCTCAGTACCTCTGGTCATTGCAGCAGGAGGATCCTGGAGCCTTCGAGGGGCTCATCGCCGCGGCGCGTGAAGTCCTGCCCTATGCCACCGACCTGCAACCCGCCATCACCCGTGAGTTGACTCAAAACGTCTATCTGCGGCTCGTCGAACAGAAGTTCGAGGTGCTCGGATGGATGCTCTCCACGGGAACACTCCGGGTCCTCGCCTTGCTGGCCTTGTTCCGCCATCCGCGGCCTCCGCCGCTCGTCCTCATCGAGGAGTTGGAGAACGGCCTGGATCCGCGCACCCTGGCCCTGATCGTGAGCGAAATCCGGAGCGCGGTCCTCTCCGGCCGTCAGCAGGTCATCGCCACGACCCACTCGCCCTACCTGCTCGACCTGCTCGACCTGAGCCACATCGTCCTGGTCGAGCGCAGGGAGGGGACGCCCGTCTTCCGCCGCCCCGCGGATGACGCCGAGCTCTCGAAGTGGTCCCGCGAGTTCGGGTATGGCCCGGGGACCCTCTACACGCGAGGCCAGCTCAAGGAGCGGGGAGGGATACCGTGAAGATCGGAATGATCTGCGAATGTGCTCCAGGTGGTCCCGATATCAAGATTGGCAAGCACTTCGCCATGCAGTTCGTTCCCGGGGCTGTCGTCGAGGAGAGGACGATGGGCAACAAAGCCAACCTCATCCGCGAGTGTGGGGATGTGACCAGGTTCCTCCTCGAAAAAGAGCGGTGTGACGTCGTCTTCATTGTCTGGGACCTGGCGCCCGCGTGGCCCGACCAGCACGAGAAGCGCTGCCGCTTCAACGACAAGGAGGGCATCCGGAAGTCCTTCCTGGCGGCCTACGGGAAGGAGGCCCCGCCCTGGAACAGGATCGTACTCATCTGCGTCGAGCAGATGTTGGAAGCGTGGATCCTCGCCGACGGCACGGCCGTCGTCGAGCATGTCCGGAGACGGACGCACGAGCCACCTCGATTCAAGGAGGTCCGGCGTCCGGACCGGGAGCGGGATCCCAAATCACGGGTGATCAACTATTTCAAACAGGCCGGTCGTACCTACAACGAGCACGTGGACGCCGCCCCCATCATCATGAGTGCGAGCCTTTCCAAGCTGCGACAGTCCGAGAGCTTCCAGCGCCTCGAGGACAAGCTGAGGCAACTCGCCCAGCCGGTGACACCGCGGCGCCGGTGAGGTGCACGAGCGCGTCCGGTTCCTCGAGCAACCGGTCCACCTCGGGCGGCCCCCCGTACCTCTCGGGGTGACCCTCTTCACCGCCCCTCACCGCGTGTGGCCACCCCCCATGCGCGAGCGCACCAGCTTCTCCAGCAGGCGCCCTCCCTGGGCAATGCGCTCGGGAGACAGCCGCTTGAGCCGCCACAACCACCGGCCCACCCGCATCGGCACCACGTAGAACTCGTCCTCCTCCACCCCACGCACGCACGCCCGGGCGATCTCGTCCGGCCCCACCGGGGACTTGTCCACCAGGGTCGCCGCCAGCTCCCGCAGCCGCTGGCCCGCCTCGTCCGGCCCGACGAGCCAGGCGGCCGCGATGTTCGTGCGGAAGAACGTGGGACACACCACCGACACGCCGATGCCCGCCGGCTTCAGCTCCGCCAGCAGCGTCTCCGACAGCGCCACCACCGCCGCCTTGGACGCGTTGTAGGGCGCCAGGAAGGGCGCCGACAAAAGCCCCGCCGCCGAGGCCACGTTCAGCACGTGCCCCGAGCCCTGCCGGCGCAACAGCGGCACGAAGCTGTGGCAGCCATGGATGACGCCCCACAGGTTCACGTCCAGCACCCGCTTCCACTCCACCAGCGGCAACTGGCCCACCTCGCCCGCCGCCGCCACGCCCGCGTTGTTCACCACCAGGTCCACCCCGCCCAGCACGCGCTCGCACTCGCGCACGAGCGCGTCCACCTGCTCGGGCCTCGTCACGTCGCAGGCCACCGCCCACGCCTCCCCCCCCGCCTGCCCCACGCGCCGCGCCGTCTCCCGCGCCTCGGCCTCGTTCACGTCCGACACCAGCACCCGGCCCTGGCGCTGCGCCAGCGCGAGGCACAGCGCCCGGCCCAGTCCACTGCCCGCTCCAGTGATGACCGCTCGGGGTCGTTCGGGAAGGCGCATCTCGTCGACTCCTCACAGCGCGGGCCCCTCGCCCGTGCGGGCCCAGTATGCCCCGAGCCGCCCGTTCTCCGCTGGGGCCCCCCCCCGCCAGCGCTCGCCCGGCGCTGCCTCGTTCCAGCAGGCGCCGGGAGGCAAGCACCTCGCGCGAAAAGCGTCGTGAATTCCGCAATTTCCGCACCAGGTGGGCCCCTGTACTCCCCAGTCGTTCGTGTCGCGAGGAGACGGGCGGCTTCCTTGGATTACTCACTTCCACGTCACCGCCGCATGGTGCATTCTGATCCACCGCGCCGCCGCTACGCGCCTCCCCATCCAGGACCGCTCCATGATTCGTCTCTCCTCCCTGGTGACTGTGGTGACCCTCCTGCTGGCCCCCGGGCCCCTGTGGGCGATGGAAGGCCCCCTGGTGCCCAAGGACGCCGAGGCCCTGGCGCGGCGCCTGGGAGAGACCACGTGGGGGATGGAGGAACTGCTCGCCGGCAAGGTGGAGCAGGTGGTGGTCACCCTGCGCGTGGAGGAGCTGGACGGGAAGGGGCAGGTGAAGCACGTCCAGGAGCGGGTGGACCGCTTCCGGTTGAAGGATGGCCAGCAGCACCGGGAGATCCTCCAGGCGCGCAAGGACGGCGAGGACGCCACCGCGGCGCTGCGCAAGGACCTGGAGGAGCGCCAGCGCAAGGGGCAGGGGCGCGCGGAGTTCAGCTCGGTGAACCTGCCCTTCGCCTCCGCGTCGCTGGCCCTGCACCGCTTCTCGCTCGCGGAGCCGGATCCGAAGGATCCCCAGCGGGTGCGCCTGCGCTTCGAGCCCCGGAACGACAAGGCGCCCTGGGTGCACAAGGGCGAGGCGCTGGTGAACCCGAGCACCGGCCAGCTCGTGCGGCTGGACTACAGCCCGTCCATCCTCCCGGACATGGCCGAGCGCGTGGACGTGCGCATGGAGTTCCGCCCCCAGCCGGGCGTGGGCCAGGTGCTCGACACGCTGCATGTGGAGGCCGAGGGCGGCTTCCTCTTCTACAAGAAGCGCCTGCGCATCACCGCGCGCTACTCCCAACTGGTGCTGCCCAGTGGGACGACGGCGCTCGTGTCCACCTCGAAGTGAGGCGGCAAGGGAGCGCGGGGAGAGGCTCTCTTGATAAAGACTTTTCCGGCTTGAAAACCCTCACGCCGTCGAAACCATCCATACCCAATGACATTGGAAGCCGGTTCGGCTCCACATATACCGCGTGTGCGGCTCCTCGCCTGTTGTCCCCAGGTACAGGTCTCCGGCTCTCTCCCCCACCGTTCCCCCTGGAGACGGTGACGCGGCCGGGCAACGGCCGGGGTGCTCACGGGTTGATACAAACCCCCGAGGGATGAGACACCCATCGACACTTCCCGTGGAGGCCACGCTGAATCGCCCCCGAGCGGGCACGGCCTCCCGGCACGGCGGGAACACCTGCGTTAAGCTGTCCTGCCGCGGGGGGGGAGCGGTTCAGCAGAGCGCCCGCGAGGAGTGACCTACATGCCGTCGAGCCTCTGGACTCACGACTTCCTGGACGCGATGCGGACGAGGACGGATCCGCTCGCCGACGGAGTCATCGAGACGCTGTTCGCGGATGGAAAGGTCGGCACGGTCAATCAGTTGATGAGCACACTGGTGAGCAACGGCGATCTGCCCTCGAACCAGTTGCCTGTGTATGTGATGGAATACCTGCTGCGCACGAAGGCCTCCGTGCCACGGCTGGACACCCATAAGCTGCGCCGGGGCCAGGAAGTCTTCGAGTGCTACGGCCCCGAGGTGATGATGATCCTCGGCTTCTACTCCCTGCCGGCGGCGTACGCGGCGCGCAGGGGCGTGCAGGTGCTCCACCGCACGGGCTCGCTGCGCCACCGTCCCGTGCGCCGCGTCTTCGAGACCGCGCAGATGGTGGTGGATGTGATGAGCCAGGGAGGCCTGGAGCCCAACGGCCGGGGGGTTCGCACCACGCAGAAGGTGCGGCTGGTGCACGCGGCCATCCGCCACATGATCCGCCATGATCGGCGCAACCCCTGGGACGCGCGGGAGCTCGGCGAGCCCATCAACCAGGAGGACATGGCCGGCACGTTGATGACGTTCGCCCAGGTGGTGCTCGAGGGCTTGCGCGCGTTGCGCATCGACCTGGACCCCGCCCAGCAGGAGGCGTGGATCTACGCCTGGAGCGCCGTGGGGCGCATCCTCGGTGTGGACGAGCGGCTGCTGCCCGAGGACGTGGACGAGGCGCGCCAGCTCACCCGGTTCGTGCGCGAGCGGCAGATCCAACCCTCCCCCGAGGGCATCGCCATGACGGCCGCCCTCATCGAGGGCATGAAGGAGCTGGTGCCCGACTTCCTCGAGGGACTGCCCGCGAGCATGATCCACTTCTTCCTGGATCAGGACCAATGGGGGGGCCTCAACGTGGCGGACATGCTGCACGTGCCCCGGCCCGACTGGACAGCCAGCATCGCCCAGGCCATCCCCTCCATGGAGGGGCTCACGGAGGGGCTGACCGACTGGGTGGGAGATCACACCTTCCTGCCGGCCCGGCTGCTGCGGCTGCTCAGCAAGGACATCGTCGAGGCGATGCTGCGGGCGGAAGCCCGGGGCCAGCGCACCCACTTCCACATTCCGCAGCAACTGCAGGACCGCTGGAACCTCAAGCCCGTGGGCCGGGTGCCGCCCCCGCCACCGGGACGGCACACCCCGACGGACTCCACCCGCCGGGTCGCCTGAGCCCTAGGCCGCGAACGGCAGGCGCCAGGGACGTTCGCGGCGGGAGGGACGCGCCGCGGACACCACGGGCCGCGCCGCCGGGCGAGGCCGCCCGGCGAACAGCTGCCAGGACGGACGGATGGGCAGGTAGTCGCACAGGATGCGCCGCGTGCGTTCTTCCCACCCGGAGCCCGGCACGTCCCCCTCCCAGAGCACGAGGAAGGGGTGGTGCGCGTGCACCTGGCGCACCACCGGGTGGGTGCGCCAGGCGCGGCACAAGTCGCGGCGCGCCCGTGCCGACAAGCCGCGGAAGGAGCCCTCCTCGTGGAGCGAGTCCCCCAGCAGGAGGATGAAGTCGAGATCCTCCTCGTGCCGCGACAGGCGCTGGCCGGTGTCGTCACCGGAGCCCAGCAGATCCCGATAGCTGGCCACCACGAAGTGCAAGGGTCTGTCCGAGGCGGGGGCCGGGCCCGTGCGGGTGCGGCCGCGGGGAGAGCCCAGGGTGCGGCCGTTCTTCTCCAGGACGAAGCGGTAGTGGTAGCGCGTGCTCGGCGCCAGGTTCGTCACCCGCACCTTGAGGGTGTGGTCGCGCACGGGCGTGGTGCACAGCCCCGGCACCTCCAGCACCCGGTGCGCGAAGTGCTCGTCCCGGGCCACCTGGAGGGTGAGCACGAGCGGGGCACCCGGGTGCGAGGGATCCACCGCGCGCGTCCACAACACCACGCCATCCGCGCCGGGCTCTCCCGACGCCACCGACTGGGGAAAGTACGCGCTCCCGTCCTCCACGGCGCTGGACGCTCCAGAGTCCCGGAGGCGGCCTTCCGCCGGAGCGACGAGGGTCAGGAGACTCGGGTGGGGCGCGAACACGGGCACGGCGACCTCCGCTTCTCGGCCGGGCCAGGAAGACCCGGAGAGCGGAACGACGGTACGCACCGCATCCACCTGTCCCTCTACGACCGCGGGGCAGCCTGTCCACCACCCGCCAGCCGCCCACCGCGAAGCATCCACTTCCCGGCACGAGACGCCGGGCTCACTCCCCGTCCGCGGGCTCCAGCTCGCGCGTCATCTCCACCATGGTGGGGCGCCAGCCGAGCCGGGTGAAGAGCCGCCGCGCGGACTCGTTGCCCACCGCGGCCATCAGCATCACCCGCGGCACGCCCAGGGCACGCAGCCGCCGCACCAGCTCCTCGGCCAGCCTCGCCCCCACCCCGGCGCCCCGCGCGGCCTCCTCCACCCACAGGTCGTGCAGCTCCCCATGGGCCTCGCGCAGGGCGTTCCAATCCCGCGACTCCACGGTGCCATAGGCGTAGCCCACGAGTTCGCCGTCCCGCTCGGCCACGAGCACCACGGCGCGCGCGTGCGCGAGCTCCCGACTCAACCACCACCGGTAGCCGGACTCCACGTCCTCTCCCGGCGACATGAAGCGCCGGGTATCCAGCTCGTGGTGCATCCGCACGAGCCGGCCCCCCATGCGCCCGAGGGCCGGGCCATCCTCGGCCCGGGCGGGACGGACGAGCAGCTCGGGCGCCGCGCGAGACACCACGCTACACCGAGGCCGAGGACGACTCGGCGGGCGCCCGGGGCAGCTTCACCCGGAAGGTGGAGCCCTTGCCCGGCGTGCTGTCCACCTCGATGGCGCCGCCCAGGCCCGAGACGATGCCGTAGCAGATGGACAGGCCCAGGCCCGTGCCCGTGCCCGGCGGCTTCGTCGTGAAGAAGGGATCGAAGATGCGGCCCAGGTGCTCCGGCGCAATGCCCACCCCGTTGTCGCGCACCTCCACCAGCACCCAGTCCTCGCGCAGGTGCGCGCTGATGCTCACCTGGGGCTCGGCCCCCTCCTTGATGGCATAGCCCGCGTTGTTGAGCAGCCCGAGGAAGACCTGCTCCAGACCCTGCTCGCTGCCCCACACCGGGGGGATGTCCTGGAAGTCGCGAATCACCCGCGCCCGGGGCCCCAGGTTGTAGCTCGCCCCACTCAGCGCGTGGTCGAGCACGTCGCGCAGGTCCACCTGCTTCTGGGGCTCGCCGTCCAGCCGGGAGAAGAGCCGGAAGTCATTGACGATGCGCAGGATGCGCTCGGCGCCGATGAGCGCGTCGGCGCACACGTCGCTCAGCTCGCTCGCGTCCACCGGCCGTCCCCCCTTGGTGGACTCGTCCAGCTCCGAGCGCAAAAAGCCCACGCTCGCCATGATGACGCTCAAGGGGTTGTTGATTTCATGCGCCAGCCCCGCCGTCAGCCGTCCGAGGGCCTCCAGGCGCTGGGCCTGCACCAGCCGGGCCTCGAGCCGGGCCCGGTCCTCCATCTCCTTGCGCAGCCGATCATTGGCCACCGCCAGCTCGCGCGTCCACTCCTGCACCTCCTGCTTGAGGTCCTCCATGCGCTTGTGGCTCTGGCGCAAGAGGCTCCACTTCTCGCTGAGGGCGTGCGCGAGCTGACGCACCTCGATGTTGTCGAAGGGCTTGCGCAGGATGAGCAGGCGCTGGCTGATGCCCAGCCGCTGCGTCATCTCCTCCCAGGAGTAGTCGGAGTAGGCCGAGCAGAGCACCACCTGCAGGTCCTCGTCCTCCTTCCACAGGCGCAGCGCCGTCTCCACGCCGTCGATGCCCGGGGGCATGCGGATGTCCACGAAGGCCAGCGCGTACGGCTTGCCCTGGGCCAGGGCGGCCTTCACCAGCCCCACGCCCTCCTCGCCCTGGTAGGCCGAGTCCACCACGAAGCCCGCGTCCACGGGTGCCGCCGCCACGTCCCCGAAGAGCGCGGCCTCCATGGCGTCCAGCGCGGCGGTGGCCGGCGGGGGGCAGAGGATCTTACGGAAGTCCTGGTGGATGGCCTGGTTGTCGTCCACCACGAGGATACGGCGGTTGGGTGTGATGGTGGGGGCAGTCATGCCCTGCTCTCCTCTCCCGACATGGGCAGATCAATGGTGAAGGTGGCGCCGTGACCCCGGCCCTCGCTCGCGCAGGAGAGGAACGCGTCCATCTCCCGAGCCGCCAGCGCGCTGATGTGGAGGCCGAACCCGTGGCCATCCTTCTTCGTGGTGAACCCCTGGGTGAACAAGCGCGGCGCATCCTCCGGCGCGATGCCTATCCCATTATCCGCCACCGCGATACGGACCCGCTCGGGGGGCACCCGTTCCACCCGGATGGTGAGCAGCTTGTCCGGCCGCCCGCTCTCCATCAGGGCATGGCCCGCGTTGGTCAGCAGGTTGAGGAGGATTTGCAACAGCTTGTGTCGATCCAACCGGACCATCATCGCCTCGGTGTACTCGCGCCGCACCCCGATGCCCTGGCGCTCCAGGGACACGGCGTGCAGCCGCAGCGCGTCATCCAGCAACTCCGTCACGTCCAGGCGCTCCACCACGCCCGAGAAGTGGGCGTGCTCCTGTTGCATGCTCACCACCGACTTGATGTGCTCCACGCTCTTTTGCAGGGTGCGAACCTCGTCGAGGAACTCCTCGCGTTCCTCGGCGAGCTGACCAGCGAGCGCCCCAAGATAGCCGGGCAGCTGCCGCCCGCGCGCGTCCTGGGAGAAAAAGACACATAAGTCTCCCTCGTGCTCGCTCAAGAGGCCCGTGACGCGGGTGAGGCCACCGGGCACGCGCGACTGGTGGAGCCGCTCGGCCAGCAGGTTCACCGACACGTTGACGCTGTTGAGCGCGTTGCCCACGTTGTGCAGCACCCCGGTGGCGATCTCCGCCATGCCCGCCCGCCGGGACACGTCCAGCAGGTTGCGGTGCATCTCCCCCAGGCGCGCCTCGGCCTCCTTGCGGTCGGAGATGTCGCGGCCGAACAGCGTCATGCCCACCACCCGGCCGGCGGCGTCGAGCACCGGGGTGAGCGACAAGTCCAGCACGCGCGGGTGGCGCAGCGAGGAGGGCGAGGCCTCGAAGCGCACGCGCTTGCCGGAGAACACCTTCGCGCAGCACGCCTCCCAGCGCTTGCGCAGCGACTCGGGCGCGCCGGGCGGCAGCAATGGCTTGCCCGGCTCCGGCTCCTCCCCGAGCAGCTCCCGGTACACCTCCACGAGCGCCGGGTTGGCCGCGATGAGCAGCCCCTGGGCATCCACCGAGCACACCACGTCCTCGGTGTTCTCCAGCAGGCTCGTCAGCTTGCGCTCGTGGTCGCGCTGCGCCCGCAGGGCCTGCTCGAGCGCGCGGTTGGCGTGGTCACGCGCCACGATGAGCAGGCAGCACAGCGCCCACGCCCCGAGCATGAAGAAGGCGGTGAAGAAGTTGCGCACCCCGAGCCCCGGTATCCGCGAGTGCACCAGCGGCACCACCACGGCCGCGTTCATTCCCCCCACCAGCGTGAAGAACAGGCCCGGGCGCGGTCCCAGCAGGTAGACCGCCAGCAGGGGGATGAGCATGCAGATGGGATGCGCCCCCTCGGGCGTGTCCTTCACGTTCATCGCGGCGACCATGATGCCGCCGGTGAGCATCGTGCACACCATCAGCGCCGCGGGACGCGTGGTGGCGCCCCAGCGCAGCGTCAGCAGCGAGGCCCCGTACCCCAGGCCGCACACCACCCCCATGGGCACCATCCCGGGAGCCGGCAGCAAGGGCACGTAGAAGAGCAGGAACAACACGTCGCACAGCAGCATCACGCAGTTGGCCGCCACCAGCAGCCGGCCCCGGTCCAGCTCCTGGCTCGAACCGCCGCGCAGCCGCTCGGACAGCATCGCGTCCAGCACGGCCAGCAGCCGCACCACGAAGCCCACGCGCGCACCTTCCCGCGGCCGCGACGTTCCGGCTCCCTGTGCTCCCAACATCCTCGTGGACATGCTCGGCATGGATTCGGGCTGCCCCGGCGCCCGCCGCCGGAGTATGCCCCAAACCCGTCAGGCCTCGCAGACCGGATCAACCGGACTCCATCGCCGAAGCCGAGACCCGCTGAGTCCCCGACTACCCATGTGGGTGGACGTCACCCGGCCTCGGGGGCCTCCCACTCCACGAGGAAGCGCGCGCCCGGGCCCTCGGAGGACAGGAAGCGGGCGCGCGCGTCGCGGCCTCCGGCGAGCCCGACGAGGGCCTCGAGCAGGCCCTGGTGGTAGGCCGGCTGCTCCATCACCTCGTTGAACCACACCTCGCACGAGGTGGGGCCGAGCTCCTCGACGCGCGACTCCACGTAGTTGTCCGCGTTGCGCAGGGTGGGATTGAGCCGGCGCAGGAAGCGCAGCGGCCCGAGCAGGGTGGCCACGTTCACCATGGCGTTGCCCACCAGCGTGTGCACCAGGCCGTGGATGACCTCCTGGCCGAGCCGACGCCAGGACGTCTGGGGCGGCTGGCCGGGGAACAGATCCGCGGCGGCGATGCGCAGGGCGCGCGCCCACGTCTCACTGGAATAGGCGGGCAGCAGCGGCCGGGACAAGTCGACTCCCACCTCGCTCAGCGCCTGGAGCGCCGGGGCCGACAACCGGCTCCCCCACTCGCTCCGGAAGAGTCCCGCCACGGTGTGCTCGAACACCCACCGCTCCCGTGCCTCCGGGAGACTTCCCTCGTCCGACGATCTCTCGAGCCCCTGCATACCCCCACCCTCCCCTCGGCGACATCCCCGGGGAAGCTAGGAACCCTCCTCCGGGGCTCCAGGGCGGAACCCCACCGGGGGCCAGGGGCTGATGACTGGTCAACAGGGAGCAGCACCCGGAGTCCACCCCGCGTTCACTCGAGGATGGCGAGGGGGAGGCCCGTGCGGGCTCAGGGCTCCGGCTGGGGTTGAGGCGCGGGCTGGGGCTTGGGCTCCGGCGCGGCGCCATGCTGGTGGGCGCGGCGGTACTCCTCGTAGCCCTTGGAGTAGGTGCCACCGAAGAGCTTGTCCAGGTAGGCGAAGAAGCCGGCGTAGTTGCCGAAGAACCGCCGGTGATGGAAGTCGTGGTAGGCCGAGCCCTTGTAGAAGGGCACGAGCAGTCCCGGGTTCCACGGCACGTCGTAGCCGCAGTGCCCATCGGCCGCCTCGAACTGCCGGAAGATGATCCACACCCACAGCGTCACCACGTGCGCCCCCACGAGCGAGGGCCCGGTGAGCACCAGCGTCGAGGTCGCCACGAACTCGACGGCGTGCATGTAATTGCCGGTGAGCGCGAAGGGGATGGTGATGCGGTGGTGCACCGAGTGGACGTGCTTGTACAGCCACGGGGTGTGCAGCGTCCGGTGCATCCAGTAATAGAGGAAGTCATCCAGGACGATGAAGAAGGCGATCTGCGCCACCATCACATACCAGGGGGGCAGGGCCCCCATGTGGATGCCCGACAGGTGGCGCATGAGGGGCCAGGCGAGCACCAGCCCGAGGAATGACAGCAGGCTGTTGATGGCCAGGCGGCCCAGCGAGGGCCAGAACCAGCGCTTGATGGGGAAGTCGCGCCCCTGCACCCGGTAGCGTTGCAGCGACTCGGGATTCTTGTAGGCCACCCACGTCCAGGGCAGCGCGAAGGCGAGGAAAGCACCCACACTCAAGAGCGTCGAACAGACGCCAACGAGGAAGAAGCGCTCGTCTTGGTACATCGCCAAGAAGCTCTTGAGAAAACCCATGGCGCCTTCCATGTCCGCCCTCCCGCGGTGAAGCGTGTATGGAAGGCGTGAATCCACCGCCTCGCCATCTCGCCCCCCGGTTAATTGACCCAGCTTAACCGGGGAAGTGGCCGCGAGCGAGCCGGTGACGAGCTTGCCCGTCCGATGACACGTGAGGCCAGAAGGCCCACGGCCGCTCGGCTCCTGGGCGGCTGCCAGGCGTCAGAGGTATTCGCCGAAGAGGATCGTCACCCGTTCGGACAAGCGTTTGAAGAGACCGCGGCGGCGCCAGGAATCCCAGCGGACCTCGACGGAGTGCTTCAAGTCCTCCTCGAACGCCTGGGCGAGCTGCCCGGCCATCCGCGCGTCATCCACCACCAGCGAGCCCTCCTCGGCGCTCAGCGCCAGCGGATCCAGGTTCGTCGAGCCCACCATGGACAGCGCGTCGTCCACGAGCAGTGTCTTGGAATGCATCATCGACACCTCGTACTCGAAGATGCGCACCCCGTGCTCGAGCAGCCGGTCATAGATGGCGAGCTGCCCCGCGAGCACGGGGCCGACGTCGTGGTGGCGGCTGCCCGGGGTGAGCACCCGCACGTCCACCCCCGCCTTCGCCTTGGCGATGAGCATGTCCTGCATGGCGCCGGTGGGGATGAAGTAGGAGTTGGAAATCCACAGCCGCCGCTTCGCCGAGGCGATGGCGAGCAGCGTCATGCGCTCGGCGTTGGTGAGCACGGGAGCACCGGTGTGGGTGACGAAGCCCGCGCGCGCCTGCCCGGCGGAGGGGATGGAGTCGGGAAAGGCCTCGGCGGGCAGCATGCCGCCCCCGGCCTCCTGCCAGTTCTGCGCGAAGGCCAGCTGCATGCCGCGCACCGCGGGGCCCTTCACCCAGAGGCTCGCGTCGCGCCATTGCTCGGGCTCGAGCCCCTCGCCGAGCCAGACCTTCCAGATGCCCCAGCCTCCCGTCACCCCGCTCACCCCGTCGAAGACGGCCACCTTGCGGTGCAGCCGCGACTGGAAGCGCTTGAGGTCCAACGCCGACAGGGTGCCCTGCAGGCGCCGGAAGATGCGCACCTCGCACCCGGCCGCCACCAGGTGCGGCCCCACGGTGTTCTCGAAGCGCATGCTGCCCAGGGGGTCCACCAGGATGCGGCACGTCACCCCGGGCCGGCGCTCGCGCAGCGCCTGGATGATGCGGTCGGACGGGTCTCCCGCGCGCCAGATGTAGACGAGGATGTGGATGCTCGAGCGCGCCGCGCGGATCTCCCGCTCGAGCACGTCGAACACGTGGCCGTTGTTGACGAGCTCCACCTCGTTGCCCGGCTCCAGCTCCACGCCCACCGTCTGGTACCAGGCCAGGGAGCGCCCCTCGGGCGTGACAGGGATGTCGTCGCGGATGCGCAGGGCGAGCCGGTGATTGGGCAGTGGACAGCCCGCGAGAAGCACGGCGAGGACGAGCAGCGGCCAACAGGTTTTCACCCGCGAAAGCTAGTCACGGCCCCGGCCCCTGGACCCCGGGACACCCCGGTGCGTCCACCCGGCGACACATGGGCCCCGACTCTGTCCGCTGACGGGCGTCGCGCCGCGGGCTCCGGGTGGACGGTGCGCCCACCCGGTCCCATCCCTGCCCCGGGGGGCCACCCGCCTTCGCGCCCTCGTCTGGACACCATGAGCCGCCCTGTCTTCACATCTCTCGCCTCGCTGTTCCTCATGCTGTGCCCACTCGTCTCGCCCGCGGCGCAGGAGCCCACCCCCGACACCGGGGACGCGCCCACGCGGCTGGCGCTGATGCCGGAGGGTGGGGACGCCCCGCTGAACATCGAGCCGCCACTGCCCGCCCAGCGGCCCCTCGGGCGCAGGCCGGTGAACGCCTCGCCGCAGATGACCCTGGACGCCCCGGTGCCCGCGGGCGCCTGGGCGGTGTACGGCGGCTTCACGCTGGTGCCGCTCGGGGGCCTCTATGGAGCGAGCCGGCTGGGCGGCGAGCGGCTCTGGGTGACGGCGGCCCAGACGGCGGCGGGCGGCGCGGTGGGAGCACTGCCCGGCTCGCTGCTCTTCCTCCAACCCCCGGAGGCCGGCGGCCGGTGGGCGGAAGCGGACGTGGCGGCGTTCGGCGCGGGGCTGGTGCTCACCCCTCCCCTGGCGGCCCTGGGCACCTGGGGCGTGGGCGAGCTCGCCGGCGGAGGCGGTCAGGGCCGGGCCTTCCTCGGCGCCCTGGGCGGCGCGGCCGTGGGCATGCTGCTCGGCGTGGCCCTGCATGGCGTGATGGAGGAAGTGGTGGGCAACCGCGACGCGCTCGGCTCCTTCCGAAAGGCCATCGCGCTGGGCTTCATCGGCTCGGGTTCCACCATGGGCTATCAATGGGCCGCGGGTGGCTCGCGCGCCCGGCGCCGCTGATAGGGTGCACCCGCTTCTGCTCCACACAGGAAGGTCCCCGTCCATGACGCGTCTGTCCCCCCTGCTGTCCCTCTGCCTCCTGCTCTCCGTGGCCGCGTGTGGCTCCTCGGAATCGGGAGACCCCGCCAAGGTCACCTACGCGCCCGTGCTGGGCGTGGACCTGACCGCCATGAACCGCAGTGAGTCCGGCCTCTACACGCAGGACCAGGTGGTGGGCACCGGCCTCGAGGCCACCAACGGCCGACTCCTGGAGGTGAACTACTCCGGCTGGCTGCCCGACGGCTCGCTCTTCGACACCAGCCTGGGCCGCAAGCCCTTCTTCTTCACGCTCGGGCAGGGCCGGGTCATCCGGGGGTGGGACGAGGGCCTGGTGGGCATGAAGGTGGGCGGCAAGCGCCGGCTCGTCCTCCCCTCCGACCTGGCCTATGGCGAGCAGGGCAACTCCGGCATCCCGCCCAACTCCGTGCTCATCTTCGACGTGGAGCTGCTCTCGGCGCGCTGAGCACTCGTCCGGCTCAGGCGGGAGGGCCGCCCGCATGGGCCCGGGCGGAGGCCCCCTTCTGCGCCCACGTGGCCCGGAACGTCACGCCCCGGGAGTCGGTGTGGAGGATGCCCACCTGGGGCAGCTCGGCGCCGCCCATGCGCATGCCCGCCATCACCAGGCCCGCGGTGAAGTGGCGCAGCACCTCGTCGGTCTCGTTGAACCACAGGTCCATCTCCGTCTCGGAGACGTCGGTGAACTGGACCTCGGTGTAGTTGTTGCCCGAGCGGAAGCTGCGCTTGGCCCGCTGCAACATGCGCCGGGGCCCGAGCAGCCGCAGCGAGGCGAACATGGCGCGGCCGATCATCGTCTCCTGGTAGCCGTCGATCATCCGCTCGCCCAGCTTGTGCCACGCCATCGAGGGCAGCTCGTTGGGGAAGGCCACCGGAGCGCTGAGCGCGATGCACTGGCTCCACGTCTTGATGGGGTAGGCGGGCAACAGGGGCCTGTCCAGGTCCACCCCCGCCGCGCGCAGCTTCTCCTTGAGCAACGCGGGCACACCCTGGGGGAAGGCCCGGGAGAACAGTCCCTGGACGGTGTGATTGAAGACAAGCGGGGTATCCGACATGACGCATCGCTATATCGCGCCCACCTCCGTGGTGGGAAGTCGCTCTTGTCTGCTTGAACGGGGAGCACTCGGCTCCCTCCCATGCAGCAGCTGGACGGGGCGGCCCTGACCCCGGGCCCGGGTGCGCACCTCCCCCGACACATCCAGGACCCGAACCGACCCCTAGCCCGAGGGAGCGGACGGCTCACCGGCGCCCTCCTCCGACAGGCCCGGCAGCTCCAACTGGCTCCGGGGAGGACTCCGGGGCGCCCGCGCCCGGTGCGCGCTGGAGGAGCGCGAGAAGCGGCGGGGCGGCGCATCGGTGGGCAGCAGCTCCCCGGCATCCGCCCACCCCGCCTGGACGAGCTCGTCGAAGGAGGGCCCGGTGGCCACGGCCTCGAGGCGGCGCGCCTGCCTGTCGAGCTCGCGGATGGCCTGGAGCCGCTCGTCGTTGCCGAGCCGGGCCGCGTCCACCGCCGCGCGCATCACCCGCAGCGTCTCGTCATAGATGTCCAGCCGCACCGGGAAGGGGTGCCGATCCTTGCCTCCCTGCGCGAGCGAGAAGCGCGCGGGATCCGTGAAGCGCGAGGGCGTGCCATGGAGGACTTCCGCGACGCTGGCGAGCGCCGCCACCGTGCGGGGGCCCACGCCGGGGGTGAGCAGCAGCTCGGCGAAGTCGCGCGGGCCCTGCTCGGCCGCGGCGGCGAGCGTGCCATGCAGCCGGCGCAGGACCACATCCTCGTGCGTCACCTCCTCGTGGACGGGCAGTTGCAGGTGGGGCAGCACCGGCGTCACGGGCCGGGGCGCGGGCTGGGGGAGCCGTTGCCGCAACGCCCCCGTCACCACGTCCGGCCCCTGGGACACCAGCTCCACCAGCGCGGCGCGCGTGCGCGAGGCGCGCTTGTCCGTGAGGTTGACGATGACGCCCTGGGACGGCCCGTCGATGGCGGCATGGGGCTCTTCCACGAAGCTGGACAGGCCCTCGGACAACCAGTGGTAGCGCCGGGCCTGCCGGGCCTCCGGGTTCATCCCCTGCTGCACCACCGCCCACGCGTTGTCGTCCGCGAGGATGAGGCTGTGGGAGTACAGCTCGAAGCCATCCTGCACCGCGGCGCTGTCCACGCGGGCGGTGAGGCGGCTGGCGCGCAGGAGCGTGGGGGCGTCGATGCCCACCCGGTCGCCGATGATGCTCAGCTCGTCGGGCACGCGGCGCGCCTGCACGCCCTTGCCGCCCACGACATACAACCCGAGCTGGCGCCCCCCGGGGGTGAGCCCTCGCTTGAGCGCGCCGAGCACCGTGGTGGTGACACCCGAGGAGTGCCAGTCCATGCCCATGACGGCCCCGAGCGACTGGAACCAGAAGGGGTGCGCGAGCCGGCGCAGCACCTCGTGACGGCCATAGTGCAGCACGAGCGCCTCCACGAGCACGCGGCTCATGCGCGCCATGCGCTCGGCGAGCCAGTCCGGCACCCGGCCCGAATGCAGCGGAAGATCCGCGCTACCGGTGCGTGCCATGGCGGACTCCGAGGGAGACGTCGAAAGGGGCTTCAAAGGGGACTTCAAAAGTCACATACTGGAGTCAACCTCGTGCCTCGGGTCCTTGTTCTCCGAGGGCCGTGACCCGCCCCTGGGCTGGCCGCTCCCCGGACAGCCCCCCGGCCGCCTGTGTTAGAGAAAGCGACGGCCATGACACTCGTCGTGCACCCCCACTTCCACCGGCGCCGCACCGGCGTGACGGCCCATACCGAAGTCGTCGTGTCGGAGCTCGCGCGCACCTCGGAGACGCGGGCGCTGGGCCGGCACCTGGCGGCCCACGTGCCGCGCATCGCCTGGGGCGAGCTGTGGCGGCGCCTCCGCCAGGAGCCCGTCGTCTGGCATGCGCACCGCAACAACGAGATGCTCGTCGGCCTGCTGTTGCGGCTGCTGAGCCGCCAGGTGCGACTCGTCTACACGCGCCATGGGGGCACCAGGCCGGGGCGCCTCACGCGGCTGCTGGCCCGCAGGGCCGAACGCCTCATCACCCTCAACGCCCAGGGCGCCGAGTGGATGGGCATTCCCTCGGCGCGCATCGGCCACGGGGTGGACCTCGCGCGCTTCGTGCCCCCAGCGGACCGCGACGCCGCCTGGAAGGCACTGGGGCTGGGCGGCCGACACGGCGTGGGCGTCGTGGGGCGCATCCGTCCTCCCAAGGGCCAGGGCGACTTCGTGGAGGCGGTGCGCCCGCTGCTCTCCGAGTTTCCCGAGTGGCGGGCCGTGCTGGTGGGGCAGGCGCGGGGCCGCAAGGACAGGGCGTGGGCGAACGAGCTGCGCGCCTCCACCGCGGACGGCCTGGTGCTGGCGGGCGAGCACGCGGACGTGGTGCCCTGGTACCAGGGAATGGACATCATCGTGCAACCCTCGCACGCCGAGTCCTTCGGCATGGTGCTGCTGGAGGCCATGGCGAGCGGGTGCTGCCTGGTGGCGACGCGGCTGCCCCACGTGCCCGCCCTCGTCGAGCACGGGCGCACGGGCTTTCTCTTCGACCCCGGGGACGTGACGACGCTGCGCGAGCACCTGCGCCTGCTGCTGCGCGAGCCCGAGCGCGCCCGGGCCGTGGGCCGCGCCGCCGCCGAGGAGGCCCGCGCGCGCTTCGGCGTGGCGCACGAGGCCCAGGCGCTCTGGCGCGTGTACCAGGAAGCCCTGGGGCGCTGAGACCCGCTCAGGCCGCGGGCGTCGAGGCGCTCTGCTGGGAGTCCGCGGCCATGGGCAGCGTGACGAAGAAGCACGTGCCCCGCCCGGGCTCGCTCTCCACGCGGATGTCTCCGCCCAGCGAGGTGATGATGCGGTGGCACACCGACAGCCCCAGCCCGGTGCCCACGCCCACCGGCTTGGTGGTGAAGAACGGATCGAAGATGCGCCGCAGGTGCTCGGCGGGAATGCCGGCGCCCGTGTCGCGCACCTCCACGGTGACCCGGCCGGGCCCGGACATGCGCGCCACCACGCGAATCTCGTTCTCCTTCACCCGCCCCGGCTCGATGGCGTGCGCCGCGTTGATGAGCAGGTTGAGGAACACCTGGCCCAGGCGCGCGGCGTTGGCGTGCACCGGGGGGACGCCCTCGCACTCCTCCACCAGGAGCGCCCGGTCGCGCGTCTCGTGCCGCGCCATCTTCACCGCGCTGCGCACCACCTCCGCCACGCTCACCGGGCCGAGCGCCACCTCGTCCGGCCGCGCGAGCGTCCTCAAGTCCTGCACGATGAGGCGCACCCGCTCGGCGCCCTCGTTCGCCTCGGCGAGCGCGGAGACCAGCTCCTGGTGCAGCTCCTCGCTCGGCGCGCCGCTCAACGCCGTCAGCTCCTGGTGCGCGAAGCGCAGGTTGCTGAGGATGAAGGCGAGCGGGTTGTTGATTTCATGGCCCACGCCCGCGGCGAGCCGACCCACGGAGGCGAGCCGATCGGCGGCCAGGAGCTGCTCCTGGGTGGATTGCAGCTCCTGGAGGCTCTCGCGCAGACGGGCGTTGGCCTCGGCGAGCTCGGAGGTGCGCGCGCGCACGGTGTCCTCCAGCAGGGCCTGGTAGCGCAGGGCCTCGCGCTCGGAGGATTCGGCCTCGGCGCGGATCATCCGCTGCTTCTCCTCCAGGGACTCGCGCAGCTCGCGCGCCATGCGGCCGATGGCGTGCGAGAGCATGCCCAGCTCGTCCCGGGCCACGGCGGAGGTGGCGGCGTCGATGTCGAAGTCCCCCTGGCCGATGCGCCGCGCCACGGCGGTGAGCTCGCGCAGCGAGCGGCGCAAGGGGGCGAGGATGGCGGCGGTGACGAGTCCCATGAGCAGCAGGCCGAAGGTGGGCACGAACACCGCCACCCACCGGGCCTGCCACACGTGGTCGTCCAGCAGCACCTGGAGCGACGCCGCCTCGGCGCGCTCCTTGCCCTGTGCCTCCACGATGCGCCGGCCCACGGTCTGCTCGAACTCCGAATACAACAACCACTCCACTTGCGGCGCCACGGGCACGGAGGGGGGCAGCTCGCGCACGCGCCGCTCCGCCAGGGCCGCCCAGGCGAGCAGCATCCGCTGGATCTCCTGCTGCTGCTGCTGCTGCTGCCGCTCCGCCACCACCTCCGACCAGTCCACGCCGGCCAGCACGCGCCCCTTGAGCTCCAGGGTCTGACCTTCCATGAGCCGCGCCGACGCCGCCTCCGCCAGGGCCGTCATCTCCCGGAGCACCAGCCCGGTGTCCTCCTGGTTCTGCCGCGCCTGGGCGAGCTGGTTGAGAAAGGGCCAGGCGAACGAATGCAGCCGCTCGAGGCTGTCGATCTGATTCTGGATGGACGCCAACTGCTGCCGCAATCGCTGGCCCCGGCTCGCCCCGGAATAGAGGAGCAGGGCCATGAGGCACACCAGCGTGACCGCCACCCCCGCGACCAGCAGGATCCTGGCGCGAATCGTCATGGCCACTCCTCGGAGACCCCCGGCACGCCCCCCATGCTCTCATGGAGCACCACCGGCACGCGAGGGGGGGGCCGAGCCGCTCCTCGCGGACACTCACGGGCGCGCGGCGCCGACCACCCGCTGCTGCAGGCGCGCATAGAGCTCCAGCACCAGCCGCAGCTCCTCCGCGGTGCGCTGCTCGATGGCGCCATGGTCACCGCGCTCGTAGCTCTCCCACACGCCCTTGCTCGAACCCTTGCGCTCGCGCAGGCCCAGGCGCCCGGCCATCTCCCGCGTCGTCTTGGGATAGAGCACGGGCTCCTCGGGAAACAGGAAGCTCGCCTCGTGGGCGAGGTCGATGGGCCGCGCCTTGAAGAACAGCTCGAACCAGTCGGCCGCGCGGGCGGTGTCGTGCAGCAGCGAGCGGCAGTAGAGGGCGGGCAGGTCGAACTTGGTGATGCCCGCGCCGCAGACGACCAGGTCCACCGCGGGCTTGCCCAGGATGCGCGCGTTCTCCGCGCGCTGCCGCTCCCACTCCTCCTCGAAGCGCCGCTGGATGGCGCCGAGCAGCGCCGCCTCGGACCCGAAGTGCCACAGCCACAACCCATCGATGCGCGGCGCCTCGGGGATGGGGTCCGCGAAACGCTTGCTGTAGAAAGCACCTCCCAGCAGCACATGCCCCGGCCGCGCGGGGTTCACGATGAGCGAGCCGCGGCTCGCGGTGCGGTCGTCCGGAGGGGCATAGGCCTCCAGGTCGAAGAACAACATGAGGTCACCTCACCGCGGAGCATCTCATGTGCCTCCCCGCGAACGTTGCCGGCGGCGCGGTGTTCATGAGTGGGACATTGCACCATCCAGGGGCAACAGGGGGCCGGGGACGTGGTGAGATGCGCGGGCTCGGAGGTCCTCCCATGCCATCTTCCAGATCCACGTGGTGCGCCGCGCTCGCGGCGGGATGCTTCTTCACCGCCCCGCTCGCCGAGGCGCGCTTCGGCGGGTCGAGCACCTCCACTCCGCGAGACGCCCGCGCCTCGGAGTCCCGGAGCCCGAGCACCCATGACGCCTCGCCCGTGCGGACGGAGCCGGAGAGCCCGGCACCGGCGCCCCGGGCCGAGCCCCCGGCGACCCGTGCCCGGCGGGGGCTGATCGTCCCGAGGGCCGGGTGGGTCCCCGGGGCCGCCTTCGTCGCCGCCTATCGCCAGCACCGCGACTACCCGGCGCGCCGCCCGGAGCAACCCGAGGAGGAGGGCTCCACCCACCTGGTGCGACTGGGAGTGGAGGCGCAGTCCGCGAGGCAGGGCCATGCGCTGGGCCTGAACTTCGGGCTGGAGGAGGAGCGCTGGGGCATCGCCACGCGGCTGGGTGGGCTGTCATTGAAGGCGGAGGACGACGTGGGCGGGAGGGATCGGCTGTATCTGGCGGACGCCCACGTGACGTACGCCGCGGCCGTGAGCCATCGGGGCCGGCTGCGCATCGAGACGGGCGTGGCGGCGGTGCGCGCGCCGGACGCCACCTTCGTGGGGCCGAGCCTGGCGCTGTCCTTCGAGCGCTGCCTCTTCGGCGCCCTGGACCTGGAGGGGCGGATCCAATGGGTGCCCCTGCCGCACCTGCAGGTGGACGGACAGATGGGCCTCGCGCTGCACCTGGGCGCGCTCTCCGTGCGCGGGGGCTGGCGGGGGCTGTACCTGGATGATCGCGGGCTGGTGGACCGTGTCGTCCACACGGAGGGAATCGGCGGCCCGTTCGCCGGCGTGGGCCTGAGCTTCTGAGCCACCGGCCTCGCGCCGCGCCTCCCGCGTGGTATCAGGAACCCACCCCGAAGCCCTCTTCCGCGAAGAGCGGACCAGCCTCGAGGGCCCTACTGGGAGACACCGATGACACAGCCCTGGACACTCGAAGATTTCGTCAAGGACGCGCTCGGCCGCGTGCCGGAGATCGCCGCCGAGGAACTGCACCACGGCACGTCCCGCCAGGAGATGGTCCTGCTGGACGTGCGCGAGGCGGAGGAGACGGCGGGGGGAGCGCTGGAGGGCGCGGTGCACCTGCCGCGGGGCCTGCTGGAGCTGCGGGTGCGCGAGCACGTGGCGCGGAGCGACACGCCGGTGGTCGTCTACTGTGGCGGGGGCAACCGCTCGGCGCTGGCGGCGGACGTGCTCCTGAAGATGGGCTACACGCGGGTGCGCAGCCTGGCGGGTGGCATCGAGCGCTGGCGGCGGCTGGGCCTGCCCATCACCGGGGGAGCCGGGGTGCGTCCGCCGCCGGGGAAGAAGCTCGGCTGGGAGGAAGTGCGGCGCGAGTTCGCCATCGTGGCGCGGTGCGTGCCGGTGCTGGGCGAGGGGGAGCGGGCGCTCGTGTACATGGATCACGCGGCGAGCACCCACGCGCCCTCGTCGGTGCTCGGGGCGTATACCGAGTTCGTGGCGCGCGAGTACGCCAACATCCACCGGGGCACGCACCACCTGTCGCGCAAGGCCACCGAGCGCTTCGAGGAGTGCTACGGCATCATCGCGCGCCACGTGGGGGCCGAGTTGCAGCGGGGCACCATCTGCTTCACGAGCAACACCACGCAGGCCATCGACCTGTGCGCGCACGTGCTGGCGGAGCGGCCGGGCCTGGTCGTCACCACGGAGATGGAGCACCACTCCAACGAGCTGCCCCACCGTCGGCGGGGCCCCACGCTGCGCGCGCGGGTGACGGACGAGGGGGAGCTGGACCTGGGGCACCTGGAGGAGCTGCTGCGGGGCAACCGGGTGAAGCTGGTGGCGGTGACGGCGGGCTCCAACGTCACCGGGGTGATGCCGGACCTGCGCCGGGTGGCGCGACTGGCGCACGAGCACGGCGCGCTGGTGTTGGTGGACGCGGCCCAGGCGCTCGCGCGCATGCCCATCGACGTGCGCGATCTGGACCACCCCGAGCACATCGACTTCCTGGCGGGGGCGGGGCACAAGGCCTACGCGCCCTTTGGGGCGGGCTTCCTGTATGGACCGCGCGCGATGATGAGCGAGGTGGCGCCGTACATTCCAGGGGGAGGCACGGCCTCGCGGGTGACGGCGAATGGCGCCGAGTACCTTCCCGCGCCGGACCGGCACCATGGAGGAACGCCCAACATCGCGGGGGTGGTGGGCATGGCGCGAGCGCTCGCCTTCCTGCAAGCCATTGGGATGGAGGAGGTGCGGGAGCACGAGGTGCGGCTGATGGAGCGCATGCTCCGGGGGCTGCGGGAGCTGGAGGGCATCACGCTGTACGGGCCGCCGGACGCGCACAAGCGCCTGGGGGTGGCGACCTTCAACGTGGACGGGGTGTCGGATCTGCTGGCGGCGGCGGTGCTGTCCGAGGAGGGAGCGATCGCGGTGCGCAATGGACGCTTCTGCTCGCACCTGTACATGGACAAGCTGCTCGCGGCGGGGGCGAAGGCGGCGGGAGGGGAAGTGCCCACGGGGGCGGTGCGCGCGAGCGTGGGCCTGTACAACGACGAGAGCGACGTGGACCGGCTCTTGGAGTACGTACGGAAGGTGAGGGACCGGCAGTGGCGCGGGCGCTACCAGGTGAAGGGGGACGTGGTGAGCGCCGAGTTCGCCGGCCGCTGCGCGGACAAGTGGATGGAAGCCACGAAGGACTGAGGCTCCCTCAAGGCGCTGGGGAAGAGATCCTCTTGAGCATGTCGACGACGGAGAAGGGGAAGAGGGCCCGGTGCTGGATGTTGCGGTAGTAGACCGCCAGGTAGTGCTCGCCACCAATCTGGATGACGGACTGGAGAGGTGGCGCGGCCTGGGCCTTGAACCAGTCCCACGCCTCCTCCCGGGTAGCGAAGTGGGCCACGGCCGGAGGGAGCCCGTCACGTGTCATCTCCGCGATGTGGTAGGCGAGCGTGGCAGATGGCGGGAGGTAGCGCTTCTGGCGATCGGCCGAGGACATGACGATGTGGTACTCGTTCGCGATCAGCACATGGGCCATGTCGGGCGGAATGGGACGCACCTTCAGCCAGGCCTGAGCTTCCTCCAAGGTGTCGAATGCGGCGATGATCCGGGCAGGAGCATTCGCGCCCTCGTCCTCGTAGTACTCCTCGAATTCGTAGAGCTGCCCGTTGCGCCAGATGAACCAGAGCGCCTCGATGGCCGTGAGGAGCAACTCCTTGTCCTCGGGAGACTGGGCGTTTTCATGAGCCAACCCGAGCAACTCCTGCACTCGCAGGATGCGTTTTTGGATGGTCATTGGATGGCCACCAGAGCGTGAGCATCGACCCCGAGGCCCGCATCGGACAGGAGCACCGCGGGCACGAGGACGAACAATCCCGCTCCCCCGGACACCGTGACGAACACCACACCCGCGATGACCACCACGCTTCCCGCGAGAAGCGCCTGGCGGTTGTCCGTCAACCAACCCACGGCCTTGTCCGTGGCCGAGAACTCGTGGGTTTGACGCCCCTGCGCCTCCTCACAATCGAGATAGGGCCGCAGGCACTCGTCCCTACAGAACTCCTCCTTGGCTCCCTTTCCCCTGCCCCTCGTCAGGTGTCCGTACCCACGAGCAAGAGGACGCGCCATGCACTTCTCGACACACTCGAGGTGTTCCGCGTGACAGTCGCGTGGCCGCATGGAAGCGAACACGACCTCCCCCTCCGTGCCCCGGCTTCGTGACGGACGCTTGTACGCGGACAGGTCGAACAGCTCGGCCCGGCGCCATGCGTGCGTCATCCCGCCGTCCGTGCCCTCTTGGAGGATGAGCACGAAGTGGGAGAGTTCCTCGACGGCGGGCGGGAGCATCACCTCCACCGCTTCCTCGCGAACCGGTTCGAGCGACGCGGAGCCCGTCGCGCAGCCCGAGACCAACGCCCACAGGAGTACGCCCCAGAGCGGGCGCGAAAGCCGACAAGTGTAAGCCATGTGAAGCACCCTACCCTTGCCGGGCCCTCAAGGCGCCACCTCCCTCAAGGCGCTACCTCAGAGGAAGGGCGTATGTCGCCCGCTCAACTGCCTCCCCGTGACGCCTTGAGCAGGTAGTCGCCCAGGTCCTCGCGCAGCTTCGTCTTGAGGAACTTGCCGGTGGAGGTGCGGGGAATCTGCGGCAGGAAGACGTAGTCCTCCGGCAGCCACCATTTGGCGAAGTGCGGCTCCAGGTGGGCGATGAGCTGCTCCTTCGTGGCCGACTGGCCGGGCTTGAGCACCACCGCGGCCAGCGGCCGCTCGTCCCACTTGGGGTGGCGCGCGGCGAACACGGCCGCCTCCAACACCGCCGGGTGCGCCATGAGGGCGTTCTCCAGCGCCACCGAGCTGATCCACTCGCCGCCGGACTTGATGACGTCCTTGGAGCGATCCGTGATGCGCACGTACCCCTCGGCGTCGATCGTCACGACATCGCCCGTCTTGAACCACCCGTCCGCCGTGAACCGATCCGCGCCCTCGTCGCCGTAATACGAGGAGGCCACCCAGGGGCCGCGCGCCTCCAGCTCGCCCATGGTGGTGCCATCCCAGGGCAACACCTGTCCCGAATCACTCACATGGCGCAACTCCACGAAGGGCACCGCGTAGCCCTGGGTGGCACGCAGGGCGAGCCGCTCGGCTTGGGGGCGCTGCTCGTGCTGACGGCGCGGCCGGGCGAGCGTCCCCACGGGATTGAGCTCCGTCATCCCCCAGGCATGCGTGACGACGAGGCCATGGCGGTGGAGGAAGCCCTCGATCATCGCCGGGGGCGCCGCCGCGCCGCCAATCAACATCGAGCGCACCGAGCGCAGGTCCCAGCGCTTGGGCTCCTGATCCAACAGCGCGAGGATGCCCAGCCAGATGGTGGGCACGCCCGCGGCGAGCGTGACGCGCTCCTGGGCCATGAGGTCCAACAGGGAGGAAGGGTCCAGGTGCGGCCCCGGAAAGACGAGCTTCGCGCCCGTGAAGAAGGAGCTGAAGGGCAGGCCCCAGGCGGCGGCGTGGAACATGGGCACCACGGGGAGCATGGTGTCCGCCTCGCCCACGCCGATGGTGTCGCTCATGCACTCGGCGAGCGAGTGCAGCACGATGGAGCGGTGCGAGTAGAGCACGCCCTTGGGGTGGCCGGTGGTGCCCGAGGTGTAGCAGAGCATCGCCGCGGAGCGCTCCTCGAGCGGGGGGAAGGCGAAGGAGTCCGGCTCGGCCGCGAGCAGCGCCTCGTAGTCGAGCCGGCCCTCGGGCACGGGGCCGTCGTCCGGGACGACGAGGACGTGCTGGACGCTCGGCACGGTGGCGATGAACTTCTCGAGCAGCGGCAGGAGCGAGCGGTCCACGACGAGCACGCGATCCTCGGCGTGCCGGGCGATATAGCCGAGGTCGTTGGGGTGCAGGCGCAGGTTGAGGGTGTGGAGGACCGCGCCCATGGAGGGGACGGCGAAGTACAGCTCCAGGTGCTGCTGGTGGTTCCAGCACAGCGAGGCCACCCGGTCCCCCGGCTTCACGCCCAGCCGGGTGAGCGCATGGGCGAGCCGGGCCGCGCGCCGACAGAAGTCGGCGTAGGTGGAGCGCTGGAGCGACTTGTCGGGCCGCCGGCTGACGATCTCCGAGGAGCCGAAGTAGGTCCGGGCCCGCTCGAGGAAGTGGGTCAGCGTGAGCGGGAAGTCCATCATGCGTCCGGTGAGCATCGGTGCACCTCGCGGCGGAAAGAGGGCGCTCATGCTACCGGGCCCCCGAGCCCCGGAGTACTCGCGGGAAGGTGCCCCGGGGGATGACGCACGAAGTCACACGGGCGCGGCGGACTTCACGCCTCGCGCAGCCGCAGCACCACCTTGCCCGTGGCCTTGCGCGCTTCCAGCTCCCGCAGGCCCTGGGCCGCCTGCTCCAAGGGGAGCACCCGGCCCACCACGGGCTCCACGAAGCCCTTCTCCGCGAGCACCGCCAGCGCCTGGGCGATGTCCGCCGAGATGCCGGGCTCCTGCACGAGGAAGCCGCCCCAGGCCACGCCCACCACGTCCACGTTCTTGAGCAGCAGCCGGTTCACCTTCACCTCGGGGATGCGCCCGCCCGCGAAGCCCACCACCAGGAGCCGGCCCTCGGGTGCCAGGCACTTGAGGCTCAGGTCGAACATGTCCCCGCCCACGGGGTCCACCACCACGTCCACGCCCCGCCCCGCTGTCGCCTCCTTCACCTGCGCCACCCAGTCCTGGCTGGAGAGGAAGGCCCGGTCCGCGCCCGCGCTGCGCGCCACTTCCGCCTTCTCCTCGCTGCTCACCACCGCGAGCACCCGCGCGCCCGCGCCTCGCGCCACCTGGAGGCTCGCCGTGCCCACCCCGCCCGCCGCGCCGAGCACCAGCACCGTCTCGCCCTCCTCGAGCCGGCCCCGGCGGTGCAGCGCGAAGTGCGCCGTGTGGTAGTTGAGCACCGTCCCCGCCGCCGCCTCGAAGCTCCACCCCTCGGGAATCGGAAACGTCAGCGAGGGCGCCGCCGCCGCCACGTCCGCCCAGCCCCCCAGCATCGTGAAGGCCATCACCCGCTGTCCCACCTTCACCTGCGCCCCCTCTGGAGCGCTGCGCACCACCCCCGCCACCTCCACGCCGGGCACGAAGGGCAGCGCGGGCTTCATCTGGTACTGGCCCCGCGACAGCAGCAGATCCGGAAAGCTCACCCCCGCCGCCACCACGTCGATGAGCACCTGATCCCCCGCCTCGGGCTCGGGCAGCTCCACCAGCTTCAATCCCTCGGGACCGTCCAACCGCTCGAGCTGCAACGCGCGCATGGTGTTTCTCCCCGGCCCGTCACCGCGCGGACCGCGTGGGTGTGGGCCGGCGAGGCTACACGATTCCAATCGCTGACAAGGAACCTCGGAAATGCCAGGGATTCCCGGCGGCACCTCTCACCCAACCACTTGCCCCGACGGATGACCACTTCCTCCGCATGTACATGCACATGTGCGAGCGCATGCGTGGGCCTCTCCCATGGACGCGGATGGAACCCATCACGTCCCTTCCGTCAAGAGCGATGGAGCGGCTCCGTCCAGGTGGGTGGGGGGTGCCCGAGTGCTCGGCTGCCCCAGTGCCGACTTCAGTGGGAACGGACGAGTTCAGATAAGGTTGACGACTTTCCGTCCAACCTCTTACGCTGGCGACAACGGAAATCTTGGAGTCCGCCGCATCTGAACAGAGGGGGTCGTCCCCGCTTCTGGCGGACGGTGCGATCCTCTATCATCAGAACCGCCTCGATCCCAATTCATGACAGGCTCAGCAATGCGAACCGCCTCACCAGTCGGAGCCCCCTCCAGCGAGCCACGCACAACGGACGCGCCCGCGGGAGCGGACGCTCGTTCCAATGTGGTGGCTTCCGCGGTGGATCCGTTCGCGCCCGGGGCGGGCAGCGCGCCCACCCCCCCGGTGCCGCTCTCGGTGGTGCCGCCGCCTCCGGCCACCGTTCCCCCCTCGCGCTTCGCCCCCGGCTTCACCGCCAAGCTGAACCTGGTGACGGACGTGGTGCTCGTGGTGACGGCGCTGCTCACCGCCACGACGCTCATGGGGCATGATCTCCGTCTGGAGCGCACGGACGTGTGGGTGCTGCTCGGCGTGGGCGTCATCTCCTGGCTGGTGGCGGGCACGGCGCTGTGCCTGTATGACGCGCGCTTCGCGGAGCGCGAGCGGCTGGATGATCTCGCGCTCATCTCCATCCAGGTGCTGGCCGTCACGGTGGTGCTCTTCCTCACCCGGCTGTTGATGGGCACCGAGTCGTGGATCGTCGCGCTCAGCCTGTTTCCGCCGCTCTTGTGGCCCTCGGTGGCGCTCTTGCGCCTGTTGGTCTTCCGGCGGCTGGCGGTGCGCGAGGAGCCGTTGGACGAGGTGCTCATCCTGGGCGTGGGCGCCATGGGGCGGCTCACCGGGGAGGATCTCCGCCACAAGCACCGCCGCAAGGTGGTCGGCTACCTGAAGTTCGGCGGCGAGGCGGCGGTGGAGACCCCGGCGCCCGTGCTGGGCACGACGAAGGACCTGGAGAGCGTGCTGAGCACGGTGCCGGTGAACGAGGTCTACATCTCCGGCAACATCGTGAAGAACCACACGGAGATGCAGGCGGCGGTGAAGGTGTGTGAGAAGTTCGGCATCCCGTTCGCGCTGCCGGCCTACCAGATGCGCTTCGACCGGGCGCGGCCGGTGGATGACAACGCCATCTCCGACGGCTACCTGCACTTCGTCACCCACGCCTTCCAGCCGCACCAGATGGCGCTCAAGCGGCTGTTCGACATCGTCAGCTCCGCGGCGGCGCTGCTGATGCTCTCGCCGCTGCTCATCGCGGTGGCGCTGGCGGTGAAGCTCACCAGCCGCGGTCCCGTCTTCTTCCGGCAGGAGCGCGTGGGTCTGCACGGCAGGACCTTCGGGATGCTCAAGTTCCGCTCCATGGTGGTCAACGCCGAGGAGCTCAAGGCCAAGCTGGAGGCGCTCAACGAGCAGACGGGCCCCGTCTTCAAGATGAAGAACGACCCGCGCATCACCCGGGTGGGCCGCTTCATCCGCAAGTACTCCATCGACGAGCTGCCCCAGCTCATCAACGTGCTGCGCGGCGAGATGAGCGTGGTGGGACCGCGTCCGCCCATCCCCAAGGAAGTGGCCAAGTACGCCGCCTGGCAGCGCCGCCGTCTGTCGGTGCGCCCGGGCCTCACCTGCATCTGGCAGGTGTCCGGCCGCAACCAGATCTCCTTCGAGAACTGGATGTACCTGGACATGCAGTACATCGACCACTGGAGCCTCAAGAACGACATCAACCTCATCCTCAAGACGGTGCCGGTGGTCATCACCGGCAGCGGCGCGAGCTAGCGGTCACCGGGCCGCGGGGGGAGCCCCAATGCGCGCTCCCCCGGCCCGGAAAAGAGGCATGCTCCCGAGGGAAACAGGGCGCGGCGAGTCCGCCCGCCCGCCCCGGTTGAAGCGAGCCCGGGCCCGCCCGCCGGCCCTACAGACCTGTAGCCGTTAGTTTGACGAGGGGGCACCGCTGTCGTTCACTGCACGGACTTTCTCATCGAGGAATCCGTCATCGACATGCCTCCCACGAGCGCGGCGCCCACCAGGGCCGAGCCCGTCTCTCCCCAGGTAGATGCCCATACCTCGCTGCGCAACGCCCTGAAGCTGGGCGGTTCGCTGCTGGTGACGTATGGCATCGCGCTGGTGATGCGCATGGTGTTGCCGCGCTACCTGGGGCCCGAGGGTTTTGGCCGCTACGGCTGGGCGGACGGCTTCTCCGGAGCGTTCTTCGTGCTCAGCGCGCTGGGGCTGGACGTCTACATCCGCAAGGAGGTGTCCGTCCGGCCCGAGCACGCCAGCGAGTTCTTCGGCGGCACGCTGCTGTTGCAGGTGGGGCTCGCGCTGGGGCTGACGGGGGCCATGTGGTGGGTGATGCGCGCCAGCGGCGAGCCGCCCGAGGTGCAGCGCCTGGCCCTGCTGCTCGGCGGCTACCAGTTCTTCTACCGGCTCAATGCCATCCTCGCCGCGGTGCTGCACGCGCGCGAGCAGGTGGACGGGCTGTCGGTGGCGCACGTCGCCATGAAGTGCATCTGGGGCGGCGGGATGCTGCTGGTGCTGCTCTTGCGGCTGCCCCTGCCCTGGCTCGCCGCGCCCTTCATCGGCGCGGAGGTCTTCAAGGCCGTCTACCTCTTCCACCTCACGCGCGCGCATGCCGGGCTGAAGCTGCGGCTGGACGTGCGCTCCACGGTGACGGCGCTGCTGGCCGCCCTGCCCTTCTTCCTCAACGACGCGGCGCTGGCCACCAATGGCCGCGTGGACGTGAGCCTGCTGGGCCTCGTGGCCAACAAGACGGAGGTGGGCTACTACAACGCCGTGTGGGGCATCGCCGGCATGACGATGCTGCTCTCGCCCATCCTCGGCTGGGTGCTCCTGCCGATGATGTCGCGCGCGGCGGCGAGCTCGCCCGAGGAGTCCACCCGCCTCCTGCGCCGGGGCCTGGAGGGCATCCTCGTGGTGTCCGTGCCGGTGACGCTGGCGCTCGCGCTGGGCGCGGAGACGTGGGTGCGGTTGATGATCGGCCAGGCCTACCTGCCGGCCGCGCCGGTGCTGCGGCTGCTCGCGCCCATCTTCGTGCTCACCTACGTGGCCACGGTGTGTGGCAGCTGGCTCATGGCCGCGGGCCGCACCTGGACGGTCACGCGCACCTCCCTCCTCGCCGCGCTGATGAATCCCGCCCTCAACCTGCTGCTCATCCCCCTGCTGCTCGCGCGGCTCGGGCCCGCGGGCGGCGCGAGCGCCACCGCCCTGTCGCTCGCCATCTGCGAGGTCATCGTCACGCTCATCCTCGTGGGCGCCATCGGCTCGCGGGCCTTCGACGCCCGGGGGCTCGCCGTGGTGGGCAAGACGCTCGGGGTGTGCGCCGCCGTCACCGTCGTCCATCTGCTGCTGGGCCGCGCGGGGCTGGACGCGCGCGACCTGGGGCGCGGGCTCGCCCGGCTGGTGGTGGATGGCGCCGTCTACCTGTCCCTCGTCCTCGTCACCGGCGCGCTGCGCTGGGACGAGGTGCTC
Source organism: Cystobacter fuscus DSM 2262 (assembly GCF_000335475.2). NCBI lineage: Bacteria > Pseudomonadati > Myxococcota > Myxococcia > Myxococcales > Archangiaceae > Cystobacter > Cystobacter fuscus. The sequence continues at coordinate 467,462 of NZ_ANAH02000004.1, read as the reverse complement.
GCGCTGGTGCGCCGGGTGAAGGCTCGCCGCGAGTCCACCGCCACCGCGCAGTCCCCCCTCCCGGAGGAGCGCGTCGCATGAAGACCCTTCCGTCCCCCCTGAGTCCCGCCCGGTGCCGTGTCGCGCGCCTGGCCGCCCTGGCCGCGCTGCTGTTCGTCTCGGCCTGCTACCACCCCGGCCGCTTCGTCTGGGTGGATGACTACCGCGAGCCCCCGCCGTCGCAGCAGGACGACAGCTACCTCATCCGCAATGGGGACTTGCTCGACGTCAACGTGTGGAACCAGGATCGCATCTCCAGTCGGCCGCGCGTGCGCGACGACGGCCGCATCAGCCTGCCGCTCATCAACGACGTGGATGCCGCCGGGCAGACGCCCGCGGCGCTCGCGCGCGCGGTGGAGCAGAAGCTCAAGGAGCTGGTGGCCAACCCCGTCGTCACCGTCATGGTGCAGGAGGCGCAGCTCATCCGGGTGTCCGTGCTGGGCGAGGTGCGCAACGCGGGCCAGAAGAAGCTCGAGTGGGGCGCGGGGCTCTTGCAGGCCATCTCCGAGGCCGGCGGCTTCACCGACTACGCGCGCGAGGACGCCATCTACGTGCTGCGCCGCGAGCCCGGCTACCAGAACCAGGAGCCGGTGCGCATCCGCTTCACCTGGGAGAACCTCAGCCGCAACGAGGGCAATGCCGCCACCTTCCGCCTGAAGACGGGCGACGTGGTGGTGGTGGAGTAGACGCATGGCGCTGCCCGCCCTGGCGCTCGGCTGGCTGTTGGTGGCCTCCGTTCCGGCCGTCAAATACAAGACCCAGGTGAGTCTGAACTCCGTCGTCCGCACGAAGCTGCTCACCGAACAGGCCGGCAGCGACGTGGTGGCGGACGTGCTGCTCGCCCCGCGCCTGGACAGCGTGCTGTACACCAACCGGCTGGAGGTGAAGTTCGTCGCCGAGCCGCAGTTCTTCCTGCGCCAGGTGCCCCTGCGCCCCACCTTCGAGTTCCTGCTGTCGGCCTATGCGTGGGTGGAATACAAGCTGCGCCGCGACTTCTCGCTGGTGGCCGTCCACACCACCACCTTCGGCACCTTCCCGCTCAGCGACTTCCGGGGCGCCGGGGGCAGCGATCTGCCGGTCGGTCGCGGCGAGTCCCAGGGGTTCCTGCTGAGCAGCTCCTACGTCTACACGGAGACCCTGGCGGGCTTTCAGGGCTCGTTCGGCGTCAAGCGCCTGATGGTGGCGGGCACCTTCGGGTGGATCGTCAACGGCTTGTTGGAGTACCCGGTGCGTCCGCTCAAGCGCGGCGAGGCCGCCTATCCCCAGCAGCGCATGCCCCAGCTGCGCCTGGAGGCCAACTACGGCGCCACCCGCCGCGACTACCTCACCCTGCTGGTGCTCGGCCAGGATGTGTCCTTTTCCACCGCCAACCGGGACTCCGTCCTCCAGGTGGCCCCGGGAATCAAACACTCCTTCAGCCCGCTGGTGGATGTGAGCCTCGCGCCGGGCATCGCGCTGGGCCGGGTGTACCCACGCCGGGAGGAGGTGGAACCGTACAACGTGACCATGCCCACCCTGGAGACGGCCCTCGAGGCCCCCGTGCCCCTGGGCCATCACTGGCCCGTGGCGGCCCGGCTGCGTGCCCGATACCTGCCGTACATGGATCCGCTCAGTACCCAACTCGTACCGCGGGGTGAGCTGGGCGTGGATCTGAAATGGGAGGGCCGGCGGGATGCCAAGGTGACCGGTGGCGTCCGCTATGCCCACCCGCTTACCTCTGGACTGCACCGCAACGATCAGGAAGTGCGGGCGGAGGTGGAGGCGCTGCTGCCCCTGCCGCTCTCCCGCTACCTCTTCATGCAAGCGAAGGGACAATTCACCTGGCGACATCATGCCGTCCTGTCGTTCCGGCCCCAGACCGGGGAGTTCAGTCCGGTTGTCCAGTGGTTCACGAGCGTTGGATTGGTCGTGCGCTATGACCGTGGTAGGCTTTGAGACCATCAGGCCATGAAGAAGTTCCTGTTGATGTCCGTGTTGTACGCACTGCTCGTCCTACCGAGTCTGGCGGCGCGGGAGCCCAACGCGGCGCGCGGCGTAAAACGCGCGGTGGCGATGTTCGTGGCGTACAACTTCTTCTACATCTTCGTCGTCCTGGTCGTCTGGATGTCGATGGAAGGCTGAAAAGGCCAGAGAGACGCGTATGGAGCAGCAGCAAGGAGCAGTTCTCGTCGTCGAGGACTCACCCATGTTCCGCCGGATGGTGAGCGATCTGCTCCAGTCGATGGGCTTCGCGCGGGTGCAGGAAGCCGGCAGCGGACAGGCCGCCCTGGAGTTCCTCGCCGAGCACCGCCCGATGCTGGTGTGCCTGGATCTGACGCTGCCGGATATCTCGGGTTACGAGGTGTGCGAGTTCATCCGCTCCACGCCGGTGCTCCAGGACATCCCGGTGTTGATGATCTCCGCGCGCACGCAGACGATGGACCGGGCCCAGGCGGAGGAGGCGGGGGTGAGCGGCTACCTCATCAAGCCCTTCACGCCCGAGGAGTTCCGTCACCAGTTGGAGCGGGTGCTGGCGGCCCGTCCTCGTAAGGAGGCATGAGCGACATGGCCTCGAGCGAAGAACACCCCGAGCAGGAGCGCGCCCAGTCCCAGCTCTTCGACTGGGAGGCGATGCACGACTACTACAGCTACGTGAAGAACGCCGTGCTGCGCCACAAGCTCCTGGCGCTGGGCACCTTCGTGGTGACGGCGGCGCTGGGGCTGGCGCTCGCCAAGTTCCTGCCGCGCACGTTCTACGCGGAGTCCATCCTGCTGACCAAGAGGACCGCCACCATCGCCGCGCTGGTCAACCCCGAGCGCATCGCCGCGCTGGAGCCCGAGGCGCCCAGCCCCGTGCGTCCGCCGGGGGAAATCGACTCGGTGACGCGCTCGACGGCGCGCGCGGTGATGAAGCGCGAGAACATCGTGTCGCTCATCAAGCGGGTGAACCTGCTGGACCGCTGGGAGGCCACGCGCGCCCCGCTGCTGCGCCTCAAGGACACGCTGGTGCACCTGCTCTCCGGCCGTCCCACCGAGGACATCAAGCTGGACGCCATGGTGGGCATGCTGGAGAAGCAGCTGAGCGTGAACACGGACGATGGCCGGGTGAGCCTGTCCGTCACCTGGCCGGATCCCCAGCTCGCCTACGAGCTGGCCGACGCCGCGCAGAAGAACTTCCTCGAGTCGCGCCAGCGCGAGGACATGGCCGCCATCGACGAGGCGCTGGAGATCCTCCAGGGCTACGAGCAGACGGCGCTGGAGAACTACAAGACCTCGGTGCTCGAGTTCGACAAGATCTTCGCGCAGATCATGATCGAGCGCCGGCGCGCGGTGGGAGACCCGCGCGTGGGAGGCTTCAACACCAACGAGCGCATGGCGGAGATGCGCTTCCTCATCCGCGCCAAGCGGCGCGCCATCTCCGACGCCGAGGAGAAGCACAACCGGCGCCTGGAGGAGATGCGCGCGGAGATGAAGGCCAACAGCCGGCTGTACGGGGAGAGCCACCCATCCATCGTGGCGCTGGAGCAGAGCGTGGAGTCGCTGGCGGCCAACGGCTCGCCCCAGGTGCACGTGCTGCAGAAAGAGGAAGACCAGTTGGCGCGCGAGTACTCGCGCATGGGAGGCGGCTCGGTGCCCTTCCCCGACGAGCCCATGCCGGACCCGTACGGCCTGGAGCGGGTGCTCATGGGCATCCTGCCGGGCATGCTGGAGAATCCCAAGGTGCGCACGGCGATGGACGACGTGCAGGCGCGCACCATCACGCTGCAGCAGGTGCGCAAGCGCATCGACGCGGCGAAGCTCGAGCGCGACATCGCCCGGGCCAACTTCAAGTACCGCTACACCGTGCTCACCCCGGCCGAGTTCCCCCGGAGCCCCATCAAGCCCAACGCCAAGGTGATCGCCCTGGGGGGCATCCTCGCGGGGCTCTTGCTGGGCGTGTTCGCGGCGATCGCCCGCGACGTGCTCAGCGGCCGGCTGCTCCAGTCCTGGCAGGTCAAGCGTGGGCTGGGTCTGCCCGTGCTGGCGGAGATGGAGACCCTTCCCCTGGAGAGTCAGTCCCGCTAGCGCGGCGCCTCGCCATGCCCCCATTGGAGTTCCCCGCCCCGTGATGTTGCTCGATCTGACGCTCCTCGTCCTGGCCCTGCCGGTACTCGCCGCCTCGGGGTACCTGTTGTTGCTCACGCTGCTGTCCGGGCAGAAGCCAGCGCCGCCCCGGGTGGCCCCGCGGCTCAAGTTCGACATCATCATCCCCGCCCACAACGAGGAGGCGGGCATCGCGCGCACGGTGACCAACCTGTCGCGGCTGGACTGGCCGGAGCAGTTGCGGCGCATCCTCGTGGTGGCGGACAACTGCTCGGACGCCACGGCCGAACGCGCGCGGGAGGCCGGCGCCACGGTGCTCGAGCGGCACAACCAGCAGCTGCGCGGCAAGGGCTATGCCCTGCAGCTCGCCTTCGACAAGAGCCTCGAGGAGGGCTTCGCCGACGCGGTGGTAGTGGTGGACGCGGACACGGAGGTGACGCCCAACCTGCTGCACGCCTTCGCGCTGCGGCTGGAGGCGGGAGCGCACGCGGTGCAGGCGCACTACGGTGTGCTCAACCCGGAGGCCTCGTGGCGCACGCAGCTCATGGCGGTGTCCATGGCGCTCTTCCACAAGGTGCGCTCGCTGGGCCGCGAGCGCCTGAGCGTGTCGTGCGGCCTGCGCGGCAACGGCATGTGCTTCACCCACGCCATCATCCGCCGGGTGCCCCACGAGGCCTTCTCCATCGTGGAGGACCTGGAGTACGGCATCCGCCTGGGCCAGGCGGGCGAGCGCGTGCACTACGCGTGGGAGGCCGAGGCGCTCGGGGAGATGGTGTCCGGGGAGAAGGCCTCGCGCTCGCAGCGCCGCCGGTGGGAAGGCGGCCGCATGGCGATGATGCGCCAGTACGGCCTGCCGCTGCTCGCCGAGGGGCTCGGCAAGCGCGACCGCATCCTCGTGGACCTGGCGATGGACTTGCTCGTGCTGCCGCTCTCGTGGGTGGTGCTGGGGGCGCTCACGCTCACGGGGGCCTCGGTGGCGCTGTCGCTCGTGCAGGGGCACCTGGCCTGGTCGGCGGGGGCGGCGGCCTTCGCGGTGGCGAGCCTGGTGCTCTACGTCATGCGCGGCTGGTGGGTGTCCGGCATGGGCCTGCGCGGGCTGCTGGCGCTCGCGCGGGCACCCTTCTACGTGGGCTGGAAGCTGTGGCTGCTGACGAGCCCCGCGGAGAAGAAGGGCGAGTGGGTGCGCACCACGCGCGAGACGCCCAAGACCTGAGGCGGGGACGATGGAGGCCTTCCTCTCGCGCACGCCCGTCTTCCTGTCGCTGCTGGCCCTGCTGGTGGCGGCCACGCTGGGGCTCGTCATCCTCGCGCCCAAGGTGGCGGTGCTGCCCATGGTGCTCGCCGCCGCGCTGTGGTGGGTCTGCCAGCAGCCGGTGCGCAAGCTCACGCTCGGCCTGTTCGCCATGGCCGTCACGGTGGACCTGGTGCCGGAGGTGCCCTACGACGGGGAGTGGAAGTCCCCGCTGTACTTCCCCGGCAAGCTGCTCTTCATCAACCTGAGCAACGTCCTCGGCGTGCCCGGCCTGGGCTTTCCCCTGCTGGACATCGCCACCCTGGGCTTCCTCGCGCTGTACGCCTACCGGCGCGCCAACCGCATCAACATCGACGAGTACACGACGCCGCTGCCCAAGCCGCTCGTCATCGGGTTGCTGGTGCTGCCCGCCACCATCCTCTGGATGCAGGTGCTCGGCATCTACATCAACGGGGGCAACTCGCGCGTGGCCACGTGGCAGTGGCACCAGATGGCGGCGCTGCCGCTGCTGGTGCTGCTCTTCAACGTCGCGCTGCGCGGGCCCGAGGACTTCCGCACCATCGGGCGGATGCTCGTGGTGGGCTGCTGCACCAAGGCCTTCCTGGGCGCCTTCTTCGTCGTGACCATCGCCCGGCCGCGGGGCCTGTACTTCGAGTACGCCACCACGCACTCGGACTCGATGCTGTACGTCGCGGGCCTCATGACGGTGATGATGTCGTGGTTCGAGCAGCCCACGCGCAAGCACTTCTGGCGGATGGTCATCGTGAGCGCCGTCATCTTCATGGGCATGCACTACAACGACCGGCGCCTGGGCTACGTGAGCTTCGTCTTCTCGCTCATCGCCGCCTTCCTCATCACGCCCCGCAGCCCCCTCAAGCTCAAGTTCCTCCGGCTGGGAGTGGTGCTCCTGCCCTTCTTCCCCTTCTACCTGGCGGTGGGCTGGCAGACGCCCACGGGCATCTTCGGGCCGGTGGGCATCTTCCGCTCGGTGCTCGAGGGAGAGAACCTGGAGAAGGGGCAGATGGACTACCGCGACATCGAGAACCTCGACGTCATCCACACCTGGCAGAAGAACCCCGTGCTCGGCCGCGGGTGGGGCCAGGAGTTCGAGGAAATCATCCCCCTGCCCGACATCTCCCACGCCTTCGCCGACTACCTCTACCACCCGCACAACTCGGTGCTGGGCATGCTCGCCTTCGGCGGGGTGGTGGGCCTCAGCGGCCTGTGGGGTTGGATTTCCGTGGCCGTTTTCTTGACGGTGCGCACCTACTACCGCGCCCGGGAACCGATGCACCGCGCCGGCGCTTTGGTGGCCATGGCCGTCATCGTGGCCTATACCAACCAGTGCTTCGGCGACATGGGCAGCATCAGCTGGCTCGGCACCCTCCTCATCGCCATGGCGGTCACCTGCGTGGGCAAGGTGGCCACCCTGACGGGGGCCTGGCCGAGCCCAAGGGTCGCGAAAACATCTGAAGTCGTTCCAGTTGGGGGAACTCGCACCCAAACGGGAAATCTTGTATGATACCGCACCGAAAGCCCAAGCGGCCACGGAAATATGACACTCCGCGCACTGGTCCGGCATCTTCGGGGGTGCCAACCGCCCCGGGACGCGGTAGTATAGTTCCGGCCATGTTCGAGCCTCACGACAAGAAGACGAAGGGTGGCTCGCGCACGGGAGGCCCCACGTCACCCGACATGCGGCGCGTGGTGCAGCCGCTGTCCGTCGTGCGGGGGAGTCGGCCGCAGCCCCCTCCGCCCAGCCCGGAGCGGGAGCAGGAGGCCGATGGCACGGTGGCCACGGTCGCGGCGGAGACGGCGCAGCCGCAGTATGCCCCCACGCCCAGTGTGCCGTCGAGCACGCTGTTGCAGCTCTGGGCGATGCTCAACCAGCGTCACCGCTGGTCCTCGCTGGTGGTGGTGCCCTCGCACGCGGGGGGCTCGGGACTGCAGGCCGTCCAGGCCATTCTCGAGGTCGCCAGCCGGCAGAGCAGCACGCCGCTGCACTTCCTGGACGCCGAGGGCCTGGAGCTGGGCGCCTCGCAGCACGTGGTCAGTGAGATGCAGGCGTACGTGGAGCAGGGCGACCGGGTGGTCGTCCTCATCGACTCCGTCGTCGCCAACCCCCTGGGGCTGGAAATCGCGCTGGCGGCCGAGAAGGCGCTCTTGAGCGTGACGCTCGGCACCTCGGATTACACCTCCGCCCGCCGGACGCTGGACCTGATTGGGAAGGAGCGCTTCCTCGGAAGCGTTACCCTCCAGCCCCCGTCCGGAGCCCTGAAGAAATGAACGCAGCTTCCGGCGCCCCTGGCGCCGTTGTTCCTCCTCGGCCCGAGGCCTCGCGCCCGCGGCTGAGTGTGGTCGTTGCCACCTACAACCGCGCGGATCTCATCCAGCGCCTGCTCCACCAGCTCGCCCGCCAGACGCTGCCCCCCTCGGACTTCGAGGTGGTGGTGGTGGATGACGGCTCGCGCGAGCCGGTGGCGCCCGTGCTGGAGAAGCTCTCGCTGCCCTATACCCTCCGGGTGGAGACGCAGGCCAACGCCGGCGCGGCGGCCGCGCGCCACCGGGGCGTGCTCGCGGCCCGGGGCGACATCGTCCTCATCACCGACGACGACATGCAGGTGGCCGAGGACTTCCTCGCCCGGCACCTGGCGCGCCACCCCCAGGGCTCGCGCAACGTGGTGCTGGGGGGAATCCGCCCGGATCCCTCCATCTCCGACATGCCGCTGTTCGAGCGCTGGTACGCCTGGCTCAACAACCGCATCGCCGCGAGCCTGAGCGGCCCCAAGCGGCGCGCCCACGGCTGGCAGCTCTTCACCGGCAACGTGTCCTTCCGGCGCGCGGACTACGTGGCCGCGGGCGGCTTCGACAAGAGCCTGGGCCAGTCCGAGGACATCGAGCTGGGCGTGCGCCTGGAGAAGGCCGGCTGCCGCTTCGAGTTCTGCGCCGCCGCGCACGTGCTGCACGGCTCGGATCACACCAGCTACGAGAAGTGGCTCAAGCGCGCCCACCGCTATGGCGTCTTCGACTCGCGCGTGGCGGACAAGCACCCGGACGTGCCGCAGGTGGACCCGTGGCGCTTCCTCTTCGAGATGAACCCGCTGGCCCGGCCGCTGCTCGCCGCCGCGGTGGTGGCGCCCGAGGCCACGCGTCCGCTCACGGAGGCGGTGATGGGCGCGGCGCGGCGGGCCGACGAGGCGGGCTACGCGAAGCTGGCCTTCATGGGCACCTCGGTGACGTACGCCATGGAGTACCTGCGCGGGGCGCGCGCCGAGGCGGGCTCGCTGGGCCAGGCGGCGCGGCACGTGGCGCGCTTCGCCCTCAGCGCGGGCGGGCCCGGCCAGGTGCGGCGGCTCGTCCAGGCGCTCCAGGAGGACGCGCTGGAGGCGACGCGCTCGGAGCACCACGGCCAGGCGAGCCCCAAGGCCGTGGCCGCCATGGTGCTCACGTCGGACGGCTACCGGGTGCTCGCGCTGCAGCGGCTGCGCGAGGCGGCGCGGGGCCTGGGCATTCCCATGGGCAACCACGCGCTGCGCGTGGCCCAGACGGCGCTGCTCGGCGTGGAGATTGGCAAGGACGTGCAGCTGGGCACCGGCGTCTACTTCGTCCACAGCCTGGGCACCGTCATCGGCGGCGACGCGAAGATTGGCAACCGCGTGCGCTTCTACGGCAACAACACCGTGGGCACCGCCAAGGATGATGGCTACCCCACCATCGAGGACGACGTGTGGGTGGGCGCCGGCGCGCGCATCCTCGGCCCCATCACCATCGGGGCCCGCTCGCGCATCGGCGCCAACGCGGTGGTGCTCCAGGACGTGCCGCCCGACAGCGTGGCCGTGGGCATCCCCGCCCGCGTCTTCCCGCGCCGGGACGTGGACGGCGAGTGATGCGGCCCGTCTTCTCGTCATGGCGCGGCCGCTGGTCCCGCGTCGCCCTCCTGTCCGGCGTCTGTCTGGGCGCGCCCCTGCTCGCCTCGTGCAAGCGCGGCTCCTCCTCCCAGGAAGCCAGTGCCGGCGCGAGCGTCTATGACATCCCCGCCATCACCGAGGCCCTCTGGAGCCGGGGGTACTTGATGGAGGGATGGGTCGACGAGGGCTGGTCCGAGCGCGAGCTCAAGCCCCCCGGCCCGGCCCGGCTGCGCATGGACAAGATGGGCGGCTGGATGCTGCGCAAGAAGGGCCTCCAGGGGGAGTTCGGAGGACTCGCGCTGCGCTACCGCGCCCCCGCGGACTTCGGCGACTTCCTCGAGGTGCGGCTGGAGACGGAGGGCGAGACGATCTTCCCCCGCGTGAAGGTGAACGCGAGCCACGTGGCGCGCCGCGACGGGGACCAGGTCCAGCTCTTCATCCCGCTCGAGCAGCTCAATCCCAAACAGGCCGAGTTCAGCAGCGTCGTGCTGCGCGCCTACAAGAACGTGGGCACGGACTGGGTGGAGATCGAAGAGCTGGGCCTCACCGCGCCCGGCGGCATGACGCCCGCCTTGGACACCGCCAGCCCCTCACAGGAGTCGCAGGCCAGCGCGGCCCCCTCCGGCGCCGTCGTCGAGCCCATGGACCTGGCCTACGACAACGGCCTGCTCCCGGGCTGGGAAGACCGGGGGTGGGCCGAGCACGAGTTGGAGAGCGCATCGCCCGCGAAGCTGCGCCTGCACAAGTTCGGTGGGTGGAGCCTGTCCAAGAGGGAGCTCGGGACCGACTACGGCGGCCTCACGCTGCGCTACCGCGCGCCCAAGAGCTTCGGGGACTTCCTCGAGGTGCGGCTGGACTCCGATGGCGAGACGCTCTTCCATCGCGTGCGCGTGTCCGACGCACACGTCGTCGCCCGCGATGGGGATTGGACGCAGGTGTTCATCCCCATGAGCGAGCTCAACCCGCGCAAGGAAGCCTTCACGCAGCTCGTGCTGCGCGCCTACAAGCCGGTGGGCGAGGACTGGGTGGAGATCAGCCAGCTGGGCCTCGCGCGGCTCGCCGACCGCGCCACCCCGCCGCCGCCGCCCCGGCCCCCTCCCGCCGTCGCCCAGACGGCAAGCCCTCCCCGCCCGACTCCTTCCTATCCCGCTCCCTCGCCCGTTCCCACGCCCGCTCCCGCCGCCACGGGGGGAGGCGCCCGCCCGGGCTTCGGCAACGCCAAGGGCCCGCGCGTGGTGGTGGACTGCACCGCGCCCGGCCACTCCATCAGCCCGCTCATCTACGGCATCGCCTTCAGCAACCTGCGCGAGCTCAAGGAGTCCCACCAGTGGGAGCTGGGCGCCACCGCGCGCCGCTGGGGAGGCAACGCCAGCTCCCGCTACAACTGGAAGATTGGCAACGTCTGGAACACGGCCAACGACTGGTACTTCCGCAACGTCGTCCTCGGCACCCGCCCCGACTACACCGCCGACAGCTTCCTCCAGGCCAACCTCCAGCACGGGCTCCAGTCCGCCCTCACCGTGCCCCTCATCGGCTGGGTGGCCAAGGACGCCACCTCCACGAGCTTTCCCCGCTCGCTCTTCGGCCCCCAGCAGAAGATGGATCCGGACGTGCCCGAGGCCGGCAATGGGCTCACGTCCTCGGGCGAGGCCCTGCCCCCGCCCGAGCCCACCCAGACGAGCGTCGAGGCCCCTCCCTCCTTCATCCACGAGTGGGTGCGCTCGCTGCGCGAGAAGGACAAGAAGCGCGGGCGCAGCGTCCAGATGTACATCCTCGACAACGAGCCGATGCTCTGGAACACCACGCACCGCGACGTGCACCCGGAGCCCGTCACCTATGACGAGCTGCTCGAGCGCACCATCGCCTACGGCTCCGCCGTGCGCAAAGCCGACCCCGACGCCGTCATCGCCGGCCCGGCCGAGTGGGGCTGGACGAACTACTTCCACTCGGCGGCGGACCTGGCTCCGGGCGGCAACAAGAAGGACATCAAGGCGCACGGCAACCTCGCGCTCTTGCCCTGGTACCTCAAGAAGCTGCGCGAGCACGAGCAGCAGACGGGCACCCGCATCCTCGACGTGGTGGACGTCCACTTCTACCCCCAGGGCAAGGGCATGGGCATGGAGGAGCGGGGCGCCACCGATGCCGACACCTCCGCGCGGCGCATCCGCTCGGTGCGCGCGCTGTGGGACCCCTCGTACGAAGACGAGTCGTGGATCGAGGACACCGTGGAGCTCATCCCCCGCCTCAAGCGGTGGATCGCCGAGTACTACCCCAAGCGGGGCATCTCCATCGGCGAGTACAACTTCGGCGCCACCACGCACATGAGCGGCGGGCTCGCGCAGGCCGAGGCGCTCGGACGCTTCGCCGAGCAGGGCATCACCTCGGCCTTCATGTTCACCTACCCGCCCCGCAACAGCCCCGCCTTCTGGGCGTTCCGCGCGTTCCGCAACTTCGATGGCCAGGGCGGCCGCTTCCTCGACCACTACGTGCCCTCGCGCTTCGACAAGCCCGCGGACGCCCGGACGACGTCGCTGTTCGCCTCGCGCGATGACAGCGGCGAGCACATGGTCTCCGTCGCGCTCAACCTGGACGCGGACACGGCGCGCACCACCCAGGTGGAGTTCAAGGGGTGCGGCAACGTCGAGAGCGTGCGGGTGTTCGGCTACCGGGGCGGGCCGGCGGGCTTCTCCGAGAACCGGACCTTCCTGACGTCGGGCAACAGCGTGCAGCTGGTGTTGCCGCCCTGGTCCATGTCCGTGCTGGACCTGAAGCTCGCGCGGTAGGCGGCCACCGCGCGGCCCGGCGCGGGAGAGCGGCCCCTCTCGCGAGGCCCCTCCCCGGGTGACTCAGGCCGCGGCCCGCTTGGGCGACACGGCGGAGGCCGCGAGCGCTTCCACCTGCTCGCTGCTCAGCTCCAGCTTGGCCTCGGAGCCCCGCCACACGAAGGGGATGCCCGGCTGGCGGTAGAGATTGGGGGGGATGTCGCGCGCGAGCTGCGCGTGCAACTCGGGCAGCTTCGACCAGTGCAGGCCGTGCCGCGAGTGATGCGCGGTGTGGTAGCCCAGGTTGCCCGTCATCAGGTTGTAGCCCCGATGGAGGATGTTGTACGAGGCTTGGTTGTGGTCGTCCGTCTCCAGGCCCACGTGGTGGAAGTAGGTGGCCCACACCGTCACGTAGAGCGACACCGCCATGGGCACCAGGAAGACGAAGAGCGCGTTGTACCAGTTGTGCCAGAAGAGCACGCCCAGCAGCACCACCTGCAGCGCGGCCATGCCCACGAAGGTGCGCAGCGCCTTGCGGTGCTGGGGCTGCTCCAGGCCCACGCGCAAGGCCCGCGGATAGGCCGTGAGCGCCGTCTTGAGCGAGTATTCCACCTCGCCCATCGTCGACCCGTCATCGCGCTTCCAGCGCGACTCGTCCTTGTCCTGGTCCAGGTAGTTCTTGTGGTGGCCCACCACGTGGTGCAGGAACCAGGCGTGCGAGGTGATTCCCGTCTGGAAGCCGAACACCACCTCCAGCAGGCGGTTGGGCAGCGTGTGACGGAACATGGGCAGGTGCTGGTGATTGTGGTTCCACGAGCAGATCCACCCCTTCGGGATGATGAGCGCGCCGAACCACAGGATGGGCAACCACCAGTTGCTCGCCAGGAAGTACACCGTCAGATCCAGCGCGAACACGCACAGGAACAGCAGGACGGGGATTCGGTCTTCGCGATACCGGAACAGGGTCATGCGTTTTCCGTGAAGGAGCCGTCCGAACCCCCCTCCAGGAGGAGGACGGCGCGGCAGCGGCGGGAAATGACGCGGAGCATACAAGAAAGCCCCGCGCTCCCGGGATGGACAAAGCGGAGGGAAGCTTCATCCTCCCCAGGTGGCCCGGCGGCCAGGGAAGCACGCCCCGGGAGCCACCTCGGACCCGGCGGGCCTACTTGTCCAACACCATGGTGCGGATGAAGCTCTTGGGGTGGCGCGCGTAGAAGCGCAGGTGCATGGCCACGTCCACCACCCACGGCACCCAGTCCCCGATGTCGATGACGGCGTCCACCGCGCGCTCGCTGTGACGCGCGTACCACTCGCGCCACTGCCGCACCTCCTGCGAGGACAGCCGGCCCGACAACCCCTGCGCGCGCAAGAGCAGCTCGAAGATGCCCCGGTGGCAGTAGATGTACTGGCCCGTGCCCTTCCACGCGAGCGCCTCGCGCGCCACCTGGGCCAGCCGCTCCTCGTTGCCACCCGCCGCCTCGTAGACGAACAACGGCAGCGGCATGCCCCGCGCGACGTCGAAGCCCATCTGGCTGAAGAAGCGCGGGTTGAAGTCGATGAGCAGCTGCCGCCCGCCCACGCGGATGAACTCCACCTCGAACGTGCCGTGGTAGCCGAGCTTCTTGCACAGCTGGCGCACCTTCTCCGCCAGCGCCTCGTCCACCGGCACCTCCTCGAAGCACAAGCCGATGCCCAGCTTGCGCGGCCGCTGCAACACCTTGAGCGCCCCGCGCGCCACGAACAGCTCGCCCGTGCGGTCCACGAAGCCGCTCAGGCTGAAGATGTTCTGCGCCGCCTCCGTGTAGAAGGCCTGCACCATGGGCCGGTTGGCCCGCGGATCATACGCGAGCAGCTTGCGCCCGTACTGGTTGCGCTCGAGGAACTCGCGGTAGCGCGGCAACAACTCGCTCGCGCGCTCCACCTGCGCGCCCTTCACGTGGCTCTCGAAGAGAATTTGAGTCTGCGGCTTGAGCAGCACCGGGAAGCGCGCCTGGGCCGCCACGCGCTCCACCGCGGCCTCGTCCTCGGGGAACCAGGTGTCCGGCACGTCCAGCCCCACGCCCTCGCACAGGTCGTGCAGCCGCTGCTTGTTGAGCAGCCCGTAGATGGCGCTCACGTCCGGCTGGTACATCTGGAAATGGCGCGCGAGCTCCTCGCGGTGCAGGGCGAACAGCCACGCCATGTCGTCGCTCGTGGGGTAGAGCACGTGGCCGGGCTCGCGCTCGCCAAAGCGCACCAGCCACTCCATGAAGGCGTCCGAGTCCCCCACGCTCGGGCAGCTCACCCGCCGCGTCACGTAGCGGCTCCAGCGCGCGGGCGCGAGCAGCTTGGACTCGGCCATGGTGATGGGGATGCCGAGCCGGCCCAGGCTGCGCACCGCCGCCAGCGTGCCGTAGTAGTCGGCCATCGTCAGCAGGATGGGTGGCCGAGCGGGTGTCGTCATGATGGAGCTCCTCGTCGAGGGACCCATGTCCCCCCCGGCGAGCAACCTACCCCAACTCGCCTACCCCGGGCTCACCGGAGCACCCACCCCGGATGGCACCACCGGGGACCGGGCTTGCGGACAAGGGGACGCCTCGCCGCGCCAGTCGAAGCGATTCTTGAGCCTCAAAAAAGGCGTCTCGAAATAGCGGTAGCTCAACGTGGCCAGGCCGATGCTCACGGCCAGCGTCAGCACGAAGTGCAGCACCAGCGGGTAGGGCACCAGGTGCTGCGGCACCAGGCGGCGCACGAGGTGCAGCGAGAGCATGTGCATCAAATAGACGCCGTAGGTGATGGAGCCCACGTAGCCAAGGACCGGGTGATCCACGAGCGGCGCCAGCACGTGGCGGGGCCGGATGCACATGGCCACCACCAGGGCGGTGAACAGCAGCGAGGACACCCAAAGCGGCGTCTCCTGGTAGCGCACCGCGGCGGCCGCCAGCACGACGAGCACCGGGACGCTCCACGACTGGCCGAGCACCTTCCACGTCCACTCGAAGGAGCGCGGGAAGTGCGTCAGGTACGCCGCCAGGCACCCCATGCAGATGGAGATGGAGATGCTGTCGAGCATGCGCACCCACAGCCAGCGGGTGTCGAGCACGCCGGAGCGCACGCCCCAGTCGGCGAGCAACCCCAAGAGCAGCAGGCCCACCATGAAGACCACCGGGCCGCCGCGGCGCTTGAAGTGGCGCACCACGCACGGCCACAACAGGTAGAACTGCTCCTCGGTGGCCATGCTCCAGGCGAAGAAGAAGACGATGCGGCCCTCGCCCAGCGGGATGAACCAGTTCGACGTGTACGTGAGGTAGTAGCGCACGTTGTCGAAGAACGTGGCGCGCACCAGCACGTCCTGCTCGAATCCGGCCACGAGCACGATGTAGAGCGCGCACACGGCGTAGTAGAGCGGAAAGATGCGCAGCGAGCGCCGGGCGTAGAACTTCGTGAGCGCGATGCTTCCGGTGGCGTCGCGCTCGCGCAGCAGCAGCGTGGTGATGAGGAAGCCGCTGATGGCGAAGAAGAGCGAGACGCTCAAATAGAAGCGGCCCACGAAGCCCTCTCGCCAGTCGGACACGTGGTAGAAGACCACGGCGAGGATGGCCAGTGCTCTCAGCCCATCCAGGGCCTTGAAGGACCGGGTGCGCAGGAAGACCTGGTGGGGCAGGAAGACCTGGTGGGGCAGGAAGACCTGAAGGGCGATGTCTGTGGAGGGGGGCATGGGAAGCGTTCAAACAACGCAGACTTCCCAATCCCTCACAACGCGCCCGGGCTCGCCCTCCCGTTCAACCCTTCCGTCCGCCGCGCCACGCTGTCCCGCCCCGAGCCCTCGCCGTGTCTGTCCAAGGACACGGCCTCGCGCGCGGGTCTCCTCCCGGTGTCTGGCTCATCACTTGCGGAGCGATGACAGGCGAACCTCGGCCACGTGGGTGAAATAGACGGGAATGCCCACCACGTAACGGCGGAACAACCGCCGGGGTTCCACTGCCAGACGGAAGAGCCACTCCATGCCCGTCTGGCGCATCACCAGCGGCGCCCGCGGCACCTTGCCCCCGATGTAGTCCAGCACCGCGCCCCCGTTGACGATGAGCACCGGGTGCGACAGGGCCTCGCGCAGCTTCACGGAGATCTCCTCCTGCTTGGGCATACCCATGGCCATGAGGATGAGGTCCGGCCTGGACTCGGCGGCGAGCCGCAAGTAGGTCTCCGGCGGATCAAACCCCTCGTGGCAGGCCACCACCTTCAGGCCCCACTCCTCCAGCGTGCGCCGCGCGTTGTCCAACCACGGCGAGCGCGTGCCGAACAGCGCCACGCTCCGCCCCGCGTACGCCCGGGCGATGCGCGGGATGAAGTCCGTGCCATTCATGTTCAGCCCGTAGCGCCGGTGGAAGGCCCGCAGGCCCAGCTTCACCCCGATGCCATCGCGCAGCAGCACGTCCGAGCGCAGCAGCCCCTCCAACATGCCCGGCTGCTCCCACCCCAGGTTCACCGCGTGCGCGTTGACGAAGGAGAGGATGAGGGGACGCTCGACGCGCTTGAGCTCCTCGAGCAACGCCTGTTCCGCCGCCTCGTCCTCGATGATGCGCAGCCGGTCCATCAACGCCATGAAGTCCCGCGCCCGCGCGGCCCGACGACCCGCCTGTCTCGCCATGCTTCCTCCTCAGGGGTGAGGAGGATAGTGGACTCGGGGAGGACTTCAATCCACCTCCAGTCCCGGCTCGCCCTCCTCCAGCGCCGCCAGCACCAGCTCCGCCGCCTTGCCCAGCGAATAGCCCGGCGCCAGCTCCCGCGCCGCCACCAGCACGGGATGCAGCCGCTCGGCCAGCTCGCGCGCGCCCAGCGTGTCGCCCCGCATCAGCTCCTCGCCCACCCCCAGCACCAGGTCCAACAGCAGCAGCCGGCGACGATCCACCCAGCCCTGCGAGAGCTGCGGACTCTTCTCCTCGGGCCAGGCGGACTGGGCCCGCGCCCGCGCCTCGTGGATCGCCTCCAGCACCTGCTCGCGCCGCTCCGGCTGCATCCGGCCCCGGCGCGAGCCCCGCTGATTCTCATTCTCGGGATGATCGCTCATGGGTGGGGAGTCGCGGGGGCCTCGGGACGGGGCAGCACGCCGGGGACCTCGGCCAGCACGTAGCTCACCCACGCGAGCGCCGCCGTGCTGTGCGCCAGGTCCTTCGGGTCCACCTTGTCCAGCGTGTCCGCCTCCGAGTGGTGCACGTCGAAGTAGCGGCTGGCGTCCACCCGCACCCCCACGAAGGGCACCCGCGCCGGCACGAGGGGCGAGATGTCCGCGCCCCCCGCCTCGCCCGGCAGGAGCACGCCCGCGCCCAGCACCTCGAGCGGACGCAGCCAGGGCTTCACCAGCGCGTCGCCGCCGGGGCCCGAGCGCAGCACCACGCCCAGGGGCTTGCCTCCCCCCGAGTCCATCTCCAGCGCGGCCACGTGCTCGCCCAGCTCCGCCGCGTGCGCCTCGGCGTAGGCCCGGCCTCCACGCAGCCCGTTCTCCTCGTTCATGAAGAGCACCACGCGCACCGTGCGCCGGGGCGCGGGCTTGAGCCGGGCGAGCAGCCGCGCCGTCTCCATCACCATCGTCACGCCGGCCCCGTCATCGTGCGCGCCCGTGCCCACGTCCCACGAGTCCAGGTGCGCGCCGAGCAGCACCACCTCGCGCGGCTTCTCGCGGCCCTTCACCTCGGCCACCACGTTGAAGGAGTCCGCGTCCGGCAGCGTCTGGCACGTGAGCTTCAGCTCCACCTTCACCGGGCCCGAGGCCAACAGGCGGTGCAACAGCTCCCCGTCCTCCACCGACACCGCCGCGGCGGGAATGGCCGGCACGCCCTCGTCGTAGCGCAGCGCGCCCGTGTGCGGCGTGCGCAGCGACGCGGTGGCCAGCGAGCGGATGAGCATGCCCACCGCCCCCGCCTTCGCCGCCACCGACGCGCCCCGGGTGCGCAGCCCGGCCGCGGGGCCATAGTCCTTCGTCTCCGCCATGGAGTGGTTGAAGAAGACCACCTTTCCCTTCACCTTGTCCCCGAGCGCGGCCACCTCCTCGAGCGAGCGCACCTCGACGACCTCGGCGGTGAGGCCCTCGGGGGGAGTGGCCACGCTGCCGCCGAGCGCCAACACGGCGAGCTTCTGCTCGCGCCGGGTGTCCGAGCCGAGCACGCGCGCGGAGCCCTCGCCGCGCACCCAGTGGGGAACCTTCACGGGCTCCAGCCACACCTTCACCCCGTCCGCCTCGAAGCTCCGCTTCGCCCAACGCACCGCGGCGTCCGCGCCCTCCGAGCCGGACAGCCGCGGGCCGATGCCGTCGGCGAGCTCGGCGAGGCGCGCATAGGCATGGCCGTCGGTGAGCGCCGCGCCAATGAGCTGCTCGGCCACCTGGGGGGAGGGACCCGAGGGCGCTTGGGCCGCCTTGGCGGGGGCCTTGGGCGGCGCGGAGAGAAGACAGAGCAGGGCGGCGGAGAGCGGCAGGGCTGCGGGCACGGCGAGACTCCAACGGCAAGAGGAGGGCTCACACTCTCGTCCTCGGAGCGGCGGCTCGCAAGCTCCGCTTCGCAAGGCCGGACGCCTCAGAACGCCGCGAACAGGTCGACGACGGACTGGGCCAACAACTCCCGCTGCTCGGGCTCCAGGGTGTCGGCGTAGGCCAGGACATCCTGAACCCCGGGCGACGGCGATCATAGAAGAGCGCCAGGAGATTGCGGCGGATCTCCCCGCCCTCGGGTATCGCCTGATTCAATGCATCCAGGACGGCATCGGCCCCCACCAGCTTGACGTAGGCGAAGATGTCGAAGCTGTCCTTGTTGCCCTCGGGACGCAGTTGCAGCTTGGCCCGCGTCTTCATGGCGAGGAATCCCACCGCATCCGGAATCGAGATCCTCAAGAGCGTACCCTGGATGTTCAACGTGATGGGTTGAGCCCGTCGCAGGACCAGCCGCGCGTCCGGAAGAGGCGTCAATGGCGGTGGGCAGATCGTCCGGTTCGACCTCTTCGGGAGCGAAGAGATCGAGCTGTACCCACGAACCGCGCAGCTTCTTGGACCAACGGAACTGACGAGCGCGTTCATAGCCCCGTTCCTTCAGGACCTCCGGCAACCGGCCCGCCATGAACTCCGTGCCATCCAGATCGAAGAGCAGATCGGGCTCGAAGGTGAACCCTCGGGTGACCTCTTCTCCTGTCTCCGTCTCGACGGCGATGACTCCTGACTGGCCTCGCCGTCTCGACTCCAGGGCGAGCACCTGCCCTCCAATCAGCACGACCGAGGAGGCGAGATCTCCCAGATCGATCATCAGCTCTCCGAGCTCCCGGAGGACCGCCTCGAACTGTTCCACTTCTTCCATCACGCAGGTCTCTCCGGGAGAAGCGGCAGCGCTTTGAGGTAGCGCTCTTGCAAGACCTCCGCCTGCTCCTTTCCTCGCCCCGCGCTGAAGTGGAAGTCGACGATGAGCTGAGGCAGTGCCACTCCGGGGCCATGCGACAGCTCGCGAGGCATGAAGTAGACCCCCCCCGCTTGCGTGTCGGCCGCGACCTCCGGGCGCATCACCCAGAAGTTGTGCGGAGTCATGCGGCGCAGACCGAACGCCTGGATGAGGGAGTCCACCGGCCCGGACGAATAGACGCCATGGGGCAGTCCCGAGGCGAAGCGCTCCTCGGGTCGCAGTGCGCTGGCCAGGGTGAAGACCGACCTGATGCCCAGGGAGGTCAGCGCGGAATGTCCCCGCAGGAGCGAGTCGGCGGTCGTGGAGGGCGCGTTGAAAGCGTCGACCACCGCCGCGGTCCGCTTGCCACTGTCGAGCCAGGCACGGATCAGACCCGCGGGATCCCTCACCCGGAAGCCAGACTTCCTGGAGGCACGCTCCAGATAGCCTTCCCGTTCCAGGCGGGTCAGGACTCCTTGCGCGTAGCCGTAACCCGTCTGGGTCAACTCCTCCATTTGACGAATGCTCCAGGTCCGCCCCGGCTCACTCAAGAGGACGCGAAGCAGGCGGCTCCCCTTGCCGTGGAATACCGGAGCCCGCGGAGTCCGTTGGAAGCGGCCCCGTCCCTGGATACGGATGAAGGCGCTCCCGGAATTCAGCACGAGCGTGCCGCGCAGATCCACGAGCGCGACGTCCTCACGCTCACAGACCTCGATGAGACCCGAACTGGCCACATCGGTGGCGATCATCGGCACGCGGGGCGGTGGCAACCCCCGCCCCGCTGACTGCCGTCTCCTCAGTTCCTCATCGAGTCCTCGGAGGCGCTCGCGCAGGCGCGGAACATCCACCGGAAACAGGGGCGCTCGATACGCCAGCAAGACGGGAACCCCACCCTGTGGAAGTCTCACCTGCACGAGGTCATAGACCGCCTGGCCGCCTGGTCCCCGCTGCGGCACCACGAGCGAGTCCTGACGGAGCAACTCCACCCCGCGAGGCAGTGGAAGGGGGTCCTTCCAAAAGGATTCCTGGAAGCTCACGGTGGAGAGCCCTCGCTCAATTCTGTCGATTTATAGCGTTCGACGTCGCTGAAGACCACTTCTCCAGGAATTCAGACCATTTATCGACAGAATTGAGCGATCCTCCCCCAGGGGAATCTGCCGCCGCTCCCCGTCCTTCGACAGGAGGAGAGGCTGGGGGCGATACTCCACCCACCGTCCGAGGAGGAACGAGGAATGAACCGCTTTCATGGGGCCGTGCTGCTCGCGGCGCTCGTCCTGGTGAGTTGCGAGCCGTTCGAGCCGTGGAACGACTACAGCGCGAAGGATCCGAAGCTGCAATTCATCGGGCGCATGCAGCCCATCGATGACACTGGCCCCCGGTATGCCTACCCCGGCACGACCGTGCGCTTGCGCTGCGATTGCACCGGCGTGGACGTGGCCTTCAAGGACGAGGGCTCGGGCGACGACAAGCACACCAACTTCGTCAATGTCATCGTCGATGGCAAGCAGACCGCCGTGCTCAAGCTCCCGCAGTCGGACGATGGCGAGTTGATCAAGGGCGTCCGCGACCTGAAATCGGGCGAGCACACCATCGAGTTCGTCAAGCGCACCGGGCCCTACGCGGGCACCATCCAGTTCCGGGGCATCAGCGTGCAGGGCACCCTGCTGGATCCCCCCCCCTTCCCCGAGCGGCGCATCGAAATCATTGGCGAGACCGTCTCCTGTGGCTACGGCAACGAGGTGCGCATCATGGCACCCACCTACACCGAGCCCAACACCGGCTACCACTCCAAGAACGAGGACAACTCCAAGGCCTATGGAACGCTCCTCGGCCACCGGTTCGATGCCCAGGTGGTCACCACGTGCATGTCCAACCGAGGCGTGCAGCGCAATCCCGACGGCTCCACCGAGGACACCTTCCCCAAGCGCTACAAGCGCATCCTTCCCGACGACGACAGCGAGGAGACCGTCTGGGACACCCGCGAATACATCCCCGACGTCATCATCCTCAACCTGGGCGTCAGCGACTTCACCGCGCGCGATGCGAACAAGCAACCCATCGACCCGAACCCCGACCTCTTCAAGGCGGCCTACACGAACTTCGTCCAGGAGCTGCGCAAGACCTACCCCTCCGCGAAGATCATCTGCACCGTCGGCCCGACGATGAATGACAACTACCCCGCGGGCCGCAACTACTGGACGCGCATCCAGCAGTACGTGGAGGAGATGGTCTGGGAGCTCGATGAGCCCGACGTCGTCTTCTACATGGCCCATCAGCCCATCAAGAGCGACCCCTACGGCGAGGACTGGCACCCCACCGCGCAGGAGCACCAGCGCCTGGCCGAGGAGCTGGGCACCTTCATCGAGACCCAGGTCAACCCCGTGTGGTGACGCGCCGGGAAGCGGCCCGGCGCGCCCACCGCTCGCGCCGGGCTCAGTCCTGGTGGGTGCCCCAGGACGAGGATGGACCCCAGGCGCCCTGCCCCTCGCGATGGAAGTAGAGGGGCTCGCGCTTGCGCGAGGCACCCACCTCGTCGAGCGTCTTCGCGTCATAGAGCCGTCCGCCCACCATGGTGTAGCGGATGGACGTGCTCTGGCGCAGATCCTCCAGGGGATTGGCATCCAGCACCACCAGGTCCGCGAGCTTGCCGGGCTCCAGTGAGCCGATGTCCTTGTCCAGCCCGAGGTAGCGCGCGCCCGAGAGCGTCGCCGCCCGGAGCACCTGCAGGGGCGTCATGCCGCCCTGGGCGAACATCCACAGCTCCCAGTGCGCGCCCAGGCCCTCGCGCTGGCCGTGCGCGCCGAGCTGCACGCTCACGCCCCGGTCATTGAGCGCCTTGGCCACCTCGGCCGTGTGGACGTGGCCGTAGTCCTCGTCGGGCGCGTCCACCCGCCGCCGGCTGCGCGCGTCCACCATGCGCCGGGGCACGAACGAGAGCAGCCGCTCGTCCTCCCACACCTTCGTCTTCGCGTACCAGTAGTTCTCCCCCATGATGCTGCCGTAGGCCACGATGAGCGTGGGGGTGTAACCCACCTGCGTGCCCGACCAGAGCTGGCGCACGTCCTCGTAGGCCTGGGCCACCGGCAGCGAGTGCTCGATGCCCGTGTGCCCATCCACCACCATGCTCATGTTGTGGTGGAAGAGCGAGCCGCCCTCGGGCACCACCATCATCCCGAGCTCGCGCGCCGCCTGGAGCACCTTCTGCCGCTGATCTCTCCGCGGCTGGTTGTAGCTCTTCACGCTGAAGGCCCCCACCGCCTTCATGCGCCGCAGGTGGCTGCGCGCGTCCTCCAGCGTGTCGATGGGCGCGCGGAACGCTCCCGAGGCGCCGTAGAGGATGGTGCCCGTGGAGAACACGTGCGGCCCCACCATGCCGCCCGAGCGCACCAGCTCGCTCGTGGCGAAGATGGCGCCCGTGTCGTTGGATGGATCGTGGATCGTCGTCACCCCGAAGGCGAGCGAGGACAACAGCTTCCAGTTCTGCTCCGGCAGGATGCCGTCGTCCTCCATGGAGCCGTGCCAGTGCACGTCCACCAGGCCCGGGATGAGCGTCTTGCCCTTCACGTCCACCACGCGGGCGCCCGCGGGCACCGTCACCTGGCTCCGGGGACCCACCGCCACCAGCCGGTTGCCCTTCACCACCACCACGCCGTCCTCGATGACCTCGTCCCCCTTGAGGGTGATGACGCGGCCCCCCACCAGCGCCACCGTGCCCTGGGGCGCGTCCGTCTTCGCCTGGAAGGCGATATTGAGCCCCTTGTCCGCGGGCTCCGGCAGCGTCTGGGGCGCGCCCGCCAGGAAGCGGAAGCTGTCCTTGAGCTCACGCGTGTACAGCTCGGGCCCGAGCGCCCAGTGCAACCGCTTGCCGTCTCCGGACCAGTGCAGCCACTCGCCCGCGTCGCGCGACACGCGGCTCACCGGCAGCGCCTTCGTCTCGGGGCTCGCCACCGCGGCCTTCGGCCCGCGCGGCAGCGGCATGAGGAACGCGTTGAAGTTCTCCCGGAAGGCCACCCACTTCTCGTCCGGCGACACGCGGTACTCCGTCGCCTCGTCGCTCGTCAGGTGCGTGCGCGGCTCGGTGCCATCCAGGCGGATGCTCTTGAGCGCGCGCTCGTCGTCCTTCTCGCGCTGCGACACCTCCAGGAAGAACACCCGCTCCGAGCCCGCCCCGAAGTGCGGCTGCTCGCCGTCCTCCTCCAGCCGGCGCGGCGTCCCCCCGGCCAGCGGCATCACGAACAAGCCCCGCTCCCGGCTGTACAGGCCGCTGCGCAGATAGCCTCCGCCCAGCGCGCGGTAGACGAGCGTCTTGCCATCCGGCGACAGCGCGGGCTCCGCGTAGTGCCCCGGTCCCGAGGACACCACCCGCCCCTCGCCGCCCGTCACCGGCACCACCCGGATGGAGCCGAACTTCTCGTCGTCCCACGTCGTGTAGACGATGCTCCGGCCGTCGCGGGAGAACGACGGGTAGAGCTCCGCGTGCTCCGTCTGCTTCGTGAGCCGCCGAGGCGTGCCATTGGGCAGGTCCCTCACGTACAGGTGGCCCAGCGCCTGGTACACCACCTTGTCGCCCTTGGGCGACACCTGCACCCAGCGCAACATCTTCACCGGGAAGGTGTCGGGCGCCACCTGCTGGGCAAAGCGCAGCGCCTCGTAGACGGTGCGCGTGCCCTTCACGTGGAAGGGAATGGGCGTCACCTTCTTCGTCGCCACGTCGACGCGCCGCAGCCCGCCGCCCGCCCAGAACACCAGCGAGCGGTTGTCCGGCGTCCACGCCATCGCCGGGTAGACGCCGTGAATGGCCCACGTCTCCTGCATGTCCCGGTCGAGCCCGTCGAACAGGGGACGCTCGGCGCCGCTCACCACGTCCGCCACGTACAGCACGCTCTTGCCCCGCACCCGGCGGATGAAGGCCAAGGACTTGCCATCCGGCGACGGCGTGGGCCGGATGGAGCCTCCCGGCCCCGACACGAAGCGCTCCGTCTCGCGCGTGTCCAGGTTCAGCCGCTGGATGACATAGATTTCGCCGCTCGGGTCCTTGTTGTACTCGAACACCGGGCCCGGGGTGATGTCCTGGCTGTAGTAGATGTACTTGCCGTCCGGGGAGAACGCGGGCTCGCCCACGTCCTTCTGCTCATTGGGACGCTCGGTGAGCTGCACGCCCTCTCCCCCCGAGCGGTGGTACATCCAGATTTCCCCCGCGCCCAGCGAGCGCCGCGCCGTGTAGTGCTTGCGCGCGATGAGGAACTGGCCGTCTGGCGACCACGCGGGGCTGTTGAGCAGACGGAAGGACTCCTGCGTCACCCCCGTGGGCTCGCTCCCGTCGCGCTTCATCACGACGAGGTTGTCCCCGCCGCCCCGGTCGCTCGTGAAGGCGATGAACTGCCCGTCCGGGCTGTAGCGCGGCTGCATGTCCCAGGCGGCTCCGCTCGTGAGCGCCCGGGCCTCGCCCCCCGCGATGGGCAGCGCGTAGATGTCTCCCAGCAGGTCGAAGACGAGCTCGTCTCCCTTCGGGCTCACGTCCACGCTCATCCACGTGCCCTCGGTGACGTCGAGCTGCACCGTGTGCTCGGGGAAGCCCGGGGCATTCACGTCCCAGCGGGGCGCGTCGGGCTTGCCCGGAAACGGCAGGGGAAGGGGGACGGGGACGGGGGCGGGGGCGGGGGCGGACGCCGGCGCTTGCGCGCGAACGGACAGAGGCAACGCGCTCGTGAGCAGCAGCGCGAGGCAGGACAGACGGGTTCGAATCACCACGGCTCCTCGGATGGGTCTGGCTCGGATGAAAGGGGGGCGCAGACTAGATCGCGCGCTCAACAACGGCCGCACAACCTCACTCCCGGCCCACCGCGCCCGCCCGGCACTCAGTTGCCCTTCGGGTTGCCATCTCGCTCCCTAACGGGTTTGGCGAGCGGGCCCGTCGACCTCCCATTAAAAGTAGGGTGTGCTGGGGGGCCGTCACTGGGAGTCCATACGCTGGCCACACGCGGTGGACACATCCTGGGTTCTGAATGTGCCGCGCTGTAGAACGTTGCTTCCTCCCAGGAGTTCCGTTTCCCGGGCCTTTATCTTCCATAAACCCGTAAGAATTCAATGTAGCCGTCCTCATGGGGACACCTTCCGTTCCAAGGGAGAGCCGCGTGGAGCGCCTCGAACCGTCACAGCCAGAAGAGCAGGGGGCCCGATCCGGAGCCGAGAGCCCCGAGCGACTGGATGACGTCAAAGGTCATCTCGACAGCGCACTGGACGTGCTGGAACAGGAGCTGGAGCGCGCCCAGCGGGCGATGCGACTGGGGGAGGAAGAGCCCACACGCGTGGTCGGCCCTCCCGAGCCCCTGTCCGCGGTGCGCACCGAGCCCGAGCCGCTCACCCGGGGCACCAGCGTGGGACGCTACCTGGTGCTGGAGCGCCTGGGCGCGGGGGGCATGGGCGAGGTGTACGCGGCGTTCGATCCCCAGCTCAACCGGCGCGTGGCGCTCAAGTTGCTCCTGCCCGGGGGCGAGGAACAGAACCCCGGCCAGGCCCGGCTGCGACTGATGCGCGAGGCGCAGTCCATGGCGCGCCTGTCCCACCCCCACGTACTGCCCGTCTACGACATCGGCGAGCACGGGGATCGCGTCTTCATCGCCCTGGAGCACGTGGAGGGCAGCACCCTGCGGCAGTGGCTCAAGCAAGCCAGACGGCCCTGGCGCGAGGTGCTGCGGGTGCTCGCCCAGGCCGGCGAGGGGCTCGCCGCCGCCCATGCCGCGGGGCTCGTCCACCGCGACTTCAAGCCGGACAACGTGCTGGTGGGCCGCGACGGACGAGTGCTCGTCTATGACTTCGGGCTCGCGTGCGAGCAGGGCACGGGCTCCCCCCGCGCCCCCGTGCCGGTGGACCTCGGCGCGCTGCTGGGCACCGAGCCCCCCGTGCCCGACACGGAGGCCTTCGCCTGTCTGAACACCCGCGAGCCCCTGGAGACGCCGGTGACGCGCGCCGGCCTCATCATGGGCACCCCGGGCTACATGGCCCCCGAGCAGTACCGCCACGAGCCGCTCACCGGCCACGCGGACCAATTCAGCTTCTGCGCCACGCTCCACTACGCCCTGTATGGGGAGCACGCCTTCGAGGGCAGCGGCGCCGCCGCGCTCGCGCGCGCCACGCTGGAGGGCCGCCTGCGTCCCGTGCCCCGGGACTCGGACGTGCCGGGCTGGGTGCGGCAGGTGATTCTGCGGGGGTTGAGCCCGCGGCCCGAGGAGCGCTACGCCTCCATGGAGGAGCTGCTCGAGGTAATCCAGGGCGAGCCGCGCGCGCGGCGCTGGCGCCAGGTGCTCGCCGCCGTGGCCATGCTCTTCCTCGGCGCGGTGGTGGCCGGAGCCGTGGGCCAGTGGCACCAGGAGCAGAGCGTCTGCCAGGACGTCACCAGCCGGATGCACGACGTGTGGGACGCGCCGCGCCAGGAGGCCGTGCGCCAGGCGCTGCTCGCCACCGGCCAGCCCTACGCGGCCGACGCGTGGACCGGCGTGAAGGGCGCGCTGGACACCTATGCCTCGGGCTGGGTGGACCAGCAGCGCCGGGCCTGTGAGGCCACGCGCCTGCGCGGCGAGACGTCCGCGGAGCGCTTCGCCGCGCACACCGCCTGCCTCGAGCGCCGGCGCTCCGAGTTCAAGGCCCTCACCGGGCTGCTCGCCGAGGCGGACAGCGCCGTGGTGGAGCACGCCGTGGAGGCCGTGCGCGGCCTGTCCGAGCTCGGCCCCTGCGAGTCGATGGACGGCGTCCTCGCGCCCTCGCCCCGGGACACGGGCCGGCCCGCCCACCTGGAGGGCAGCCATGCCCAGCTCGCGCGCGCCCGCGCGCTGCGCCTCGCCGGCCAGTACGCCGCCGGGCTCTCCGCGGCCACCACCCTCGCCAGTGAGGCCCGCGTCCAGGAGGACCCGGCCTTGAAGGCCGAGGCCCTGCTGGAGCTGGGACGGCAGCAGCTCTTCGCGGGAGATGCCCACCAGTCCGAGCGCTCCCTGCACGAGGCGGCCTGTACGGCGGAGGAGGTGGGCCTGGACGAGGTGCGCGCCGAGGCCCTGGTGACCCTCACCCGGCTCGTCGCCTACGACACCGCGCGCGCCCAGGATGCGCATGACTTCTACCAGCAGGCGCGCGCCCTGCTCGTGCGCACCCGGCGCCAGGGCCGGCTGCTCGCGGAGCTCGAGAGTGCCCACGGGCTCGTGTACGCCGCCCAGGGGGATCCGCTCGCCGCCGAGTCCTCCCAGCGCAAGGCCCTCGCCGAGCTGGAGAAGGCCTCCGCCCTGGAGAGCCCCGAGGGCGCCATCGTGCTGCGCCGGCTGGGCCTGGCGCTCGCGGCCCAGGGGCGTCACGCGGAGGCGCTCGCGGAGAACCTGCGCGCGCACGCGGCCTTCCTCCAGACGCTCGGCGCGGAGCACCCGCGCGTGGGCACCGCCCTGGTGAGCATCGGTGGCTCCTTGAGCGCCCTGGGCCGCCCCACCGAGGCGCTCACCGCGCTGAGGCAGGGCGTGGACACCGTGGCGCGCACCCTGCCCCCCCACCACCCCTTCCAGGCGACGGCGCTGGACGCGCTGGGCGCGGCCCTGTGGCGCGACGGGCAGGGCGAGGAGGCGCGGCGGGTGCTGCGCCGGGCGGTGGAGGCATCGGAGCGGGCACGGGGGCCCGAGCACCCCGACACCGCCCAGCCCTGCACCACCCTGGGACGGGTGCTCGTGGACCAGGGACGCCCCGCCGAGGCCCTGACGCTCTTCACCCGCGCCCTGCGCCTGCGTGAGCGCGCCCTGGGCCCGCGGCATCCGGAGCTGGCCGCGCCCCTCACCGGCCAGGGCGAGGCGTTGTTGCGGCTCGGCCGCGCCTCCGAGGCCCTCGCGCCCCTCGAGCGCGCTCTCGTGCTGCGCTCCACCCACACCGTGCCCCCCGAGGCCCTCGCCGAGACCCGCTTCGCCCTCGCCCGCGCCCTGTGGGACACCCACCCGGACTCGGCCCGCGCCCGCCTGCTGGCCCGCGAGGCCGAGCTCACCCTGGAGCGCTCGGGCACCGAGGCCCTGCGCGCCCAGGTCCAGGCGTGGCTGGCCGAGCGCTCCTCCGACGGGTAGAGGGAGCGCATGACCCAGGAGCGCAACGGACGCGAGGCGTGG
Source organism: Cystobacter fuscus DSM 2262 (assembly GCF_000335475.2). NCBI lineage: Bacteria > Pseudomonadati > Myxococcota > Myxococcia > Myxococcales > Archangiaceae > Cystobacter > Cystobacter fuscus. The sequence goes on along the minus strand of NZ_ANAH02000004.1, from coordinate 438,914 downwards.
CCCCCGGAGCTCACCGAGCTGTTGCGCAAGGTGGACCGGCTGCGGCGCGGCGGCCGGTACGAGGAAGCGCTCGCGCGCATGCGCGCGCTCACCGAGAGCTACCCGCGGCAGGTGCGCGTCCTCTTGGAGATGGGGATGACGCTCGCCATCTGGGGAGGCCAGCCCGCCGAGGCCCTGCCCTGGTACGAGCGCGCGCTGGCGTTGGCCCCGGGACATGCCTCGGGGCACCTGCACCGCGCGCTCGCCCTGGCGCGGCTTGGCCGCCACGCCGAGGCCGTGGCCGACTTCGACGCGCTGGCGGCCGGGGAGTTCCGCAAGGCGCTGGTGCTGTACATGCGGCGCGCCGAGTCCCTGGAGGTGCTCGGCCGGGACGAGGACGCCGAGCGCGACTGGACGCGAGCCCTCGACGAAGACGCGGGCAACCCGTGGCTCTTGCACCGGCGCGCGCTCGCGCGGGCCCGGCTGGGGCGCACGCGCGAGGCGGTGGAGGACATGACCCGCGCGCTCGCCGCCGCCGAGGGAGAGCCGGTGGACGCCGAGCTCTTGCGCGACCGGGGGGAGTTGCGCGCGCGCCTGGGGGACGTGGAGGGAGCCCGGGCGGACTTCGAGGCGGGACGGGCCGCGCTGCGCGAGGGGGACCCCGCCGAGCTGGTGGAAGCACTGCGCCGCGGGCTCGGGGAGACGGCCTGACGCCGCTCAGGGCGCGGGAGCCCACGCGCCCGGGCTTTCACGTCTCAAGACTCCGCGGCGGAGGGCTCCTCGTCCAGGGCCAGGGAGAACGGGTAGAGCGCGCGATGGTTGACCTCGGGGTGGAACACCGCGAGGTGATTCTCGCCCGCGATGGTGACCAGGGATTGCGCCGGCGGCTTGGCCTGACGCGCGAGCCAGGACTCCGCCTCCTCGCGGTTCTCGAACGTGGCCACCACAGGAGGAAGACCTTCGCGTTTGAGTCGGCCGAGGTGGAATTCGATGATGGCAAGGGGAACCAGGCGGCGGTGGCCCCGGTCTCGGTTGAACATGACGGTGTGGTACTGGTCCGCGATCAGCACGAGGGCCGAGTCGGGTGGCTCGGACTGACTGTTCAACCAGGTGTCTGCCTCCTCGCGATTCTTGAACGCGGCCACCACGGGAGGAGGGGCGCTGGATTCAAGGTACGAGAGGAAGTCCGCGAAGGCATGGCGCTGACCGGTCGAGCTGATGAAGAGCATCGCGTTGAGGGCCACCGCGAGAAGCTCCTGTTGCTCGGGCGATGGAGTGCTGGCGCGAATCCGCGCGAGGAGGTCCATCACGTCCCGGATGGGCGGATGCTTGCTCATGGCGCCACCACCAGCGCCATGGGAGCAAGAACGAGAAGGCCCGCTCCCGCGGAAACGGTGACGAAGAACACTCCCGCGATCAGGACGACGCTCCCCACCAGGATGGCCTTCCGGCTGGGCTTCAGCGCCTCGACCGCATGCTCGGCGGATGTGAATTCCTGGGGCTTGAGTCCTTGGAGTTCGATGCAATCCTGATAGGGCTGCCAACACGTCTCTCGACAGTACTCTGACTTTCCGCCACTGCCGCGAGGTGACCTGACGTGCCCGTATCCCTTGGGCAAGGGTTGGCGCATGCAGTCCTGATAACAGTTTTGTAATTCCTGGTCGCAATCACGTGGTCGGGCCGCGACTGGCATGATGTCTCCAGGTGAGTTGTTGTTGGATGGATGCTTGTATTGCGAAAGGTCGAAACCCTCGGCGGATTGCCAGGAGTGTGTGACCTGCCCATCGGGCAATTCGCTGATGACGAGCACCAGGTTCGTCAGGTCCTCGGTACCCGGAGTGATAGAACGAGTAGAACTACACGAGACAAGCAGCAGACCGAGACTCGCGGCAACCCACCATTCTCGAGTCACGAAGGCCCACTCTTGGTTACGGCTCTTGAACATGGAAGTCACGGGTATCGGGATCCAGCCGGACAAACAAGGACGCGCTCGCGAGCGATGTTGGCAACCGTGCACCGACGGATTCCTGGCCCGCGAGGCCGTACACACTCCCGCGCAGGGTGGGCCGGTTGCGGCGCGGCGGCCGGTACGAGGAAGCGCTCGCGCGCATGACACACCCACCCAGGCCTGGCCGCGGCAGGTGCGCGTGCTGCCCGAGATGGGGATGACGCTCGCCAAAGACATGCGCCGCGGCCTGAAAGAATGACGGTGTCGGAAGGAGACATTTCCGCCTTCCTTACAGGGTCCGGGAAGGCGGCTTGAACGGGGAGAAGATCATATTCAGGTGTTCGCAAGTACGAGAGCCCGTCTGATGCCCGACAGCGGACAAACCCAGAGTGCAGGATCGGACGAAGAGCGGCTTCGACCCATGTGCTGAGGACAGCGGGCGTCCGGCACAGCCCGTGCTTGCTTGGGGTGGGACGTTCGCGGCGCGAGCCGAAGGGGATGGGACGGTGGGTGTGAGGGAATTGAAGGAAGAGGCGTTGGACCTGTATGCCCAGCGGCGGTTCACCGAGTGCGTGCAGACCTATGAGCGGTTGCTGGAGCTCAACCCGAGGGATCCTTCCCTGTATATGGGCCAGGCCGAGGCGTACCGGGGCGCGGGCTCGCGGCGCGAGGCCCTCAACGCGTTCCGGATGGCGGCCGAGCTGCTGTTGGATGAAGGAGACAAGGCCGGGGCACGCGCGGCGCTGAAGGCGGCGTTGGAGTTGAATCCCCGGAACAAGGAGGTGGCGCGAGCGCTGGAGGCGCTGCCGCCCGCGGACGAGGAGGAGACGCGGCCCACCCCGATGACGGCGCCCGAGGCGCTGTTCGAGTACCCCCCGGAGAGGGAGCAGCCGCGCGCGTGGCAGAGGAGTGAACCTCCAAAGGCCGTGCCGCCCCAGCCGGAGCTGAGGCGACTGTCGGACAATGCCCTCGCGGTGCGGGCGGGGCCGGGCATGGCCTGGGTCGTGGTGTCCTCGCAAACGCCCCTGCTCACCTACGAGGTGGAGGACCTCGAGCAGGTGGCGGAGCGGAGCCATCCGCCAGAGGTGATGCTCCAACACTGAGGCTGAACCGCGCGGGGACGTTCCGTCTCCGACATCAGCCGTTCTGCTAGTCCTACGACATACCAACGAGTTGCTCTATGAACTCTCGCATGGTGGGCCGTGAAGAGGGCTTTTTGCTCAGCATCGCGCCGATGAGTTCACGGATGGAGTTGGACACGGAACCAGCGAGCAGATCGAGGCGAGGCGGCTCCAAGAGGTGGAGGTACATCAGGTCCTTCTGCTGTTCAGCTATGAAGGGCAATCTGCCTGCTAGCAGCTGGAAGAAGAGCACGCCCAGCGCATAGACATCCGCCTTGGAGTCGACCGTCTTGGATTGGATCCACTGCTCCGGAGCCATGTAATCCCATGTCCCTAAGAGCGTACCGCCCCCCGTTGAAACGGGTAAGGAGGAGAGGGTCCTCGGCTCCCAACTCAGATGAGACACCGCTTCGCCAGGGGGAACCTTGGCGAGTCCCAGGTCAGCTAGCTTGACCTCCACGCGAGCAAGATCGTCTTGAGGCAGTAGCACGTTGGCCGGCTTCAGGTCACGGTGGACGATGCCTCGGTCGTGCAGTGCGGCCAGTGCATCGGCAAGTTGTCGGATGATGCGAGCTGCGACCGACGGCGCGAGCGGGCCTCCTGTGTGAATGAGCACCTGATGGAGATCAACGGGCAGCCACTCTAGGATCATGAAGGGCGAACCACCAGGCAGGGTGCCATACGCGAAGAGATTCACGATGCGCTCATGCTGCATATACTCGAGGGCACGCGCCTCGTTGAGGAAGCGCGCGACCAGCTCTTCGTGCAAGCACCACTCCGGGGACAGAACCTTCACGGCGACGGAGTTTCCGTCGGGCCCGTGACGAGCCTCGTACACTTCACTCATGGCCCCGATTGCCGTGAGACGGATGATCTCGTGATCTTCAATGCGGAATCCTTGTGAGAGCATTGGCATTTCATGTTTCCGTTTTCTGGATCGCTACGGTGTAGGGGATGTCGGGCGGAGGGATTGAAGACGTTCGATCCATTGGAGCATGTCACGCAATTCATCCACGAAATCCGGGTACAGGGAGATGAACGCGATGAGGTCCACCTTTTCTCCGCTGTCACGCCGCCGGAGATAGTCGAGCAGGGCAACCGCGGAGTCCCTCGATAGAGGAGTCTCGTTGGAGGAACCACTGGTCGGCGATCCAGAGCCCTCCGTCATGCGAGACCGCAGTGTTTTGACGCCACGTTTCAGGAGTCCCGCGACGGACTGCTCGCTTTTCTGCAAATGCCTTGCGACTTCAGCAACCGGGAGTTCCTTCAGATAGCAGAGAGAGATCGCCTCGCGCTGGTCATCGGGCAGTTCATAGAGGTATGTGAGAAGCAGGCGCCACTCTTCTCGGAAGGAAGAAGCCTGACTCGGACTGCGCAAGAGCATGGGCGGCAACAGGGCCTCGGAGTCCTCCAGAGGGACACTCTTGAGCACGTCTCGCTTCATGCGCCGCACATGCCGTACCTGCTGCACCTGTTGATTCCGGAAGGTGCTCTGGAGCCAAGCGAGCAATTCAGCTTCGGTGGTTCCCTTGAAATCGAAGAACGCATCGAACGCGCGCAGCACCGTGTCCTGCACCATGTCCGAGGGACGAGCGCCACTTGGCTGAATCCTGGAGCGGACCGAAGATGCCCACTCATCGAGCTTCTTCCGGCACCTGTCGAAGAGTGCCTCCAGGGCGTCCTTCTCCCCAGCGCGAGCCCGGCGCAACAACTCCTCCACGGACATCACCGACAACGATTCTCGTCCCATGCCCTGGCGCTCCCATTCCCTTTTCAGCGAACCCACGCGGATAATACCCGGGGCGCGGCAGGAGAGGCACTGCGTCACTGAGCGGGAAAGTCCGCGCCAAAGGCCTGCTGGAGTGGAGCGGTGGAGCGAGTCCTCCGAGCATCATCCAACCAGCCACTCAGTTCCTCAAGGCGCTGGTAGAATTCCCGCATTTGTTGGTCGGTCATGCGTGCGAGCACGTCATCTTGTGGCGCTTTGGGGAACTGCAGAGAGAGACGACGACCATAATAGAAGTTTCGTTTGATCATATCCACCAGGGAGGCAGTCGCAGAGAAGTCGTCGTAATCGGCAGCAGAATACCAGCTAGTCTTCGCTAGCTGGAACCAGTAGTAAGCGGCAACAGTGAGGCTGAGCCCCGTGGGAGCCGCCCTTCCCTGGTTGGAGAAGTGCTCGTCCTTCCAGCGCTTCAAATAGCGGATGACGCGGCGGAACTGCTCTGCATCCTCACCAGTAAATTTGTTCTCAATGGCCTTGATGAAGCCCTTCCGGTCGTCGGGTTGCCACTCTTGCTGGGCCGCTGCGGAGTGCTCCTTGCCGATCGCCAAGTAGAGCGCGTTGGAGTACGGTGATTCCTTCACCAGGATGGCGAGATCGACGTGGTAGATGGCTTCACCGGCTTGTTGATAGTACACGGTGATACACGGGCGGCGCCATTCCACGCGCGTGGTGTGGTGAACTACGGCGTCGTAAACCCACTTCTTGACCGTGCTGGGAGCGTACGATCGATGGCTGACATCGAACACGAGTCCGATATCAATGTCATAGTCTCCATTGACGGGTTTGACTCCTGTTCCCATGGCATAGCTGCCTTGGTTAAACCAATCGAAGGAGATCGACAGGTTCTCGCGCAGCCGCTTCAAGACTCGATCTCGCTTCTCGACGAGTTCCGCATTCTCGTCAAAGCGTTTCAATTGGATGGCTTGGTGGAACCGCCGGAATAGTGGCTGAAATGACATGTGTAATTCCTTCAGGGTTTCCAGGAGAAAAGCTCAACGCACCGTTTGTTCGAAGGCCGACCGCAGAACCTCGCGAATCTGCATACCGTCGCGCATCCGTACCCCATCGAGCAGTTCGTCGATGGAGAAGTCGTAGCGCGCCCCGTGCCTGTAGAGCTTGCCCTCGTGATAGAGGGCAAGCTCGGGGATGCCCACACGCGCGGTGTCGAGGGCGAAGAAGACACGCTCATGGCGAGCGAAGACCGTGGGACCAGCCATCTCGATGATGGGACGTTGTGCGAGGAGCGAAAGAACGAAGTCGAGAGTCGTCTCCCGTCCCTGCCCGGCGCCATGCTCCAACAACAGGTACTGCCAGTACCAGATGAGGTACCGGTTGAGACGGCGAATTTGAAACTCCCGGGGAGACTGGCCGTCATCGTCGAACGCCCACATGGTCTCGGTCGCGACCCGGATCAGTTCCAGGAAAAACTCTTGCGGATCGGCGACTTCGCGCGGTGATTGCTGCTCCGTGAGCGCGTACTCATACAGCATCGCCCATACATCCGCGTGGTAATCGATTTCCTCTAGCACCTTGGGGAACCGGCCGATTTCCTTGCTCGACTTGCTGGTGAGCATTTGAGGCCCACGATGGGCCAGTTCATGCAGGACAAGCATACGCAGGGCTCTCGCCCGCCTTACCTCGTCCGGATGTCTCTTCGCGAGCCGTGCCAGCCAGTGGTCATCGATCTGCCAGACACGAAGGGTGTGGACGTAGCGGAAGCTGTCATCGACCGTATGGGTCGCGAGATCTACCTCTGTCTTGAGCAGGGGCGTTTCGTGCAGGGCGGGCATGCCCAGCCAGTGGGAAGCAAACCCTGGGTGCCCTCCTGGTTTCGACAAGAGGCCCGCGAGCCAGTTGGGGGCAGCGCTTCTCTGTTCCATCTGGGCGCGGCCCTTCATTCGCTCGAGCGCGCGAGCCAGGTGCTCGCGATCTTTCGCGGCCTGTACCTTCTCATCCTCCGTGAGGGGCTGAAGCTCAGGTTGGCTCGGCCCATTCGCGAGCACCGCGGGCACGTGATAGGGCTCGTTCTCCGCGTTCCTCGTGTACTGATAGGTCTGCACGGCCGGATGCATCGTCTTGCTGATCTGCGCACCAAGCAGGAGCGCCATCCCCGGTTGCACGGAGGCGAACAGGTGGACGCGCTGGATGCCTGGAAACCTGTCACCGATGGCATCCAGGGTGTCGCGGAACACCTGAGCGACCTCTTGCATCTCCTCCATGCTAGAAAAGGCGTCCTCTGCGGGATGCTCCAACTCGATGTCGATGTCCACCAGCGGTTTGAGAACCACCCGCTGTGTCGCCTGCGGGTCGACGAGGTGCGATGTCGAGACCCGGATGACGGCTTCTCCCGATGAATTGTCCCTGTAGTCCAGTTGGCGGACGGGTTTGAGGCGGGCGGGCGGTCTCGCGGGCTCGGGGCTCCACCCCCAGAGCCTCCGCGCGTGGTGGTGAGGGATGACCTCCACGCCCTGCCAAGTTTCGAGGAGGAAACCGAGGTGGACCGTGAGCGGAATGGGCGAGGACCCGAAGTAGATGATGCGATAGTCGGGGTGTTTGTCCCGGAGCGGAACGAGTTCCCTGCGTACCCGCTCTTCAAGCGCGCGCTGCGCCGCCCCCCAGTCGCGAGTTCTGATGGCTTGACGCGCGAGTTCCACCACGTCCAGGTCGAAGGGCATCCGGGGGAGCGCCTTGTAGGCGTACGGGAGCGCGTCGACCATGTCTTTGGGGGTAATACTGAGTTGCTCGGGTTGGGAGAGTAGGATGAGCCCGCTGAGAGGCGTGTCGTTGGTCTCGTGCATGAAGATCCGCCCAAGAGAAATGGATTCCTGATCTCCATGGACGCCATCTCCGAAAGGATCGGGCGCGACCAGATTTTTTTTATTTTTCTGGGCCCTCGCTCAAGGGGCAATTCAGCGCTTGGAAGCGGACGTCCTCGCTGTCGCTTCCTACAAATGCGCTCACAATCTTACATCTCTCGGTGTGCAACCACCTGGTTCGGTCGTGATTGCCCAGGACGCGAGCTAACGTCTCATCCCCGCTCAATGCGTGGAGCATGGCCAGGGCGTAGCGCTTGTTCTCCTTCTCCCCCTTGAGCAGCGTCCATCCCAGGACCTGCGCCTCGTCGTAGTATCTGCTCGCCGTGCCCCATTGAGTTCGTGCGGTTTCCAGCTCAGCCAACTCCACGAGGACCCGAGCCAGGGTCCACATAAAAAGCCCATCCCCCGGATTGTGATCGATGAGTTCGCGGCCCAGACCCAGTGCTTTGATTAGATAGCCCTCGGCGGCCTTCAAATCTCCCAACCGACGGGCCGTCTCACCGCGCGAGCAGAGCACGTCCGCCAGGAGGGACACATCGTAGTCATCGTCTGGTTTGCCGATGTTCTGTTCGAAGAGCGTGATGGAATGGTCGTACTGAGATGCGGCGGCATCCATCCGGCCGAGTGCGAGTTCCAGATCGGCGAGTTCGGAGTAGCTCGTCGCGAGAGTCCGCCGGTAGTCCCTGAGATCGCTGTTTTTTTCGTTGGCACGAGACGGACGCTCGAACAGACTGATGGCTTCGTCGAAGTAGCCGCGAGCCTCTTCCCACCGGCCTCGTGCCAGCGCGACCTTGCCTCGCTTCGAGTGATTCAATCCGAGTTGGAACATCAAGCCTTCGTCCTCGGGCTGGCGCGCGAGCCCCTTGCGAATCTCTTTCAGCCCGTCGCGGAAGAATGCGTCGGCCCGCGTGAGCGAATCATCCCAATAGGCAAGATCGCCGCGCCGGTGCCGGGTCTTGATGATCGTCTTCCGCACCGACGGCTTCTCGCGCTCCTGCTCCGTTAGCGAAGTCAGGGTCTTGTCGTGCGACAGCTGCGTCGACTGACGTATGGGGAGCGTGTAGAGGATCCTGCTGAGCTGCCAATCCGCACTCGAGAAGAACTGCTCCTTGTCATCAATGACCTGCTGAAGGCGCTCCTCGGCACGCTGCCGCTCCTTCTCCGCTTGTTGCAGGGCGCGAGTGGCCCGCGCCGCGCTAAACGTAATTGCCGCCACTGCGGCCATCGAGGCCAGTGCAAGCGCGCGCTTGAACCAAGTGCGCCGCCGGTCAAGTCGTTGCGCTGCATCGAGGAAGCGCACTGCGCGGTGACTCATCATCCGCGAGGCGGGGCTTCGTTGGCGTGCGCTGCCAATGTGTCCGCGGTAATGCGCGAGCAGTGAGCCCAAGGGAAGCCCGTCCGAGGGACAACCCGCCTGCTCCCAGGCGTGGGCTGCGACCTCCAGATCCGCGTACCGTTCGAGCAACGCTCGCTCACTCTCGATCCAGCCCGCGATGGATGGCACTTTCTGGAGCAGGGTCTCGTGAACCAGATCGATGCGCTGTTGGGCTGGGTCCGGCCCTGCGGATAGCACCACGAGCCGCAAGTTCTGTTGCGCTTTTTCCGAGGAGTTCGTGCGCATTCCGGATAGCCGCATCAGCACCTGCTCCGCCAGCTCATCATCACCTGCCGCCGTGAGGATCTCCCGTCTCGATCGGGGACGGCGAGTATCAGGAACACCACGGCCGACCTGCACGAGTTCGAGCAACAGCCACTTCGCGCGCTCACGCCCCTCGTCACCAAGTCCATCGAGGAGTTGCTCGGCCTGCCGCGCCAGAGCGCCACCCACACCTCCAAGTTGCGCGTAGTGCTCGTGGGTGAGCAGAGGGCCACTGCGCGATGACCAGAGCCCACGGAGTGTATGGCCGAGGAGGGAAAGCTGGCTACCATCGTTCCTAGTGTCGCGGACCATCCGCTCCGGCAGTCCCTCGGAGAGCCGCAACCCGGCCCGTTGAGCCATTCCCTGGATGACCTGGGTGAGTGCCTCTTCATCCATGGTGCGTAGGTGGTAGCGGGCCGCCTTGTTTAGCTGGCACGCGAGGCTGGGGAGTTGCTCCACCCGGTGGATGAAGTCGCTGCGGAGGGTGGTGAGCAGTCGCAGGGGAGACTCTGGTGCGGCGAGCGCGGTGGACACGAGCACATCGAGCTGGTGGCAATCCTCGGCACCAAGAGTGAAGAGCTCTTCCATCTGTTCGAGGATCAGGAGGAAGCAGCACCCCGGAGGAGTGTGGGCCATCACCAATGCTCGGAGTGCATCGGGGCCCGTGCGAAGAACCCGCTCGACGTTCTCTGGAGTCTGGTCAAAGCCGGTGCCCGCGTACGCCGAGACGAGTGCCAATGCGAGGCCGCGCAGGGGCTCGTAGGACGATCGCATGCTGGCGACCCGCCATCTCCGCTCCTCCTGGAGGGGAACCTCCTTCAGTCGGGGCAGGAGACCTGCCTGAACCAGGGAGGATTTGCCCACGCCACTTGGGCCCTCGAGTTGCACCCAGCGCCGTTCGGCCGTACGGGCCTGCTCGAGCAATGCCAGCAATTCATCGAGATCCTCCTTCCGGCCAAAGAACAGCTCGGCCTGCTCTTCCGTGAAGGGCGCGAGTCCGGGGACAGGGCACTCATCCCGCTCCATTTCCCAGGCACGGCCGAGCATGTCCCGGCACCGGAGCATCGTCGGACGCTGTGCGGGGTCCTTGGCGAGCATGGAGGCAACGAAGGCAGACAGCACACCGGGGAGCATCGGCGCGAAATCCTGGAGGGATGGCGGCACCACGTACCTATGCATCGAGATGACCTCGATGGTCTCATTAGAGACGAACGGCGGCCTTCCCGCGAGGAGTTCAAAGAGGAGCACACCCAACGCATAGACATCCGCGCGGCCATCGACCTCCGCCGCGTTCCGGCATTGCTCAGGGGCCATGTACGTGGCAGTGCCGATGAAGATGGGTGCCACGGTCTGAACTTGTGTATCGAAACATGCTCCGTTCGTTGCTGGTGGCACCTTGGCAATACCAAAGTCCAGCAGCTTGGTGCGATAGCCGAAAGCGAGGCTCTCGTCCCGGCAGAGGAAGACGTTCTCGGGTTTCAAGTCCCGATGGACGATTCCCCTCGCGTGGACGTCGACCATCGCGTCCGCGATCTGCCTGCAGAAGGCCAACGATGCATCGAGTGGCGCGGGGCCCGGCCGGTGCCTCATCCACTCGCGCAGCGAGAAGCCCTCAAGAAGTTCCATCGCGAGGTAGACAGTACCGTCATCGAGTTGGTCGCAGCTGAACAAGCGCACGACACCAGGATGCTGGAGCTGAGCGAGCGCCCGTGCCTCTTGGAGGAACCGGGCAACGAGCTGCCGATCCTTGGACGCTTCGGGTGAAAGGAGCTTGAGCGCGACCTTCTGATCCATACGATGGTGGAGCGCGCTGAAGACCTGCCCCATACCGCCACTACCAATCAGCTCCATCAGCCGATAGGGACCAAGAGAGTCGCTGGGAAGCTCCATGCCCCCTTGATCTACTCCGTAGCCGAGCCTAGAGGAAGACCTCCCGGCCTACGCTCGACCCACTGGTTTCCTGAAACACACCATGGGGCCATCACCCGGTTGCGGAGACTCAGGTGTCTTCATCGAAGACACAGGCCTGGCGCCCGCTGGCGCGGAGTCGCGCGCACTTCTCGCCCGGCCCACAGGTGTCCCGCGCGTCTGGCTCACAGGCGCGCACGCAACGCGACAGGTGACAGAAGAAGCCTTCCGGGCAGGACGAGCCATCGCTCGTGCAGGGAAGCTCGCACCGCATCCAGACCGCTCCCACCCCTTTCGGCACAATATGCGTCTCGCACACCTGCGACTCGGGACAGGTGGACTGCTGGCAGTTCGTGCCATGGACCACCGAGCAGACCGAACTCCCCTGACGGAAACGGATGCAGGCCTGACCCGGAGGGCAGCCGCGCGCTTCGCAGGTGGGAAGACAGGAGGGGCCCTGGGGGCCACCTTCCGGTGGACAGAAAAAGCCCTCGGGGCAACTCCCTGGATCCTCGGGTTCGCATGGCCGGCCACACCAATCGTCGCAGAGCAATCCCGCCGCGCAGGCGCTCGCGTATTTTCTCGACAGGGGCTTGCAGCGCTCTCCCTCCCGCCGTTCTCCCTCCAAGACGCACCGATTCAGAACCTCACCGCCCCAGGTCTCCACGCTCCTGCAAACGAACCCCGTCTGACATTGGGAATCAGTCTCGCACTCGCTGTCCGTGCAGTAGAAGCCATGAACGTGCGTGTCGAGAAAGCAGGCCAGGGGCGAATCACAGTCGGCGCTCCGCCGGCAAGGCTGTCGCCAGGTCGGGCGCTGGCTGCGCTGCTCCCACGAAAGCATCGGAACCACGGCCCTTGCCTGCACCGCTGCGCGCTTCGTGAGGGATCCAAGCCAATGAATGGAGATGACCGCCATGATGGGCGCTGGTAGCAGCAATGCCACCATGATCGCGGCTGGAATCCGCCACCTCACCCTTCCTCCCCTTCACTGATCGCCTCGAGCTCTTCTCTGCATTGCCGCTCACAGTCCACGAATTTTTCCGGGAGACACACGATCCGAAGAGTTGCTGGCTCGCAGTCAGTGCGCCTCATCGGTCTGAAGGACTCGTGCATGTCCTTGAGTATGGACTGATCGATCGCGCCTCCCTTTCGAAAGGTGTGCGGACAGGCGGCACTGACGAAGAGGACCCACAGCAAGACGAGAATGTGACCACGGTGCATTGCTCCCCCCGGAGTGACAGGCTCAGCCTAGCACCCCCAGGGAGAACAATCCCGCTCCGCCAGTAAAACAGCGAGGGCCCTGCTTCAGCGCGCCCGCGACTGGAGCAGCAGCACCACCGCGCGCTGGCCGCCCTCGCCGGGCTCGTGCACGAGCCGCAATTCCTCACCCGATCGCGTGTACACGCCCGCCTCGTCCCCGCGCTTCCACCCGGCCTTGGCGAGCGCCCCGTCGTAGAACGCCTGCACCTGCTCGCCCGTGAGCGACACGTGGAAGGTCAGCGTGCGCGAGCCCTCGCCGTTGATGCGCAACACCCCCTGCGCCCCCGGAGGCAACGGCGCGAAGTCCGTCTCCGTGCCGGGCGCGCGCGCCAGCGCATGGTTGGCCTCGCCCAGGTACAGCGTGGTGGTGCCGTCCGGTTGGGGTTGGAGGATGACCGTGTACGTGATGCGGCGGCGGGGATCGACCGCGGTGAGCATGGTCGCGTTGCTCGCGAGCTGCGGCTGCGCCTTGCCGGACGGCACGTAGAGCCCCCCGTCCCGGAAGGCATCCGCGAAACGCTGCACCAGCTCGCGCGCGGACTCCTTCACGTGCACCGCGCGCAGCGCCACCGGCACGCCGCCCGCCTCCACGATCTCATTGGACTCCACCTGCTCCAGCACCTGGAGCTTCGGCCACGCGAAGCGCGCGGGCTGCGGCGTCCCCCCGTCTCCCGCCAGGGCCGGCAGCGACAGCGCCACGAGCAGCGCCCACGCACGCCCCACTGTTCGCACGGCCCGGCTCAATGCGGCACGCCTCCGAGCCAGCGGTTGTCCCGGTGGACCGTGTAGTTCAGGCCTCCATTCGGAACGCGGAAGGGCGTCACCTCCCAGCGCGTCTGGTTTCCCGCGTGCGAGGCGCCAATGTCCTGCTCGTAATTGTCCTCCTCGCCCCGGAAGCTCATGAAGAACTGATCCTCGTCGATGCCCGCGCCGGCCCGGGTCGCGGACGCGAGCGCGCTGCCCGCGCTCCCGCCACCGCCATTGCGCTCGTAAACGCGCTGCACCCAGTCGTGGTAGTCGAGGTTCTGGCAGTTCCGCCCGTTGTCGATGTTGAGCGCGCACGAGCGCCCCTCGTCCACCCCGGCCAGGCCCCAGTCATCCAGCAGCAGCGAGAAGCTCCCGCCGCAGGTGCCATCCGAGGCCCGCCCCGCGGCGCACACCGTGAAGAGCGCGCTGGCGCGACGATGGGACACCTTGAAGAACCCCGGCTCCAGGAAGCGGCCGATGCGCGCGCCCCGCAGCGCGGAGGACGCCGTGCACGACATGCCCGGCGATTGGATGTTCATCGCCTGCCCCAGCGCGACCGAGCCCCCGTTCGCGTCCAAGGGCCGGATGCCCGCGATGAGCGGATCCCCTCCGGGCAGCCTCGGCTCACACACCACCCGAGGGGACCTGGCGCGCGCGATGGCCAGTTGAACCGTCATCGCGCCGCCCCCCTCACTCGAGCGTCCGTCGAAGTCGCGATAGCGCCGGTTGGCCTCCGCTTCCGCCTGCGCCACCGCGCCCCGCCGCTGGAACGCCCCCTCCCGGGGATCGTGATGCACGTGGGCCGTGGCCTCCCAGAGCGCGAAGTTGGCCGCCTCCTGCACCTTGAGCGTCAACGCGCCCACCTCGGCGAAGTAGATGCCAAACACGAGGATGGTGACGAACACCATCGTCCCCAGCGCCGTTTCCACCAGCGCCTGTCCCCGTCGAGCCGCCGCGCGCTTCGCCATGGCCGTCAATACCTCGCGCCCTCGGGGCTGCCGCCCCGGAAACCCACTTCGTCCAGCCGACGCAGCGCGCCCGCGTGCTCGGTGAAACCCGCCTGCCGCAGACTGTTGGCGGGCTTGTCGTCGACGGCGCCCTCGGGGCTCACCAGCGTGGCGCGCCAGAAGGGATTGAGGAAGTTGGGAGGCTCCCGCCAACCGCCGCCCTCCGCCGCAGACCGGGGCCGGTGGTAGTAGGCGAGCCCCGCGGACAGGGCCACCTGGTTGCGCTGCACGTCCCCGCGGCCAGCGGCGCTGATGCGCCCCTCGGGGCTGGCGTTGTCGAACTCGACGGTGTCGCCCGCGAAGCGGAAGCGGAAGAACAGGTTCCAGGGATCCGGCCGCTTGCGGCGCGCGGGGCTCGCGTAGTCGCGCGACAGCACCGTGTAGAGCTTGGGCTGGCCGAAGTCGTTGCGTGCCGCGTTGCCCTGGAGCAGCCCCACGTTGAAGCCCACCGCGTACGGCCAGATACCGGGGCAGACGATGCAGGCGCCCAGCGTGTGCCGCTCGTCCACGGTGGTGTCGCCCTCCGAGCCCTGGCCGGGCGGGGGCTTGGCGCCGTACACGTGCTGGTCCTGCTTCGACTGCTTCTCGTCGGACATCACCCACGTGTCCGTCGCCTCGATGTCCGGCACGGTGGAGCCATCCGGGCAGATGATGGGCACCGCCCGTCCATGGTCATGCGCCCACGAGTTGCGCCCGGAGATGGTGCTGTAGGTGGACGAGTCCATCTGGGACGCGGAGCCGTAGCGCTTGAAGGAGGGGTTCTGCGCGGCGCCACCGGTACCGAAGCCCGCGCTGCCCGACTCGCGGTTGTGCACCCACGTCCAGCCCAGGCTGCCCATGGTGGCGTTCAGGTTGACGCGGCCCTGGTTGCCACCGGTCGGCAGCACCGCGCCACTGGTGGCCGGCACCGTGCCGTCGCGCACCTGATCCATCAGGTCGTCGTACTCCAGCGAGCCGTTGCCCCCGTTCACTTCCGCCAGGGACTTGCGGTCGCCCTCGGGGAGGGCGCGCAGCTCCGGGTTGACCTCCCGGGCCATGCGCGCGGCGAGCTGCTGCCCCACCAGGTGGTTGCCGAGCAGCTTGCCGTACAGCGCCAGCTGCGCCCGGTACATGGCGCCCGCGCGTCCCTGGAGCTGCTGCACCTGGGTGGCCGCGGCCTCGTCGAGGCTGGACCATTCCGCCGTGGGAATCGGGCAGGGGCCGTGCATCATCGCCGCGTACTGCTGGCTGCCATAGCTGATGAGGGATTGGGTGCCGGCCATCGCCACCATGTGAGCGATCTGCGCGCGGTTCATCACCGCGATGGCGTTGAACGTGCGCGCCACCGACACCGCCTGGCTGTAGGCCGCCGCGTCCGCCGCCATCTGGATTTCCACGCGCTCCTTGGCGCGCATGCCAAAGCCCAGCGTCATGAGCACCATCAGCGTGAGCAGGAGCAGCGTGAGCGCGAACAGGACCATCGCCTGTCCCCGATTGCGTCTCAGAAGGAGTGCAGGCTGCATGCGGCACCTCCCTGGAAGTTGCTGGCCTTCACCGGCGTCATCATCCGCATGGCCGCGTGCACCTGGATGGGGAACAGGTAGTGGCCCTGTGCGCTCCACTCCACCATGCGATCGCCCAGGTCACCGCCGGGCCAGCCACCCGACGGCAGCGTCACGCCACCGTCGTCCCACCCCCCCGCGTGCCTCTGCGCGGGCATCAGCGGATTGGCGGCCGTGTAGCGCTTGAGTTTGAAGTGGGCGAGGAACATGCGGTTCAGCACCCAGTCCGCGAACGGAATGCGCATGTAGTACCAGGCCACCATGCGGATCTCGAGCGTGCGCCGCCGCAGCTCCGCCGCCGAGTCCGTGGGCGCGTCGAACATCAAATCCTCGCCCCCGGACAGCCCGCGCACCCAGCCCACGGCGGGCGACTCGCGGACGATCTCCACCACGGGTCCCGCGGAGAACAGCTTCCCGGACGAGCCGCGCACGCGCAGGTAGTTCTCCCGACGCTCCCGGAAGGCATCCGCCAGTTGCGCGCCCGACGTGGTGGCCGCCACCGTGGGCAGCATCGTCACCACGGCCGCGTGCGTCATCGCCTTGCAGTTGGCGTGATTGAGGCTGCCCGCGCGCACCGCCCGGTACACCGCCACCTCGGCCAGGATGCGCGCCTGCAACAGCATGAACAGCTGCAACGTGCCCAGGATGAGGAACACCACCAAGGGCAGGCACAAGGCCGCCTCCACCGCGGCCTGACCGGACTCGTGACGCCGTCGCTGAATGGGGGAAGAAGCCATGGGGGAAAGGCTTCCTCTTAGATTCTTGGGGAATTGGATATCGGTCAAATGGTCGCCGCCCCGCCTGCCTGCGTTCCCGCCAGGCCTGACCATTCACGAACGAACGCTCGGGACTCGTACTCTCAGTGAACTGGGGGAGCAGCCGAGCCCCACGCGTACGGGGACGCACTGGCTGTCCGGCGGAGCCATGCCCACGCTTGGCGCGGAGTGCTCCCCGTACCACTTCGAAAGGAAGGGCTCATGTCATTGGATGTTTCCGTGAGAAGCGTGACGCTCCGAATCGAGGACACGGAGCTCAAGAAGGCCCTGGGCCATCCGGAGCCCACCAGGTCCGGACTGGTGGTGTTCGATCCCTCGGCGCCCGAGGCCGAGGAGACGGACCCCGTCTGCGAGGAGCCCAACGTGGAGCCCGTGGCCCACCCGTGAGCCCGCGCGCCGCCGCGCCTCGTCACTCGCTCGTGCTGGAGCGACAGTACGTCTTCACCACCGCGAGCAGCCGGTCCACGTCGATGGGCTTGGGCACGTAGGCACACGCCCCCTCGGGCGGCTTGTGGCTCGCCGACGTCACCACCACCGGAATGTCCGCGAGGTGTCCGTCCGCCCGCATCCCCTTCATGAACGCATAGCCGTCCATGACGGGCATCATCACGTCCAGCAGGATGAGACAGGGCCGCTTCATGTGCTGCAACTGCTCCAGGGCCTCCTGCCCGTTGGGGGAAGTGACCATCTGGTAGCCTTCCAGCTCCAGCAGCTCGGACACCGTGTCGCGAATGTCCGGATCATCCTCGACCAGCAGGATGCTGGAAGTCGGTGCGCTCATGCAGTACGGCCCTTCATGTCGGATCTTTGCCTCCATGACGCAAGATGGAGGCCCGAAGGTGGGTCGGCAAGGGCTCGGGGGCCCTTTCACCGCCCGATAGAGCAGGAAGACTGCTCAGAGCGTCGCCGTGTCCTCGTGCTCGTGCGCGGCGGTGTCGGGCAGCGTGGAGAGGAAATCATCCACCTGGGAGGCGCCGCGCTGGGAGGCGTCATCCACCCGCACCATGCCCTCGCAGTGCTCGCTCTGCCGCTTGCTGTGGCAGTGACGCACCCCGTAGACATGATGGCAACCACACGGGTCCACGCGCTTCTTCGCGCACAGCGAAGGATTGAACACCGGCGCCGCCTTCACTTCGACCGGACCCGCCTGCACCGCCATCGCCACCACCAACGCTCCGAACAGCCCCATCTCCCTACCCCCTTGATGCTCCACGCCACCACTCGGGAAATAAGTGGGAATTCTCCCGCGCCGGTGCAACTGGGGCTGGCGTACGGTGCCATGTGGTGCACGCAGGCATGGGACAGGCGCACGGCTGGCCGCTCGCTTTCGTCAGGACCCCTGGACGCTCGCGTCGCTGCCGGGTGTTGAAGATCTCCCAGGGAGGGAGAACGCCATGAGTTGGACGCAACAGTTGGAGAAGGTCGCGCCGGGGCACTTCGTGCTCCCGAAGACGAAGACGATGCGAGTGGAGGCCCACCTCTTCCTCTCGGACAAGCTCTTGTGGGGCGAGGGCCCCGAGTCGCCCGGACTCGAGGAGGCCGTCTTCAACCAGGTGGTCAACGCCGCCTCCTTCCCGGGCGTCACCCGCGTGGCGGTGACGCCGGACTGCCACGTGGGCTACGGCGTGCCCATCGGCACGGTGGTGGAGACCGAGGGCGTGCTCTTGCCCACCGCGGCCGGCTACGACATCGGCTGCGGCATGGTGCAGTTGCAGACCACCCTCACCGCCGAGGACGTGGCCGACCCCGCCAAGCGCCGCCAGTGGATCGACGAGGTCACCCGGCGCATCGCGGTGGGCGTGGGCGCGTCGCGGGTGCAGAAGCAGCGCCGCATCGACGCGCGCACCTTCGCCGAGGTCGTGCGGCACGGAGCCCAGGCGCTCGGCCGTCACGCGTCCGCCACCGAGCGCGACTTCCTCCCGGTGGAGGACGATCGGGTGGACATCCCCACGCGGGCCTACGACAAGCGCGATCAGCTCGGCAGCCTCGGGGGCGGCAACCACTTCACCGAGATGCAGGTGGATGAGTCCGGGCGGGTGTGGGTGATGCTGCACACGGGCAGCCGCGGCTTCGGCTGGAACATCGCCAAGCACTTCTTCGTGGAGGGCGCGGCGGCGCTGGGGCTCGGCAAGCACAGCGAGGACTTCATCTGGCTCGACGCCAGCAGCCGCCTGGGCAAGGACTACTGGAACCTGCACAACATGGCGGCCAACTTCGCGGTGGCCAACCGGCTGCTCATCGGCGAGGCGGTGTGCGGGGCGCTCGAGGACGTGTTCGGCGGCACCGCGAGCATCTACTACGAGATCTCCCACAACCTCATCCAGAAGGAGTCGGGCCGGTTCGTGGCCCGCAAGGGCGCCACGCGCGCCTTCCCCGGCGGGCACCCCGCCCTCACCGGCACGCCCTGGGCCAAGAGCGGCCACCCCATCCTCATTCCCGGCTCCATGGAGACCGGCAGCGCCATCCTCTTCGCCGAGAAGGGAGCCTCGCAGTCCATCTACTCGGTGAACCACGGCGCGGGGCGGCGGCTGTCGCGCGGCGAGGCGCGGCGGGTATTGGATCAGGACGAGACGGACCTGCGCATGATGGAGGCCGACATCCTCCTCAACACGCGCACCACGCCGCTGGACGAGTCGGGCCCTTGCTACAAGAACCTCGACGACGTGCTGAACACGGTGGAGATGGCGGGTCTGGCCACGGTGGCCCGGCGCCTCAAGCCGGTGGCCTGCATCAAGGGCGCGGACTGACGGGAGCTTGCCCCTCCCGCCCGGTTTGGGGGACGCTCGCGTCCCCTCCCGTGCGCCCTCCCCGCTACTTCGTCCCCCACGCCACCAGCCCCGCCGAGCCCCTCGCGCTCGACCTCTCCGCCGTCGTGCACGCCGTGGACGCGTTCCGTCTCGCCGGGCCCTCGGGCGAGCGTGAGTGGCTCGTGTGCACCGACATCACCGGGGACCTCGTCTGCGTGCCCGCCGAGGAGCGCGAGCACCTGCCGGCCAGCACCCGCGCCCAGTTCACCCACCACGAGCTCGTCTCCGGCCGCACCCCCCGGCGCATCCTCGCCCCCGCCCTCTTCCTGATGTCCGTGGAGCTCGTCGAGCACCCCGCGGAGGCCCAGGGCGTGAATGATCCTGTCTACCTCTACGGGCGTCTCTCGGGTCCCCATCCCGGCGCCACGTCCGAGCGCGTCCCCGGCCAGCTCACCGTCACGCGGGGAGACTTGCTCGCCGGGCTCGTCCACGGCGCCGCCGACGCCCTGCACTACGCGCATGATCCCGAGAGCCGGCTGCCCCCGCGCGCCTGGCACGCGCTGCTGCCCGGCGATCGGCCCGAGCACCTCGCCCAGGGCGAGGGACTGGTGCTCGCCTACCCCGCGGTGCCCTTGGACATGCAGACGCGCCACGCCGGCAATGGCCCCCTCGTCGCGACGCTCCTGCACGAGGTGCTCGAGGCGCTCCAGCGCTCCGCCCGCGCGCACGGGGGCCCCCGGGCCCTCGCGGAGCTGGAGCTGCCCGTGCCCAGCCGCATGCTGGCCATCGCGGAGTTGGAGTCGCGTGGCTACGAGGTGAAGGGCGACGTGGCCATCCTCCGCCGCAACCACCCGGGGCTCGTGAACCGGCTCGCCGAGTGGCTCAACCCCGAGAAGCTCACCGTCCCCCGCGAGGCCGGCACGCCCGAGTTCCTCGACCTGGCGCGTCAGGCCCTGGAGGTGCTCCCGGGGTGGCCGAGCGAGACGGAGCGCGCGCTGCGCTCCCGGGAACGCGCCGGTCCGGTCACCGCCCCGAGCCCCACGCCCCTCGCGCCCTCCGCGCCGCGCCCGCCTTCCGCGCCCCTGCCCCCGCGCGCTCCGCCCGCCCCCGCCCGCCCGAGCGACTGGATGCAGGATTTCCTCGACGCGCACGCCCGCCCGGGTGGCACCCAGGCCCGTATCACCCGCTCGCGCACGGCCGTCACTCCTCCCCAGACCGCGCCGGACACCTCCGCGGAGTGGATGAAGGACTTCGCTCCTGCGCCCTCCCAACCCGCGCCCAAATCCAAACCCGCGCCAAAACCCAAGCCCGCCACCTCCTCGCCGGAGCAGGCATCCAAGCCGGATTGGATGTCTGATTTCGAGGACTGACCCGATTGTGGCCCTCCCCCGTCGGGCGCTAGCGTCCGGGCTTCAAAAGAGGGGACAGATGGGACACGAGAAACCAGTCGAGCCGTTCTCCGATCTCCACGTCGAGGACGGAAAGGTCCACGCGGTGTTGCTGCATGACCCGACGGTGGAGGGCCTGGACATGGCCATCTACATGGATGCCTCGGGCAGCATGAAGGAGGAGTACGAGTACACGCGGCCCAAGCGCTCCTTCCTGGAGTGGTTGCAAGACGCGCCGCTCAAGGAGACGACCAACCAGGTCGAGCCCCAGGTGCGCTGGATGCTCGAGTACCTGGCCACCAAGGATCGTAACGGCTTGCTGCGCGTGGCCTATTGGGCCTGTGGCGCCTCGGGCAAGGACATCGAGGTGCTCGGCGAGTACAAGGGCACGGCCGTCAAGCAGCACAAGTTCCCCGGTCCCCAGCGGCTCGGCAACCACACGTACCTCGAGCCCGCGCTGCGCGACTACGTGAGCTACCTCAAGGAGCAGGTGGCGCAGGGAGCCCGTCGCGGCTGCGCCGTCATCGTCACCGACGGCCGTCTGAACGATGCGCCGGAAGTGAAGAAGTTCTCGGCGAAGGTCGCCAAGGACATCGCCTCCGGGAAGCTGCCCCGGCTCAACTTCGTGCTCGTCGGCGTGGGGGACAACATCGACGAGGAGCAGCTCGAGGACATCGCCCACGAGGAGTTCCCCGGCGTGGGCCACCTGTGGTGCCACCGCATCGCCAAGGAAATCACCCAGGTGGCCGAGCTCGTCGCGGTGCTCGTGGACGAGAACATGACCGTCGCCGCCGGCGGCACCATCTATGGCGACAAGGGCCAGGTGCTCAAGACGTACGAGGGCCGCCTGCCCGCGGTGCTCGAGTTCGACGTCCCCGAGGGCACCAAGAGCTTCACCCTCGAGGTCAACGGCCAGCGCTTCACCCAGCCGCTGCCCGACGAGGATGACCACCACGACGAGGACGAAGACGAGGATCACCACTGATGGCCGGCCATGAAGTCATCATGAAGCCGTTCTCCGACGTGCACCGCCTGGGCAACAAGGTGGTGGCCACGCTGCTGCATGACCCGACGGTGGAGGGGCTCGACGTGGCCCTCTACATGGACGGCTCGGCGAGCATGGAGGACGAGTACGGGCCGCGGGGCATCCTCGCCAAGCTCGCGCCGGTGAAGAACCTGGTCGAGCCGCAGATGCGCTGGATGCTCGAGTACCTGGCCAACAAGGACCGGGATGGCAAGGTGCGCGTGGCCTATTGGGCCACGGGCGACGGCAGCCAGCTCGAGGAGGTGGGCGAGCTGACCGGCCCCCAGGCCAAGGACTTCCGCTTCCCCGGCCCGCGCGCCTACGGCAAGGCCACGGTGATGCTGCCCGTGCTGCGGGACTTCGTGGCCCACATGAAGCAGCAGGTGCAGGTGGGAGCCCGGCGGGGCCTGGCCGTCATCATCACCGACTCGCAGATCTCCGACGCCCCCAACGTGACGGCCTACGCCACGCAGGTGGCCAAGGAGATCGCCTCCGGCCGCCTGCCGCGGATGAACTTCGTGTTCGTCGGCGTGGGCGAGCAGGTGGACGAGGAGCAGATGGAGGAGATCTCCCACGAGACCTACCCGGGCGTGGGCCACCTGTGGTGCCACCGCATCGCCGACCGCATGGAGGAGATGGCGGAGTTGGTCGCGGTGCTCGTGGACGAGACCATGACGGTGGCCGCCGGGGGCACCGTGTATGACGAGCAGGGCAACACCCTCAAGGCCTACGAGGGCCGGCTGCCCGCGGTGCTCGAGTTCGACGTGCCCGCCACGTGCAAGGCCTTCACCCTGGAGGTCGCGGGCCAGCGCTTCACCCAGCCCATCCCCGAGGAGCACGAGGAGGATGAGGACCACCACGAAGAGGAGCGCGCCCCCGAGCCCGAGCCGGTGAGCGCCCCCGCCGCCCGCAAGAAGCACCGCGGCCACGGCCACTAGGAGCCCCATGTCCGAGCCCAAGAAGAGCGCCCGCTTCAGCAACATCCGGGAGAAGAAGCCGCACGTGCACGGCCCCGGCTGCAAGCACGACCATGATCATGACCACGGTCACGGCCATGCCCATGTCCACGAGGCCAGGCCGCACGTGCACGGCCCCGGCTGCGACCATGATCATGACCACGACCATCACCACCACGCGCCCCGGCCCAAGCGGATCCGCCCGCCCGGCAACCGGCCCGCGGAAGGCGGAGGTGTGGCGCTCCAATTGGACCTGGAAGGCGCGCTCCCGGGCGAGACCGATGAAGTCGGCCGCTTCGAGAGGCTGGAAGCGGCCCTGAGGTCCCACCACGGTGTCACCAAGGTGCACCTGCGGCGCGACGCGGGCCACGCCGAGGTGTGCATCCACTATCAGCCCAAGGGCGTGACTCCCCAGCAACTGCTCACGCTCGCCCAGCACACCAGCGCCACCGTGGCCGAGCGCTACCACCAGCACACCTGGTTCGTGCGCGGCATGGACTCGGGCGACGCCGCGGCCGTCATCGAGCACGCCGTGAGCCGGATGAACGGCGTCCTCTCGGCGAGCGTGGCCTACGCGAGCGAGCGGCTCGTGGTCGAGTACGACCGCGAGGCGCTCTCCCTCGAGGACGTCGAGGCCCGGGTGAAGTCGCTCGGCTACGCGCTGGAGGTGCCCACCGCGGGCCATGTCTGCTCGCACCACGCCCATGGCGGCGGCCTCGCGCCCCTGCTCGAGATGCCCCTCGTCGTGAGCGCCGGCGTGCTGCTCGTCGTGGGTTGGCTGCTCGAGCGCTTCGCCCCCGTGCCCCCCCTGGTCCCCACGCTCGTCTGGGCCTGGTCCATGGCCAGCGGCGGCTTCTTCGCCATCAAGGGCTCGGTGCAGTCGCTGCTCCAGCGGCGCATCGACATCGAGACCATGATGGTGGTGGCGGCCATCGGCGCGGCGGTGCTCGGCGCCTGGTTCGAGGGCGCCTTCCTGCTCTTCCTCTTCAGCGCGGGCCATGCTCTCGAGCACCGGGCGATGGACAAGGCCCGCCGCTCCATCGAGTCACTCAGCGCCCTGCGTCCCGAGGTGGCACGCGTGCGCCGGGGCGAGGAGCTCGTCGAGGTTCCCGTGGAAGAGGTGGCCCAGGGCGCGCGCATCGTCGTGCGCCCCGGCGACCGCGTGCCCCTGGACGGCATCATCCGCGAGGGCAAGAGCTCGTTGGATCAGGCCGCCATCACCGGCGAGTCCATCCCCGTGGCCAAACAGCCCGGCGACGAGGTGTTCAGCGGCACCATCAACTGCGAGGCCCTGCTGGAGGTGGAGGTGACGCGGCCCGCCTCGGAGTCGGTGCTCGCGCGGGTGGTGGACATGGTCGCCCAGGCCGAGGCCCAGAAGGGCCCCAACCAGCGCTTCGCCCAGCGCCTGGAGCGCACGTTCGCCCCCCTGGTGATGATCGCCGCGCTCGTCTTCCCGGTGGTGCTCATCCTGCTCGGCACTCCGCTCAAGGAGGCCATCCTGCGCGCGGTGGCGCTGCTCGTGGCGGCCTCGCCCTGCGCGCTCGCCATCTCCACGCCCTCGGCGGTGCTCTCGGCGGTGGCGGCGGCGGCGCGCGGTGGCGTGCTCATCAAGGGCGGCATCTACCTGGAGCTGCTCGCGGGCGTGCGCGCCATCGCCTTCGACAAGACGGGCACCCTCACCGTGGGCCGGCCCCAGCTCATCACCGCCTCGCCCACCCCGGGCGTGTCCCGCGAGGAGCTGCTCGGCACCGCCGCGGCCGTCGAGTCGCTCTCCGCCCACCCGCTCGCGCACGCCGTGGTGCAGGCCGCCTCACGCGAGGGCCTCACCCTGCCCCCGGGCGCGAAGGATCTCGAGGCCATCCACGGCCAGGGCATCCGCGCGAAGCTCGGTGAGGAGGCCGTGGAGGTGGGCAGCCTCGCGCTCTTCGCGGGCCAATCCCTGCCCCCCGAGCTCGCCCCCGAGGTGAACCGGCTCGAGGAGGCGGGACAGACCACCATGGTGGTGCGGCGCGGGGAGCGCTTCCTCGGCGTGCTCGGGGTGGCGGACACGCTGCGCTCGGGCGCGCAGCGCACCGTCCAGGAGCTCAAGCAGGCGGGCATCGAGCGCACGGTGATGCTCTCCGGAGACAATGCGCGCGTCGCCCGCTCCATCGCCTCGCGGGTGGGGCTCGACGAGGCGCGCGCCCCGCTGATGCCCGCCGACAAGGTCACCGCGGTGCGCGAGCTGGGCAAGGAGCGCCCGGTGGCCATGGTGGGCGATGGGGTGAACGACGCGCCCGCGCTCGCCGCCGCCGCGGTGGGTGTGGCCATGGGTGGCGCCGGCTCGGACGCGGCGCTGGAGACCGCCGACGTGGTGCTCATGAGCGATGACCTCTCCCGGCTGCCCTTCGCCCTGGGGCTCGCCCGCGCCGCCACGTCGGTGATGCGGCAGAACCTGATGATCGCCCTGGGAGTGAGCGGCGTGCTGATCATCGCCGCCATCCTCGGGCTCACGAGGATCAGCGAGGCGGTGGTGCTCCACGAGGGCAGCACGCTCCTGGTGGTCGCCAACGGCCTGCGCCTGCTCGGCTACAAGTCCTCGGGTCCGCGCGACGTGTCCGAGGCGCCCGCCGTCGGTCAGCCCACGGCGGGCTAGGGATGGGGCGCGGGCCTGGCTCCTCCACCGGAGCCGGGTCCCCTCTTCCCCGCTGCTCTCCAGCCCGCTCTCCGGGCGGGCTGAACCCGAGGGCGCTGGTCCCGGCGGGAGTGCCTCCCCACTTTCTCGTGCGTACACGGGCAGGGGCCCGTCCGGGTCCGCCCCAGAGAGAGAGAGTCGTAGGATGCGCATCCATCATCTGAATTGCGTGACCATGTGTCCCCCTGGCGGAGCGTTGATGGATGGCCGACAGCGACCCAAGGGAGTCCCGGCGGCGCTGGTGTGTCACTGCCTGCTGGTGGAGAGCGAGCAGGGGCTGGTGCTGGTGGACACGGGCTTTGGCCTGCAGGACGTGCTGCACCCGAGGCCCCGGCTGAGCTCCTTCTTCCTCGGGCTCAACCGGCCGCAGCTCCACGAGGGCCTGACGGCGGTGCGGCAGATTGAACGTCTGGGTTTCAAGGCCAGCGACGTGCGGCACATCGTGCTCACGCACCTGGACTTCGACCATGCGGGAGGCCTGGATGACTTCCCGATGGCGCGGGTGCACGTGATGAACGCCGAGGTGGAGGCCGCGGCGGCGCAGCGCACGTGGCTGGACCGCGAGCGCTTCCGGCCGAGGCAGTGGAGGACGCAGCCGCACTGGGTGACGTACGCGATGCCGCGCGGGGGCGAGCGCTGGTTCGGCTTCGAGTGCGTGCGCGAGCTGTCGGGCCTGCCGCCGGAGATCCTCCTGGTGCCGCTGGTGGGGCACACGCTGGGACACGCGGGCGTGGCCATCCAACAGCCGGACGGCTGGCTGCTGCACGCCGGGGACGCGTACTTCCACCATCAGGAGATGAATCCGGATCGCCCCACGTGCACGCCGGGGCTCCTCATGTACCAGGAGCTGATGCAGAAGGATGGGCGGATGCGCCGGCTCAACCAGGAGCGGCTGCGCTCGCTGGTGCGCCACCACGACCGGGACGTGAAGGTGTTCTGCGCGCATGACGCCGTGGAGTTCGAGCGCCTGGAGGAAGAGGCGCGCTCCCACGAGGAACATGCCCTGCGCGGCCTGGGCTCGGTGCGGCCCGAGCCAGGCCTGACGGAGCCGTCCCTGCCCACTTGAGAACGTTGACACGGTTCAACCCAGCGTTTCCCGCACTTCCAGAGCACCCCGTAAAGACGGATTGTATGTCTTTGAACCCAGGGGATTCAGTAGACGGCGCCTCGCATGCGATGATGGACAGTCAATCCATCACTCGCCTGGGAGGGGCCAGTGAACGCCACTTCAACCATTTTTTCGGATTTCCATGACCTGGATCAGGCCACGGCCTCGAAAGAGGCCGTGCGCTTCCTGGACGCGCTGAACACGTCCCAGCAAGTGCAGGAGATGCAGCAGCTCACGCACCTCATGCTGGGAGTGGCGCCCGGCCAGCGCATCCTGGACGCGGGCTGCGGCGTGGGCGATGTCACCCGGGATCTGGCCACGCTGGTGGGTCCCCGGGGCCACGTGGTGGGCGTGGACCTGAGCGAGGCGCTGTTGGCCGAGGCCCACGCGCGCACGCGGGGCACGGGGCTGTCCGTGGAGTACCGCAAGGGCGACCTGCACAGCCTGGACTTTCCCTCGGAGAGCTTCGATCGCTGCCGCTCCTCGCGCGTCTTCATCTATCTGGATGATCCGCGCAAGGCGCTGAGCGAGCTGCTCCGGCTCACCCGTCCGGGCGGGGCGGTGGTGATCTTCGAACCCGAGTTCGACACCTGGGCCTTGGATGGACCGGATCGGGGGGTGGTACGCGCGCTGATCCACTTCTGGACGGATCAGCTGCGCAACCCGTGGATTGGCCGGCAACTGCCGCGGATGTTCCACTCGCTGGGGGTGAACCAGGTGACGATGCGGCCCGTGGTGGGCACGTGGGTGCCGCGCATGCTGGAGACGTTCGGCATGTACCCGGTGCTGGAGAAGGCCATCGCCGAGAAGGTGGTGACGCGCGAGCAGGTGGACACCTGGCTCCAGTTCCTCGAGGAAGGCGAGAGGAATGACAGCTTCTACGGCTGCATGGCCGGCATGGTGGTGCGCGGCATCAAACCGGGTCCCTGAGGCACCCGGGGGTGCCTAGGATGGGGCGCATGGCGATTGCGCATGAGGAAGGGTTCTTCGAGAGCACACAGGGGGTACGGCTGCACGGCCAGGCCTGGCGACCTCCGGGTGAGCCGCGCTCGGTGGTGGGAATCGTCCACGGGGTGGGCGAGCACGGCGGCCGGTTCACGAACGTGGTGGAAGCACTCGTCTCGAGGGGCCACGCGGTCCATGCGGTCGATCTCCGGGGGTATGGCCGCTCGTCGGGGCAGCGCGGCCATGTGAGCTCCTGGTCCGAGTACCAGGACGACATGCGCGCCTTCCTGAAGCGGCTCTCCACGCTCGAGCCCGGCCGGCCCGTCTTCCTGTACGGCCACAGCATGGGCGGGCTGGTGGTGCTGGACTACGTGCTGCGCCACCCCGAGGGGCTCGCGGGCATCATCATCAGCGGCGCGGCGCTGGAGTCGGTGGGGGTGGCGAAGCCGTGGCTGGTGAACTCGGCGCGGCTCTTCTCGCGCCTCCTGCCCCGGCTGCCGCTCCCGGTGCCCCTGGAAGCCGAATTCCTGAGCAGCGATCCCGCCTGGGTGAAGCGCTACCGGGAAGATCCGCTGGTGCACCGCAAGGGCACGGCGCGCTGGGCGGTGGAGGCCCTCGACGCCAACGAGTGGATCAAGGCCCACGCCGGGGAGCTGCGCGTGCCGCTGCTGATGCTCCACGGCGCCGAGGACCGCATCAACACCGTGGAGGGCTCGCGGCGCTTCTTCGACGCGGTGAAGCTGACGGACAAGAAGCTGCACCTGGTGCCGGGCGGCTACCACGAGCCCCACAACGACCCCGGCAAGGAAGAGGTGTTCGAGCGGGTGGAGCAGTTCCTGAGCACCCACCTGCCCCGGTGAGCCGCCCGTTCCGCCGGCGTTTCTATTCACGACTCCTGGTGCCCGAGCGGAAGAATCGTTAGATTCCGAGGGGTTAGGACACCAGCGCGCCGCTGGTTTCTATTCACCTTTCTATTCATGAGTTCGCTCGAACGGATGCTGGGAGTGCTGGCCCGTCTGCAGGTGGCGCAGGCGAAGGAGCTGGCGAGCGAACTGGGCGTGTCCCAGCCCACGGTGTCGCGCCTCATCCAGGAAGCGGGCGAGCGGGTGTGCCGGATGGGCCAGACACGAGCCACCCGCTATGCCCGCACGCGCTCACTGCCCCGTCTCGGCACCCGGCAGCCCCTCCACCGGATCAGCGAGGCAGGGACGATTGAGCGGTTCGGGGAAGTGCACCTGCTGGAGGGAGGGCGCTACTGGTTCACGCCAGCGGAAGGACATTCCTGGCTCCACATCCCCAAAGGCACCGGCCACTTGTTCGAGCGCCTCCCTCCCTTCATCAACGGCATGAGTCTCCAGGGGTACATCGGGGAGGCGTTCAGCGCACAGCACCCCGAGCTGGAACTGCCGCCCGAAACTCGGAATTGGAACGACGATCACCACCTCACCACGTTGGCTTTCCATGGGGCGGATTGCGTCGGCAACCTCATCCTGGGTGAGGAGTCGTTGAATCAGTGGCTCACCCATCCACTCGAGCCAATCGATCGCGGCGCGTACCCAGAACTGGCCCGCCGCTCCGACCGGGAGCATCGCGGTGCCTTCGCGGGAGGAGTTCAACCCAAGTTCCTCACGTTCTCGGAAGGACGGCATGTCCTGGTCAAGTTCGTGAGCGGCGATAAGGACAGGGTCGCCCGCCGGTGGAGGGACATGCTACTTTGCGAGAGCCTCACGCTCGAGGTGATACGAGAAGCGGGCATTGAAGCCGCCACGGCACGCTGGTTCGATGAGGGCGGTTACCGCTTCCTGGAGGTCGAGCGCTTCGACCGCGTAGGAGAGAGGGGAAGACGTGGTGTGATCCCGCTCGGGGCCTTGGACAAGAAATACATCGGCGACATCAACTCTAGAACCACTTCTTGGACGAGTGCTGCCTCCAAGCTCCATGAACACGGCTTCATCCAAGCCGAGGATGCGCGGCGCATGCGATGGCTCGATGTTTTCGGACAACTCACCGGCAACGATGATCGCCACTTCGGCAATCTGAGCTTTCTAGAAACAAGCGAGGGTCGGCTCCGGCTTTCACCCGCGTATGACATGCTTCCGATGTGGTTCATGCCCCCGACGTCGGGGGCGTTTGATGGCCCCCTCAAGCCGGATCCTCCCACCGCGCAAACACTCGACATCTGGCCGGATGCGGCGTACCACGCGAGCCTGTTCTGGACCCGGGTCATCGAGCACAAGGCGATCAGCAAAGGATTCCGGACCCGGGCAAGAGAATGCCGGGATGCGCTGGAGGCACTCAGGGAACGACTACCTCGCTGAGCGCCATGCTCCGGCCAGGAAGGCCGCCGCAGGCATATCCTCCTATCCCTCTCTTGGTGGGAGGTTCGGGCGGGTGTCCCGGTGGGTCGACTCACCGGAACGAGTTCACGATGAAGACCCCAGCACTGGAGGATTCGAGAATGGCCGTTCCGGGCCATGTGGATCGGATTTACAATCCCAGTAGGCTTCGATCCAGAAAAACCCAAGCTTCCCGAATCCCGCTCCCTCGGCGGAAGAGTTCTAAAAAGACTTTCCAGGTGAGGTTCATTCAGCAGCACATCGACTTGATGGTCAAATTGTCCATCCTGGGTTGTCACGGTGAAGGGAAACTCTTTCCCGTTCTGGAGAGTCACGACCAGCAGGAACCGATCCACCTTTTCCAAGTCTTTGACAGGCGTTGTGACCACGAGGCGCCCACCTACCAGCAAGGGCGCAAAGCGACCTTCCCAGCCCATCAGCTTCGTCTTTGCAGGATCAACCAGGTCCCGTGAATCGAAGGACGGTAGACATCCCGCCAGAGACGTACACGGGACTTACTTCTTCCTTGGAACCTTCCGACAACAAGAGATACCGGGACTCGGGCGCGCGTTCCTTGGCCACAGCCACGGACGCCACCAGGACGAGAAACAGAGCAGACCGGGGAAGTAAGAAGTTCCGCATTGGGCAGGCCAACCTACCAGAACGGGTTGGCGGCGGCCAGACCGTCACGCCCTGTCCCCGGCTGGCGTTCCATGGTTGACTGACCTAGTCTTGGAAGCATGAAAAACCAGAATTGTAGCCCACGCCTCTGGGTAGCGGTGCTGGTGAGTGGGCTCGTTTCGGGCTGTGCAGCGGCCATCGCGTGCCACCGGGAGACTCCACGGTGGACTGCTGCATCAAGAAGTACCCTCTGAGCCCTCTGGAGAACTGCACCGCCAGCCGCTCGGACGTGCTCCGGGTCCTACGGGACATTTCGCTGAAAATCGATGATGAGGAGTTCGAGAACAACAAAGACCTTCCAGATTGGAAGCAGGAGTGCATCAAGAACTACGTGAGGTGTCAGGACGACAATTGGCCATGTTACGACTGCATCCGCCGCTGTGAGGGCCAGCACAAATGGCCTGCGGACATGTGCCCCCCACCAGAAGACGAATAACCATGTCGGCCAAGATCAATTGGGACTCCATTCGTGCACTAGCCCGGCGAGTGATTGAACACGGCAATCCGCTGGAACTGACGGAAGACACGCGGGCTCTCTTGCGCAGGACCGCTCAAGAGGTGGGCATCAGCCAGCAAGAGACAGAGGATGCCCTCCGAGGCGTGAATACGGCCACCACGCTGCTAAAAGAGGCCATGCGGCGCATCAACGACGGCTCCGACCGGATTACCCGAGCATTGCGCCGGATGTCCGACCTACGGGACAAAGGGGACCTCGACGGTGCTTGCCAGCAAATGCGCGACGTACTCGCCGTGGAGGTTGTTCCCCTCTACCGCAAGCAGGC
The DNA here is from genome assembly GCF_000335475.2 of Cystobacter fuscus DSM 2262. Classification (NCBI taxonomy): domain Bacteria; kingdom Pseudomonadati; phylum Myxococcota; class Myxococcia; order Myxococcales; family Archangiaceae; genus Cystobacter; species Cystobacter fuscus. The sequence continues at coordinate 407,742 of NZ_ANAH02000004.1, read as the reverse complement.
CGACAAAAGACTCAAGGAGTTGACCCAACTGTCGGAGGTGGCCGCAACCGGACGCGTGAGTGCGGACCTGCCCGACCGGCCACAACTCGCCGTTCTCGCGCACCGCGTTCAGCAAGGGCACGCCCTGGAACTCACCGACGACCTGCGCGCCCTTCTGCACCGAACCGCGCCCACGGCTGGAATCAGCGAGGTCGAGACGGAAGAGGCCCTCAAGAGCACGGGAGGCGCCGAGGCCCTCATGGGGATGATTCTCTCGCGCTTCCGTGACGGCCGGGAGCGGATCACCCGCGCCCTGTTTCGGATGACGAGCCTCCGGGACGCGGGGGACCTTGAAGGCGCACGCCAGCAGCTGCGCGACGTGCTCGCCGTGGAGGTCGTGCCGATATACCGCGAGATGGCCGAGGAGAACCTCGCGGGCCTCGACAGCCCGCCCTTGGAGCCGTAATGCGTTGAAGGAATAGGAAAGGCCAGACGCCCGGAGCGCCTGGCCTTTCCATCAACCCCGCATCCCGCTCACAACGGGATGTTCTCGTGCTTCACCAGCGCGTCGAGCGCCTCCTCCATCACCGCGCGCGCGCTCGCCGTGTACCGGTAGAGCAGCCCGTGCACCTCGCGGTCCGCGTCGTTGCGGTTCTCGCACTGCTTCGAGTAATCCTCGAAGGCCTGCAGGCTGCTCACGATCTGTGACAGGTGATTGGGGCACTCGCACTTCACGCTGCTCGCGTACTCCAGCAGCGTGCCCAGCTGCTCCTGCGTATAGCGCGGCGGCTTGGGCTTGGCCGACACCGTCACCGTGGCCATCGTGGCCGAGCCCGGCGCGTTCATCTGGATGGGCGAGACCGGCGCCGGAGGCGGCGCGGGCGGAGGCGTCCGGGGGAACTCCACCACCGGGGCCATCTGGGGCTTCAACACGTCGTCCAGCACCGCCAGGTGCACGTGCGCCCGCAGCAGCGAGAGCGAGATGGGCCCCTGCAGCAGCCGCACCTTGCCCTCCGGATACTGCTGCAACACCCCGCGCCTCGCGAACCGGTACGTCACGATGGCGTGCTTGGCCCGCGAGTTCTCCAGCAGCGTCGGCACCACGTCCGACTGCACCGCGTTCAGCTCCAGGAAGTCCAGGGCCAGCACGTCCGGCCGCATCGCCGGCACTTCGTTGCGGAAGGCCTCGATCGACGTTCCCGACCACACCACCTGCACGTCCCGAAGCGCCTGCGGATTCTCCCGCAGCTGCGACGGAAAGGACTCTCCCAGAAGGGCCAGCTTCACCATGACACTCACCTCGTGATCGCCGCCCAGCGTGAACCGATCCCGCCTCCCGTTCAACGCGCCCCTCGCGCCCCTCCCGGAGAGCGGGGACAGGCATCCACTTCCCGACGCCCCACTCCCTCGGGGCGTTCAACAATGAACGTCTCCCGTGCCTCCCCGGTTGCTCCCCTGGACTCCAGGACAGTGAGGTCAAAAGCCCCCGGACGCGGCCGAGTCCACGCCTCCCGGACGGGGCACGGGCCCCGTGTTGTTGACCAGGGCACCTTCCCCCCCCACCGCGGTGGGTTGGCGTCCGTTCACCACCGGGCGGCAGCCTGCCTGAGCCCTTCCGCGAGGCGGACGGGGGCTACAGGTTGGCACCTCGTGGACCACTCGGAGGCCGGGTGGAGGTCGGGGCATGGGCAACCGGTGGTGGAGTGCACAGGGATGGGTGAGCCTCGCGGTGGTATGGCTGGCCTGCGGAGGGACGCTCGAGGATCCTTCCCAGATGAGTGGCGGGCTCTGTCAGCCGCGGACGTGTGAGGAGCAGGGCTTCGACTGTGGGGTGACCATCGACGGCTGCGGGGGCGTGCTGCGTTGTGGCACCTGCCCCTCGGGCGAAGCGTGCGGCGGAGACGGCCAGCCCAACGTGTGCGGCCCGGCCACCTGCACCCCCGCCACCTGTGACTCCCTCGGCGCCAACTGCGGCGACGTGCCGGATGGTTGCGGCGGGCGATTGCACTGCGGCACGTGCACCTCGCCAGACACCTGCGGCGGCGGCGGCGTGGCCCATGTCTGTGGCCGGGCGCCCTGCACGCCCACCACCTGCGCGGCGCTGGGCAAGAATTGCGGCACCCTCTCGGACGGCTGCGGCGGAACGCTCGAGTGCGGCGCCTGCGCGGCGGGCGAGACGTGTGGCGGTGGCGGCGCGCCCAATGTCTGTGGCCAGGCGCCCTGCACGCCCACCACCTGCGCGGCGCTGGGCAAGAATTGCGGCATCCTCTCGGACGGCTGCGGGGGGACGCTCGAGTGCGGCACCTGCACCGGCAACGCGACGTGCGGCGGCGGCGGCGTGCCCAACACGTGCGGCCAGCCCCCCTGCCTGCCCCATACCTGCTCGGAGAGGAAACAGGACTGTGGCCTCCTGCCGGATGGGTGTGGCGAGGCCGTGCTGGACTGTGGCACCTGCGCGGCGGGCGAGACGTGCGGCGGCGGCGGCGCGCCCAACACGTGCGGCCCGGCCTCGTGCAGCCCCGCCACCTGCGCCGCCCAGGGAAAGAATTGCGGACTGGTCTCCAACGGCTGTGGCGGCCTGCTCGACTGCGGCATGTGCTACGGCGGCCAGACGTGCGGCGGCGGCGGCGTGCCCAATGTCTGTGGCAGCGCCCATTGTCTGCCCTCCACGTGCGAGGAGCTGGGCAAGGATTGTGGCCTCGTGCCGGACGGCTGCGGGGGGATGCTGGACTGTGGCACCTGCGCGGCGGGCCAGACGTGCGGCGGTGGCGGCACCCCCAACGTCTGCGCGGTGGCCGGGTGCCGGCCCTCCTCGTGCGGCCTGCTGGGCAAGACGTGCGGCACGGTGGCGGACGGGTGTGGGGGAACGCTCGAGTGTGGCACCTGCGCGGCGGGCGAGACGTGCGGCGGCGGCGCGGGCGGCGCCAACGTGTGCGAGCAGACGGCCAGCGTGTGCGTGGATCAGGATCTGGGCAGCGCGCTGCCCGTGCGCCTCAAGGGCAGCACGCGCAACGCCCGCGATGACCACCAGGCCTCCTGCGGCGGCCAGGGAGCGCCGGACCGGGGTTTCCTGTGGACGGCGCCGCGCACGGGCACCTACGGCTTCGACACGGCGCGCTCGGCGATGCACACCCTGGTGAGCGTGCGGCAGGGAGGCTGTGGGGGCGCGGAGCTCGCGTGCGCCACGGGTGGCATCAGCTACGGAGGTGGGGCCCGGGTGTCGGTGCGCCTCACCGCGGGACAGCGGGTGCTGGTGGGGGTGGACTCCCCCCAGGGCGGCGACTTCGGCGCGGGAGACTTCGAGCTGCACATCACCCAGCAGACGGCCGCCGAGGCCTCCAGTTGCTTCGACGGCGCGGACAACGACGGAGACCGGTGGGTGGACTGCGCGGACACGGACTGCCAGGCGGACGTGCTGTGTGACGGGCGCGGGTGCGCGGACATCAACCTGGGCAGCGCGCTGCCCGTCACGTTCCTCGGGGACACGGTACACTCGGGGGACGGCTTCCAGGGCACCTGCGGGGAGAACCTTCAGCAGGACCGGGCGCACCTGTGGACCGCGCCCCGGGATGGCACCTTCGTCTTCGACACCTCGGGCAGTGACGGCAACGCGCTGTACGTGCTCACCGGGTGCCGGGGCCAGGAGCTCGCGTGCGCGTCGAGCCGCACGGGCTCGCCCCGGGTGAAGCTCACCCTGGAGAAGGGGCGCACGGTGCTCGTGGTGGTGGACGGCATGGCCCGGAGCGACACCGCCTGGCCCATCCGCTACACGCTGCACATCTCCGAGGACGTCGCCGGCCGGTGACGAAACACGAAGCGCCGGGCTCCCTCCAGGGGAACTCCGGCGCCCGCGCACGTCCTCACGTCATTGTCTGGCTTGAATGTCTGGCTCAGGCGTCTGGCTTGAATGTCTGGCTCAGGCGTCTGGCTCAGACCTCGTAGCCGGTCTGCTCGAAGACGATGACCTTGCGCGACTGGGGGAAGAGGAGGACGGTCAGCCGGAACCAGCCCGTCGAGCCCGCCGCCACGAGCTGCTCGTAGTAGTGCGTCACCACCTGCACCGTCTCCGTCCCGTTGCCGTAGGTGGAGAGGATCTGCGAGTGCAGCGGCTGGAACTCCGAGTACAGGGTGTTCTTGAAGCCCGCGTAGGAGAGGGCCTGGGTCGAGCCGAAGTAGGCATACGCCTCGTACTCCTGCAGCGCGAGGACGGCCGCGTCCGCCTGGGCGAGGGTCGCCGAGCCCGAGAAGTCGAAGCGGCGCAGCGAGCCCTCCGTCCAGCGGTACTTCGCGTTGCCCGTGTTGAGCGTCGACTGGAGCGCCGAGGTGATGGAGCTCTCGGACAGGGCGAGCTCCGCGAGGCCCTGGCCCACCTGGGCCGCCGTCTCCTCGTGCGAGGTCTCCACGCCCCCACCGCACGCCGCCAGCACGGCCACCGACACCAGGCTCAACGTCTTCATCACGTGACGCATCATCGGACACCCTCTCCAGTTGAAAGTGGATGCCATGTGTCACGCGACTCCCCTGAATTCAAGTGACAGGAATGAGAATCATTTCGTGAGAAGGAATGAGGCTCACGTGGGCTCGCGATCGAGCGCGTCCAGGGGCGTGCGCGCCTGGAGATCCTCCTGGCGGTGGGCCTGGACCTCGGCCACCTCCTGACGGCGGATCCATCCCTGGCTGGCGGCATGGCGCGCGGCGGTGACGGTGTCATCCACGGTGAGCATCTGGCTGCCCGCGGCGCGGATGTCCTCGGCGATGGCCGCCAGCTCGCGCTCGCGGCCCGAGCGATGCCACACATTGCGGATGTACACGCAGCGCACGCGGCCGGGGTACTCGCGCACGATGGTGCGGTAGTGCTCGGCGTCCTCCTGTCCGCTGTCTCCAATGAGCAGGAAGGGCAGCGGGGCGAACGCGTCCATCAGGCCGCGGATCTTCTCCAGCTTGTGGCCATGCCCTCCCCCGGGCGCGAAGCCGGTGCGGCTCAAGCCCCAGTCACGCAGCAGCAGCGGACCCGCGGGGATGTGGTGCAGGCCGAGGAACTCGTCCAGGTGCTCGTACAGGTTCCACGGGCTCGAGGAGACGTAGAAGATGGGGTTGCACGCCGAGCCCGTGCTGCCCTGGCGCAGCGCCTGGTAGAAGGCATCCACGCCCTCGAAGGGCAGGCGCGTGCGGTGCTCGGTGAGGAAGAGCGTCCAGAAGCGCTTGAGGACGTTGGTGACCTCGGTGACGATGACGGTGTCGTCGATGTCGCTGATGACGCCCAGCTCCGCCTCGGGGCCGGACACCAGCACCGGGGCGCACACGCGCGGCGCCCCCCGCCGGGACACGGGCGAGAGCAGCTCCAGCTCCACCTCGTGCCAGCCCGCCTTCACCCCCTCGGGAGGCTCCACCCACAGCTCGAGGAAGCCCTCCTCGTCCGTCGTCCCCTCCCAACGCTTGTCTCCCCAGCGCACCGCCACCCGAGCGTGGGGAATCTCCAGCGTCATGTAGCGCTTCCACGAGGCGATGGCGCTGCCCACGAGCGTGTAGCGCTTCCAGGGCGGGCGCACCTTGCGGTCCTCCAGCACGCGCGCCTTGATGAGGCTCGCGCGCGTCGTCCCATAGCCCCGGTAGGGGAGGATTCGCGGAGGACGGGCCAGCCGGAGCTTGTGCCGCAGCCGCCAGCTCAAGGTCTCGGAGTAGTGCTCGACCTGGAAGGCGAGCCGGACCAGGGCGTTGGGCCGTTTGCGGGTCATGCACCTAGAGCTACTGACTTCCGCCCGTGGTGACAATGGCCCCGAGCCGGGTTCTCACCCCCGTGCTCGCGCCGGCGCCCGCGCCAGGAGCACCCGCGGGTGGAGCAGCAGCGCGGCCGCCTCGCGCAGTGTCCAGTAGAAGCGATCCGTGGCGCGCGGGGTGCGTCCGGGCACGAGCGCGGGGCTCGTGGCCACCTCCAGGCCGTGGAGCCGGAAGTACTGGCGGGCCCTGAGCAGGTGGAAGGGATCCGACACCACCACCACGCGCCGCAGCCCGAGCGTCTCCAACACCCGCGCGCTCAACCGCGCGTTCTCCTCGGTGGAGCGGCTCTGGTCCTCCAGCAGACAGGCGTGCCCGGGGACGCCGAGCTCCACGGCCAGCTCGCGCATGACGTGGGCCTCGGCGGGCGGGTGCAGGCCCACGCCCCCGGAGAAGAGCAGCCGGGGTGCCAGCCCCTGGTGGTAGAGCGCCACCGCCCGCTCGACCCGCGCGCGCAGGGCCGCGGAGGGCTCGCCTCCGGGCAGCACCCGGGCCCCGAGCACCACCACCACCTCGGCGGCGACCGCCCGCTCCTTCTGGCCGAACCGGTCCACCACGAAGGCCAGGCCGAACAACCCCCCGGTCAGGGCGCCCAGGCCCAGCAGCAACCCGCGCCGGAGCGAACCCGGCGTCTGACGCAGCGCGAGGGGAGGCATCGTCCGGCGGACCCTAGCAAAAGCCCCCAAAAGGAATCGGGGAGGAGCCGCCCCCGCGACTCCTCCCCGACTCACTTCCCCTTGCACTCCCCCGAGTGCACTGCCCCGTACGTCCTCCCCTTGTTGAAGAGTTGAAGCGAACCCCCGACCCGCCACCCTCGACCTGACCGCCCATCCAACCCGCCGCCCACCGACCCCGCCACCCTCACCCATCACCGTCGCGAGCAGGGGTAAAGCACTCCGCATGCCAGGGATGGAGACCCGTTCCCTCCCCTGATTCCAGGCACTTACGCGCGCCCCGGTGTCCCGGGCCCCGTCCGGGGCGGTAAAAACGACTTCCATGCTCCAAAACGGGACAGGCCTTGCTTCCAGGAAGACGGGCAGCGGGGCCCCCTCCCACCCGGACAGCCACCCCGCGCCCGCCTCGTCGCTCGCCGGCTACCCTCCCCAAGACGTTGGCCGATGTGACGTGCCCTTGATTCCGCCCCCTGCGCGGGGTTAGTTAGTTAGCAATAGCTAACCAATTCAGCGGGCGGGTTCATGGGGCGTCCCCGACAGGTCCTGGACGAGGAGATTCTGGAAGCGGCACGCGCCTGCTTCATCGAGCACGGGTCGTCCGTGAGCACGGAGACAATCGCGTCGCGCCTGGGCGTCTCCGGTCCGGCACTGCTCAAGCGCTTCGGCAGCAAGCGGGAGCTGCTCAAGGCGGCCTTCGCCGTGGGGGTCGCCCCTCCGTGGCTGCCCCTGGTGGAGGAGGGGCCGGACGAGCGGGACATCTCCCTGCAACTGCGCGAGCTGGCCCTCACCATCGATGCCTTCTTCCGCAAGATGGTGCCGGCCTTCTCGGTGCTGCGCGAGGCGGGCATCACGCCCCAGGAATTCCGGGGAAACTCGGAGGACTCTCCGGCGGCGAGGGCCCAGGACTCGATGACGGGCTGGTTCAAGCGGGCCCAGGAGCGGGGCATGCTGCGCGAGGGAGACCCCAGCCTCATGGCCGGCCTCTTCATGGCGGGGGTGCAGTACCGCTACTTCCTCGCCCACGTGACGCAGCAGCGCGTCCCCACGGAGGAGGAGGACCCCTTCGTGGAGCGCCTGCTCAACACCCTCTGGCGGGGCATCGCGCCGCCGGACCGGGCCTCATCCGCCGGGTAGCCGCCCCCGGAGCACGCGCCCTCCGGGCAGCCGCACCGCCCACCTCCACCGCCGCTGCTCCCCCATGCGCAGCATCCGCAAGACGAGCCCCCATCGCGGGGCCAGTCCGCCCGTGGGGGTGATCCGCCAGCGCACCCCGAAGCCGAGCACCTCCGCCTCCGCCTGCCGGGGAAGGCGTCCCTGCTCGAGCAGCGCCAGGGCGAAGCGGTAGCCCTCCACGCCCGCGTGGGGCTCGAAGGCGCGCGGGGGATTCGCCCGGGCCCAGGCATCGAACTCCCCGGCGAAGGACTCCCCGAGCGCCCGCTCGAGCACGGGCCACGCGCGCCGCACTCCCCGCCGACGCTTGGCGAGCAGCGTGTCGGCCGTGGCGCGGACCCGCTCGGCGTCGAAGCCCGAGGGCACCGGCTCCCCCAGCTCCAACGCGCGCATCAGCTCCGCCTGGGCGCGGGCCAGCTCCTCGCGCGCGCGGCTCATGCCGCCTCCCGGCGCGCCGCGCCCCGGGCCATCGCCGCCCGCATCGCCTCCAGCTCACCCGCGAGCTCCTCCACGGGCGGGAAACGATCATCCCGCTCCAGCAGCGCCGGCACCGGGCCCACCCGCGCCGTCAGCTCCTCCAGGAGGGCCAGGGGCCCCTCGGGCAGCGCGTGCGCATGGGTGTCATGGTACAGCCCGCCGTGCCGCACCCCGCCCGCCACGTGCACGTAGCAGAGGCGCTCGCGCGGCACCGCCGCCAGCACCGCCCGCGCGTCCGTGCCCAGGTTGAGCGCGTTGGCGTACAGGTTGGCCACGTCCAGCAGCACCCCCGCCCCCGTGCGCTCGAGCACGCCCGTGAGCAGCCCGGCCTCGGAGAAGGCGGGCCCGGGCCACTCGAAGAGGCTCGCCACGTTCTCCAGCGCCAGGGGCACGGGCAGCGCCGCCTCGGCCCGCCGGATGTTGTCCGCGAGCACCTCCAGCGACTCCTCGTGGCGCGCCACCGGCAAGAGGTGCCCGGACTCCAGGCCCCCCGCGCGCACGAACGCCAGGTGCTCGCTCACACACACCGCGCCCAGACGCTCGGCGAGCCGCGCCAGCCGGGAGAGCCGCGCGGACGAGGGAGGCTCGGCGCCGCCCAGCCCCAGCGACACCCCATGCACCACCACCGGCACCCCGCGCTCCTTGAGCTGCACGAGCGGCTCGGGCAGGGCGCCCCGCTCATCCAACTGCTCGGCCAGTACCTCCACGAAACCCAATCCCTCCCAGGTGTCGATGAAGTGCGCGAGCTGTCGCCGCCAGCCCAGTCCCACGCCCTCGAGCCGCTTCAATCCCCACCTCCTCCGCCTCCCCCACAGCCGCCGCAGCCGCTGCTCCCGCTGCTGCAACTGCTTCCACCGCTGTCACTGCTTCCACCGCTGTCACTGCTGAAACCGCTGCAACTGCTTCCACCGCTGTCACTGCTGAAACCGCTGCTGCTCGAGCTGTCCCCTCCGGAACCGCCGCCTCCCCCGGGGCTCGGGGGAAACAGGTAGTCGCGCAGGAGGGGATGGGCGCCCACCAGCGCGAGCCCGCCCACCCCGAAGAGCGCCGTCGCCAGGGCCACGTCGCGCGCGCTCATCGTCTGGGCGCCGCCCTCCGAGGCGGCGGTGGTGCGCAGGGGCTCATGACGCTTGCGCAGCAGTCTCAGCGCCTCCCGGCCCCGGGGAGTGAGCCGGGAGCTTCCGCTCAGCAACGCGAACCCCACCGCTCCTCCCACGAGGATCAGCAGCACGAGGAAGCTCACGGGCCTGCCCCGGGAGAAGCCCACCATCACCTTCATGAACCCGAGCCCGAGCGCCGCGAGCAGGAGCAGCCGGGGATGGTGCCTGTAGCGGGAGTCCTGCTCGGGCGTGCGCATGAAGCCCCGCGCCCGCAGGGACTGGGAGATCCGGGAGAGCTCCGCCCGAGCCGCCTCGCGCAACTCCCCGAGCGACGTCTTGTCCTCGGCCACCGCGGCATGCACGGCCCGCTCGAGCTCCAGCGCCCGCGTGGGCAGGGCCTTGGCGACGCTCAACTCCTCATCCTCTTCCCCGAACTTCAGCGCGCCGTCGTGCACGAGCGCCACCACGGCCGCCCTCACCGCCGCGTCCTCGCCCTCCAGCGTGGCCGCCAGATAGGGGTTCATGTCCAGCTCGGCGACGGTGGGGACTCCGGCCGGTCGGTTGAGCAGGCGTTTCCAGATCACCGCCCCCACGCAGACGAGCAGGAGGAACGGCCCGTACACGGCGAGGAACTGCTGCCCATTCCAATCCAGCGGATTCATCGAGCGCTCCCGGCGCCCTCCGGCCCTGGCACTCCGCCTGGAACGGGGGCAGCGCGTGGCCTCACTCTACACCGGACACCTCGGGCGCGCTCAGTCGCCCGCGCCGAGCGCCCGGTCCAGGTTGTACGCGGCGCTGATGAGCGACAGGTGGGTGAGGGCCTGGGGGAAGTTGCCGAGGGCCTCGCCCGCCGGTCCCGTCTGCTCGGCGAACAGGCCCAGGTGGCTGGCGTAGCCGAGCATCCGCTCGAAGAGGAGCCGGGCCTCGTCCAGCAGGTCCGGCCGGGTGACACTCGCGCGCGTCATCGCCTCCACGAGCCAGAAGGTGCACAGGTTGAACGTGCCCTCTCCGCCCGTGAGCCCGTCCTGGCTGGCCTCCGAGTCGTAGCGGAACACGAGCCCGTCCGACGTGAGGCCCCCCTGCTTGGGCGGCTTGCGGATGAGCTCCACGGTGGAGAGCATGCGCGGGTCCACCGGTGACAGGAAGAAGACCAGCGGCATCAGCAGCACGGACGCGTCCAGGGCCTTGGCGCCGTAGTACTGCACGAAGGTGCCCCGCTCCTGGCACCAGCCCTGATCCATGATCTCCTCGAACATGGCGTCACGCTCGTGGATCCACCGGGCGAGGTCCGAGGGGAAGCTGCGTTTGCTGGCCAGGCGGATGGCCCGATCCAACGCCACCCAGCACATCATCTTCGAGTACACGAAGTGCTGCCGCCCCGAGCGCACCTCCCAGATGCTCTCGTCCTTGCGCCGCCAGTTGTCACACAGCCAGTTCATCAGCCGGCGCAGGTGGCTCCAGAAGTCATAGCTGATGGGCGCCCCGTGCTTGTTGTACAGGTACACGCCGTCCATCAGCTCGCCGTAGATGTCGAGCTGCAGATGGTTGTGCGCCGCCTCGTTGCCGATGCGCACCGGGCGGGAGTCGCGATAGCCCGCCAGGTGCGACAGCTCCTCCTCCTGGGGCACCTTGCTGCCATCCAGCGCGAACATGAGCGGGAGCGGCTCGTCGTCGCCCAGCTCCGCGATGCGCTGCTCCAACCAGCGCATGAACGCGCCCGCCTCGTCCGAGAACCCGATGCGCAACAGCGCGTACACCGTGAAGGCCGCGTCGCGGATCCACACGAAACGGTAGTCCCAGTTGCGCCCGCCGCCGGGGGACTCCGGCAGACTGCACGTGGGCGCGGCCACGATGGCCCCCGAGGGCTCGAACGTCATCAACTTGAGCGCGAGCGCCGAGCGGTACACCGTCTCGCGCCAGCGCCCCCGGTAGGTGCACTGCGACAGCCAGTGCCGCCAGTAGATCACCGTGTCGCGGAACAACCCCTCGGCGGACTCGTGCCCCATGGCCTGCCGGGCGCAGGATTGGGGCGCGCCCTCGGTCAGGACGAACACCATGGACTGGCCCTCGCGCAGGGTGAAGCGCGAGGTGACGCGCTTGCCGTCCGTCTCCAGCTTCGCCTTCGTGGCGAGCGTCAGGCTGAGCGAGGGGGACAGGAAGCTCACCCCGTGGTCGAGCATCCGCACCGAGTGCTCGTCCCGCGCGTAGTTGAAGGCGGGCAGACACTCCATGCGAAAGGTCATCTCCCCGCGCACCACGCGGATGCGCCGCACCACCATGCGCACCGACTCCTGGGTGCCCAGGGGCATGAAGTCCACGAGCTCGCCCACGCCGTTCTCGCTGTAGAAGCGAGTCACCAGCACATTGGTGTCCGGCCAGTAGAACTGCTTGTGCACCACCTCCGGCTGGCCTGATTGGGCCTCCGGCTGGATGCGGAAGTGGCCTCCCTTGTCCGCGTCCAACAGCGCGGCGAAGACGGTCGGGCTGTCGAAGTGCGGAAAGCACAACCAGTCCAGCGTGCCGTCGGTCGCCACCAGCGCCACCGTGCGCAGATCTCCAATCACGCCATGGTCCTCGATGGCGGGTGGTCGCGCTGTCTTCTCCCCGTTCATGGGCCTCTCCCTCGCTCCACCTGGAAGTAGGGAGTGGACCCCGGCACCCGCCAGCCCGAAGTACTCACGGATGCACTGGGAATCCTCCAGATGTCCGCACGCCGACCCTCCAGCGCGCCGGGCAGCCGGCTACCCGAGAGCCGAGTCCCGGAGCGTGCGCACGAGCGCCCGCGCGGGCGAGCCCCACTCGGCCTTCACCTTCAAGGGCAGACACACCAACTCGTGCACGCCCACCTTCACCTCGCTCAGGTCCAATCCCTCGATGAGCCACATCCCGGCCTCGCGCAGACGCTGGTGCACGCCGAGGCCCTCCGCGTGGAAGCCCGCGCGCGACACGTAGTCCACGCCCACGCACGCCACGCGCCGCTCCACGAGCAGCCCCGCCGCCGCGTCCGACAGCATCACGAAGTCCTCGCCGTGCGGCCGCTTCCACCACTCGCGCGAGGAGTTGCGCGTGCGCAAGAGCAACCGCTCTCCCTCGCGCGGCTCGTACTCGGCCAGCGAGTCGGCCCGGATGCAGTCCACGTCATCCAGGTGCAGCACGCGCGCCTTGCCCACCGTCGCGCTCAAGGGCAGCCGCTCGGTGTCCTCCAGGTCCAATTCCAGACTCGGAGGCGCCGTCACATACGTCCCCATCCACGCGGCCCGCTTCAACCACTCGGCCTGTTGCGCGGCGTTCTCGGGCAGCGAGGCCCGCTGCGCGACCCCTTCTTGCCCGGACGGCTCCTCCGCGAACGGTATCGAGATGTCCAGCCAGGCTCCTTGCATGCGTTCCTCCTCGAGTGGTTAGACAGCCCCCCCCCGCGGCACAGCCTAATCCCCCGGGCCCCCGCGAGGCGAGGGACGCATTGTCACCCGCTTCTCACCCTCGGGAAAAGGCGATGACGTCCTTGACGCCGCTCTTTTTGTCACCATCCACCACCTCGGCGTAGTCCTCGGGAGGATGGCGCGCGGTGATGAGGGATTCGAGCGGCCCGCGCCACCTGCTCTGGAAGTGAAACAGGTCCTCGAGCGCCGCATCGAAATCCTCCGCCGCCGCGTTCACCGTGCCGAGCAGCACCTGGTTGTCGAGCACCACCCGCTTCATCAGCGCGCCCTCATCCACCTTCTGTGTCTCGCTCGGGGGCACGCCGGTGAAGACGAACACCCCGTTGGGCGCGAGCCCCTCGAGTAGCTCGAAGGCGGCGCTCGCCACGCCCGCCGCCTCGTACACCACGTCCGCCTTCCCCCGCTGCTTCACCAGCTCCTTCACGGGGTGCTCCTCGGAGGACACGTAGGGCACGCCCACCGCCTCGCTCAGCTCCGCCTTGCTGTTGGGCTTGGGGGAGTGCGAGTACATGGTCGTCTGGTAGCCCGCGCGCACGAGCGCCATGGCCCCGAGCAGTCCCACCGGCCCCGCGCCCAGCACCACCGCGTGCGAGGCCCGCTCGCCCTTGAAGGGCACCCGCTGCTGGATGAGCCTCACCTGGCGCAGGCTCTTCTCCGCGATGGTCAGCGGCTCGGTGAGCACCGCCACCTCGCGCAGCTCGCGCGGCACCCGGTGCAGGTAGCGCGCGTCCTCCACGAAGAACTCCGCGCAGAAGCCGTGCGCGCCCTGAATGCCCCGCTCCGTGTACTCCCCCGTCACGCAGAAGTCCGTGTGGCCCTCGCGGCACGGCGTGCACTGCTCGCTCGGACAGGGCCGGCGCACCCGCGGCACCACCAGATCCCCGGGCTTCAAATCCTTCACCGCCTCGCCCACCTCCACCACCTCGCCCAGACACTCGTGGCCGACGATGAGGTAGTCCTCTCCCTTGGGGGCCGCGCCATGCTCGCCCCGCGCCACCTCCCGGTCCGTGCCGCACACCCCCACTTCCAGCGTGCGCACCCGCACCTGGGTGGGCGAGCCCAGCCGCGGCTCGGGCACGTCGATGACCTTCACCTTCCGGTCCTTGAGGAACACCGCTACCGCCTTCATCGCACCACCTCCCGTGGGTCCCTGTCGTGCATCACCTCGCCCCCGGGTGCAGCCCCCTGGGGTCCATCCTCTCCGGCTGGTGGACACTCGGGCCCCCCGGATGCGCACCGGTCAACAGGGCCCGTCCGCGCGTTTCTCGCGTGCCCCCGACCCGGGTACAGGTCTATGAGGGGAGCGTGAGCGATACCCCGTCCCCGAAAACCTCCTCACGCTCCCTGTTCATCGCGGGCGCCAGCTTCCTGCTGCTCTCGGTGCCCTTCTTCGTCTTCGGCCTGGGCTTCCTCGACACCAAGGCGCGCATCGAGCTGAAGTGCGAGCGGGGCGGCCCCTGCACCCACACCCGCGTGGGCTGGCTCACGCGCGAGGCGCCCACCACCTTCCAGCTCGGCGAGTTGCAGGGCACGCGCATTGATCGACGCCGCAGCTCCCGGGGCGTGGACGAGAGCATCTACCGGCCCATGCTCGTCACCACGCGGGGCGACTTCCCCATCGCCGCCCATTGGATGGAGCAGGAGAAGCAGGCCCGGAGCGCCACCGTCTCCGTGGATCGCTTCCTGGGCACACCCGGAGCGCCCGGCTTCAGCATGTGGCACGACGACCGGCCCCGTGCCAGCCGCATCGGCGTCCTGTTCACCGTGACGGCCACCCTCGTGATGCTCTTCGGGCTGTGGCTCACCTGGCGGGCCGTGCGCCGCCGGGGCGAGGAGCGCCGCGCGAGTTGAGCCGGGCACCCTCCTCCCGGAGGAGCTGCCCTCGCAGCGTGGTGGGCGAGTAGCCCAGCATGCGGCGGCAGGTGCGCGAGAAGTGGGCGAGGTCGGCGAAGCCCGCGAAGTGGGCGGCGCTCGTGGCGTCCAGGCGCGCGAAGGCCCCCAGCGCGACGAGCAGCCGGCGCCAGAGTTGGTAGGTCCGCATGGGCATGCCCACCTCACGCACGAACAGCGCCCGGAGGTGCGCCCGGGACAGGCCCGTGCGCGCGAGGACGAGGCGCGGGTCGGCGGACGGATCCTTCAGGGCCTCGAGAACAAGGGCCACGCGGGTATCGGGCCGGCGGCGGGGCATTTCCCGGGCGAGCCACGTCGCCGACTCCCGAGCGAGGCCGTCGAGCACCTCCGCGCGCGTCAGCCACGCGCCATGCGAGGCCGAGACGTCCTCGAGCCGCCGCGCGAGGTAGGACTCGAGCGCGAAGGCCCCTCCACGCAGGCGTGAGTAGTCGGCGATGTGCGGCGCCGCCTGGGGATCATAAAGAAGCGCGAGCGTGGGTCCGGGGCTCGAGGTGGCGTGCCGCACATGGGGAGGCACCACCACCACGCGCCCACTCACCGTCCCGCGTCCCGGTTCCATGACGGTCACGTGGGCGTCCAGTCCGATGAGGATCGCCGCGCCGTGCTGCGCGTGGAGCGTCGACGCCACGCCGGTGGAGGCGCGCACCGCGTAGGCGTCGGTGATGAGGGCTCCGATCCGCGATTCGTTCAAGCGCTCCATGGGGCTCGAAGCCTAGCGTTCTCCCCCAGTGCCGAGCCCTGGAGGAGTGCGCCATGATGAACCTTCTGTCCGATGAAATGCGCCGCGACCCTTATCCCGCGTATGACCGGGCACGCGACGTCTCTCCCGTGCTTCACGAGCCGAGCGCGGATGTGTGGATGATTTTCGACCACGAGGGCGTCAAGCGCGCGCTCCACGAGCACGAGACCTTCAGCTCGGTCGTGTCACCGCCGGACAACAAGACTTCCCGTTGGCTCGTCTTCACCGATGCGCCACGCCACACGAAGCTGCGTGCCCTCATCATGCGAGCCTTCACCCCGCGCGCCGTGGGCAACCTCGAGCCGCGCATCCAGGAGTGGTCTCATCAGCTCCTGGACGGGCCACTCGAGCGGGGGAGCATGGAGCTCGTCGAGGAGCTGGCGGTCCCCCTGCCGCTGAGGGTGATCACCCAGATGTTCGGCGCGCCCCAGGAGGATCTGCCACGGTTCAAGCACTGGAGTGAGGTGATCATGGCCTTGAGCTACTTCCTCGCGGGAGGAGCGGAGGCGGAGCGGGCGGGGCGGGAGTTCCGCGAGGTGACGGACGAGATGCAAGCGTATCTCGCGGAGCTGATTGCCCAGCGGCGGGCGGAGCCGAGGGAGGATCTGCTCACCCAGCTCGTGGCGGCCGAGGTGGATGGCGAGCGGCTGACGGAGGAGGATCTCCTCGGCTTCTTCCAGTTGCTGCTGTCGGCGGGGCACGAGACGACGACGAACCTGATCAGCAACGCCCTGCTCTGCCTGCTCGAGCATCCGGAGCAGCTCGCCCGGCTCCGGGCGGACCCGGGCCTGTTGCCCCTGGCGATCGAGGAGGTGCTGCGCTACCGCTCGCCCGTCCAGACGATGTTCCGCGTGACGACGCGGGACGTGCCGCTGCACGGCCAGGTGATTCCCGCCGGCAAGCTGGTGATGCCGATGATTGGTTCGGCGAACCGGGACCCGCGGAAGTTCCCCGACGCCCACCGCTTCGACATCACGCGAGATCCCAACTCCCACCTCGCGTTTGGCCATGGCATCCACTTCTGCATCGGGGCACCGTTGTCACGGCTGGAGGCGCGAATCGCCCTGGGCGTGTTCCTCGAGCGGGTGAAACACTTCGAACTCGCGAGCGACACACCCTGGGAGCCGCGCCGGGCCATCCACGTGCACGGTCCCGTCCGTCTGCCCTTGAGGGTCGCGGGAGCTGAATGACGGGATGACGAATCTTCAACCCGCCCGGCTCACCGGCTACCCCCCACCACTGGCCCGCGAAGGAGGCAACTGCTGGTCATTACCGATCAGGACGGAAGCGGTCGACTCCGAGGTGGACACCCCCTCCTTCTCCTTCTTCTTGTAGTGGCGCACGTCGTAGACGGTCACCGGCTCCTTCGTTCCAGGCAGCCTTCTCTCGCCGGCCCCCACGCACTCGAAGCTGCCCTCCACCTGCTGGCGAAGGCTGTCTGGGATGAGGATCTGATCCCGGTCGGCCGATGAGACCAGTCGCGCCGCGGTGTTCACCACGTCCCCGAGCACCGTGTAATCCAACCGGCCCAGCCCCTTGGCGCCAATGCTGCCGGAGAGCAACTCCCCCGAGTCCAGACCGATGCTGGCCCCATGGACATACGGGGAGTGTTCGCCATAGCGCGAGGCCATCGTGCGCAGCTGGTCGCGCGCCGCCAGGCAGGCCACCAGCGCCCGCTCGAGGTGCCCCGCGTCGCGGAACACGGCCATCACCGCGTCGCCCACGAACTTGTCCACCACGCCCCCCCGGGCGAGCAGCTCGGGGACGATGACCTCGAAGTTGGCGTTCAACCTGCGGATGGCGGCGTCGGGCTGCTCCTGGCGCGCGACCTGCGTGAAGTCCTTCACGTCGATGAAGGCCACCGTCGCCTCCACCCGCTCTCCCAACACCACGTCGGGGCCACGCAGCAGGGGCAGCGCCCGATCGATGATGCCGCTGTGGACGAACATCCGGAACAGGAGGTTCTCCTCCATGGAGTGCAGCATCTGACGGGACTTCTTCACGTACTGGATCGTCTTGCTGATCGTCGCCTCGAGATCCTGGAAGTCGATGGGCTTGACGAGGAAATCGAACGCACCGCGATTCATCGCCACCCGGATGTTGTTCATGTCGCTGTAGGCGGAGACGATGATGACCTTGACGAGCGGATTGACCTCTCCCACCCGCGAGAGGAACGTGAGCCCGTCCATCCGCGGCATGTTGAGGTCGGAGAGCACGACATCCGTGTCGGGATGCTGGCGCAGCTTCTCCAGGGCGTCCTCGCCATCGCAGGCGAAGACGAACTCGTAGAGCGACTCGCGGATCTGCTTGCGGAAGCGCTGCTTCATCAGCAGCTCCACATCCGGCTCGTCATCGATGACCAGGATCTTCGCCGCCCGGGAGGAGCGGCGCTGATCCACCAGCGCGGCGAACGCCGCCGCCATCTCCCGGGCGGATTGGAAGCGGCGCGTGGGATCCGTTTCCAGGGCGCGTTTGAAGAAGGCATCCACCTCCTTGCCCAGCTCGGGCAGGACGCTCGAGGGAGGCTCGGAGACAAGGGGGGCCCCCCGGGAGAGGAGCGCGCCGGGGGCCTCATCGCGAAAGGGAAAACAACCGGTGAGCGCCCGGTAGGCCACCACCGCGAGCGACCAGAGATCACTGCGGTGGTCGATGCCGGCTCCCCCCAACAGCTGCTCGGGGCTCATGTAGCGCGGCGTCCCCATCACCTCCCGGGGCGGCTTCATCGCGACCGGGCCGCTGGTGCCCAGCCGCGCCAGTCCGAAGTCGAGCACCTTCACCACTTCCTCGGTGTCGACCCGGGCCAGGAAGAGGTTGGCGGGCTTGAGATCCCGGTGGATGATGCCCGCCGCATGCGCGGAGGCCAGGGCCTTGGCTACCTGGTTGAGCAGGGAGGAGACCACCGCCAACGCGAGCCGACCCTGTCGGCCGAGGCGGGTCTCGAGATCCTCTCCCTCGAGCAGTTCCATCACGATGTAGGGCAGGTCCTGATCGACGCCATAATCGTGGATCTGCACCACGTGCGGATTGTGCAGCCGGGCCACGGCCTTCGCTTCCTGCTCGAACTGGTAGCGGGCCGAGGGTGAGGCGACGAAGTGCGGGGCCATCAGCTTGACCGCGACCCGCCGCTGGAGTTGCGAGTCCAGAGCCACCCAGATGGCCCCCATGCCACCACCTCCCAGGTTGTGCTCCAAGCTATACCTGCTAGCAATCAGGCGTCTGGACATGGACAAGCGCTTCGAGGCCTCACTGGAGGGTAATCGGTAGGGGGATGAAACGTGACAGTGGCCATCACCTTGGGGAGCGCATCATGGCACAGTCTCCGGCCGAAGTAGAGCAGGGCTGGCTGGCCTCTCTCCCCTGGAAAACGGTGGCCGGGTGACGCACCTGCTCGCTCCTTCTCTTCCCCAGAATCGTGGGCAGCCCTCGTGGGCGGGGCTCGGAGGAACATGCGGCGGGGTCCGCCCCTTCCCTCTTCCACGAAAGGCGGTTCCCCTGGCATCCGTGGCACCGGTGCCCTCGGCATCAACCCAGGCCCACTCGGCTCTCGTGCTCCTGGCTCCTCACTCGCTCGAAGGGGAGTGATCCTCCTCTTCCAAGTCTCCCTACCGAGCAGGCATTCCCGGACTTACCCGAGGGTCAGGCCATACGCACGTGGCCACCGTGCCGAGCGTCTCGGTCTTCGTGCCAGACATTCATTCATTCAACAATCACCGCGATGCCTCTGGACCCATCCAGCTCTCATCGACGACTGGCTATGTGATTGCGACCAGGAACCGCGGGACCGCCATGAGCAGGCATGGGTTCGCTTCCCCCATCCATCAGCGGCTTCGGCCCGCTCGAGCGCGCGCGTCACGACCTGAAAGGGACGGAACGAACGGAGGTGTGTTTTTTACAGGGTGTCCACGCAATTGTCCCGGAGTCGTCCCCCGCTCATTTCTCCATACCCTTGAAATTACTCGGCTTTCGAGCGTCACGAGGGCTCGGCACGGCGAATGCTATGACTCTTCCCCGTGGTCGACAGGGGTCGACACGAAGTACGGGGCAGGTCGGGCAGTACGGGGCGGTACGGGGTTGGGCGGGTCGGGGCAGTACGGGGCGGTACGGGGTTTGGGCGGGTCGGGGCAGTACGGGGTTGGGCGGGTCGGGGCAGTACAGGGCGGTACGGGGTTGGGCGGGTCGGGGCGGTATGGGGTTGGGCGGGTCGGGGCAGTACAGGGCGGTACGGGGTTGGGCGGGTCGGGGCAATACGGGGCGGTACGGGGTTGGGCGGGTCGGGGCAGTACGGGGCGGTACGGGGTTGGGCGGGTCGGGGCAGTACGGGGTTGGGCGGGTCGGGGCAGTACAGAGCAGTACGGATGTGACGAGCGGTGAAAGCCACTCGTGAAGACGGCTCGGGGTATGGGGTAAGGGATTGGGGAGCCGGTCCTTGACGGCACAGTCAAGTCGCGAGGACCGGTTTGCCTACCCCATCAGAAGCGCGTCTCTTGTCTCAGGGGCTCGGCGAACTCGGGCCTTCGGCGACGAAGAAGGAATGAAGGCACGGCGCGGGGCGACATCAGGTGTGGAGATGCGCCGTGACCCACGCCACGATCTCGGCGGCGCGGTCTCGGGCGAACATGTGGTCTCCACCAGCGAGCACCCGCATCCGAGCCCTGGGCAGCAATTGCTCGAGACGGCGACCGACCCCCACGGGGCTGATCGGATCGGCATCGCCCCAGAGGAGCAACGTCGGGATGGAGATCTGGTGGAGTTCCGCGGTGAGATCCGTCCGCTCGGACAGGATCCAGTCCGCCGCCCTTGGATACTCCGCGCGGTAGGCACTCCGCCAATCACTGCCACCCAGGCTCGTGACATCGATGCCGCCGGAGGTGGCCACCAGGACCAGATGGCTGATCCGCTCTGGATGGGCGAGCGCCAGCCGCACGGCGACAAGGCCGCCCATGGATTGGGCCACGACCACGCTCGGCTCTTCCAGCCCGCTGGCGGCATGGGCAACCGCGTCATCGAGCTTCTGGATGACAGGCTCATGCGGCTCGTGGCCGAGGCCTGGCCAGTTCAGGTAGGTCTTACGCCAGCTCGCCGGCAGCAGCGCGCCGAGCGGATGCCAGAAGGACGCGGCACCACTGGCACCGGGCAGGAACAGAAGATGGGGGGTCATGGCACCGACAACCCTGCCACAACACGTCCGCTCGCGTCAGGTGGACCGAGGGCCAACCTTCGCGAAGGCGCGAGCCTCGGCGAGCTGTTTGGAGCCAGGAAACATCTGGCGGGCACGCTCGGAGATGAGCGTGGCCTCCTCTGTCTTTTCCTGCTCACCGAGCGCCTCGATGAGCCCCGACCAGGATTCTTCCAGCATCTCCAACGCCCGCGTGGAGGCTTCTCGGTAGAGCGCTTCCGCGGTCTCGGGCGAAGCACGCACGACGCTCATGAACCGAGCCAGTCCCATGAGAGATTCGGGGGACCTGCCAGAAGCCTCGACGGCATCATGAAGCATCCGCTCGACCTGCTCGAAGACGGCTTCCGTCCGCTCCGCGTCGTCCGGACCCCAGAGCTGAGCCCGGCTTTCCAGCAGCAGGGCGGGCACGAATGTTGGACAACGGGCCCGGAGGGTTTCGAGCAGTTGTAACTGCTGGGGACTGCCCAGCTCCAGGTTCCTGGCTTCGGCGAGCAACTGCTGCAATTCGCGTGGACTGGAGTGCATGGCTCCTCAAAGGGTGCTGTTCAATCCGAGGCCCCTAGCTGTACCCCATTGGGGGCATGGCCAGAACGGGACGGATTCCCTATGACGGCCGTACTGTTCAAAGGAGACAGAATGGCCGTGCAGTACGATCCGAAGATCATCGCCCAGCATGCCGAGGCGCTCTATCGCCGGGCCTCGCGCATCGTTTTCACCTCCGGCGTCACGGGGCTCATCGTGGGCGCCGTGGCCCTGGGCGTCGCGTCGAACAACTCCCCGAGCAACACGGTGCTCACCTTCGTGGGCGCCCTGCTCGGCGCACTGATGGGCATCAGCATCGGCCGGGGCCGCGCGTTCGTCTATCAACTCCAGGCACAGCAGGCGCTCTGCCAGGTCGAGATCGAATCGAACACGCGGCGCGCGGCCGCCCTCACCTCCGCGCTGCCCGTGAAGAGCGATTGAGCGGGGATTTCACGGCGCGCAGCCGGGCGCGGGGCCCGGATCCGCTCCCACGATCCGCGTGGCCCACTCCTGGGCCACGGCGAACCACCGGGGCGCGTCTGGAATGAGGTTGAGCATATGACCCTCTCCGGGCAACACCCGCGCCTCGACACACGGCACCCGTGGACCGAGCCGGGGCGTCTCGGCGGCGATCAATGTCCGAGCATCCGAGCAGATGCCGCTGGGAGTGGGACCACAGAAGATCCTGTCCTCGGTGCCATTGACGAGCAACACCGGGACGCGGATGTCCAGCGGGCGCGCGAAGATGGCGGGCACGGCGGACAATTCGGCGAGCGTCACCGTGCTCTTGGTCCGCTCGTCGAGGGCAATCACCGCGGGGTCGGCCCGGCTCGGGAGATAGAACACGGCCTCGCGCGTGCCGGGCATGGTGGTCAGGTACGTCGAATCATAGCCTCTGCCAGAGAGGATCGGATCCGCCTCGACGGGATGCAGGGACCTTTCGAAATTCTCGATACCAGAGGGCACGGGGGTATGGCTCGCGCCACTGAGGATGACGGCATCGACATCCTGGTAGTCGGTCGCCTCATACCAGGAGGTGAAGGAGCCGTAGGAGTGGCCGACGAGCACCACCTTCTCGAAGCCGAGCGCGCCCCTGGGTCCCCACACCCTGCCCGCGCGCAGCGCCTGGACCACCTGATGGACGACGTACGCGTTGGCCTCGATGGTGACGAGCTCGCCCGGAGGGTGGGAGCTCGCTCCGCTGCCAATGCGATCCATGGCCAGGGTGGCGAAGCCCGCCTCCAGCGCCGCGTTCACGTAGGAGTAGCGCCGGGTGCCACCGGTGGGGTCCGGGAAATCCCAATACAGATGGGTATACGTGGCGCCGTGCACGAGCAGCTGCACCGTGGCGGGGCGGGGGCCCTCTGGCAAGCACAGACGTGCGAACACCTGCTGATTCCTGGGCAGATCTGGCGCGAGCGCCACCGGAATGCGGTTGTTCTGGCAATTCCATCCGGCCGCGAGCGCCGGCTCTCCCTGCACAAGAAACAATCCCAGCGCAATCACAACCAGAGCCGTGTTGGCGAGCGAGCGCCACGTCCACGTCATCTTCATGTCCGTACCTCCCGGGGTCAGGCGAAGACACCCTAACGCCGGGGAGTCGCGTTTCACGAGGTCCCCTCCCTTCAGGCCGCGGGAGGTGGACGAACGGGGCGGACCCAAGGAGCACGCGGGAGCTACCCGGGGGAATGTCAAAGGACTCTTCCCGACACCTCAACCCCCGCGAATTGTCTGACACCCGGGACTGTCAATCATTGCCACCGTCACCCGACCCGCGCCCGGGGCCGGCGGATCTTCCGCGCGCCGCACGCCCGGGCATGCCGCGCCAGGGCCTCGTCGAGCGCCGCGTCGTCCAGCTTCACGCCCTTCTCCCTCCACAACTTCTCCACATACAGCACGTCCTCCTTCACGCGCGCTTCCAACCTGCCCACAAGTTGTCCACGGTGAAGCAGCGGGCACACGTACCAGCCCCACCGCCGCTGCTCCCCGGGTTTGTACACCTCCCAGACGTACTCGAAGCCGAAGAGCTGCTTCACCAGTGCCCGGTCCCACAGCAGCGGATCCAACGGGCCCACTATCCGCATCCGCTCGTCCGGCGCCGTCACCGGCCGGGAGCGGAAGCCCGCCGGAGCCAGGTAGCGCCGCGGTGCTCCAGGCAACACCACCTCTTCCAGCACGCCCTCGCGCACCAGCGTCTCCGGCAAGGCCGAGCCTCTCACCGGGGACAGCATGGACCAGTGCGCCCCCGCCGCGCGCGACAAGAGGCCCGCCGCCTCCACGCGCTCGCCGAGCGCCCAGCGCAGGAAGCCCTCCTCCGTGGTGTACCCCGGCGACGCCCGCGCCACCTCCGGCAGGGCCCGGTGCGGCACGTCGTAGCGCTTGCCCCCGGGAGTCCGGCCGCACACGACGATGTCACAGCGCGTCCACAGCACCTCGAGCGCCATGGTGGAGGCCTTCGCCGTTCCCTTCCACCCACTCCAGTCGAGGGGCTCCACCGCGCCGTGGTCGGTGAGCTCCGCGGCCGTCAGCGGGCCATGCGCCTCCAGTTCCTCCAGCACGGAGCCCAGCACGGACGCGGGCAGCCGCTCGAGCCGCGTGGTGTGCCTCCACCACGGCGCCTCCAGGGAGCGCTCGCGGTAGTGGGGAAAAGCATACGCGGGCAGCAGGCAGCGCTCCTTCGCCCAATGCTCGAAGGCATGGCCCGGGTAGAGGTGGCGGTACACGTCCCCCCGCACGAGGCCGTCCACCCGCGCGAGCGCCACCAGGTCCGCGTTGGTGCCGATGACGTCGAGGGGATCCAACTGGATGTGGCGCAAGTGGCGCAAGAGCGCGCGCACGCCCTCGGCCCCCGGGGGATGCACGGGCGCGGCGAGGGCGAGGTGGCTGACGAGGAACGCGCGCGCCTCCTCGGCGGGCAGCGTCACGGCGGGAGGAGTCGTCTTCGGCACGGGCCGCTCATCCTACCGTGGGCAGCGGCTCAACTCCTCGCCCGTCCAGCACCACGCGCCCACCTCGCCGCGCAGCGCCTTCAATCCCTCGTCACCCCGCCAGCCCGTCCGCGCGCGTCCCTCCCCGAGCCAGGACATTCCCCGGGGCAGGCGCAGCTCGAGCTGGCCGGACGCGGCCATCACCGGCACGAGCCAGGCCTCGCCCGCGAGGCCCCGGCGGCGCGAGCACCCCATGAACGCGCACGGAGAGCCATGGATCCGCCGGCGCCGCTCCTTCCCGGCGCCAAACCACATCCCCACCTTCTTCACCGCGAGCTGACGCGCGCCCGCCGCCTCGTCGAACTCCAGGATGCGCAGCCAGACGTCTCCCCGGCTCCCCTCCGGCTCCTCCTGCCGCGTATAGGAGAGGAAGGCGTGCGCGGGCCGTCCCACGAGCGACGTCACGTCGAGCACCCACAGGGGAGCGGTCTCGTAGCGGGGATCGTCCTGGAAGCGGTAGCGGCGGCCGTTGCTCAGCAGGAAGCCGAAGGGGCTGTCGCGCCCCACGTGCATGAGGGCCGAGGGCGCGCCCGGGGGAGGCCGACGCCAGGCCAGCCTGCCCGAGGCCCGGAAGGCCAGGGCCTTCAACGCCATCACCTCGGCGGGCGGAAGCGCGTGGGGCGGCAGCCGCGCATGGAGCCCGGCCAGCGACGCCAGCTCGGAAGGCATCCGCTTCACATGGCGGGGGGCGCAGTCCAGGGGCGTCCGGCTGCATACGGGGGCCCGGCGGCCCAGGCACCTGCTCACGAGCCCGCTGCCAGGCGCGCCCCGCGTCACGGCCTCGCACAGCGTGCGCCGCGTGTCCTCGTCCCTCGCCGGCAGCCAGCAGGACACGCCCCGACGCCAGGGCTCGCGCAGGGAGATCTTCACGTCCGCTCCGACCGGGCAGTGGTCCTCCGCGTCCCCGGGCGACTCCCCGGGCCGGGGCAGCGGCTCGAGCGAGACCTCCACGTCGTGCATCGTCTGGAGCAGTTCCTGGACACGCTCGTCGGCGGAAGGGGAGCCCCCTCCGCCCGGCGCACCGCCCAGTACCGCCGCGACACACAGCACGAGGATCATCGAGGGCATCACCCTTCTCCACGAGAATCCAAGGCAACACCCTGCTGCTTCAGGCGCTGTCCGTCCAACAAAACCCGCTCCGAAAAGGCTCACATGTGGAGGGTTCAGGACGAAGCGCTCGATCGCACCCCTGCCCAAGTTGAGTCTTTTCCCACAGCATGAGTTTCCAAATTATCCGGGTTGTACATCTTTAGTATTGAGTGTTGTCGGCTGAAGTCGGCGCAGGTGGGCACGACCGAGGCCGGCCATGCCGTGCACGGGGGAGAGCCATGGACAAGAAGAGGATCGTCCGCGGGTGTGTCCGCGGGAGCCTGATGGTGTTGGCGTTGGCCGGCTGCGGGCAGAAGGCCTCGAGTGGCGAGAGAGCACCCGGTGCCCAGAGCGGACTGCTCGCGGGAAGCTGTGAGGCGAGGCCCCCCGTGCCCCCTGTCTTCGAGCCCGAGCTGGAGTGGGCCTGGACGGGCAGTGACGTCATGCCCTCGCACACCAACGTGATGATGGCGCCCGTGGTGGTGGACACCAACGGGGATGGCGTTCCGGACGTCGTCTTCAACTCCTACGCGGGAGAGAACTACATCAGCGATGGCATCCTGCGCGCGGTGGATGGCGCCACGGGCCGGGAGTTGTGGGCGGTGACGGCGCAGGAGCACCGGGTGCGCGGCGCGTCGAGCATCGCGGCGGGTGACCTGGATGGGGACGGGCGGGTGGAGATCTGCGCCGTGGCCCAGGACAGCCGGGGCCTCTTGTGCTTCGAGCACGACGGCACCTTCAAGTTCCGCACGGGGGGGCCGGGCAACAACTGGGGGGGCCCGTCGCTGGCGGACCTCGAGGGAGACGGGCAGGTGGAGATCATCAACGGCCATGCCGTCTTCGATCACACGGGAGCGCTCAAGTGGTTGGGCACCGACGGCGCGGGCGGCACCACCAACGGCCCGATCTCCTTCGCGGTGGACATCGATCAGGACGGGCAGCTCGAGGTGATCAACGACCGGGCCATCTACCAGTCCGACGGGCAGCCGCGGTGCGTGAACACCGACATCGGCCATGGGCTCGCGGCGGTGGCCAACTTCGACGCCGATCCCCAGGGAGAGGTGGTGGTGGTGTGGAGCGGCTTCGTGACGTTGATGGATGACCACTGCCAGTCCCTGTGGACCATGCCCATTCCGGGGGGCGGCGTGGGTGGCACGCCCAACATCGCGGACTTCGACGGGGACGGCCAGCCGGAGATCGGCGTCGCGGGCACGGATCGCTACACCGTCTTCGAGGCGGACGGCCAGGTGAAGTGGACGAGCACCATGCGCGATCACAGCTCCAACCGCACGGGCTCGTCCACCTTCGACTTCGAGGGGGATGGGCGCTCGGAGATCATCTACGCGGACGAGGTGCGGCTGCGCATCTACGACGGCACCACCGGCGCGGTGCGCTTCGAGGTGCCCCACAGCTCCTGCACCGCCTACGAGCAGCCCATCGTCGCCGACGTGGATGGAGACCACAACGCCGAGCTGCTCGTGGCGCAGAACACCACCTGTGGCTTCGGCCCGTTCGCGGGCCTGCGCTTGTACCGGGACAGGAAGGACGGGTGGGTGAACACCCGGCGCGTCTGGAACCAGCACGCCTACTCCATCACCCACGTGAACGAGGATGGCACCCTGCCCACCCACCCCGCCACCGCCTGGTTGAGCGGCTTCAATTCCTTTCGTTCCAACAGCCAGGGCAGCCCCGGCACGTCCGCCTTCGCGGCGCCCGATGTGAGGATTTCGGAGCTCACCGCCACGTGTGACGCCACCACCTGGGCGCTGACGCTCCAGGCCCGCGTGCGCAACACGGGGGACGCGGCGGCCTCGGCCGGGCTGAGGGTGGCCTTCTACCAGGGAGCTCCCGCCTCGGGTGGCCAGTTGCTGGGAGTCGCCACGCTGCCCCAGTCCCTGCCCCCGGCGGGCGAGGCGAGCGCCACGTTGAAGCTCGCCACCGCTCCAGACCCGAGCGCCCGGCTCTGGGCCGTGGCCGATGACGACGGCACTCCGGGGGCGGGCCGCGAGCTGGAGTGCGACGAGGGCAACAACGCCGCCTCCTCGGACATGAGCCCGCGGTGCTCGCCTCCCCCGGACACGGCGTGGGTGCGCCGCGGCGACCTGCTCCTGCCCCGGCTGATGCACACCGCGGCCCTCCTCGCGGATGGCCGGGTGCTGGTGGCCGGAGGCTTCAACCGCACGGCGGAGGTGTACGAGCCCCTCGGCGCGACCTGGTCGGCCACCGGAAGCACCCTCACCGCGCATCGCGGCCACGCCATGACCCGGCTGGCCGATGGCCGGGTGCTGCTCGTGGGCGGCTCCACCCGCGCCCACGCCGAGCTGTATGTCCCGGCGCTCGGCGAGTGGAGGGCGGCGGGACTTCTCCACAAGTTGCGCTACCACCCCACGGCCACGCTCCTGCCCGATGGCCGGGTGCTCGTGGTGGGCGGCGCCACCTCCGAGGACGGTGACGAGCTGCTGGGCTCCAGCGAGCTGTACGACCCCGCCCACGACACCTGGTCGCTCACGGGCACGCTGGGCACGGCGCGCATGCGGCACACGGCGACGCTCCTGCCCGACGGCCGGGTGCTCGTGGTCGGCGGCATGGACGGCTCGGGCAACCCCCTGGCCTCGGCCGAGGTGTTCGACCCCGCCACGGGGAGCTTCTCGCCCGTGAGCGCCACCCGGGTGGGCCACGGCGTGCATACCGCCACGCGGCTCACCGATGGCCGGGTGCTCGTGGTGGGCGGCCTCGGCTCCGGCGTCCCGTCCGCCGCGAGCGCCGAGCTGTACGACTCCACCACGGACACCTGGACGACCACGGGCCCGGTGCGCACGCCCCGCCGCGCGCACTCGGCCACGCTCCTGCCCGGCGGCGAGGTGCTCGTGGCGGGCGGCTACCACCCCTCCACGGGCATCCTCACCGCCGCGGAACTCTTCGATCCCGTCAGCGGCACCTGGAGCGACACGGTCCCCCTGAACGTGGACCGCTACGGCCACACCGCCACGCTCCTGGGCGATGGCACGGTGCTCGCGGTGGGAGGCGTGAGCAACCACGACTCCGCCTCCACCGAGTCCTACTCCCCCTGAGGGCCCACCCCCGGGGAGCGCTGCCTCACTCGCCTCCCCGGGGCGTCGTCGCCTCGCACAGGTGCTCGATGAAGTCCGGCAGCAGCTGCGCGGAGAGGATCCAGATGCGTCCCTCGCCCAGGTCCGTGAGCTTCGCCTCGCCGAGGTAGTCCCGGTGCTCCTCCTCCACGTAGTGGATGAACACGTCCAGACCACGCGCCCGGTACCACTCCGCGGCGCCGGCCAGCAGCGCCAGCATCGCCTGCTGCGCCTCGGGCAGGGACGCGTCCACCAGCGGGATGATGCGCAGCCCGTTGAGCACGTGGAACAGGTTGAGCCCCGCGTGCGCCGCCTCCATGACGCCCACCGCCACCGCGCGGCCGTCCTTGCGCGCCACCAGCACGTGGCGCTCGCGGCCCAGCTTCGCCCCGCTCCACTGCTGCTTGAGCCCCGCCAGATCGAAGCGCTCGGGCACCAGATCCAACGCCTCGCGGTAGGCCACCGGACGCGTGCGCTCGAGCCGCGCGAACAGCGCCTGCTTCTCCTCGGCCGTGGGCTCGCCCAGGCTGAAGCCCTCGGGCATCACCCACTCGCGGCGCGCGTCCGCCTCCATCAGGTGGAAGTTGAGCACGCACGCCTGGCCCGTGTGCTGGTACCACTCGGCGAAGTCGAGCGCCGTGAAGCGCACCCAGCGCACGTTCGCCTCGCAGTACGCGAGGAACCACTTGATGTCCGGATCCGTCTGCGCCGGCTCGAAGCCGCGCAGGTAGATGTCGCGCAGGGCCTCGCGCGCCGTGCCGCGGCAGCGCTCGCCCGCGGGCAGGTGCCGCGCCAGGTGGTGCGCCATCCAGCTGCCCGAGTACGGCTTGAGCCAGGACAGGCTCGCCTCCACCGTGTCGCTCTGGGGCACGGGCCGCACCACGCGGTAGCCCAGCCGGGGCGCCTGCTCCAGGCGCTCGTGGGCGTCACGGTACTCGGCCTTCATGCGCTCGAAGTCCGCGGGCGTCTTGCCCGACAGCCGGAAGTAGCCCGAGCGCTCGTAGAGATCCCACGTGCCCTGATCCCACTGCCCGGACACGCGCGTGTTCGGATGGCTCAGCTCCTCCACGAGCATGCGCCAGGCCGTCGCGTCGCCCACGGGCTCCACCTTCATGCCGCAGCGGCGGCCGGCGCTGGTGCCGCTGATGTTGCGCACCTCCGCCTTGACGTACACCGGCGCGCGGCCCGGCAGCTCCACCTCCATCTCGCTCAGCACGAGCCCCGGGTAGAGCAGGTCCTCCCCCGGCTCGGTGGCGAAGGACAGGCCCTCGTAGCTGATGTCCATCAGCTCGCGCTCCACGCGCACCTGGGGCCAGAGCGGATGGGCGAAGCGCGCCACGCAGCCGCCCCACGCCGGAGCACGGCGCAGCCGGCGGTGGCGGTAGCGCACCAACTCCGAGGGCAGCTTCACGCTCCACAGCCCGTCCTCGTGCAGCGCCTCGTCCACCTGGAAGCGCAGCACGGAGCTGAAGCCATACACCTCCAGCAGGAAGGGGCCGGGCGGCAGCACGCCCCCACGCACCTCCCAGGCCACCCGGGCGTCGTACTTGTCGAAGAGCGCCGCGGACAGCTCCACGTCCCCGTGCTCCGAGCGCGCCCGGCCCCGGCAGCGCCGCGCCGTGAGCGCCTCGAAGATGCGGCCGATGCGATCCGCGCGCACGATCCGCTCCTTCCAGATGGGGCTCGCGCGCGGCAGCTCCAGGTGGCCCTTGTCGCGCCAGCCCTCCAGCATGGAGACGATGTGGCGGCCCTGTGCGAGCTGCGGCGCCACGAAGCGCAGGCTCAACTCCGGCAGCGCCTTGGGCGCCGGCCGATGGATCTTCATCACCTCGGCCCTCAGGGCCGTTGCTTCCCCTCCCACGCCCAACACCACGTTGGCCCGCTGCCCCGGCTTGAGCGCCGTGGGCTTCTGCAGGCACACCGTCAAATGCTCCGGTGACAGTTGCACCAACCGCCCCGCCGGAGAACGTTCACCTTCCACGGACGCCACCGCCACCAACCCCGGACCCATGCGATAGCCCAGGACGCTGTCTCGGGCACGCACGAGCTCCGCCACCTTTTTCGTCGCCATGGGGAACTCCACCTTCGGAATTCCGCCAATGTGGACACACTCCCCGGCTTGTGCAGCCTCACCGGATGTCGCCGGGCCCTCCAATCGTCGAGCACCCGTCGCCCCCCCCGCAGGTGCTCACCGGACGACAGTTGACTCGTTCTTCGGGCGGGGCTTGCGCTCCTCCCCCTTCGTGCGCAGGGCGAGCGCCTTCTGCCACCTCGCCAACTCTTCCCCGCCATCCCCGGGAGTCTCAAGAAACGAGAAAAACCGGTGTTTTCGATCCATCGAAACTCGGAAAACGAGCCTTCAAGGTTTCAATGGAAGGCACTCCGGTTACGCTCTCACGCGAAAAACACGGGGATGGCTTCCGCCTGGGGCGGCGGGTCCTATAAGCTTGGTTTCCTCGAATGGCTGGTTCGATGCTTCCCTCCGCGCAGGACGATGTGCGCGGCCGGCAGATGGGCAACTACGAGGTGCTCTGCCGCCTGTCCACGGGAGGCATGGCGGAAATCTTCCTCGCCTCCAGGCGTGGCCTGGCGGGGTTCCACAAGCCGGTGGTGCTCAAGAAGATCCTCCCGGACATCCAGGGCCAGGAGGAATTCGTCCAGATGTTCCTGGACGAGGCGCGCGTCACCGCGGCCTTCAACCACCCGAACATCGCGCAGGTGTTCGATCTGGACGTGGCCGGAGGCGAGCTGTTCCTGGCCATGGAGTTCGTGCCGGGGGCGACGCTGCTGGAAGTGGCGCGCGCGTGCCTGGCGGCCAAGGAGCCCATGCCCATGGGGCTGGGGCTCGCGGCGGTGCGCGACACGGCGCTGGCGCTGCACTACGCGCACACCTTCACGGACGCGCTGGGCGAGCCCTCGCCCGTCATCCACCGGGACGTGGCCGAGAAGAACATCATGGTGACGTACGAGGGCGTCACCAAGCTGCTCGACTTCGGCATCGCCAAGAGCCTGATGGAGGTGAGCCGCACCCAGGTGGGCATGGTGAAGGGGACGAGCGGCTACATGTCGCCGGAGCAGATCCTCGGCCAGCCGCTGGACGCGCGCAGCGATCTGTTCAGCCTGGGCGTGGTGCTGCACGAGTGTCTCACGGGGGCGCGGCTGTTTCCGGGCAAGGCGCCCGCGGCGGTGATGAACGCGGTGCTGCGCGGCCCCATCCCCGAGCCCTCTCGCGCCAACAAGGCCGTGCCCCCCGAGCTGGACGCCATCGTGCTCAAGGCCCTCTCGCGCCAGCGCGAGGATCGCCACGCGACGACGCTGGAGTTCGCGCGCGAGCTGGAGCGCGCCGTGAGCGGCCTCATCTGGCTGCCCGAGCAGAGCGGGGCGCTCCTGCGGCGGCTCTTCGCCGAGCGGCGCGAGCAGACGCGGCAGGTGCTCGCGGGCGCCCGGACGTCCACGGGCGAGCTGAAGCTGCCACTGCCCCCGGCCGATCCCCGTGAAGGGGCGAAGGACGCGGCGAAGGAGGGGGCCCCTTCCACGCCGGCGCCCCGCCTGCCCATGGTCACCCCCACTCCCCCGCAGGCCTCCCGCGGGCCCTCGTCGGCCAACACGGACATCGTCCCCTACTCGCCCCTGGTGCCTCCTCCGGCGGCTCCCGTCGCCGGGGGTGAGCCCCGCGCCGCCACCCCCACTCCCCGCACACCCGCGCGGGCCTCCGTGGATCGCTCACGGCCCGTGCTGCCTCCACCCCCCCGGCCGCGCGCGCCGGGCCGCGTGGAGCCCCCTCCCGCCCCCGAGGAGAAGCAGGCGCCGGAGAAGACGGCCCTCGTCCGGCCCCGGCGCTCCACGACTTCCGAGAACCGCGCCGCCTCCTCCGCCGAGAGCCGCCCC
The DNA here is from genome assembly GCF_000335475.2 of Cystobacter fuscus DSM 2262. NCBI lineage: Bacteria > Pseudomonadati > Myxococcota > Myxococcia > Myxococcales > Archangiaceae > Cystobacter > Cystobacter fuscus. Next base: position 375,726 of record NZ_ANAH02000004.1, on the reverse strand, counting down.
GCCTCGCCGCCCGAGGCCCCTGCTTCCCGCGCCCCCGCCGAGAGCCGCCCCGCCTCCTCCGAGGCCTCCTCCTCCCGCTCCCAGCCCACGCGCGCCCTGCGCACCTCCACTCCGGACGCGGCCACGCGCGCCTCCGTCACCGCGCCGTCCCCCGACGGGGACACGGAGGACACCACCCAGCCCCACCGCCGTCCCTCCCCGCCCCCACGTCCCGCCATCGAGCCGAACGAGGACTCGTCGGAATACCCCACCCTCCCCTTCCAGACCCTCCCCTCCCTCCCCCCGCGCTCCCACGCGCCGAAGACCGAGGAGGAGCTCCTGCTGTCCTCGGGCACCCATTCCATCGCGACCGCGAACTCCGGGCGGGGGCTGAAGCTGGCCCTGCTGGTGCTGGTGGTGCTGCTGGGGCTCGCGGCGATGATCGTCGCCCTGCGCTGGGACGGAGGCGCGGTGTCCTCGTGGCTGCTGCCTTCCCCGGCCGCCCAGGCGGCCCCGCCCGCCGCCGCGCCGGGCCCCGGCTCCAGCGCCCCATGAAGCGCCACGCCCCTTCCGCCGAGCGCAACCGGGAGCCCCTGCTGTCCGTGCTGCGCGAGGTGCTGCCCGCCCAGGGCACCGTGCTGGAGCTGGCGAGCGGCACCGGCCAGCACGCCGTCTTCTTCGCGCGCGCCCTTCCCGGGCTCACCTGGCAGCCCACCGACGTGGACCCCACCGCGCTCGCGAGCATCGAGGCCTGGCGCCAGGAGGAGGGCCCGCCCAACCTGCGCGCCCCGCTCGCGCTGGACGTGCTGGCCGAGCCCTGGCCGGTGCAGCGCGCGGACGCGCTCGTGGCCATCAACCTGGTGCACATCTCCCCGTGGGAGGCCTGCCAGGGGCTCCTGCGGGGCGCGGGGCGGGTGCTCGCTCCGGGCGGGCCGCTCGTGCTCTACGGCGCGTACTTCGTCGAGGGAGAGCCCCCGGCGCCGAGCAACCTCGCCTTCGACGCCTCGCTGCGCGAGCGCGACCCCGCCTGGGGCGTGCGCGAGCTGGGCGCCGTCACCGCCGAGGCGCGGCGGCACGGCCTCGAGCGCGAGCGCGTCATCCAGATGCCCAGCCACAACCTCACCGTGGTGTTCCGCGTCCGGACGGGGTGAGGCCCGGGCTCAGGCGGGCAGCGGGGCGGTGAGCGCGGCGAACATGAGCTTGAGCGCCCCGTCCCGGGCGACCAGCAGCTTCGTCGCGGCCACCACCCACTTCACCGTGCGCCGCGACACCTTCACCGGCCCGGGCTCGAGTACCCGGCCATTGCCGTACAGCTTGCGCAGCGTCATCACCGCGAGGAACAGCGGCCACAGGCAGAAGAGGCGGATGCCGTGCTCCTCGCGGGGCAGGCCCATCACGTACTCGAAGGCCTGGCGCAGCTCCCGGTGGGCCACCGCCACCAGCCGGCCATGGGCCTCGAGCGCCGCGCCGCGGTTGCCCGGCTCCAAGAGGGCCTCGGGCGTCAGGCCGTGCTCGGCGAGCACCGTCCGGGGCAGCCAGCAGAAGCCCCGCTCCAGGTCCTCGCGCACGTCCTTGAGGATGTTGGTGAGCTGCAGCGCGTTGCCGAACGCCACCGAGCGCGGCTCGAGCGTGCGCGCGCGCCGGGCCACCTCGGGCGAGTACCACTCGAAGAGCCGGGTGAGCATCTCCCCCACCGTGCCCGCCACGTAGTAGCAGTACTCCAGGGTCTCCTCGAGCGAGTCGAGGCCCAGGCCCCCGCCCGAGGCGCGGCCCTTGCTGCCCATGCGCCCCATGCCCTCCGTCATCAGCCGCAGGCACGTGGCCACGTGCTCGCGCACCGGCGCCGCGTGCTCCCCGAGCGCCTCCAACACCTGGCCCGTGCCCTCCACCAGCCGCACCTCGGCCGCGGGCGCCTGGGCGCGCAGCACCCGCGCGGCCTCCTGGGTGAAGCGCCGGGCGTCCTCCCGCCACCCCTCGGGCAGCGTGCTCAGGCGCGCCAGCTGGGCGAGCAGCACCGCGCTGGCCGGCCCCTGCACCTCGTCCTCCAGCGTGTCGGCGATCCGGCACAGCAGGTAGGCCACCAGCACCGCCGTATCCAGCGGCGCGGGCAGCACGGGGATGTTGAGCGCGAAGGTGCGCGACACCGCCGGCAGCACCTCGCGGCAGAAGGCGAGCGCGGAAGAATCGTTCAACATCGGCATGGTCGACGCGACAGAATCCGTCGGGTTGGCCCTGGTCTCGGAGACCTGATGCGTACTAAGAGAGGCGTCGCGGTAGGGTCGGGGGCCACGGGGGGGACTCAACTCCAAGGGAGCTCCTTCGCGTGACTCCCGGCTTCTGCCGCGGCCGGGTCTTCCACCCGGGCCGACAGCCGTCCATCCATCTCCCGGGTTCGCGTCATGAGGGTCGGCATTACCCCAGCCCGCCCCCGGGTGCACGCACTCCTTGGTGGACCCCTCCTTCTTCCAGACAGGAGTGTGGACCCCTGGCCGCTCGGAGACCGCCTGACCAGGGGGAACTCGGACCCCTGCGTCCACCGGGGAAATCCTCCAGCCCTGAAAGTCCTGTCGTTTCTACGGCCCTCCCACTCGGGAGAGCCCGTAACCTCTCGGAATCAGGCGTCTCGTTCCCGGTATGCTTCTGGCATTCCAGGGACGCATGGCTTTCACTGAATCCGTGATCTCCGAGCAGCCGGCGCAAGCCTTCACGCTCTTCGTCCCGTTCCCGCTGCAAGCGCAGATGGATCTGCTGCCGACGGACACGCGCCACACGTTGTTGGGGGAGCTGTTCCAGCTGGCGGTCCAGGCGGCGCGGGAGCGGGAGTTCCTGCCGCGCTCGGCCCCCGTCACCCTGGAGTTCCTGCTGGCCGGCTGCGACGTGAGGGTGGAGCTGGATGCCACGCGCGCCCGCCTCACCCTGGTGTCCCTGGTGCGCACCTGGCACTGAGGCGCCGGGGGCCCTTGTCCACAGTTCGCGTTGTCCCCAGGCCCCGCTGTTTCTTCACTGGATAGAGAGTGATCTTGATCTAGAAGAGGTAACAGCAGGGGGTGTGGGCTTGTGGAAAAGTCCGTAAGCACTCGTCATCCTTGAGGAATCCCGAGGATGCTACATGTGGGGAAGTTGGCGCTTATCCCCGGCCATCCACAAGGGGGGTGAGTGCGGTGGGGTTGTCCACAGGGACTCCCGGTTTGCTCCACAGGCCGTCCACAGGGGCTGTGGGCTATGCTGCGCGCCCATGTCCGACCCTGCCCAGGGGCCCTCCTCCTCGTCTTCCCCCGTGCCATTCGATCCCCACCGGGGAGAGCGCATCGGACGCTACGAGGTTCTCTCCCAGTTGTCAGTGGGGGGCATGGCCGAGCTGTTCCTGGGCTACACGTCGGGGCCGGGGGGCTTTCGCAAGTACGCGGCCATCAAGCGCATCCTCCCGGACGCGCGCAGTGACGAGCAGTTCGAGCGGATGTTCCTGGACGAGGCGCGCATCACCGCGGCGTTCAGCCATCCGAACATCGGCCAGGTGTTCGAGCTGGGGCAGGACCCGGGAGGGCTGTTCCTGGCGATGGAGTTCATCGCGGGGCAGAACCTCGATCAGGTGATCGCCCTGGGCCGGCGGCTCGGGGGGACGCTGCCCCTGGGCTTCGTGCTGTCGGTGGTGCGCGACGTGTGCCTCGCGTTGCACTACGCGCATACCTTCACCACGCCCGGGGGCAAGCCCCATCCCGTCATCCACCGGGACGTGGCCCACAAGAACGTGATGGTGACGTACGACGGGGTGGTGAAGCTCTTGGACTTCGGCATCGCCAAGGCGCGCGGCGCCCGGGCGAACACCCAGGCGGGCATGGTGAAGGGCACCACCGGGTACATGTCGCCGGAGCAGGTGCGGGGCCAGCCGCTGGATGGTCGCAGCGATCTCTTCTCCGTGGGGGTGATGCTCCACGAGCTGCTCACGGGCGAGCGGCTGTTCGCCGCCGGGTCGGAGATCCAGGAGATGCAGATGATCCTGGGCGCGTCCATCCCCGAGCCCCAGCCCCGGGGCGGGCAGGTGCCGGCGGAGATCCGCGCGGTGGCGCTCAAGGCGTTGGCGCGCGACCGGGAGCAGCGCTACGCGACGGGCCGGGACATGGCGCGGGCGCTGGAGGCCGTGGCGGGCTCCCTGCTCTTCGACGCCGAGCAGCGCGCCGCCTTCATGGCCGAGCACTTCCAGAAGCAGCGCGAGGGCACGCGCCAGTTGCTGCAGACCGTGGACGAGACGCTGGATGGCACGTCGAAGGTGGCTCCGGTCGCGTCGTCGAATCCGGCGCCGGAGCCCGCGCGCGTGCTCGAGGACGCGCGGCGTCCGGGAGTCGAGAAGCGCTCGCCCCGCTCCCCCGCGCCCCGGCGCAAGACGGAGCCGGAGGTGCGGACGGAGGTGGAAGGCAGCTCGCCGGACCAGGTCGTCACCACGGGCCGGGTGGTCACCCGGGAGTTCTCGAATGTCCCCGCCGCGCCCCCGGACACGCGGGAGACGCCAGGCCCCAAGGTGGCGAGGAGCTCCCTGGGCTTGTGGGCCGGGATGCTGGTGTTGGGCGGGTTGCTGGGCCTGGGGGGCATGGAGCTCCGGCAGGCCCTCCACGCCGAGCCGATCCCCGCTCCGGCTCCTGACTCCGCGGAGGATCCCTCTCCCCTGCTTCCCCTCGGGCCCTCGCGTCCCCAGCAGGCCCCCGCGCCGGCACCCGAGGCCGCGGCGACGCCGACGAGCCCTCCGGCCGCGGAGGCCGCCAAGGCGCCCGCTTCCACGGGCGAGGCGGCCGGGGCGACTGCCGCCGCGCGTCCGGCGAAGCAGGGGTTTCTCACGCTCGTCACCCGGCCCGAGGCCGAGGTGTTCCTCAACGGGCGCTCCCTGGGCAAGACGCCCCTGTTCAAGAAGCCCGTGCCGGTGGGACAGCTCCGGCTGCTCCTCCAGGGCCCGGACGGCAAGCGGCGCGAGCTGTTCGTGCCCGTCGAGCAGGGCAAGCCGGCGGTGCTCAACCTGCCGCTGGCGGACCTGCCCGTGCGCTGAGGCGAGGCCCGCCCGCCGGGCCTACCCTCCGTCCGAGCTCTCCTGCGAGTTCTTCTTCCAGCCCCACCCCGTGCCGGGCTTGTCGCCGAGCGTCCCGGCGGTTTCCCGGTTCTTGCCGGCCAGATCCGTGGGGACGTCCGGGTTGCCCACGATGAGCACGCCGCCCGAGTTGCTCTTGCTCTGGCTGGTGTTGATGGCGTTGGAGAGGTCCTCGGGCTTGGCGTAGTAGCTGGAGCCGTTGGAGGGATCCTTCACCAGGTAGCGGCCCTGGTTGTCCATGCCGTCGATGAGCACCCAGTGCGGGCTGCCCGACACGTCGTCGGGGCTGCCGGAGATCTTCGAGTCCAGCATCACCGCGGCCTTGTCGCCGTTGCGCAGCGCCTCGTCCATGACGTTGCGCTCCAGGCCCTTGGTGCTCTTCTTCACCTCGAGCCCCTCGGAGGTGAGCATGTCGGCCATCTCCGCGGGCGTGGTGCCATCCCCCTTGGAGAAGCGCGTCTTGAAGTCGTTGATGACGCCCTGGCCCCGCTCGCCTTCCACGCTCTCACGGCCGTCCTTGGCCCCCTTGAACATGGCGGCCACCGTCTCGCCGCAGTCGCTGTTGCCCTCCTGCTGCAGCACCGGCGCCTCGCTGTTCCACCCGCCCCCGTCCTTCTGCTCCAGCGCCACCACGTTGTTCTGCGAGTTGCGCGCGTTGTTCAGATCCAGCACCGACTCCTGGTGCTGTTCGATCGCCTTGTCCAGGGCCTCGATCTGCTCCTTGGGCGCGCCGTACTTGATCAGCCACTGCTTCTGGTTCTCGAGCGCCTGCTGGTAGTCGTCCTTGACCGTCTCGAGATCCTTGGTCAGCTTGGGCGGAGGCGGAGGCGGAGCCTGGGTCTCGGGCTCGGGGGCGGCGCTCTTGGTGACTCGTGGGAGGGTGACGGGGTTCGGGGGAATCGTCAGGCTCATGGGGGGGGACCTCCCGGGGGCGGGAAATGCGCGGGTTCAGCTTCTCCCTAGTATCGCAACGTTTCGGGGATTGTTTCCAGTAGGGCTCGAAGTTTGCTCTCTCCATGACCAGGCAGGCAGCCGAGCTGGGGGCCTGAAATGTGGGATAGGACACGCTGACGCCGCTGACGCTGACGGGTGAGCGTTGGGCGACGAGGCCAGTTCCTGCCGGTTCCCGCCGACGCTACGCTCCCGCCTTCTCGTCCTGGTGTCTTCCCGGGCGCACGCGGAAAAAGGGGGGAGCTGCTTGCCCATGACCACGCTCCGGTGGCGGCTCGGTGTCCTGCTCGCGCCCCTGCTGCTCCCCTTGTGGCTTTCCTCGCTGCTGCTCCTGGGGGCGGCGCCCCCCGAGCCCGCCGCTCCCGCGCGCATGCGCGTGGTCTTCCTCGATGCGCTGGCGACCGGCAGCGCCTTCCAGCGCCAGTTCCGGGGCGCCATGAACGCCGCCGCCCATGACCTGGACATCGAGCTCATCCACATCGAAGTGGCTCACTGGCCGGGGGAAATCCTCGAGCAGGCGCGCCAGGCGGTGCGCGGGCCCGGCAAGCCCGACTACCTCATCATCTCCATCCACCGCGACATCGGCGCCCGCGTCCTCGAGGTGGCCGAGCAGGCCCAGGTGCCGGTGTTCGTCGTCAACTCCGGGCTGGCGCTCGAGGAGCGGGCGCGCTTCGGGGGGCCGCGCGAGCACTTCGCGCGGTGGATCGGCCAGATGGTGCCGGACGACGTGGGGGCCGGTGAGCGGCTGGTGCGGATGCTGGTCGACGCGGCCCATGCGCGCGGGCGCTCCTCTCCAGAGGGGCCGAGGGAGGGGCCGGTGCGGCTCATCGCCATCGAGGGCCAGTTGGGAGACACCTCCGCGAAACAGCGCCGCCTGGGCCTGCGCCAGGCCGTGTCCGGAGTGGAGGACGTCGAGCTGCTCCAGGGCGTCACCGCCGCCTGGCGGCGGGAGGAGTCCCGGCGCAAGACGTTCCTCCTGCTGCGCCGCTACCCGGAGCTCCAGGCCGTCTGGGCCGCCAACGATGACCTGGCACTGGGGGCCGTGCAGGCCCTGGAGGAAGCGGGCCGCCGCCCGGGCGAGGACGTGCTGGTGGGGGGCATCGACTGGACGCCCGAGGCGCTCGAGGCCGTGCGCGAGGGCAAGCTGGTGACGAGCCTCGGGGGACACTTCCTGGAGGGGGCCTGGGCGCTGGTGCTCCTGTACGATCACCACCGGGGGCGCGACTTCGCCTCCGAGCGGCTCGACTGGCGCACGGCGTTGCTGCCCGCCACGCGCCCCAGTGCCGCGGGCTACCTGGAGGTGCTCGCCCGGCCGGATTGGGAGGCTTTCGACTTCCGGGCCTTCTCCAAGGCGGCCAACCCGCGCCTGAAGCACTACGCTTTCTCCCTCCAGGCATTGTTCGCGCAGCGGCATGGCCGCATGGACCCGAATGGCAACCCCTGAGTCGCACGCGCCGGTCACCTCTGGAGCCCAGGCGCGCGAGCCGGGGATGGCCTGGGGCTCGCGCTGGCTGCGCTCCGGCAACCGGCTCGGACGACGGCTGCTGCTCTACATCCTGCTCTTCAGCACCGCCGTCAGCCTGTTGGGCACGCTGGTGCAGCTCGGCACCGACTACCAGCGGGAGGTGCGGCAGCTCGAGGAGCGCTTCACGCAGATCCGCTCCAGCTACGCACAGGGCCTCGCCGAGAGCCTCTGGACGCTCGACGAGACGCTCCTGCGCACCCAGCTCGAGGGCATCACCACGCTGCCCGACATCGTGTCCGCGGAGGTGGACAGCGAGCTGGGCACCCACTACGTGGCCGGTGGCGGCGCGCCCCGGGAGTTCACCCGCGACTTCCCGCTGTACCACGGCCCGCGCCTGCTCGGGACGCTCCGGGTGGGCGCCAACCTGGCGCACGCCCGCGCCGAGCTGAGCAGCCGGGTGCTCGTCATCCTCGTGACGGAGGCGGGCAAGACGTTCCTCTTCGGCCTCTTCGCCTTCTTCCTCATCCAGCGCCTGGTGACGCAGCACCTGGCCACCATGGCGGCCTACACGCGTGGCCTGGACACCGAGCACCTGGAGGCGCCCCTGGTGCTGCGGCGCACGGGCACGCACCGGGTGCGCCAGGACGAGCTGGACGAGGTGAGCACCGCCATCAACGACATGCGCGAGTCCTTGCGCAAGGAGCTCGGGGAGCGCCAGCGCTCCGAGGCGGCCTCCGCCTTCCTCGCCCGGGCCGGCGGGGTGCTCGTGGAGTCGTTGGATCTGGAGAAGGTGCTGCCGCGCATCGCCTCCGTGTGCGTGGGCCCCCTGGCCGACTGGTGCCTCATCGATCTGCGGGAGGACGGGGTGCTGCGCCGGGTGGGCGGGGCGCACGTGGACGCGGGCAAGGCGCCGCTCTTGGACGAGCTCCAGCGGCGCTATCCTCCCAGCACGGACTCGAGGGTCCCGGCGGCCGTGGCCACGCGCACCGGCACGTGGGTGTTGGAGTCGCGCGTCACCCGCGCCACGATGCGCGCCCAGTGCGTCGACGAGGCGCACGTGCAGCTCGTGGAGGAGCTGGGCCTGGGCAGCGTGCTGGCGGTGCCGCTGATGAGCCGGGGGCAGGCGCTGGGCGCCATCACGCTCGCCGCGGCCGAGCCGGAGCGCTACGGGCCCGCCGAGCTCGCGCTGGCCGAGGAGCTGGCGCGGCGCGCCGCCATCGCCATCGACAACGCGCGGCTCTACCGCCAGGCGGAGCAGGCCCTGCGGCTGAGGGAGACGTTCCTCTCGGTGGCCGGGCACGAGCTGCGCACGCCCCTGTTGCCCCTCCAGTTGCGGCTGCAGAGCCTGTTGCGCCGCGGCCGGAGCGCGGCCCCCCTGGAGCCGGAGGTGCTGCTCGGGGAGATCGCCGTCGCCGAGTGGCAGACGCGGCGGCTCGGGCTGCTGGTGGACCAGTTGCTGGACGTGTCCCACCTCATCGCCGGCAACGCGCTGGTGCTGCGGCGCAAGCGCATGGACCTGTGCAAGCTGGTGGAGGGCGTGCTCGAGGGGGTGCAGCGGCAGATCTCCGACAGCGGCTCCGAGGTGGTGCGCGAGCTGTGCAGCCCGGTGGAGGGCGAGTGGGATCCGCGCCGGCTGGAGCTGGTGGTGATGGGCCTGGTGCAGAACGCGCTGAAGTTCGGCGAGGGCCGCCCCATCGACGTGTACGTGGCGCCGCGGGAGGGCTCGGTGCTCCTGGTGGTGCGCGACCGGGGCATGGGCATGTCCAAGAGCGAGCAGGAGCACATCTTCGACCGGTTCAGCCGGGGGGTGCCGGAGCAGCACTTCGGGGGGCTGGGGCTCGGCCTCTACCTCACCCGCGAGGTGGTGCGGGCCCACGGGGGCTCCATCTCCGTGGAGAGCGAGCCCGGGCAGGGCACCACCTTCACCGTGGTGCTGCCGGTGGGCGAGGCCCCGGGGCCGGCCGCCTGAGGTGTGTCTGCGATTCTGCCCGCCGTGCCCGGCCTGGAAAGACTCTCAGCACTCAACGGCGGGCCACTTCAAAAGACTCTCAGCACTCGTGTGTTTCTCATTTTCTCACGGCGGAGGGGGCGGCGCTCCCTGGTCCCCGTCGAGGTGGAAGCGTGCACTCGGGCACGACCCGGGAGGGGGAAGGGGGGGGCACCCTTTACAAGACCGGAGCCGAGGTGGAATCCTCGACAGCCATGGGTGACGGTAAAACCAGGAGTAGCCGGTTCCGGAGCAAGAACTCGCGCGAGCAGCCCGCGCCGGACACGGGCCGCTCCAACCGCAATACCCAGGTGGAGGACGCTCTGCCGGTGGCCCAGGTGGGGCGCTACGTGCTGCTCAAGCAGTTGGGACAGGGCGGCATGGGCGTCGTGTACTCGGCGTACGATCCGGACCTGGACCGCAAGGTGGCCCTCAAGCTGTTGCAGGCGGACGGCCCGCTGGACGCGGATGCGGCGCGCGCGCGGCTGTTGCGCGAGGCGCAGGCCATGGCCCGGGTGACCCACCCGAACGTCGTCCCCATCCACGACGTGGGCATGTGGGGCGAGCACGTGTTCCTCGCCATGGAGATGGCGGAGGAGGGCACGCTCAGCTCGTGGTTGGAGAAGGAGCGGCCCTGGCGCGAGGTGCTCGAGCTCTTCCTGGCGGCGGGCCGGGGCCTGCTCGCGGCGCACGAGGCGGGGCTGGTGCACCGCGACTTCAAGCCCGCCAACGTGCTGCTCGGCCGCGGCGGCCGCGTCTACGTCACCGACTTCGGCCTGGCGCGCAAGGTGGGCGAGGCCCTCGTCCCCGAGGAGCCCCTGCCCGAGCAGGCCGAGGGCCTGGTGCCCCCCGAGCGCCGCATGCTGGAGACCACCCTCACCCGCTCGGGCGTGGTGATGGGCACGCCCAACTACATGTCCCCCGAGCAGTACCGGGGGGGCGACATCGACGCGCGCTCGGACCAGTTCAGCTTCTGCGTGGCGCTCTACTGGGGCCTCTACCGCAAGCGCGCCTTCGAGTCCTCGCGCATGCGGGCCTTCGTCACCTCGCGGCGCAAGGAGCAGCTCGTCCCGGCGCGTACCCAGACGCTGGACGTCGCGCCGGTGCCCGCGCCCAAGCGCGGCCCGGAGGTGGACCTCATCCAGGAGCCGCCGCGCGACTCCAAGGTGCCCGCGTGGGTGCGCCAGGCGCTCATGCGCGGCATGTCGCTGGAGCCCCAGGAGCGCTTCGCCTCGATGCGCGAGCTGCTGGAGGCGCTGTCGCAGGAGCGGCGGCGCGTGCAGCGCCAGCGCTGGGCGGCGGCGGCGTGCGTGGCGGGCGTGGGGCTCTCGGTGGTGGGCGGGGCGGTGTACCACCAGTCCCAGGTGTGCACGGGCGCCGACGCGCTCATGGCCGAGGTGTGGGGGCCGGGCTCGGGCGCCACGCTGGACAAGGCCTTCCAGGCCACCGGACGGCCCGGCGCGGGGGAGATGGCCGCGCGCGTCACCCGGGTGCTGGAGCAGTACGCGGCGGACTGGAAGCGGCAGAGCACCGAGGCGTGCGAGGCCACGCGCGTGCGCGAGGTGCAGACCGAGGAGCTGTTGTCCCAGCGCGTGGTGTGTCTGGACCGGCGGCTCCAGGACATGCGCGCGGTGGTGGGCGTGCTGGCCGACGCGGACGCCAAGCTCGTGGATCGCTCGCTGGACACGGTGTACGCGCTGCCCGCGCTCGGCGAGTGCGCGGACGTGGAGTCGCTCGCCGCGCAGCAGCGCCTGCCGGTGGACCCCACGCGCCGCGCGGAGATCGCCCGGCTCGGTGGGGAGCTCGCCGGGGTGAAGGCGATGCTCGACGCGGGGCGCTACCGGCCCGCCCTGGAGAAGGGCTTCTCGCTCGAGGCCCCCGTGCTCGCCACGGGCCACCTGCCGCTCATCGCCGAGCTGCGCTACGACCTGGGCGCGCTCCAGTCCAACCTCGGCGCGGCCACCGAGTCCGAGCGGCTGCTCACCCAGGCCTTCTTCGACGCCGAGTCGGGACGGGCCGACCGGCTCAAGGTGTCCATCGCCAACCGGCTGAACTTCGTGGAGAGCGGGCAGAAGCACTTCCCCCAGGCGGACAGCTGGGCGGGCCTGGGCGAGGCCACGCTGCGGCGTCTGGGAGGGGATCCGGCCCTGGAGGCCGACCTGCTGACGAACCGGGCCAACTCGGCCATCACCCAGGAGCACTACGCGGAGGCCCGCGTCCTGCTGGAGAAGGCCCGCGCCCTCCAGGAAAAGGCGCTGCCCCCCGGCCACCCCAAGCGCGCGCGCACCCTCTTCCAGCTCGGCCGCGTGTTGCTGGACATGAACGAGCGGCCCCGCGCGGTGGCGCTCCTGGAGGAGGCGCTCCAGCAGACCCGGGCCGCCGTGGGGCCCCTCCACCCGGACACCGGCAGGCGCCATGGCCTGCTCGGCGGGCTGCTGCTCGAGATGGGACAGCCGGAGCGGGCCCTGGAGCACGCGCGCGCCGTGGTCGTCGCGCACACCGCCGCCTTCGGTGAGAACAGCCCCCAGGTGGCCAGCGCCCTGGACGGGGTGGGCCAGTGTCTGCTCAAGCTCGGACGCGCCGAGGAGTCGCTCGCCACCTTCGAGCGGGCGCTCGCCCTCAAGCGCGAGGCCCTCGCTCCGGACGACGAGGAGCTCCAGTACTCCTACGACGGCGTGGGCCAGGCCCTCATGCGGCTGGGCCGCACGCGCGAGGCGATCGAGCCCCTGCGCCGGGCCGTCACCTTCCCCACGGTGAGCCCGGACATGCTGGCCGAGTCGGGCTACGCCCTGGCGCGCGCCCTGTGGGCGAGCGAGCCGGGGCCCGGGGCGCGTGACGAGGCGCGGCGCGAGGCGACCCGGGCCCGCGAGCGCTTCCTCCAGGCGGGGCTCGCCTCCCGTGCGTCCGAGGTGGACTCCTGGCTCGAGTCCCTTCCCCGGGAGTCCCTGGCCCTCCGGCGCTCCGTGCGCCGATAGGAACCGGACAGCGCACGGGGAGCCGTTTCGACCGGGTGCCACGGGCGTGGAAGCGTGTTAGCGTCCCCGCCGTGTCGTCTTACGAGGAAGATGAGAATGTGGACGCGACCGCGACTCTCCAGCGCGTCGCCCCCGGCCGCGTGCGGATGAAGCTGCTCGTGCTGTCCGGCTCCGACGCGGGTCGCGGCTATTCGCTCGATCAGCGCGAGTACATCGTGGGCAAGGCTCCCACGTGCGACATCATCCTGGCGGACAAGACCATCTCGCGCCAGCACCTGAAGCTCGAGGTGCATGAGGAGCATGTGCTGGCGGTGGACCTCGACTCGCGCAACGGCTCGTTCTGCGAGGGGCTGCGCTTCTCGCAGATGGAGCTGCGCCCGGGCAGCGTCATCACCCTGGGTACCACCGAGCTCAAGGTGGTGCCCGAGGACACCCGCGAGCGCTCCATGCCCCTGTCCGGGCGCGACCACTTCGGCGCGCTCGTGGGCAGCAGCCGCAAGATGCGCGAAGTGTTCACCCTGCTCGAGCGCATGGCGCCGGGCGGCTCGGACGTGCTCATCCAGGGCGAGACGGGCACGGGCAAGGAGCTGTGCGCCGAGGCGCTCCACAACGAGAGCAAGCGCGCCAAGGGCCCCTTCATCATCGTGGACCTGGCGGGCATCGCCCCCTCGCTCATCGAGTCGGAACTCTTCGGCCACGTGAAGGGGGCCTTCACCGGCGCCCAGACGGACCGCGCCGGCGCCTTCGAGCGCGCCGCGGGCGGCACCGTCTTCCTCGACGAGGTGGGCGAGCTGCCCCTGGACCTGCAACCCCGGCTGTTGCGCGTGCTGGAGCGCCGGCAGGTCAAGCGCGTGGGCGCCAATGACTACCGCACCGTGGACATGCGCGTGGTGGCCGCCACGCACGTGGACCTGGAGGGCGCGGTCAAGGCGAACAAGTTCCGCCGCGACCTCTACCACCGGCTCGCGGTGCTGCGCGTCACCCTGCCCGCCCTGCGCGAGCGCCCCGAGGACATCCCCCTGCTCATCGACACCGTGCTCGGCCGCATGGGCAAGCCTCCGAGCGCCCTGTCGGATCAGACGCGCGCGCTGCTCAGCCAGTACCCGTGGCCCGGCAACGTGCGCGAGCTGCGCAACGTGGTGGAGCAGGTGGTCAACCTGGGCGAGGAGGCCCTGCCGGAGCTGCCCCCGCTGGGCGCGGGCGCCGAGCAGGCCGTGGGCGGCTCCACCGCCGAGCTGGATCTGCCCTTCAAGGAAGCCAAGGAGCGGCTCATCGAGGGCTTCGAGCGCGACTACCTCAAGGGTCTGCTCGAGCGCTGTGAGGGCAACATCTCGCGCGCCTCGCGCGAGGCCGGCATCGATCGCGTCTACCTGCGCAAGCTCTTGCGCAAGCATGGCCTGGAAGATCGCGACGGCGCCTGACGCGCCCAGGGCCTCCCTCGCTCCCGGGAGGCCATTCCAATCCCTGGCGGACGCTGTGGTATAGGAAGTCGCATATCACCCACGGGTGGTAGTGCTTCCCGTTCCCATCGATAGGAAATCCCCCATGGCCGAGTCCTCGACCCCCGGCGGTTCGCCCCCTTCCGCCCCCTCCACCCCGGCGTCCGCCGCCACCGACAACAAGGACCAGCTGCTCGCCCAGGTGGGCGACATGATGCAGGCCATCCAGAAGATGATGGCCCTGTTCAACGGCGCCGAGGTGTCTGACGCCCCGGCGTCCTCCCCTCCGGGCGGAGCGAAGCAGGCGGGGGTGGATGGTGGCGCGATCCGCGAGGCCCTCGGTGGCGGCGAGTTCGGCAAGCTGCTCGGCCATGTCATCGACACGGAGTTCGGCGAGAAGCTCACCCAGGCGCTCAAGGGCCAGAACGGCCAGGCCCTCCAGCAAAAGCTCTCCGAGTCCATCCAGAAGCTGATGGACCAGCAGCGGAGCAACCGGGCGGAGATCGGCAAGACACTCCTGGAGGCCTGCGAGAAGCTCAAGAAGCTGCTCGAGCGTCCCCGGGGCTCGGACCTGCGTGAGACGGCCCGCATGCTCGGAGACATCCTCGGCGAGGCGCTCGGCAAGATTCAGCAGCTGGCCAGCAAGAATCCCGTCCAGCAGCTCGGCGAGACGACCGCGGAGCTGCTCTCCCAGCAGGGCCGCTAGGGCGCGGCCGCCCGCTCGCTCCTGATGGGTTCCTTGAACCCACATGGACCCCCTCTCTTGGTTGGGTGTACAACTCCAGCCTTCACGCAAGGGGTAGAGCAACATGGCCGTCCGCATCGGACAACCAGTCATTCCGAAGCAGCTCCCGTCGGACCAGAAGCTGCGTGAGGACGTCCGCAAGGACAGCCGGGACACGGGTAAACCCGCGGCGGGTAAATCCACGGGCAAACCCGCGGCGGGCGGGGCCAACGCCAAGGCTCGCACCGAGGGCACCAGCGCGGGTGCCAAGCCCCTGATGAACGAGGGCACCAGCGCGGGTGCCAAGGCGCTCGTCAACGAGGGCACCAGCGCGGGCGCCAAGGCGCTCCAGAGCAAGGACGGGATGGACGTCGGTGGCCAGGTCGGCCATCAGGCGCGTCTGGATGGAGGTCAGGGCCTCGCGGACAAGCAGGACGCGAAGAGCCGCTTCCAGCAGTCCGTGCGCACCGGTGGCGCCCACGTCCCCACCCAGGGCCCGACCGTCTCGCCCTTCCGCGAGGCCGCCGTCGCCTCGACGCTCGAGCAGTCCGAGCAGGAGAAGTCCGAGGAGACGCCTCGGGGCGACGCCGCCCGCGAGGCCATGGAGGGCCGCGCCAAGCTGCGCGCCGCGCTCATGGATCGCCTGCTGGCGGGCATGAAGGACGTGCACGGCCGGCTCGCCAAGTTCATCAAGAACCCGGGCCGTCTGGGCGTGGTGAACCTGTCGCTGGTGCTCAGCGAGAGCTCCCTGACGTACGAGCTGTGGAAGGAGCCCAGCACCGTCCCCGAGCGCCGCACCCGCATGGCCCAGACGCTGGGCGTGCCCACCTCGCTCGGCGACAACTACCTGCTCAAGGCGTTGATGACCGAGGTGCACGACTGCTTCGAGGAGTTCAAGGCCAGCCGCCCGGGCAAGGAGATCCGCCAGCAGTACGACGAGGTGCTCGAGCTCTACGAGAACGCGGGCGTGCTGCCCGTCATGCCGGGCTTCGACATGGGCCCCATGCAGGCCGAGCTCAAGCGCGTGGGCCTGCCCATGGAGAAGGAGTTCCTCCAGTCGTTGCTCGTCCACCCGCGCATCCTCGCGGTGGGCCTGGAGGCGGAGGACGGCGAGGATCCCCAGGTCATGGTGG
This sequence comes from Cystobacter fuscus DSM 2262, assembly GCF_000335475.2. Lineage (NCBI taxonomy): Bacteria > Pseudomonadati > Myxococcota > Myxococcia > Myxococcales > Archangiaceae > Cystobacter > Cystobacter fuscus. The sequence continues at coordinate 359,999 of NZ_ANAH02000004.1, read as the reverse complement.
CGGGACTGCCCGTGGCCCAGCTCGGCACCATCGTCGCCCAGCTGCGCCGCCTCAATCCCCGGCTCACCAACCGCCAGGTGCTCAACCTCATGATCCTCGCCTCCACCGACCTCAAGAAGGGCATGCGCAAGATCCTGGGCAAGGCCGAGGTGGAGAACGTGCAGGAGCTGGCCAAGCAGCTCTTGCGTCTGCAGGGCGTCGAGCTGCTCTACCCCTGAAGTCCCCGGGGGCGGGAGTCCGTGCTGGCCGGGGCCCGAAGCAAGGCCCCGAGAGTCGCCGCTCCGCCCCCGAGCAGTCCCCTCCCCCACCCTCCCCGCTTCGTCGAGCGCCCCGGACTCCCGGCGGCACGCGCGTCCCCTCCTGTCCGCTCGACTCGCCGGGTGGTGACTCCCGTCACCAGGGTGGTGACTCCCGTCATCGGCTCCAGAACCGCGTATGATGACCGCGGTCACCACCTTTTTTCACCTGTTTGAAAACGCTTCTCGTGAAATCAAGTACTTGAGTCACGTGTGACGGATGCGGTGAATGGCACACATGATGCTCTATGTAGCGCACATCAACCACATCGGCTGAGCGGTTCCCACCCCTGCTTCGAGAGTTCTCCCGCCATGCAAATCAACAACAAGCAGAGCCCGATCGTCTCCTCGACCTCGACCAGCACCGCTCCCGCCGCTCCCGCCGCTCCCCAGGCGCCGGTCGCGACGCCCAAGGGTGAGGCCCTGGCCACCAAGGGCTTCGGTGAGGGCTCCACGTTCGCCACCGCTTCGCGTCCGGCCGTGGCGCTCTCCGCGAACCAGGTCGCTTCCGCCGCCGCCAACGTGGGTCCCCTGGCGCTCGACAGCCAGGAGGCGAAGGACGCCATCCAGAAGTCGCTCACGCACCTGCGCTCCACCGCCCCCACCGCCGGGCGCGGCCTGGTGGCCGGTGGCGATGTCTCCTCGAAGGTCACCCCCCGCCAGGTGTTCAAGGACGAGCTGGGCATGACGCACGTGCGCCTGGACCGCACCCACGAGGGCACCAAGGTCTTCGCCGAGCAGCTCATCAGCCACCTGGACAAGGACGGCAAGGTGGCCAGCACCACCGGCACGCTGTCCAACATCCCCAAGGGCGTGGGCTCGGCGCCGGTGAAGCTCGAGGCCAAGGACGCGCTCGCCATCGCGCAGAAGCAGTTCGCCGGCACCACCGATCGCGCCCCCACCTCCGAGCGCGTCGTCGCCCAGGACAAGGACGGCAACTACCGCGCCGCCTACCACGTGCAGCTCACCAAGACCTCGTCGCTCGGCGCCGAGGAGCGTCCGCGCCGCATGAACTACCTGGTGGACGCCAACACCGGTGCGCTGCTCAAGAGCTTCAACCAGATGGGTGGCATCGAGGTGCCGCACGCCAAGGCGGGCCCGTCCCAGACGACTCCTCCGTCCACTCCCTCCACGCCGACCACCCCGGCCGCGGGCAAGGTGGACGACACCACGCTCTACAGCGGCAAGGTGGACCTCTCGACCACGAAGCAGGCCAATGGCTCCTACGCGCTGGAGGACAAGAGCCGGGGCGGGGGCGTGGTGACGTACGACGCGAAGAACAAGTCCACGGCCAGCGGCACGACGCCCTTCACCGACGCCAACGACGTGTGGGGCGAGGCGGGTGACAACACGCGCACCAAGGCGGCGGTGGACGCGCACTACGGCGCGGAGATGACGTACGACTTCATGAAGGACGTGCTGGGCCGTAACTCGCTGGACGGCAAGGGCGAGAAGCTCGTCTCCTACGTGCACGTGAACGAGCAGGACGGCGGCCCCATGGTCAACGCCTACTGGGACGGCGAGAAGATGAACTACGGCGATGGGGACGGGAAGAACGCCGGTCCGCTCACCACGCTGGACATCGCGGGCCACGAAATCGCCCACGGCCTCACCGAGCGCACCGCGGGCCTCATCTACGACGGCGAGTCCGGCGGCCTCAACGAGTCCTTCAGCGACATCATCGGCTCGGGCGTGGAGTGGTACGCCGCGCAGAAGAACAAGTCGGTGCAGTTCGACTGGAAGGTGGGCGAGGACGCGTGGACGCCGGCCAACGGCTCGGGGGATGCCCTCCGGTACATGGACGAGCCGACGAAGGACGGCTACTCGGTCGACCACTACAGCAACTACCCGAAGCAGACGGAGGTGCACGGCTCGAGTGGCATCGCCAACAACGCCTTCTACCTGGTGACCGAGGGCGGGAAGAATCGCACGTCGGGCCTGGGTGTGGAGGGCGGCATCGGCATGGACAAGAGCCAGAAGATCTTCGGCCGGGCGCTCACCACGTACATGACGCCCAACACCACCTTCGCCCAGGCGCGCGAGGCCACCATCCAGTCGGCCACGGACCTGTACGGCGCGAAGTCGGTGGAGGTGCAGAAGGTCAAGGACGCCTGGACGGCGGTGGGCGTGAAGTAGACGGGAACGAGAACATCGGGAGGGATTTGGGAGAGTCCTTCCCCTGAACGTGGCGAGGGCCTGGAACCGGGAGATTCCAGGCCCTCGCCATGTTCGCTGGCTTCACGCTGTGTGGTGCGGCTCAGTCCCCGCTGCAGACGTCGTTCTGCGTGCACTTGGTGGCCGTGTTGATCTGATCGAACACGTTGCCACACGACGTCGCCTCGATGGCGTCCAGACAGAAATTGAGATTGTCCCCGTTGATGCGGTTGTCACACTCCGCCACGGACCAGCGGCCGTTCCAGTTGCCCTTCTCCGCGTTCATGCACTCGTCGCGCGTGCTGTACTTCTTCCCGGCGGCGATCTCGCCGCAGTCCTGGTAGCGGTTACACGTGGTGTTGGCCGCCGCGTTCACCGCGTCCGACTGCTTGTTGGTGATGTCGGCGATGGTTCCGCAGCCGAAGAGACCCGACACGCCGACGACCATGATCCATGCGTTCATTTTCATGGCCGGGAGGTAGGGATGCCCCGCGCGTATGGCAATGGCGCGGGCGTGAATCTCCGCCAGCGCGTGTCGACTAGCGGATGGGCGCGGGGAATGCTTCCAGCAGCCCCTCGCGCCGGTCGCGGCGCGCGGCACCGCGCAGGCGCGACGCCGTCTCCGGGCCCTCCCCGAGCCGCGTGTACACGGGCATCTTCCACTCGCCCGCGTGGAAGTGGGCGGCGGCCACCGACACGAGTTGCGTGTCCTCTCCCGCGCGCAGCCGCAGCAGCGCGCCCGTGGGCCACCCCAGCAGCCGCACCGGAGGCAGGCGAGACCCCAGGCGCACGCTCCCGGCCCCCGCGCGCACCGCCGCCAGCAGGGCGGGCGTGACGGGCAGCTCCTCGTGCACACCCGAGGGCAAGGCACCCCCCGGCCACTCCTGCACGCCGAGCCGGACGCGGGAGGCGCGCGCGGCGCCCAGGAGCGTGCGCCGCACGAGCTGGCGGTGACAGTCGCGCGCGTCGAAGGGCGAGCCGCAGCTACAGAAGAAGATCACGCGCCGGCCCTGCCGCGCCTGAGACTGGATGAGCCCGAGCAGCTCGTACACTTCGGCGGGCTCCACCAGCCGCATGGGCCCGCGTCCCGTCCCCACCGCCGCGTTGCCGAGCCCCGGCATCCACCGGTAATGGGCCCGCCCCACCTGGTGCGCGAAGGCGTCGCCCCGGAAGCCCACGGCCCGCACCTCCCGACGCACCCGCACGTCGGCGAACACCGGCGGGCCATGGCCCCGCTCCCGCTCGACGGCGGAGAAGGCCTGGAGCAGCTCGCGCGTGGAATTGCCCCACCCCTCGTAACCCCAGCTGAAGGCCGTCAGCGCGGTGGACATCCGCCGAGCATGCCGGGATTTCCCCCACCCGGCCACCCGTTCCCATGGCGGACCGCCGTGCTAGATGGCCCCGATGGCCATCCGGAGCCCCCCCCTTTCCGGATACCCCCAGCCAGGAGTCGGACGGATGAAGAACAAGACCGTGATCGTGACAGGCGCCAATTCGGGAGTGGGACTCGCCACCACGGTGGAGCTGGCCCGCCAAGGCGCCACCGTCGTGATGGCCTGTCGCAGCGCCGAGCGCGGAGAGGCCGCGTTGAAGCTCGCCCGCGAGCGCAGCGGCTCCCATCAGCTCGAGCTCCTGCCGTGTGACCTGGGCTCGCTCGAGAGCATCCGTGCCTTCGCGAGCGCGGTGCGCGAGCGCCACCCGGTGGTGGATGTGCTCATCAACAACGCGGGCGTGGTGTCACTCAAGCGCGAGACGACCCGGGACGGCTTCGAGGCCCAGCTCGGCGTGAACCACCTGGGCCACTTCCTGCTGACGCTCCTGTTGCTCGAGCCGCTCAAGCGCGCGCCCCAGGGCCGCGTCGTCACCGTGTCCTCGGGCGCCCACCGCGTGGGCAACATCCACTGGGCCGATCCCCACTTCACGCGCGGCTACAGCGTCTGGCGCGGCTACGCCCAGTCCAAGCTCGCCAACATCCTGTTCACCAAGGGGCTCGCCTACCGGATGCGCGGCACCTCCGTCACCGCCAATTGCTTGCATCCCGGCGCGGTGGGCACCCAGCTCGGCGTGGACCGCGACACGGGCGGGGGAAGGGCCATCATGAAGCTGCTCTCCTATGTCTTCATCACCCCCGAGCAGGGCGCCGACACCTCCGTGTTCCTCGCCACCAGCGACGAGGTGTCCGGCGTGTCCGGGGAGTACTTCTACCGCCGCAAGCCCGCCCCCGTGTCCAGGCTCGCCGAGGACCGCGAGCAGATCGAACGTCTGTGGTTCTGGAGCGAGAAGCAGGTGGGCGAGTTCTTCCCCTCCCCCTGAGCCCCGGGAAGGCATTGCGGCGCGGCTCCTGCAAGGGTTGGGATTCCGAGCACCATTTCTCGAGAATCGAGCGGAGCAACGCCTCCTGATATGCGATTTCTCGGGAGGTGAGAGGGGTCGTCGCATGCCTTCGGGTGGTGACTGTCGTCACCAGGCGGTGACTGCCGTCATCTCCCTCCTCCCCTCGCAGCGAGGGGTTTCTCACGGGCCGATGGTGACTGCCGTCACCGGAGGTGATCGCCCCCCGCGGCCCTACCCCCGCCCGTCGATGTGTGTCGCGAGGGGACTCCCCTCTGTATCTCCCTGTAAGGGCAGTGGTTCCGGGAGTTTCCCCCTCTTCCACTTTTCCAGTGCCCCTGGTAGTCTTTGTTTGGCACATCACCTGCACAACCCCCCTTCGCGCTTATCGACGTTTCTCGAACTCCCCTCTCCCTCCTGGGATCCCGTCCATGACCACGATCCGCACCACGCAGACCACCACCACCACCACCGTCACCAACGACCTTCCCAACCCGGCTCAGGCGACTCAGGTGGCGGCTCAGCTGGCGCAGGCCATCAATCAGCTGGGGCAGGTGCTCACCGCCGCCACGCAGCAGACCGGCGCGGCGCTGCCCAAGGACGGCATGATGCAGGCGCAGAGCCAGGCGCCGGTGAACCTCTCGGGGGGTGCGGCCCCGGGTGGAATGGACGTCTACAAGGCGGCCTCCGCGCTCGACAAGCACTTCGCCGTGGCCGAGGGCATCGGCACCAACGGCAAGGGCAAGGGCTCCGGGGACGGCAACATCGGCCTGGGCGAGCTGAAGAACCTGGCCAACCCGGCCAGCGGCGCTCCCCCCGAGCTGCAGCAGGCCGCCAAGTTCCTGCTGGAGCACCCGGCCATGGCCAAGGTCATCGACGGCGCCAAGGGCAAGGGTGGCGAAGTTCACATCAACCGCGCTGACCTGCAGAAGCTGATGGCCGGCGCGCCCGCGGGCAGCGGCGCCATGCCGACGGCCTCCAACAATCTCGCCCCGATGATGTCCTCCGCGATGGCCTCGCTCCTGGGCTCCAGCCCCATCGGTGGCGGCAGCCCCACGAGCGCCCCGACGACGGCGATGAGCCCCGCCACCGCCTCCGGCACCTTCTCGAGTCCCACGCAGGGGGCGCCGATGGACGTGTATGGCGCGGCCCAGGCGCTCAAGAGCCACTTTGGCGTGGCCGAGGGCATCGGCACCAACGGCAAGGGCAAGGGCTCCGGCGACGGCAACATCGGCCTGGGCGAGCTCAAGCAGCTGGCCAACCCGGCCAACGGCGCTCCCGCCCAGTTGCAGCAGGCCGCCCAGTTCCTGCTCGCTCACCCCGCCATGGCCAAGGTCATCGACGGCGCCAAGGGCAAGGGCGGCGACGTCCACATCAACATGAATGACCTGAACAAGCTGCTCGCCAACGCGCCCGCGGGCAGCGGCGCCGGACCCTCGGCGGCCCAGTCGCAGCTCCAGAACCTCCTCGGCAACGCGCCCGCCCCCACGGCCAACGCCCAGTCGCAGCTGCAGAACCTGCAGAACATGGCGCAGACGATGTCCTCCGCGATGGCCTCGCTCCTGGGCTCCAGCCCCATCGCCGGCTCCGCGCCCATGCAGCAGCCCATGGGAATGCAGCAGCCCGGTGCCACGGGTGGCATGGACGTCTACAAGGCGGCCTCCGCGCTCGACAAGCACTTCGCCGTGGCCGAGGGCATCGGCATGAACGGCAAGGGCAAGGGCTCGGGTGATGGCAACATCGGCCTGTCCGAGCTCAAGAACCTGGCCAACCCGAAGAGCGGCGCCCCCGCCGAGCTGCAGCAGGCCGCCCAGTTCCTGCTCGCTCACCCCGCCATGGCCAAGGTCATCGACGGCGCCAAGGGCAAGGGCGGCGATGTGCACATCAACCGCGCTGACCTGCAGAAGATGATGGCCAATGCTCCTGCCGGCAACCAGGGCACGCCCATGATGGCCAACGCTCCTGCTAGCCCCCAGGGCGGCAACAGCCTCATGGGCATCTTCAACCAGGCCGCGGGCCTGCCCAGCGCCCCGACGACGGCGATGAGCCCCGCCACCGCCTCCGGCACCTTCTCGAGCCCCACGCAGGCGAAGCCGATGGACGTGTACGGAGCGGCCCAGGAGCTCAAGAACCACTTCGCCGTGGCCGAGGGCATCGGCATGAACGGCAAGGGCAAGGGCTCGGGTGACGGCAACATCGGCGCGTCCGAGCTCCGGCAGCTGGCCAACCCGGCCAACGGCGCTCCTCCCCGGCTGCAGCAGGCCGCCCAGTTCATGCTCGCCCACCCGTCCATGGCCAGGGTCATCGACGGCGGCAAGGGCAAGGGTGGCGACGTCCACATCAACATGGCCGATCTGAACAAGATCCTCGCCAGCGCGCCCGGTGGCAGCGGCGGGACTCAGGGCGTGGCGGGCACCTCCTCCAAGGACATCATCATGGAGCAGGTCAAGGCCACCGCCTTCAAGATGAACATCTCCTGAGCCGCACCCCCTGAGCCGCATCTTCCTTCCCCGCCAGGACCCGCGCACGACGCGGGGCCTCGCGGGGAAGGTCGTTTCTGGAGCCCCGGAGAGGCCTCAGGAGGAGAGGTGCCTGGACTCGCGGGTGCGCGCGGCCAGCCGCAACAGCTCGTCGTCGGAGAGCTGCTCGGTGGCCAGCGCCGAGGGCTCGGCCTTCACGCGATCCACCCGGCCATCCCGGGCCACGTGGAACTCGCCGGTGGCCTGGCCGGGAATCCTCGCGGGATCCACCCGGGCCTCGCTGAGCATGGGCTTCATCTTGTCCAGCGACACCTTCTCCTTCACCCGCCCGATGAACCAGGCGCGGATGTTGTCGCGGCACTTGTAGTCGAAGTCTCCCGGGCTCTGCGTGGCGAGCATCAGCCCCAGTCCTCCCGAGCGCGCGCGCTTGAGCAGGTTCTCCATGGGCTGCTTGGTGGACGGCTGGCGCATGGCGGGCAGGTACAGGTCCGCCTCGTCGAAGAGCATCGCCGCCTGCAACGTGGGAGAGGGATTGCGGCTGAGCCAGCGCGTCACCTCGATGAGCAGCTGGGACACCCAGAAGAGCACGTTGTTGTTGTCCCCGAGGAACTTGGTGCTGACGATGCTCAGGCGCGTGCGGCCCGGCAGCGCGTGGGCACCCCGGCCGAGCAGCAAGTCCATGTCGAGCTTCTCCGCCCCGCTGTCGAGCAGCATCTTGGCGTCGAGCCGCAGCCGGTCCAGGTCATCGGCGAGCTTGTCGAAGAGCTTCACGTCCAGGCGCCCCACGGCGTTGACCAGGCGTGGATCCTTGTCCCCGATGAACTTCACGAGCCGCTCCAGGGAGACGCTCTCGCGCGTGAGCTGCACGTACTGATCGATGGCCTGGGCGAGCAGCGTGCGGCAGGACTTGTCCTTGGGGCTCTGGCGGTAGTCCAGCATGCCCGCGAGCGCCTCGGCGGCGTGGCGCGTGGCCTGCTGTCGGTCGAAGTCCGGCAGGGCGTCGAGCCCATCCGGGACGATGGGGATGGCGAGCGGACGGCCTTCGGGATGGCCCGGGGTGAAGAGCGCCACGTCGAGCCGATCGCGCAGCGCGCCCTGCCGCATGGCCCGGCGCGGGTCGCCCACGGTGCCCGTCCAGAAGGCGTCGGAGGCGTAGCCCGCGAGGTCTCCCTTGCGATCCACGAGAATGGTGGGCACGCCCTGCAAGGAGAGCTGCTCGATGATGTTGAGCGCGAGCGTCGTCTTGCCACTGCCCGAGCCGCCGAGGAACGCGGCGTGCCGGGTGAACTCGTCGGGGGCGAAGACCACCGGCTCGCGCAGGAGGCTGTCCGTCTCGCCGACGCGCACGGGCTCGCGCTTGCGCGGGGACTCGGGGCGCGGGGGCGGCGGGGCGCGGGGTGGGCTCACCGGCTGGATGGGGACGCCGTAGCGGGCGGTCTCCGTGAGCGAGACGTCGTCGGTGCTCGGAGTGCCCGCCGGCTGGATGGGGACGCCGTAGCGGGCGGTCTCCGTGAGCGAGGCCTCCTCGGTGGAAGCGGCGTCCTCGGGGAGGGCCCGGGGGGCGGAGCGCGCCGACGCGGGCTTGGGGAACTCGATGACCTTGGTGGGCTGGGGGCCACCCGAGCGCAGTTGATCCAACGAGAGGATGTCGCGCAGGGGCTTGAGCTGGGTGAGGGGCCGGGAGGAGCGCAACCAGGCGGCGAAGTCCGGGCGGGAGCCGTGTTCCTCGCGGAAGGCGCGCAGGGCGATCAGGGTGCGGCTGTCGCTGTCCTCGAGCACCGCGCGGCGGCCGCCCTTGCTCAACAGCTTGCCGAGCTCCGCGGCGGCCTGGGTCGTGGGATTGCTCGGGAAGTCGCTGGTGCGGATGACCACGGGCGTGCGGCCCCGAGACTCCTTGCGGACCTGTTCGATCTGGTTGGCGAGCCCTCCGCCTCGCGTGCCCCGGTTGCAGAGCGCCACGTGCAGCTTCTCGTCACCGGGGGAGACATCCACCTGGAGCACCTCGCCGAGGCGCCGCACGTCGAAGCGGTGGCCTGTCTCCAGCTCGTCCGCGCTCGCCTTGAGCGCCCACACGAGCAGCTCGGCCAGCTTGCCATCCTCCTCGGGCGGAGGCGTGGCGTGGGTGGAGCGGAAGTCGTTCCAGGCTTGATCCAGCGCGAGCAGCTTCTTGGTCTCGGGGCGGGGAGGCGGGGTCTCCTTCGGTGCGTCCTGCAGGGGAAACCGCTCGGGCAGGGCCTGTGCACGCACTGCCTGCTCACGCCAGAGCCGGCAGGCATCGAGCACTTCGCGCGTCGTCAGACCCGAGAGGCGCTCGAAGCCCTCGTGGGGAAAGGGATACGTGGGCTCGGCGGGGTCGAAGGGAGCATCCTCCGTCGAGTAGAGGTGCTCCAGCCGACGCTCGGTGATGCGGCGTGCTTCGTCGGCCGAGCGCTGATTCTCCAGCTTGAGGGGCTCGGGATCGCGCTCGATGCGATCCAGGATGGAGTTCTGGAGCTTGTCCCTAAGCCCTTTCCAGAAGGTGTGCAGGCAGCTGATGACGATGAGGGACGAGGGCGCGCGCTCGGCGAAGTCACACAGCAGGTGCATGGCCTGCCGGAACGCTTGAGGATTCGCGTCCTCGATGTCGAAGCCCTCCAACTGGTCCACGCACAACACGAGGGACTGGTTCAGGGTGGCCATGAGCCGGCCCAGGTGCTGCACCATCTCCTGGGGATGGTTGTCGTAGGTGCGAGGCACCATCCCGCCGAGCACCTTGCGATCATTGGCGGAGAGATCCTCGCAGCGCAGGTACTTGAGCACCCGGCTGCGGATGCGCGTGTCATCGCGTTGCAGGTAGAGCAGCGCGCGCAGGAGGTCCAGGTCGAGCTTCTCGAAGGCGGGCTGCTTCTGCAGGTCATCCGCGGCGCTCTCCACCAGGACGGGGATCTCCTCGGGATCCTGCTCGGGGTCCGCGAGCAGGGCGGCCACCGGACCGCACTGGGCGAGCAGCACATCGGAGAGTTTGCGCAGTCCGGAGCGGGGCTCGCCCGGCTCGCAATAGGGCTGATCGAGCGAGTCGATGAGGTTGGACAGGACGTAGCGGCCGTAGTTGGTCGCGGACGTCGTCATCTGCATGTAGCCCACGAAGCCGAGCGAGCGCTCATGCACGAGCGAGCGGAAGGTGCGCATGAGGTGCGTCTTGCCGCACCCCGAGTCACCGAGCAGCAGCAGGATGCGCCCCGAGGGCGTCCCGGGAGGCGTGGTGGCACGCTGGAGCATGCGCTCGAAGGTGGTGCGCGCTTCCTGGTGGATGGACTCCACGTCGAAGGGGTCTTCGCGCCACACCTCGTGGCGGTGCTGGATGGAGTGGAAGACCTCGGTGCGATCGGACAGGAAGGCGGCGAGGCGCGAGTCGTGTGGGTTCATCGGCGTTCCCCCGGGAGCCGGACGAGATGTGGAAGCGTTACAGGGCGATGAAGTGGAAGGTGGCACCGAGGTAGCGGGTCTCCGAGGCGGAGACATCCGCTGGATCCATCAGGTTCACCATGTCGGCGCGGCTGAGCGACAGCAGGCGCTTCTGGTTGGCCTCGATGAGCCGGTTCTTGAAGGTGTGCTCGTCCAGGGTGGGATCACCCAGGGCCCGCCACACATGGGAGATGAAGACGCGATCATCCCCGAACCATCCGCTCTTGGCCGCCCGGGCGGTGCTCACCACGCGCTCGGCGAAGGCGGGCAGACTCTCGTCGAGAGTGTGCGGCGCGGGGGCCGGGACGGGAGCCGGTACGGGCTCCGGTGCTCGCGTCGGAGCGGGCGCCGCGGTGGCCTGGGGCGCGGGGGACGAGGCGGGCAGCACCCAGGCTTGAAGGGCCGCCAGTCGCAGGCTCTCCGCGTCCGTGCGCCGCGCGCCCACCTTCCGGGCCGCGAGCTGATCCAGCGCCTGGGACGCCTTCACCTCGCGCGAGGACTGGAGCACCTGGCCGAGCAGCAGCGATTGCACCGCCGCGAGCGTGAAGGGCTTGTCCGTCGTCACGCCGAGCTGCTTCCAGCACAACTCGTCCTGCACCTGCTTGAGCGTGCGCGCGCCCACCCGCTCCAGGCCGAGCTGCTTCTGCACGAGCACCGCGCGCAGGTGCCCCGCCTTTCCCAGCTTCTCGCCCTGGCTGCTGGGCAAGTCCAACGCGCGCGCCGTGAGCCAGGTGAGCCGCAGCTTCTTCCAGGTGAGTCCCTTGGGCAGGCGAGGCTCGCCGAGGAACTCGAGCGCCCGCGCCCTGCCCTCCTTCGTGAGGCCCAGGCCCTTGCGCGCCGTCTGCTCGATGAGACCCGCCTCCTGGAGCGCGCCCAGCGCCGCGTCGAGCTGGGTGCTCCACTCGCCGGGACTCCAGCGGTGGGCCGTGAAGGGCTTGAGCGCGCTGGACACCGCGCTGCGCGCCCCCTTGCCCTCCGCCCGCGTCAACAGCCAGACCAACACCAGCTCTCCCACCCGAGACACCTCAGAGCCCTGCATCTCCACCCTCCCCTCGCGGCGGTGGACCTCCGAGGTCCTGTCGCCGGATCGAGATGACTTCCAGCAGAGTGTCGCGGATTTCCTCGAACCTGGCCACCACGTCGTCGGCCAGGAAGCGCAGCACCCAGTAGCCATGCCGCTGCAGCGCCAGGTCCTTGCGCCTGTCCCGGCGGTAGCGCTCCGCGTCCCGGAAGTGGTGGTAGCCGTCCACCTCGACGGCCAGCCGCAGCCGACGCGAGAGGAAGTCCACCTCCACCGGCCGGCCCCGGAGCCGGAACTCCGCCTTGGCATTGAGCTCGAAGAGGCCCCGGGTGGCCGGCAGGGAGTCGAGCACCCCATACAGGAAGCGCTCGGCCTCGCTGCGCGCCCCGTCCGCCGCCTCGGACTCCTGGTCCGCCACCTCGAGCTTCCGGGCCGCCTCTCCGTAGCGGGTGAGCACCTCGTCCGGAATCCCGTCGGCCGCCAGTTGCCGCAGGGGGGCCTCCAGGGCGCGGGCCTTGTGCACGCCCTGCGCTTCCAGCCGTCGCACCAGCTCCTCGGCGGACGGCACCGTGAGTTCCACCCGGCCCTCGCGCACGAGCGCCCGCGTGTGGCTCTCCGGACCGCGCAGATACGCCTCCAACCCGGAGCGCTCGGCCTGGAGCGCCACCACGAGCGAGGGCACGCCCTCACACGCCCGAGCGCAGACGCGGGCCGCCCGCTCGAGCCACCCCGCCTCCGTGCCCGTCTCCCACACCAGGATCGCCGGTGCCGCCCCGCCCGGCACGAGCGCATGCATCGCCCCGAGCGCGCGCAACGCGTCCCCCTCACACGCGGCCAGCACCGCGTCCAGGGGCCCGGCGGAATTGGGGACAACTTGTGGAAGCTGGAGCAGGGCGCGGCACGCGGCGGACACGTCCCCGGGAGCCAGCGAGGGAAGCAGCGCCTGGAGCAGGACGCCGCGCTCGTGTGCCGTCTTGCCCTTCAGCCGTGAGGCCAGCTCGCCCGGGCGCAGCCCCGCGGCGGCCCCGAGGTGCTCCGCCGCGTCGGTGGTGGGCGAGCGCGCCTGGCCGAGCGCCTCCATCCACTCGCGCAGCAGGCCTTCCGGGGTGGTGCTCGCGCAGACGCACAGGCTCTGGCCGCGCGTGTCGAGCCAGCGGCGCCACAGGGCCAGGGCCGCGCCGGGAGGGCCCGCCAGCACCGTGAGGGTGGGAATGCCCTGCTCGCGTCGGCGCTGGTGCCGCTCCAGGGCGGGGGGAGCGGCGGACTCGGGACGAGGAGAGGGCATGCCCCCGAGCGTCCCCGAGGCCGGGCGCTGGCGGCAAGACCCCCTCCCCCTTGCTTTTTCTGTCGCTTGCCCGGCTTCATCCGTCTACTCACGGGCTGTCCCTTTCTCCCTGGAGGCGTACTTCATGGCCGCGCTCACCTTCGGCTTCCTCATGGACCCCCTCGAGTCGGTGCGCGTGGATCACGACTCCACCTTCGCGCTCATGCTCGAGGCCCAGCGCCGTGGTCACCAGGTGCGCTACTTCGAGCAGCCCTGGCTGCGCTTCAGCGGCTCGAGCGCCGAGGCGCGCATGCGCACCGTCACCGTGCGCCGCGAGCCCGGCCGCCACTTCGACGTGCTCCATGAGGACTTCCATCCCCTGTCCTCGCTCGACGCCCTCTTCATGCGCAAGGATCCGCCCGTCGATGCCGACTTCATCCAGGCCACCCACCTGGTGGAGCTGCACAACAGCCGGGGGCCCGTCTTCATCAACAACCCCACCGGCATCCGCGACGCCAACGAGAAGCTCTTCGGCCTGCGCTTTCCGGAGCTGATGCCGGAGACGCTCATCTCGCGCGACATGGCGCAACTCTCGCGCTTCGTCGCCGGCCACCCCGCGGGCACCATCCTCAAGCCGGTGGAGGGCTTTGGCGGCCAGGGCATCGTCTTCATGCAGCCGGGGGATCGCAACCTGCGCTCGCTCCTGGAGGTGCTGACGGTCGGAGGCCGCAAGGCGATCGTCGCCCAGGCCTACCTGCCCGAGAGCCGCCAGGGCGACAAGCGCATCATCCTCGTGGACGGCGAGCCGTGTGGCGCCGTGCTCCGCGTGCCCGCCCAGGACGACCACCGGGGCAACATGGCCGCCGGCGGCACCCCCGTGAAGACCAGCCTCACCGCGCGCGAGCGGGAGATCTGCGCCCGGCTCAAGCCCTCGCTCCAGGAGCGGGGCCTGTACCTGGTGGGCATCGATGTCATCGGCGACTGGCTCACCGAGGTCAACGTCACCAGCCCCACGGGCCTCGTGGAGATCGACAAGCTGGATGACTCCAACGTCGAGGCGAAGGTCATCGACCTGGCCGAGCGCATGGCGGGCTCGCGCAAGTAGGCCCGCCGGGGAGGGGCCTAGCGGCTCTCGCCCATCACCGACAGCGTGGCGGTGCAGCCCTGGCCGCTCTGCGCGTCCGTGGTGTTCACCGTCGCCGTCAGCACCCGGCGGTCCTCGACCTGGGACACCGAGCCCATGACGGTCACGTCGAGTGTCACGAGCTCGTCGCTCCCGGAGCGGGCGAGCCGGGTGGTGCGGCTGTCGATCCGGAACGAGCCGAGCAGGCCCTCCTCCTCCCCGGACGTGGGCGCGTAGACGTCGCCGGACAGGGGCACCTCTATCTGCGTGGTGGGATCGATGACGTGGAAGAGCACCCCGCGCCCGTCGCGGGTCTGTTCGAGCCGCACGCTGGGCGGCAGCAGGTAGGGGCTGAAGCCGCACTCACCCGCGGGCGTGGTGTTCTCGATGGAGTACACGCCGGAGATGTCCGGGCAGGACTCGGTGCACGGCGCCTGCGAGGTGTCACAGCCGCTCGCCACGAGCGCCAGGAGGACGACGGAGCTTCCAGCAAATCGGATCATGGCCACCAGGGTGTGCACCCGCGCCGGGAGGGCCAGCCGGGAAACGTCCAGGCGAGCACGGGCGTGTGCACGGTTGGATAGAGCGGGCGCCCTGGGTCCGACAGTTGTGTGGGAGGATCCGCGGGGCGTGAGCACTCCTGCTTTTTCATCCGACGAGACGCTCGACTCGATTGGCACCGCGGGCGTGCGCGTGTGGCAGCGCCGGGGCGGCTACCGCTTCACCCTGGACGCGGTGCTCCTGGCGGCCTTCGCGGCCACCGAGGCGGGACAGGTGGAGGGGCCGCTGTTGGAGCTCGGGGCGGGCAGTGGCGTGGTGTCCTTCCTGCTCGCGTGCCAGTTCGGCCTGGGCCCCGTGGACGCGCTGGAGCTGCAGCCCGAGGTGCATGCGCGCCTCACGCGCGCCGTGGCGCTCAACGGCTGTGACGGGCGGGTGCGGCCGGTGCTCGGGGACCTGCGCGAGGCCCGCACGTCCTGGGCCTCGGGGGCGTACGCGCACGTGGTGTCCAATCCGCCCTTCCGCCCGGCCCACGCGGGGGTGCGCAGCCCGGACGACGAGCGGGCCGTGTCCAAGCAGGAGCTGACGTGTGACGCGGCCGCGGTGGTGGCCGCCGCCCGGCACTCGCTGCCGCCCGGGGGGCGGGTGAGCCTCATCTACCCGGCGGCGCGGGTGGCCGAGGTGCTCGGGCTGCTGAGCGCGGCGAGGCTCCACCCCATGGCCCTGCGCTTCGTGCACGCGCGCGCGGGCGCTCCCGCCACGCGCTTCCTCGTGCACGCGGTGCGTGACCGGCAGCGGGGGCTCGCGGTGCGGCCTCCCCTGCTCGCCCATGGTGAGGGGCCGGGGGGCTACTCCCCCGAGGTGGCGGGCCTCATGGAGCCACCCCGGGCCGAGCGCCCTGCCCCCCTCTGGGAGGGGCACGACGGGGAGTGAGCGGCCCCGTCAGGGCGTGGGCGGGAAGAGGAAGCGCAGGATGTCTCCGAAGCGCTGGGACCAGGCCCTCTCGTTGTGCCGGCCGCCCGGCACCACGGTGTACTTCAGGTTCGCGTCGCTCCAGCCCTTGGCCTTCAGGGCCTTGTACAGGTCCTCGGCGTCGGTCACCGTCTCCGCCTCGGGGCCCGAGCCCTCGTCGGTGCCGATGTCCTCCCAGATGCGCAGGGGCAGCGGGCCGCTGAGCTGTTCCACACGCTGGATGATGTCCCGGTCCGCCCACCATACCGAGGGCGAGATGACGCCCAGCCGGGTGAAGGTGTTGGGGTACTCGAGGCCCAGGTAGAGCGACACGAGCCCCCCGAGCGATGAGCCGGCCAGGCCCGTGGAGGCCGCGTCCTTGCGGGTGCGGTACCTGGCGTCGATGCGCGGCTTGAGCTCCTCCACGAGGAACCTGCCATACGCGTCCGCGCGGCCGGCGTCGGGGTAGTTGGGCGGGAAGGGCACCGGCGTGTACTCGGCGATGCGCTCCTCCTCGGCGTTGTAGACGCCCACGATGATGAGCGGCTCCACCTCACCCGCCTCGACGAGCCGCTGCGCCGTCTCGTCCACGTTCCATTCCCGGGAGTACGCCGCCGTGGTGGCGTCCATCAGGTTCTGCCCGTCGTGCATGTACAGCACGGGGTAGCGGCGCGACGCGTTCTCTGGCTGATCATAGCCGGGCGGCAGCCACACGATGACGTCGCGCTCCCGGAGCGTCGGATCCTTGGGCTTCACCGCGACCAGGTACTCGATGTCGCCGGTGCGGACCTGGGGGGGCGGCACGCTGCCGAAGTCCGCCCACCACTCCACGGAGAACGGGACGTGCTCGTAGTCCTCCCCGGTCTTGAACACGTGATTGTCGATCTCTTGTCCGAGCATGTCCTTTTCCACCGTCGCCCACGAACCGCGCGTCGCCTTGAATTCCAATGATGTCCCTGGTTGGAAGGACAGGGAAGTGGCGTACATGTTGTCCATGGCCTTGTGAAGCTTCACGCCTGCTGGATTCCAATTCCCCAGCTCGGGTTGATTGCCGGACAACCAGAGGACGTCGTCCGGAGGCGTCGTCGCCGGCACCGTGACGAGGAAGACCGTCTGGGGGCCGGTGAGCCCCTCGGGCGGACCCCAGCGCTCCACGGTGAAGCCCGCCTTCTCCTCGTCGGCGCGCGCGGCGTAGCGCCAGGAGCCCGCCGGCTGACCCGAGCGCTCCAGCGGCACCTGCTCCTCGGGCGAGAAGAGCTTCGCCGTGAAGGTGACCTCCTCACCCTCGGGCAGCTTCGCCCGCGCCGAGAAGAGCTGGCCGCCCTGGTAGAAGAGCTCCAGGCCTCGCGCGGAGGCCCGGAAGGCGGGGTGCTCGCCCTGGAGGAAGACCTGGGCGCTCACGGGAGTCTCCGGAGGCACCGTCACGTCGAACTCGACCTCGGTGTAGACCTCGGTGGGAGCGGGGCAGCCCGACAGGGCCACCAGCGCCGCCAGCAGCAGCGGCGTGAGTCGCGGAAGGGGGAGGACGGACGTTCGCATGGGGGCTGTTCCGGAATTCGGGGAAGACGGGTCCACGCTACCATGCGGCCCCCCCGCCGGGCCCCGAGTGCCCGCCTTCCGTGCGTGCGTCCGGGGCGCACGGGGCGTGCACGCGGGTTTCTTCCCGCTCGGGCGCCAAGACACGCCATGATGCGCCGCCATATGGGAAGCACGAAGCATCCGTGGCGACGGTTCGGGGTCCCCCTGGCGTTCCTGGTGGGAACGCTCCCCATGGGCTCCTTCGCATCCGCCCAGGACGAGGCGCCCCCGACGGCGGCTCCCGCGGCCGAGTCACCCGCGGCCGAGCGCACCGATGGGATCCAATCCGCTCCTCCGCCCGTGGAGGAGACCATCACCCACTGCGGGAACAAGGACGTGGGCCCGCTCGAGGGCCAGTTGCAGCCACTCGGGCACGGCTTCTACGCCGATGGGACGCGGGTACGGCGGGGCTGCACCCTGCTGCTGCAACGTCCACTCAAGGACAGACCGGCCATCCCCTTCGCGCCGGACTCCTTCAAGCCGCTCGGGTGCGGCTTCTTCCGCTACGCCACGAGCATCTACTGGCACAAGCCGCTGGCGGCGGGTGACACCGAGGAGGAGCCGGGCGGCGAGCGCGGCGAGGTGCTCACGCGCCTGGACCTGGCGGACGCGGAGACCTTCGAGATGGGAGAGGGGTGCCGGCCGCGCGACGCGCGCTTCTTCTACCTCAACCACACGGACCGGCCCGCGCTGCCCGCCTTCATCGCCGTGCCGCGCGACGAGGGGGCGGGGTACGAGGAGCTGGGGTGCGGCTTCGTGCGCTACTCGGGCCGCGTCTTCTTCGGCACGCGCTCGCTCGAGGGGGCGCATGCGCCCACCTTCGCCTCGGTGCAGGGGCGGCTGCCCGCCGCGGAGTGTGGCGAGGGGATGTACGGGAAGGATCGCGCCAACGTGTGGTGGCAGCACGAGCAACTGCGTGGCGCGAGCGCCAAGGTGTTCCGCGTGCCCCGGGAGGACAACCCGGAGCTGCGCGTGGCGTGCAGCGGCAAGCGCTCGTACGTGCTCGCCGAGGCGCAGAAGAAGCCCCACCCCGTGTGCCGGGGGGCGAAGAAGCCCGCGAAGGTGAAGCTGGTGAAGAAGAAGTGAGCGCGGGCCGGAGGCACTCGGGCCCCGGGGCGCTCAGTGACACGTGCCCCGGCCCTGATCCCCGATGCCCCCGCCCACCTGGAGGAACTCCCAGCCATACGTGCCCTCCTCCAGCGTGAGCCGCAACAGGCCGTAGCGGTCGCCGATGCGCCGCTCGCTGCTCGCCGGAGCGGGCTCCAGGGGATAGAAGGACCGGCCTCCCGTGCCCACCACGAACTCGCGCAGGCCACGCCCGGCATCCACCTCGCCGCCGGGCGTCTGGGGCGCGAAGCGCTCGTAGAAGTGATCATGGCCCGCGAGCACCACCTCCGCGCCCGCCTCGTACAGCGCCTCCCACAAGGGCCGCACGAAGGCGTTGTCGCGCGCCCGCATCGACGTGAACAGGGGCCGGTGCATGTACGCCAGCGTGCAGCGCGCCGGGTGCGCCTTCAGGTCCTCTCGCAACCAGCGCACCTGCGCCTCGAACGCCTCCGCGCCGAGCTCGGTGTTGAGCGCCACCACGTGCCAGGCGCCCACCTCGTAGCTGTAATAGCCCTGGCCCCGAGCCCCCGCGGCCGCGCCGAAGTAGTCGAAGTACGGCTCCGCCCCCGGCACGAGGTAGTCGTGATTGCCCGGTACCGGGTGCGTTCTCGCCTTGTGCCGCCCCCACGAGGGCGCGTAGCACCGGGCGAAGGCCTCCGCCGTGCCCTCCGGGTAGACGGTGTCCCCCAGCGTGGCGATCTCCCCGGGCAGCACGTCCAGCATCGCCGCCGTGGCCTCGTCCCCCTCCGAGTCGCAGCTCGCGATGTCCCCCACCGCGAGCAGGACGGCGCTGCCGGGCGGTAGTGGAGGGCTCGGGGGCGGGAGCTCCGGTGTCTGTCTTTGACATGCGGCCAGCCACAGCCACAGGAGCGCGCCCGCCACGTGGCGCGAGGGACGGCGTTTCATGGGGACCCACTCTCGTCCAAACGGTGAAGGGGTGAGGGTAGGCCCGATCTTCTCGGCTCTCGAGAGGTGAGTGCCGGGAGGTAAATGTAGGTGGAAATCATGAAATATACAGAATGGGGAAACATTTGACGCCATGCGCCGACAAATCAGGAGTCAGGCTCACACACCATCCCCCTCCGACGGCCCTCCCGAGGTATCCACCATGACGACCCTCTCCAAGATCTCCACCTCGTCCCTCCCGTCGTCGCGCGTGCGCACCGAGGCGCCGGCCGAGCGCGCTCCGGTCGAGGCTCCCCGTGCCTCGGCTCCGAAGGCGGCTGGTTTCGACGCGCGCTCGAACTTCGTGGATCGGCCCACGGGCCGGCGCCCGAGCGGCACGGAGACGCCGCCCGCCGCGCTGCTGTCGAAGACCGCGTCACTGAAGAGCGTGGCGGACTCCAAGCAGGTGCCCTTGTCGGGCCCGCCGGTGGTGGCCGTGTTCGATGGCGGCGTGGACTGGAACCACACGGACCTGAAGGACTCCATGTGGACCAACCCCTGGGAGGTCGCCGGTGATGGCCTCGACAACGATGGCAATGGCATCCAGGACGACATCCACGGCTTCAACGTGGGCTTTGGCTCGGGGGATCCGCTCCGGGGCGAGGGCATGGATCACGGCACGCACGTGGCGGGCATCATCGCGGCGGCGGACAACGGGCAGGGCAACACCGGCGTGGCGGCGGGCAAGGCGCAGATCCTGTCGGTGGGAGGGATTTACGACGGGGCGGATCTGCTCACCAACTTCGAGCGCTCGGTGGACTACGTGGTGGACCTGAAGAGCAAGGGGGCGAACATCCGCGCGGTGAACGCGAGCTTCGGCGACGAGTACCGGGACGCGGCCTCACAGAAGCGCTGGAAGGAGGCAGTGCAAAAGCTGGCGGACGCGGACATCCTGCTGGTGGCGGCCACGGCGAATGGCAATGGCAGCAACATGAACAACGTGAAGGACTTCCCGGCGAACCTGGACCTGCCCAACGTGCTGACGGTGGCGTCCATGGACAAGCGCAATGACAAACTGGCGCGCTACTCCTCGCACGGGGACAAGGTGGTGGAGATGGCGGCGGTGGGCGAGGACGTGCTGAGCACGGTGCCCGGCGGCGACTGGGAGGAGATGAGCGGCACGTCGATGGCGACCCCGCGCGTGGCGGCCGTCGCGGCGCTGATGTTCGTGGAGAACCCGAAGCTGACGGCCGCCGAGGTGCGCGACATGTTGGTGGCCACCACGGAGAAGGATCCGGACCTCAAGGGCAAGGTGAGCTCGAGCGGCAAGCTGGACATCGACGCGGCGGTGGCCGCCGCGCGCGCCTCGGCCGGACGCGTGGCCCAGGCCGCCTGAGGCGGCGAGGTCCCCCTCGGTTTCGAGGGGCGTGGGGAGAGTGGGTGGACGAGCGAGGCGTTCACCGGTACTCCTGCTCCGCTTGGTGAGCCACCCCATTCCTCGCATCCGCATCGACTCGTCCCAGTCGGGACAAGAGCGCCTGCTCCGGCGTGAAGTGGTCCGGCTCGTCCTGCATCTGCCCTTCGACCACCATGACCTCGCGCTCTCCGTGCGTCAGGCGCTCGACTTCTACCTGAGCACCATCGGACAAGGGCCTGAGGTCCTCTCCGAGTGGTATGACCTCGAGACCGAGCCCTTCCCACTGGACGACGACAACTGGGAGATCATTCGCGCCGTGATGGCTCCACCCCGAGGGGATCGCTTCCTCGATGACATCGAGAATCCCCAGGAGGCCCACCGATACATCAAGAATCAATTCGAGCGTGCCGTGGAGTTGTCGGGTGGAACCACGGGGGTCAGTGGTTATGGCTTCTTCTATCGGGCCCGTCTGCCCTGGCGCGACCCGGGCAACACCGTCAGCCTGGTGAGTTTTTCCTGGCCCACGGAGTACCTGGAAGAACAAGGGCCCAAGAGGATGCGGGAGTTGATCCTGGAACTGGCGGCCCCATTGCCCTTCTGCTCTGGCCACGCGGGTCTGTCCTTCATCGGTGAATTCGATCTGCCAGGCGTTCTCCGTGAAGTCCGCGAGCGATGCTTCCGCCACCCGGGCTTGGACCTCCCAGACCTGGGGGAGCACTCGTGGAAGGTCGGTACGAGGATACGGGCACCGCATTGGCTGACGTTCCTGGGCCTACCCGTGTTGGGAGAGGTGGGTGGCACGGAGGGGCTTCGCTCTCGCCTCTTTTCCGCGGAGACGGCCGTTCAGGAGATGGAGGGCGGACGAGCGGTCGTGACTCTAGGGCCCTGGCCCGAGGCAGGGGACACCGAGCGGGGACAGGTTCTCCCGTCCTATCGGGAGCTGGCGTGCTTGTTGGAGCCCTGGCTGTATCACGAGGAACGTGGTCGTAATCTCGATTTCACTCTTGAGGACGTGCGGCGCTGGGAGCGGCGCTTCCTCGGCTGATCAGGAAGGCCAATGACCATGGGTGATGAACTCGTCGATATCTGGGGCCAGTACCGAGCCGGGGGACTCGAGGCCGCCGCTCGCGCGAGAGCTTTCTCACCCGAGGCGCTCCTCTACCTGGCGATGCTGGCCTTCGCGGATGAGCGCTATGCGCAGGCGGCCACCTTCGCGCAAGACGCATCGCGGGCCTCGCCGGAGGATCTGCTGCCTCGCGCGGCCGCGGCCCACCTCGCGCGGGTGGCTCGGGAGGGCAAGAGCAACGTCTATGTGTCGGCGGAGGGCTTCGGTGCCTTCATTCGCGGGGGCGGCAACGTGCCGCTGTACCGGGAGACGAGCGCCGCCCTGGTGCGCTTCCATCCCAGCGAACCATTCGACCTGCTCGACATCGGCGTCGGCGACGGACTGGCGCTGCTGCCCGCGCTGACGCCCGCGGTGCGGCGGGTGACCCTGGTGGAGCCCGCGGCTGCGCTGCTCGAGAACACGACCCGGGCGCTCTCCGCGCGAGGGGTGGCCTTCGAGACCTTCTCCGGGGTGTTACAGGCGTTCACCGCCGAGCCCGGCATGCAGTCGCGGCGATGGGCCGTGGCGCAGGCCACCTTCAGCCTGCACAACCTGCCTCCGCCTGCTCGGCCCGCGATGCTGCGCTGGCTGCGCTCACACTGCGAAGTGCTGTTGCTGGCCGAGTTCGATGCTCCGCGCATGGACGAGCCACTGAAACCCGAGCTGGTGAGGCATGTCCTCACCCGCTACCGGGCGGGGCTCGCCGAGTACGTGGGCGCCAGCTACGAGGCCGTCTCCCAGGGCTTCCTGATGCCGGTGATGTTCGGCTACGTGGATCGCGGCGCCACCCGCACCACCTTCGAGAACCCGATGGCCGATTGGGAGCAGTTGATGCGCGAGGCGGGCTTCGGACGAGTCGATCGCCAACAGCTCTACCCTTACTGGTGGGCACCGGCCTGCCTGCTGGTGGCGCGCTCGCGGTAGCGGGCTTGTTGCGTGCCCTCGACCGTGGTCAAGGCCCTGCACCGCAAGCCCGGCCAGCCGACGATGGCCGTCACCGGGCCGCTCCATGGCTGCGAGGACGCCGTGAGTGGTCCAGGACCGGCTGCACCTCGACTCCTGATGCAAGCCAACGCCAATCAGCCCGGTGCACAGTCTGGGAGGCCCCAGCCTACCGCGCGTCAACCGCCGATGCGCACGAGGACCTGCACGTCCTGGCTCGGGTGGCCCTGGGTGAGGACGGGAATGGGCGTGGGCGTGCCGTAGGCCCGCCCGGCGTCCGTGATGCGCGCCCGCAGGGTGTACGTCGCGTCGGGGCGGATGCGGTCCGAGGGCACCGCCACCGAGAAGGCGATGGGCACCTGGCCGGGGCTCTGGATCGTCTGCGTTCCGACCACCGTCTCCGTGCCTCCCGGGGACGCGGACTCCACCACGTCCACCTGGAGGACGGCGTCCGGCGTGAGGGCAATGCGCTCGCGATAGAACACGCTCCCCGTCACGCGGGTCTCCGCCTGGATTTCGGCCTGGGCCCCGGTGGGAGGCGGAGCGGGCGGCGGTGCGGGCGTGGCCGGCGGCGTCGAGGCGGCACATGCGGCCAGGGTGAGCGCGGCGATGCATCCTGCGAGCACGGCGATTCGGCGATTCATGAAGAGGCCTCCTGCGTGGAAGGGCGCGATCGTATGGCCTGTCTCGCTGCCTACCGCGAGGACTTCTTCGCGGACTGCCGGGCGCGGACGGTTTCGTGGGCGGCCTGGAGCTGCTCGGCGACGGATGGGCCCTCGCGCTTCGCCGGCTTCCCGAGATGCACCTCGCGCAGCTCGGCCATGAACTGCTCCCAGCGTGACGAACCCGGCCACGGGCGGACTCGACTCCTGATGCAAGCCAACGCCAAGCTGCGGTCCGCGAATCTCCGAGGCGCTCCTCCCGCCCTCTGGGAGTGCCAGGCGGCGGGTTCGCTTCCCGCCGCTTCGAGGCCGATCTGCCCGCGCTGGCCCCGTCCCCGCGGGGGAGAGGAAGGAGGTGGGGGCGCTGGTGGCGCAGGCCCTGGAGACGAAGGACAGGGGCCTCCTGGCCTGTGACCTCCCGACATTGCCCTGCCGCCGGTGAGTTCGATCGTCAGTCTCGCGCAGATTTCAGGCCAATGGATGCTCTTGGATCGGCTTCCCCAGATGCCTTAGCTTATCGGGGTTCCGGACGATGTAGATCGCCGCGATCCTTCCGTCACGAATATCGAGCGCGGTTGTCTGCACGACACCGCGGTCGATACTGATGTAGCCCGGCAAGCCATCAATGACGGAGGTATGCAGCAATGTGGGCGACGTCGCGTTCTTGCGCCGAAGCCCGGCGAACAGGCGCAGCGCACGATCGAGACCGCGGATGATGTTGCGGAAGGCCAAGACCTTACCTCCGCCATCGGTGTGGATCTCGACCTCATTCGCCAACAGCGAGGCGAGCGCTGCGATGTCACCGTCGCGCGCGGCAACGAAGAAGGCTTGCGTCATGCGGTTCGCCTCTGCCGCTTCGACGCTAAAGCGCGGCCGGGCGGCCTGCACATGCTTGCGCGCGCGCGAAGCCAACTGGCGAACCGCCGCAGGCTCCCGGCTGAGCGTCACGGCGACGTCATTCAGTGCAACGTCGAACACGTCGTGGAGCAGGAACGCCGCCCGTTCCAGCGGCGACAAGCGCTCCATCGCGAGCATCAGCGTGACCGTGATGTCGTCGGCGATGGCCTCATCGGGGTCAGTCGAGCCCATCAGCGGGTCCGGTAGCCACGGCCCGACATAAGTTTCCCGGCGCGCGCGTGCCGATTTCAGCTGATCGAGGCACAGGCGCGTGACGATGCGCGTCAGATAGGCCGCCGGGGCATTGACGCCGCCTTCGACTTGCTCCCATTTGAGCCAGGCATCCTGCACGACATCCTCGGCTTCGCTGAACGACCCGAGCATACGGTACGCCAGGCGTACCAGCCGCTTACGTTCTCGTTGAAAGTCCGAAAGGCGCGGGGTCTGCTGCGGCGCTTGGCTCGCCACCTTCTCGCTCTCGCTCCTCGTCACTCACGGCTCCTCTTTGGATTTGCTGATGTGGCGAGTCAGCCCGCCACATTGTGACACGATCGCACGCTGATCGAAAATTTTCCACGGCGTGTCACACAACGGACGGCCCGCTTCGTCAATGCAGCGAGCGTCGCTTGGACGCCGCTGACAAAGGAAGCAGGCATGAACGAGATCAAGAGGCTGGTCTGGCACGAAGTGGCGCCGAAAGGAGCGCAGGCGCTGTTCGGTGTGCATCATTATGTCGCCACCGGCACCAACCTGCCGGAGGAAATGATCCATCTGGTGTTCCTGCGGGTGTCCCAGATTAACGGCTGCGCGCATTGCATCGATCTGCACACGCGCGACCTGCTCAAGACCATGCCAGTGGACAAGGTGGCGCTCGTACCGGTTTGGGCTGAAGTGCCGCACTTGTTCCCACCGCAGTATCGCGCGGCGCTCGCATGGGCGGAAGAAGTGACGCGAGTCAGCGAAACTCATGCCTCCGACGAAGCCTATGCCGCGGCAGCCGCTGCGTTCGAGCCGAAGGATCTCGTCGATCTCACGATCGCGATCGCCGCGATGAACGCCTTCAACCGGCTCGGCGCGCCCTTTCGGATGCCGGTCAAGGCACAGCCTTAAGGCCGTCCTCCGCTCGTGACAAACGCACCAGCGCCAACGATCCACGTGCTCCATAGCGGCACAGCCGCTCCAGCGCCTGCCTGTCGTTCGCGTGAAGGTGCGTGTTGGCCCCGAGAGGCACGAGAGGGTGTCAAAGAATTCGAGCAACGCGGCCCGGCACAACCCGAGGCGGGAAGGAGAAAAGAGGAAAGGGGGCTGAGAAGTCTCCCAGCTTCCACCGCGCGGCCGCCTCTCGGATCGCCGCGACGAAAGCCCGGTACTGCTCACGCAATTCCTTCAATGCATGGCGCGTCAAAGCATGCCCCAACGGCCGAGGGCTCCGCTTGAGGTGCGCGGGCCGGGTATGCGGGTGCTGTGGGTAGAATTCCGGCAAGGAAGGGCACTGGGAGCGAGCTGCACATTCAGAACGGCCAAGGGCGCGGCAAGCCACTCAGTTCTGAACAGCCCAACGGTGGGCAGCACACCCTCGCCATGTCGCGCGTATGTCGCATGAACATGCGGAATGACCTGGAACGGGGCGGGACAGGGTGGGACGCGGCGGGATATCGACTCCCAAGCATTCCGGACGGTTACGAGGTAAGGGCGCGAATCTGCTAGAGTTTTCGCACCGCCCAGCGCGGGTTCGCTTCCCGCCGCTTCCAATATTGCCCGTCTCCGCGCGCTGAGCGCGGCCTCGGGTGATGCGCTCGTAGAGGGCGTCGTCCGTCTTCGCGATCGTCTCCAGGCGCTGCCCCACCCCCGCGTTGTTCACCAGCACCGTGACCGGACCCCACGTCCGCTCCGCCGCGTCGAACAGTTGCTTCGCCTCGTCCGGCTTGGAGCATCGCCTACGAAGGCATCGGGAAGACACGCTCCTGGCGGCGCCCTGCACCCTGACCCTCCAGTTCGAGGGCTTCGAGGACATGCAGCTGCATGCCCCGATCAAGATCGCGCCGGAGGAGTTGGACGCAACGGTGTGAAGCCTCAGCCGGAGAGGCTTGCCTCCCGGTAGGTGATGACTGCTCCAGCAGTGCGTGGCGAAGTCGGTGGTGTAGACGAGCAAGCGGCTCTGTCCGCAATAGGCCAGCCCACCTGACGGTTGCGTTCGCGGCGAAGATGGCGGACGGCCGGCTGCCTCCAGGTCGCTCCCTCCTGTCCCGGGCCCGCGTTGTTCCATCAAGGCATGTTGCATCTTCCTGGCTACACCCTTCGAGGGGCCATCAAGCCTACTAGCACCAACCTGCTCTTCCACGCGGTGCGCGATGCCGATGGCCTCCCCCTCATCCTCAAGACGCCCGTAGCCACCTTCCTGGGCCCACGAGAGTTCGAGCGCTACCGTCGTGAGTTCAGCATCCTCCAGCGGATCCGGGACGTGCGCGGGGTCACCCGCGTCCATGCCTGCGAGCGGTTCCAGGAGCGCCCGGTACTTCTGTTGGAGGCGGTGGAGGGCACTCCCCTGTCGGAGCTCACCGGCCGCCCCTTCGAGGTGGCCCGCGCCCTGGACCTGGCCCTCTCCCTGACCGCCACCCTGGCCGAGATCCACCGCCGCGGTGTCATCCACAAGGATCTCAAGCCCTCCAACATCATCGTCACCCCCTCGGGCGACACCTGGCTCATCGACTTCGGCACCGCCACCCTTCAGCTCGTCGAGCACGTGGATGCGGCCCCCGTCTCGCTCATCGAGGGCACCCTGGCCTACATGTCCCCCGAGCAGACGGGGCGCATGAACCGCCCGGTGGACTACCGCACCGACCTCTACTCGCTGGGTGTCACCCTCTACGAGCTGCTGACCGGCAGCCGCCCCTTTCACGGGCACGACGCCCTCGAGTGGTTCCATGCGCACATGGCGCAAGCGCCCCAGCCACCGCTGGAGCGGGTGCCGGAGCTGCCTCCCGTTCTCTCCGCCATCGTCCTCAAGCTGCTGGCCAAGGTCGCCGAGGAGCGCTACCAGAGCGCCGACGGACTCGTCGCGGATCTCGAGCGGTGCCGGGACAACCTGCGCCGGGGCGCGCACGAGGACTTTCCCCTCGGAGTGCACGACTACCCCATCCACTTCCAGCTCCCCCAACGCCTCTATGGGCGGGGTGCCGAGGCCGCGGCCCTGCGCCAGGGCCTCGAGCGCGTGGCGCGCAACGGACGGCCCGAGCTCCTCCTGGTCCACGGGTACTCCGGCAGCGGCAAATCCGCCCTGGTCAACGAGCTGCACAAGCCCGTGGTGCGCCAGCGCGGCTTCTTCCTCGGCGGCAAGTTCGAGCAGTTCCAGCAGGACATCCCCTACGCCACCCTGGCCCAGGCCATCCGCGGCCTGACGCAACAGCTGCTGGCGAGCACCGACGAGGAGCTGGCCCGCTGGAGCAAGCACCTGAACGAGGCCTGGGAGGGACAGGGCCAGGTGCTCGTGGACGTGATGCCCCGGCTCGGACTCGTCGTCGGCGAGCAGCCCCCGGTCCAGGAGCTGCCTCCCTCCGAGGCCCAGCACCGCTTCCACCGCGTCTTCCGCACGTTCCTCGGTGTCTTCGCCACGCCCGAGCACCCCCTCGTCCTCTTCATGGATGACCTCCAGTGGGCGGACCTGGCCAGCCTCCAGTTCCTCCATCACCTGCTCTGCCACCCGGAGACCCCCCCGGTCCTGCTCATCGGGGCCTACCGCGACAACGAGGTCGGCCCCGCCCACCCGTTGACGACGACCCTGGAGGGGATGCGCAAGGCCGGTGCGCGGGTGACCGCCCTCCAGCTCGGGCCGCTGAGCCTCGACGAGGTGCGGCAGCTCGTCGCCGACACGCTCCCCGGAGCAGGGGCGGAGGTCATCGAGCCGCTCTCGGCATTGGCTCGCGAGAAGACCGGAGGCAACCCCTTCTTCCTCTTGCAGTTCCTGCGGACGCTCAACCAGGACGGGCTCCTGGTCCGCGCCCCCGAAGGCCCCTGGTCCTGGAACGCCGAGGCCACCCGGGCCCGGGGCTACTCCGACAACGTCGTCGACTTCATGGCCGGCAAGCTGCGCCAGCTGCCCCTGGGCACCCAGCACCTGCTGTGGCTCGCGGCCTGTGTCGGCAACTCGTTCCCGCTCCAGATGCTCGGCTTCCTCTCCCACCTGCCGGAGCCCTCCGCGGTGGAACAGCGTCTGGAGCCCGCGCTCCGGGAAGGCCTGCTGGTGCGTGCCAGTCCGGAGCAGTACCGCTTCCTCCACGACCGCATCCAGCAGGCGGCGCACGCCCTCGTCCCCGAGCAGGAGCGCAAGGCCGTCCACCTGCGCATCGGCCGGTGGCTGTTGGAGAGCCTGCCGCCGGAAGCGGTGCGGGAGAGGCTCTTCGACGTCGTGAGCCATTTCAGCGCCGGAGTGGAGCTGATGGAGAGCGCCGAGGAGCGGCTGCGCGTGGCGCGCCTGAACGCCGAGGCCGGACGCAAGGCCAAGGACTCCACCGCGTTCCGCTCCGCCGTCGCCTATCTCACCACGGCCTTCCAGCTGCTCCCGGCAGACCCCTGGGAGACCGAGCCCGGCCTGGCCTTCAAAGTCCAGCTCGACCGGGCCACCTGCGAGTTCATGAGCGGGAACGCCGCCGAGGCACGTCGGCTGGTGGAGGAGCTCCGGCCCCGGGCCCGCTCCCGCGCGGACACGGCGGCCGTCTACCGCTTGAGGAGCCACCTCCACGTCGCCGCCGGTGAGATCCCCCAGGCCATGGCCTGCCTCGTGGAGTGCCTCGCCCAGATGGACCTGCCCCTCTCCCCGCGCCCGACCTGGGAGGAGGTCGTGGCCGCCAACGAGGAGGTGTGGGCCCTGCTGGGAGAGCGCCCCATCGAGAAGCTCGTCGACCTGCCGCGCATGACGGATCCGGACATGGAGGCGGTGCTCAGCGTGCTCGGCTCCCTGACCGCGCCCGCGTACTTCACCAACCACCACCTGCTCATCGTCATCGTGTGCCGGATGATTTCCCTGTGCATCCGCCACGGCAACAACGCCTCGTCCGCGCACGGGTATGCCTGGTACGGCGTGGTGCTGGGCCCCACCTTCAAGCGGTACCGGGAAGCCCATGCCTTCGGCCAGCTCGCCTGGGCCATCGTCGAGCGCTACGACCTGTCCGCCATCCGCGGCAGGATCCTCTACATCCAGGAGGTCATCAACAACTGGACCCAGCCCCTCCCAGACAACCTGGAGCTGGTGCGCCGGGGCTTCCACCACTCGCTCCAGGCCAGTGAGCACCAGATCGCGAGCTTCTGCTGCAGCCACATCGTCTCGCTCCGGCTCACCCTGGGGCACGACCTGGAGGAGGTCTACCTGGAGTCGGTTGCGCGGCTGGCCTTCCTGCGCAAGACGGGCTTCCCGGACATGCAGTCCGTCCTGCTCCACATGCAGCGCTACGTGCAGCAGCTGCGCGGCCTCTCCCCGTCCTTCGGCTCGCTCAATGGGGAGGACTTCGACGAGAAGTCCTTCGAGGCCGGGCTGACTCCCGCCCGGATGAGCACCATGCGGTGCTGGTATTGGCTCCTCAAGATGCAGGCGCGCTTCCTGAGTGGCGCCTGGACCGAGGCGCGCGAGGCGGGGGCCCGGGCCGCCGAGCTGACCTGGTCCTCGCTCGGGCAGATCCAGCTCCTGGACTTCCACCTCTTCCGCGCCCTGACCCTGGCGGCCTGCTACGGGAAGATGGCACCCGAGGAACGGCCCCAGGCCCTGACGGCCCTCCGCGAGCACCAGCAACAGCTCGCCGAATGGGCCAGCCACCAGCCCGCGACCTTCCGCGCCCCCGAGCGGATGGTGTCCGCGGAGCTGGCCCGCATCACGGACCGGGAAGGCGAGGCCCTGCGCGCCTACGAGGAAGCGCACCAGTCCGCCCAGGAGCACGGCTTCATCCAGAACGTCGCCCTGGCCAGCGAACTCGCCGCCCGTTTCTTGTACGAGCGGAAGGTGCCGAGCCTCGCCGACACCTCCGCCCGCAGGGCCCGGGAGGCCTGGCTGCGCTGGGGCGCCAGGGGCAAGGTGAAGCACCTGGACTCCGAGTGGCCCCACCTGGCCGCCTCCCTGTCACCCGCGGAGAAGGCCACCGATACGGACTCCACGCAGATCGACGCGCTCACCGTGGTCAAGGCCCAGCAGGCCATCTCCAGCGAGATCGTCCTCGAGCGGCTGGCGGCCACGCTGCTGCGCGCCGCCATCGAGAACGCCGGGGCCCAGCGCGGCGCCCTGTTGCTGCCTCGCGGCGACACGCTCTGCGTGGTCGCCATCGCGGGCACTTCGCCAGAGGACGCCGTCCCCCAGCCCGACGAGTCCCGGCTGCCCTGGACGCTCATCTCCTACGTCAGGAGGACCCGCGAGCACGTGCTCATCGGCGATGCCTCCCAGCCCCATCCCTTCTCGTCCGATCCCTGGCTTGAGCACGGCGGCGCCCGCTCCGTGCTCTGCCTGCCCCTGCTGCGCCAGGAGGACTTCCGCGGCGTGCTGTACCTGGAGAACGGACTGGCCACCAACGCCTTCACCCCCTCCCGCCTCACCCTGCTCGAACACCTCGCCTCCCAGGCCGCCATCTCCATCGAGAACGCCCAGCTCTACGCCGAGGTCCAGCGGGCGGAGGCCGCGCTGCGCGGTGCCAATGACGAGCTGGAGCGGCGGGTGGAGGAGCGCACGCGCGAGCTCAAGCAGGCCCAGGCCCGCCTGGTGGACTCCGCGCGCGGGGCCGGCATGGCCGAAGTCGCCGCCAACGTGCTGCACAACGTCGGCAACGTCCTCACCAGTGCCGTCATCAACCTCCAGACCATGGTCGAGGCGGTGACTGCCTCGCGCGTGGGCCGGGTCAAGCAGGCCAGCACCCTCCTCGAGAAGCACGCCGATGGGCTGGCGGACTTCCTCACCCGCGATCCGCGCGGAACCCAGCTGCCGGCCTATCTCTCCACGCTCGGCGACGAGCTGCTCCGTGAGCAGAAGGCGCTCCAGGAGAGCATGGGCGCCATGGGCAAGCACATCGAGCACATCCGCGCCATCGTCCAGATCCAGCAGACCTATGCGCGCAACACGCTCGTCCTCGAGGAGTGCGATCTCCCACGGCTCATCGACGATGCCCTGAGCATCCAGCTGCCCTCCCTCCAACGCAACGGCATCACCCTCACCCGGGAACTCCCGCCCCTGCCCAGGGTGCGGCTCGACAAGCACAAGGTGGTGCAGATCCTCGTCAATCTCATCAGCAACGCCAAGAACGCCATGCTCGCCCTCCCCCCGCGGCGGCGCCACCTGCACGTCCAGCTCGGGGTAGAGGGCAACAGGGCCCGGATCCAGCTCGTGGACAACGGCATGGGCATCGCTCCGGAGCTGCGCGAGCGGCTCTTCTCCCAGGGCTTCACGACCCGGGAGGGGGGACATGGCCTGGGCCTGCACTCCAGCGCGCTCGCGGCGAAGATGCTCGGAGGCACCCTCTCCCTAGAAAGCGAGGGGCTGGGCAAGGGAGCCACGGCCACCCTCGAGCTGCCCCTCACATAACCCGCCACGCTGCTGGCAAACCCCGCCATCCCATCACAGGAGTCCACATGCTCGAGTTCCGTGCCGCCGTCGAGGCGGGTGACTTCGCCGCCCTCGGCGACCTGCTCGCCGACGACGTCGTGTTCCGCAGCCCCGTCGCGTTCCGCCCGTACGAGGGTCGCGCCATCGTGGCCGCGATCCTGCGCGGGGTCGGCCGGGTCTTCACCCACTTCCGCTACGTGCGCGAGCGAGGCCCGCGGAGGCCCCCTCCGCGACGTGCTCTTCATGACCGCGACGCGCTCGCTCTACCGGTTGCCGCTCCATCGCGAAGGGGTTGAGTTCCTCGTGGTTGTCCAGAGCGGCACCTGCCGTGAGCCGGAGGAGTGCGCCCTCCATTCTACGGGTTGCGGCCCTTCGCGCCTCCGAGCAGCTCGAACGCGGCGTCCCATGCTTGGGAATTGGACTCATCACGCGGCGGAAGGCGTTCGCGGGTGGGCCCGCGAAAATCGTCCGGGGCCTCTGGATCGGCGCCCGCGTCGAGAAGCAGCTTCATCATCGGGATATCCAGCTGCCATATCGCAATCCCGAGCGCCGTGAATCCGAGTAGCCCGCCCCAGTCGTTGATTGTCCTGGTGGCCCCCGCGCCCAGGAGGAGCGAGGCCATGTCTAGATTGCCATCCTCGACGGACGACCGCAGCGGCGTGATTCCGTCGCTGCTGCGCACGTTCTGTATCACGAGGACCGTGGCCGTCATCTCGAGTTCACCCTCGAGGACGTGCGGCACTGGGAGCGGCGCTTCCTCGGTTGAACTCTGGGGCACCGAAGCGCTCGCCCCCTTCCTGAGACGAAGTCGAGGCGGCGGGCTCGCTTCCCGCCGCTTCCAACCAGACAGGCGTGACGTCCGCGGCTCAGTTGCCCAGGGTATGGCTTCCGAGGCTCGACGTCACACCCGAGCCTCCCGCGGGCAGGTAGGTCCTCACGCCCGTCGCGGAGATGCTGCCGGTCTGCGTGAGGATGCCCGACCAGGCGTCCACCAGGGCATAGGGCCAGTTACCTGCATCCGGCCGCATCACCGCCGAGAAGGTGAGGGCGAGCGGCACCAGGCTTCCGTTGGGGTTGCCGACGAAATGGAAGGTCCCCGAGACGGGGATGCTCAGCGCGCCGACCGGGGTGTAGTGGGTGACGTAGGTCCCGGAGAAGCTGCCGTTCGAATCGTTGGAGCTGGTGATCGTCAGGACGAAGTCACCGTTCTCCGAGGTGTACGTCCCATTGATGTCGAAGGCGTGGGCGGAGGTGCTGAGCATCATCACGGGGAGGACAAAGAGGAAGCCGAGGAGCGTGCTCTTCTTCATGGGTGAAACCTTTCCGGGTTCGAGCGCCTTGATGGGGCTCGGGCACTCCCATGAGCACGCGTCGTGCCAGCACGGCTCCGCACCGCGTTGCCCGGCGAAGACACGTCCGGAGGCCCGGGCGCGCCGGCAACTTCTTGCCCGCGCCGGCAACTTCTTGCCCGACTCGTTCACGTCAAATACCAGCCGTCGCGCTCGAGGCGCTCAGCTCAGGCGGGGAGCACCTCGAGCGGCAGATTCCGCATCCCCCGGACCGTCATCGCGAAGTTCCACTCGACGGGCTCCGGGCGGAGGGACACGGTGCCGCACCGCGCGAGCAGGGCCTCCAGGGCCACGCGCGCCTCGACCCGGGCCAGGGCCGCGCCCAGGCAGAAGTGCATGCCATGCCCGAAGGCCAGGTTCTGCGGCCCCTTGCGCTCCAGGCTGAATCGGTCCGCGTCCGCGCAGTAGTGCTCGTCTCGCAGGGCCGAGCCCTGCAGCACCAGCAGCGGGCTGCCGCGTGGCAGCGAGACGCCCGCCAGCGTCACGTCCTGGGTGCAGAGGCGGATGGTGCCATGCACCGGGGGCTCGAAGCGGAGCACCTCCTCGATGAACCGCGGAATGAGGGAGCGGTCCCCACGCAGTTGCCTCAGCACGGCCGGATGCTCGGCGAGGATGCGCGCGGAGTGCCCCAGCAGGTGCACGGTGGTCTCCAACCCCGCGATCAGCAGCAGGAAGAGAAAACCCAGCAGCTCCTTGGCCGTGAGCGCCTCGCCGTCCACTCGGGACCGCAGCAAGTCGCTCACCATGTCATCGCCCGGCGTCTGACGGCGGTGCTCCAGCACCTGGCCCAGGTACTGCTCCATCTCCGCCACCGTGCGCCGGCACTGCTCCAGCATCGCGGTGTCTCCCGGCTGGGTGGCGCTGATGGCCATGATGTCGTCCGCCCACTGCTTGAAGCGCGAGTGGAGCGCCGGATCCAGGCCCAGCAGCGCCCCGATGACACTGGCGGGCAGCGGCAGGGCGAAGTCCGCGACGAAGTCCACATCGCGGCGGTCGAGGACGCGGGTGGTGAGTTGCTCGGCGGTGGCTCGGATGCTCGGCTCGAGCCGGCTCAATGCGGAGGGACCGAACGCGCGATTGACCAGGCCTCGCATCCGGCCATGCACCTTCGGATCATCCATGAAGATCAGCGAGTCGGAGATGGGATTGGAGCGCCCGAACCAGGGAGGATCCGCCGCCAGCCGCAGCCCCTCGGACGAGTAGAGCTTCGGGTTCTTGAAGATGTGCAGGACATCCTCATACCGGCTCACGGCCCACAGCCCGCCCGGGTCCACCTGGGCCACTGGAGTGGTGCGGCGAAACTCCGCGTAGGCAGGGTATGGATTGGCCCGGATCTCGGGCGACATGAGGTTCAAGCGCTGGTGCATGGAACTTCCCCCCACTCAAAGATGCCTCCCCATGCTACCCGTGCGCGCTCCTGAAGGGGACCCTGCCCTTCGAGCACCTGGACCTCACCCTCAACAGCGCCCCCATCCCGCCTATATGCACCTGCTGGCGGATCCCGACGACGCCCTCCTCCCCGGTCGGCTCACCTGAGAAATGCTCCAGGTGGTTCCGCTGTAGACCCATTCGGGAGATGCTGCCCTCATGCGAACGGTCTCGGTGACACAGCGGGCGATGGCGGTGAGCCTTGCCTTCGTACTTGTTTCCTGTAGTGCGGCGCGCCGCCCAGCGGTCGGACCAACCGGTCCCCAGGACCTGGCCAGGTACGTGATTGTTCTCGAGCGACGAGCAGATGGGCAGGTAGAGCACGCCTGACGCCACTCCTGGTCATGGCGGAACGCTCCCCGGGAATGCTCTCCGGAATCGAGTTCGCGGAGGTGGGCAGGTGACAATCTTCGAGGAGCTTACAGGCGCGACGCTGTTCATCGGGACCCGGCGGCGAGCAGCGGAGGCGAAGGGTCGACAGGACGAAGAGAAGCTCTGGCGCTATGTACGCTCACTCAACGACTTCGTTCTCATTACCGGCCAGATCTACCGAACTGCGTCCAGCCCTACTTTTGCGGTCGCCTCCCTCCTGTCCATGTCTCAACCCATTCAACCGCATCCCAGGCCCGCCTCAACAACGTCGAGCATCCGACGTACTCGCCATTTCGAGTTGCTCATGCCTGTCCGGACGCATCAATCCGGTGAACGGTTACGAGTCTGCGTCCCGGGTGCGCTCCTGCCCACCCGGGACGCCCCGGCCCTCGGAGCCTCTCTTCTGTCAGGACTCGCCTCGGATGGCTTGGCGTGAGCCGTCCAGTTGAGTGGGGTGCTCCCTAGCGCAGTAAGGCAATGAAATTGCCAGCGATGACGAAATTGGGATTCCCAACACCGGTGACACGCAAAGCGTAATCATTATCGCCCTGCACCACCTGAACATTGATCTGCTGCGCGAACTCGACTCGGATGCTGTTCACATCCGTCGAGGGATTGACATGAACGAAACCATTCTGCGTCCGGTAGACCACCGTGGCATGCCCGACACCGATCAGCATACCGATATAGCTGTTCTGCCCGTTCAGGAAGCCTTGCGCTTCTTGCTGGAAAGCCTGTTGGTTCAAACCAGCCCCCATCATGGTGGGAGTGATGATCCGTGCCCCGGCACCGCGCAGATCAGTCTGGGCCAGATTGCGGTGCACATCATTCTCGGTCGGCGCCTGCTGGTTGAGGTTCGGTCGATTCGCCGCCTCTTGAAGCTGATTCCACCGGTTTTCGATGTCGTCTGACTGGTTGTAACGGCCCAGATTGGTCAGGATCATCTGCAAACTGCATGGATAGCAGGATTGCTGATAGACCATGGTCTTATAGCGGAAACCGCTTTGCTGATGGGTCATCCACGGCATGTCTTTTTTCCTTCGAACGGATGGGACAAGACCGCCTCACGAGCGGTCGATGATAGGACGTCCTGCGCCGCCCGATGTGAAGGCCCGAAGGATTGATCAGGTCCCCACGGGCGAGCCGCGCCTTCCTCAGGCTTGGGCTCGACTCCGGGCGTCAACCATCCCTGATCAGGGAGGTTGAACCCGACCGTGCGGCAACCCAGTCCTTCCTGCCCTCCGCGTTCAGGCCCTGCTTCCAGTCCCTCGCCCTGACACGCTAGAGGAGGAGAACCCGGCTCTGGCTGCGACGGTGGAGTCGACGAAGGAGCGCACGCCGCGATTGGATTGGGCGGGGCTGCTGCTTCGTACTTTCGCGCTGGATGTCTTCGCCTGCTCTCGGTGTGGAGGCCGCAGGCGGGTGCTGGCATACCTGTCGGCCCCCGGTGGGGTGCACGCCATTCTGGAGCACCTGGCCTTGCCCTCGCCCTGAGCTATCCCCTCATTCTAGCAGGGGAGCAAGGGAGCGAAGTGTAGGCTGAGTGGTGCGAGAAGTAGGACCTGCGTGATTACTTCTGAGGTCATGCGCAAGCCTCGCCTCAATGAGAAACACGGGGTGGGTGCGCTCCAGGCCCAGCTGCTCCACGTGGGTGGCCACGGCGTAGAAGACGGCCGCCGCGGTGGCCGAGGGCTTGAGTCCCAATGCCAGGCACAGCTGGCGGTAGAAGTCGCGCCGGCCCAGGGTGGCGTTGTGGCAGTAGGTGAGGCGGAAGCCGCCGTGGGGCAGCCGGTGGCGCAGCGCGCGCAGCACGCAGGTTTTGCCCACGCCCGGCTCACCGGTGAGCACCACGCGCTGGCGCAGGGCCTCGCACAGCTCCTCCACCAGGGCGGCCTTGGAGGAAGGCAGCCAGAGGTCAGTATCGGCAATCTCCTTGGAGAAGGAGGCCAGAGAAAGGCCGAAGTGGGAGAGGTAGGAGGGCGTCATGCCTCACCCCCGTCCTCGTCGGTGGCGTGGGCGGGAGGGCGGCCCACGGTCTTGTCCAGCAGGGCGCGCGGCGGGTCAAAGGCCGGGTGGCGGGGGGCCGTCTCATCCAGGTGAGGGCGGCGCCAGGGGCGCTCGCGCCGGGAGTTGCGCACCGGGTCCACCGGGTGCAGGGCAATGCGCTGGTTCTCGTCCTCCACCGAGGGGGCCTCTCGCGCGTCCACCAGGCAGCGGCAGAGCGTCACCACGCGGCTCGCCAGGTGGCCGGCGTCCATTTCATAATTCTCCCCCGAGGCTGACGGTGGTATCGCGGCGCACGCGACGGCGAAGGCGCACGGTGAGGGCCTCGCGCAGTTGCTGCTCGTCGAAGCCGTCGGGCGTGGAGATGGCTGGCGTAAGGAATGAAACACGAGAGCCGCGCCTCCTTTTGACAGCGTGTGCCTTCGTGTCCGCTGTGGATGAGCCCGCGTGTTTCAGCGGGCCACACGACGCGCCTCCTCCGGGCATGAGGCAGGTTGCTCCTCGCCGCGCTCAGTGACCCCCTTCACCTCGCAAGAGTGAGGCGGCGCACAGCGCCCGTGCGCCGCGAGCGAGCAGACTGGCGCCTGCCGTCATGGCCGAGCCCATGAGGCCCATTCACAGCAGCCCCTCCGGGAGCGTCATCCTCCAGACCCTCCACCCCGTCGAGCTTGAAACCATGAGCAACCCCCCCCTGACTCCCCCGCGCGCGGAACGAACTCCGCTCCTCCGGCTCGGACTCCCCTTGCAGGGCCATCCCCCGGCCCCCGAGAGCTTGCGGGACTATGTGCTCATGGAATGCCGGGCAATGATTCGCTACGCCTGGGCGAGCGGCATTCCTCTGACAGAGGAGCTGCAGCAGTCCCTCGACGCGCTCGACCTCTCCAGCACCAGCGCGGAGGAGCCGCCGCTGTCACTCCTGTCCGAGTTCCATGGGGGCCTGGCCCGCGTGGTCGCTCCCGCCACGCCCCGCACCATCCACCTGTTGGAGACCGACCCCTACAGCGGAACCGCGCTGGGCATCCTCGGGCCCTTGCCCAACATCCGACGCCTCATGGTGGCGGCGCTCTGCTTCATCACCCTCTTCATCGCATTCGCCCAGTCGAAGGAAATCAACCGCGTCAACCTCCAGAAGCTCTTCTCCGAGCTCGAGGGCACGACGTTGCTGATCGTCCTCGGCTTCTACATGAGCGCGGCCGGCCTCGGTGCCTGCTTCAACAGCCTGTTCACGGCGCACTCCTATGTCAGCAAGCGTATCTATGATCCGCGTTACGACTCGTCCTACTGGATTCGCATGGCCCTGGGCGTCATCGCGGGGCTGATGCTGGCGCAGTTGATTCCCATCGACAACGGCAACCTCTCCGGGAGCGGGAACCCACAGGGAGTGGATCTGGCCAAGCCCCTGCTCGCCCTGCTCGGGGGCTTCTCCGCCTCGCTGGTCTACACCATCCTGCACCGTCTGGTGGACACCGTGGAGTCGTTGTTCCGCAGCGGCAAGGCGGAAGCAGCGGTTGCGGACCGGGAGGTGTCTGGCCGCGGGAAGGCGCCCGTCAGCACGCGCATCCTCGCTCCAATTTCTACCCCGACGCCCGGCCCAGCGCCCGCGCCGGAAGAGCCCCTCGCATCCACCCGGACTCTTGCTCCCACTCCAAAAGCGACTTCCACTCCCGCTCCGTTTCCCACGCCCACCTGGACTCCCCCCTCGGCCCGGCCCCCGGCGCCCACCCGGGCTCCCGTTCCGGACCCCGCGACGAAGGAGCCACCCACTCCCGTCCGGACTCCCGCTCCGGCCCCCGCGGCGGAGGAATCCGCCACTCCCGCCCGCGCTTCCGCTCGGACTCCCGTTCACGCCCCGACGCCCGTGCTCGTGCCAGAGGAGCCCTCCGCTCCGACTCCCGCCCCCGAGCCGGAGGAGCCATCCGCTCCAACTCCCGCTTCCGTGCCAGAAGAGCCGCTCCCTCCACCTCCACCGGAGGAGCAGTCCCATCCGTCCTTCGCCTCTTCATCGCCTCCGCCCACACCCACTCCGGACGAGCCCGCCCAAGCCATGGAGGAGGAGCCGGAAGCCCTTCCCTCGGGTGTGGAGCCACGCAGGCGCTCCTCTCGCCGTAGCCGTCCGCGCCGCTGGCTGGCTTGAAAGAGAGACACCTCATGGATGGACAAGAGATGACCCTGGGCGCGGTGGTCGGCGCCCCGCTCCGGGCGGCCATCGAAGCGCAGGCCAGCGCCGCCAGCGCCTCCGTCGACTTCATCCGGCAGCTCGCCTTCGAGCCCGAGGAGGAGGGACGCACCTTCGCGGAGTCCGGCCGGCTTCGCATGCTCGTCTTCCACTTCGACCGCCCCCGGAAGGAAGGCGGGACGGAGCCAGTCCGCCTGGAGGTTCCCCTCCTCACGATGGTTCCCCTGCCCTACCTGCGGCTCGAGGAACTGGTCGTCGATTTCAAGGTCAGCGTCGCCGCCGCCCGCGACGAGGAGGGCGCTCAGGCCGCGAGCGGGGGCGAGGGAGGAATTGCAGACTATCTTTCCCCCGGCTCCCGCCCCCGGCTCGCCGCGAATCTCTCGAGCAAGCGCGACTCCACTTCCACCCGGTCCTCACGGTACGCCGTGGAGACCACCATGGATTTCCACCTGCGCGCCGTCCAGGACGACGTTCCCTCCGGAATGCAGCGCCTGCTGTCGGTGCTCTCGGAGGCCATCCATGTCCAGCCCGTCGCGACGGCGGCGGATGGCACCCCCCCTCTCTAGACAGGAGCACCCATGATCTCCCTCGCCAACGTACTCGGAGCCATTCTCAAGGACTTCTCACAGGCGCGGATGAACTCCGACGCTTATTCACGCGACATCAGCCGGTATTATGAGAAGGACCCGCTGCTGCGCGGCTTCCCCGTCCCCCGGGCCGACATCGAGTCCGTCGAGCTCGAGCTCAAGTTCGCCTTCAAGAGCGCCATGCTGACCGAGGCCCGCGACATGGACAGCGCGGATCGCCTCCACAGCCTCATCGACGAGTACAAGCTGCGCACCGCCCGGCGCGCGGTGGACCTGGCCGCCGCCGAGATCCACGGTCTGCGGGAGCAGGTCCGGACCGGCGAGACCACGGCGCCGGGCGGCAAATCCCAACAGTCCATCGAAACCCTCCTCTACGAGCTGGAGCAGCGCAAGGGCGAGAAGGACGGGGCGGGGACCGACGCCCGAGCGGAGCCGATGCTCGAGCGCCTCTGGCAAGACGTGGAGGAGCTGCTCGAGGGCGACGGGCTCAAGCAGGCCACCGAGGTGGTGAAGAAGCTCCTCGAGCCCCTCTCCAGGAACCTGGAGTCCAACCTGAAGCAGCAGCTCAACCTCGAGCAGCTCGCCGCCACCCTCTTCCGCCTGTTGGAGGACAAGCTGTTGAACAACGCGCAGGTGGACGCCTTCCTCGGCAAGCTCGGTGTGGAGCGCAAACAACTGAGGGACGAGTACCAGGCGCTGCTCAAGCCCGAGCTGACGGCGATGTTGCGCCGGTTCATCGAGGC
The DNA here is from genome assembly GCF_000335475.2 of Cystobacter fuscus DSM 2262. NCBI lineage: Bacteria > Pseudomonadati > Myxococcota > Myxococcia > Myxococcales > Archangiaceae > Cystobacter > Cystobacter fuscus. Next base: position 319,612 of record NZ_ANAH02000004.1, on the reverse strand, counting down.
CCTGAAGCTGCTCTTGGAGGAGGACGACGACTGTGAGCTCGAGGTGCTCTTCACCGCCGAGCAGCTTGCCTCTGTCCCAGAGTCGGCCATCTCCTCGCTCAAGCTGCGTACCAACATGCGCAACTACAAGTGGAACGAGGAGGAGGACGAAGACACCCAGCAGGTGGTCCGCCAGCTTCTGCCCGAGTGAGCGGCGCCCCTCATCCCCTGAAGGAGCAACACCATGAACCTAGAAATCAACAAGTCTGGAGGTGATGACAAGCCGTTGCAGTTCTATCAACTGATCGGCGCGCCGCTCACCGCACTGGTACAGGCGGAGGCCCAGGCGGCCCAGGTCACCGCCGAGTTCATCGAGCGGGTCGGCTTCGAGCCGCCCGCCGAAGCCCCCTCGCCCCCGGGCGGCGGCGCGCCGATGCAGCAGGAGCCCCGGCGGCTGCGCATGCTCACCTTCCACTATGAGCGGCAGGACAAGGCGGGGCAGCGCAGAAGCTACCAGGTGCGGATTCCTCTGCTCTCGCTCATCCCCATCCCCGCCATTCAAATCAAGACGGCAGAGATCGAGCTGGCGGCCAACATCCGTGGCCTCCAGAAGGCGAAGACCCGTACCCAGGTGAGCGACACGCGCGACGACTTCCTCTCACGCGAGCGGCTGGAGCTGAAGATGGGCATGCGAGGCGGCAAGAGCGCCTCCGCCCTGCAGGTGAAGGTGAAGATGAACGTGGAACAGGCGGACATTCCCAGCGGCTTGTCGCGCCTGCTCCACTCCCTGGACGAGAGCACCCTCTCCGAGCCCATGAATCACGAATGAGCCCCGTCAGACGTCTTCAAGAGTGGACAGTTTGAAGTCTTGCAAACTGCTCCAGACGTAGCTCCAGACCCGCGCAGTATTGAAAAGGAAGAGATTCATGGATCAGGCATCAAGCGCATTGCAGGGCATCCCGTTCGAGAATCTGATCGGCGGGCCCCTCACCGCGGCGGTGAAGGCACAGGCGCTGGCGGCGAAGACCAGCGTGGACTTCATCCGCTCGGTGGGTTTCACCGAGAAGAACGAGGTCGTCAACATCAAGTTCGTCTACCAGCGAGACGGCCGCAACGTCAGCCTCGACGTCCCCTTGCTCACCATCGTGCCGATTCCCTACCTGCGGATCGACGACATGACCATCAACTTCAAGGCCACGCTCTCGGCCTCGGGGGACAGCAACACCATCAGCACCGACAACTTCGAGGCCAAGACGGAGGCCTCGGCCTCCGGCGGCTTCTGGGGCCAGAGCTATTCGCTCAGCGGCTCAGTGTCCAGCAAGAAGGACTCCACCGCCTCGGCGAGTTCCAAGTACTCCATCGAGTACACGATGGACATCAACGTGCACGCCGTGCAGGACGACATCCCCAAGGGCCTCTCCACCGTGCTCGGGCTCCTCGGTGAGCAGATGAAGCCCGTCCCGCAGGCCGTCTCGCAGACGTCCATCCAAGCAACCTGGGACAAGATCTACCCCGCCCTGAGCCCGAAGAAAGGCCAGCCAGTCTCGATCAAGGACGCCGATGTGGCGCTCACGGACTCGGAGAAGAAGCCGGTCCCCGGCGTCGCGGTCACCTTCGATCTGCTGGGCAACGACGGCAAGTTGCTCGCCAGCGTCCAGGGGAAGAGCAACAACCAGGGCAATCTGGAGTCGGACCTCATTCTCACGGTCCCCACGGAATTCCAGGGCGAGGCACAGTGGCGGATGAGCATCGACGGCAGGACGAAGCAGGCCAAGGTGACGGTGTCGTAAACCATCGGCGGACAACCCTCTCCGCCCGAAGCTGAACCGGCGGTGCCCGCCCCAGAGGGGGCGGGCGCCGCATTCCATGTCTCAGGAGTCTCCATGCTGATGTCCGACGCGCCGGGGTTTCCGTGCCCCCATTGCGAGCAATCCATCACCACCACGATTCAGCGCCTCTTCTCCGGGCGCATCTACTGCCCTGGCTGCGGACTGGAGCTGCGGCTCGACGAGCAGTCCTCCCAGGAGGCACTGAGCGCGGCGCAGCGCCTGGATGACGCCATGCAGCAGGCGGAGGCGATGAAGGCAGACGCCCTCAGCTTCAACCACCTGCAGCCCCAGACATCCGAGCAGAGCCGCGGCCGCCGCTCCCGGCCTCGCCGCGCCTGAGCCACGGGCCCGTCGCTTCCCCGGGAAGGCATGCTGTCGCCCCTCCTCCCGCCAGGGTTTGAAGACTGTCATCGCTGGGAGAGCCGGCCTGCGGCCCGTGCCCGCACGACCGCTGGCGGGAACCAAGCTCCCGCCACCCCGAAGGCAGTCCCTGACGGGCCTTCCATCCTCTCTCGTTCACAAGAAAACAGATTCGGCGTCCTGGGAGCAGCAACCCGACCGGCCGCAGCCGCTGCGGCCCCAACCCCAGGACTCCCGTGGGTACGGCTCTCTCTTTCTCCAACGCTCTCCACCAGGATTATTCCTCTCAATCTCTGTCTCTGGCTCGGGAGACACGACCGCCCGCGAGTGAAGCCAGGCGGAGCCTCTTCCCCGCGCCCGCCGAGCAGCATTTCCAGGCGATCGTCCGTGTTCGCCAGGCGGAGCTGCTGCGTCTGTGGCAACTCCACCAGCAGGAGCTGCTCGCCCTCTGCGCCAGCCTCTTCCGCGGCAGCCGGGTGGATGCGGAGGATGCCCTGAGCCGGGCGCTGCTGACCGCGATGGAGAAGTTCACACGCTACGCGGACGCCGTCCAGAACCCCCAGGCATGGTTGAAGCGTCTGGTCTACAATACCTGCATCAGCATCCTCCGCGAGCGCCAGCGCGAGCGCAGGCTCATGCTCCCGGAGGCGGAGGAGCAGACCCTGGAGGTCCCGGTGCTCGATACGCCCGAGACGTCCAGTCTGCGAGAGGAGCTGGGCAGACACCTCGAACAAACCCTTCACTCCCTGCCCGAGCGGCTCCAGGCCGCGGTGAGGATGCGGCTCGTGCTGGGTCTGGAGTACGCGGAAATCGCCGCGCGGCTCTCCATCTCCGAGAGCAATGCCCGCAAGCGCGTGCAGCTCGGCCGCGAGCAGTTGCGGCGGCAGATGGCGCGCTACCTGCGTTCCGGCCGCTGAGCGCTCGCGCGCCCACCACGCCCCTGATTCACAGACCCTGGCCTGGGCCGTCTACAGGCGAATCCACCTCGCACGGGTGGACGAAGGGATGGACATACATGGATCAGGAACTCAAGAAGCTGGGCAGGCTGAGCGAGAAGTATGAGACCCCGTACCCCGGACCCAAGGGCGCCGGCGTGGTCTCCACGGGCAAGGGGGATGCCGGGGGCGTCTCCTACGGGAGCTATCAAATCGCCACGAAGACGGGCACCGCCGCCGCCTTCGTGCAGTGGCTCGAGACCCACTACCCGGACATGTTCGACGAGCTGGCGGGGCACGAGCCAGGCACGCCCGGGTTCAGCGCGGCCTGGAAGGTGCTCGCGGAGAGCGATGCGGAGCGCTTCTTCGAGGCGCAGCACGTGTTCATTGGAGAGACGCATTACACCCCGGCGAGGAAGGGGGTGGAGGAGAAGCTGAAGCTCTCTCTCTCCGGCCGCTCCCTGGCAGTGAAGGACGCGCTCTGGTCCTGCGCGGTACAGCACGGACCCAGGGGAGCCTACGACAGGCTCTGGAGGGCGGCGCTCGCCGGGAAGGAGCCGAGCTCGCTCGATGATGCCTCGCTCCTCCAGGCGGTGTACGCGGAGCGCGGCCGGAGGGACGAGAACGGGAACTTGGTGTACTTCTCCAAGTGCAGCGCCGCCGTGCAGCGGGGCGTGGCGCAGCGCTTCGCCAACGAACTCCGGGAGGCGCTCGAGCGGCTCGGGCAGGAAAAGGCTCCGAACGCATAGGGAAGGTGCGCCGCTCCGGGTCCTTCCCGTTCACAGCCGTGCCCTCGCGGCGTCTATTCAGCAAGCGCGGCAAGGGCTTGCGCGTGAAACGCTGTCAATACGGAGCAAGGAGAGTCCCATGTCGCAAGAACGCCATTCCCGGAGCGGAGTGAGCCTGCCCCGATTTAGTGGACATACCTCATAAGTCGGCTACACAGGAGGTAGTGTCCATGGAGCGAAGGAAGAGGCGGAGTTTCATCCCGGAGTTCAGGGCCGAGGCAGTCAAACTGGTTCGCGAGGGCAGCAAGAGCCTGCCCCAGGTGGCCAAGGACTTGGACTTGACCGAGTCGGCGCTGCGCAACTGGGTGAGGGAGACCATCCACGGCGGAGCTGAAGGCCAGACTCAACCCGCGCGCAGCTCATCGCGCAGTTGCATGAGCGGACGGCCCAGCATGTTCTTGCCCCGGCCGTCTCCCCCATCGCCCCAGTGGTCGTCGTTCGCGGTGTGCTCGACGAGCTTCGCGTCCCCCGTGCCGAGCAGCAGCTGGGCGAGCGCCGGGTGTTGGGTGAACTTGGCCCGCAGGGCGTCGCGCATCACGGAGACCTTCACCGATTCCCAGTCACGGCGCAGCTTCTGGCGGCGGTCTCGGCCCAGCTCCGCGGCGAGCGCGGGCGTGCGGGCCTTGCGGATAGCGTCCTCGTGCGGGGTTCCCGCGAACTTCTGGGCCTGGAAGTAGTGCTGCGACGTGGGCCAGGTCCGTGGAGCGGATAGGGGGCGAAGTTCGAGAACTCTCCGTAGTCGTCGGTGACGCTGTAGAACTCGATGACCCCTGGCATGTCCGTCTCCCGGCGGGCACCGTCCGCCGCGCATGAGGAGGGGAAACCATAGACGGCACGTGTCCCGCCGGGCCATCGGCCATGCGCCTCGGGTAGGCTGGGTGCGTGCGTTTCCTGGGCTGGGATTTGAGCGATCCGTTCGCGCGCCGGCCCCGCGCCGTGGACGTGGCCGTGGTGGACACGCACGGGCGGGTGGACTTCGAGCAGCGTGAGTGGCCCGCCCCCGACGGCGAGGGGCGGCTCGACCCGGAGGCCCTCGTGGCCGCGTTCCCCGTGGGGCCCGCGGACGTGGTGGTGGTGGATGGGCCCCAGGCGCTCGCGCGGCCGGGGGAGCGGGTGCGCGAGGCCGAGCGGCTGCTGCGGGCTCCGGGGCGGACTCCGGACGTGCTCCCCGTGCCGGGCGCCCCCTTCCACGGCTTCGTGCGCGGTGGCGTGTTGCTCTTCGCGGCCCTGCACCAGCTCGGAGCCCTGGAGATGTTGGACATGGACACGCCCGAGCCGGGCCGGGCGCGCTTGTTCGAGGCGTTCCCCGGGGCCACATGGCGCCAGCTGGCTGTGGAGAAGTTGGGGAAGAAGTCCTCCCCCGAGGGCCGGGCGGCCAGGCGGGAGCAGCTCGAGGCGGCGGGGCTGCGCTTCGCGGGGAGCAGGCTGCCCACGCATGACGAGCTCGACGCGGCGCTGTGCGCGTGGCTGGGGTGGCTCACCCGCACCGCGCCCGAGCGCATCCATGCCGTGGGCCTGCCCCTGTGGAGGGACGCCGAGGGCTGGCTGCGCGAGGGCCGTATCCTGGACGTGCGGCGCACCTGACCTCGGATGTCACCTCCTCGCGTATGATGCGAGGAGTCTGGCGGGAAGGCCAGGAGGAGGAGCGAACATGGGTTGGGGAAAGCGTCCAGCCACCTACGAGGACATCGAGGCGCTGCCGCCAGGGTGGGTGGGGGAGATCATCGACGACGAGCTGTGGGCGTTTCCACGGCCCTCGAGGCGGAATGCATGGGCGGCGATGGTGCTCGGGGCGAAGCTGGGCAATGCCTTCAGCCATGGGCCGGGGGGCCCTGGGGGTTGGTGGATCCTGAATGAGCCGGAGGTGCACCTGGGCCGGCAGGTGCTGGTGCCGGACCGGGCGGGCTGGCGCCGGCAGCGGGCTCCCGGACTGCTGGATCGGGATGATCCCTTCTTCGACCTGGCGCCCGACTGGGTGTGTGAGGTGCTGTCCCCGTCCACGGCGGCGCTGGACCGGGGGCGCAAGCTGGCCATCTACCACCAGGAGGGGGTGGGTCATGCGTGGCTGGTGGATCCTCGCGCTCACACCCTGGAGGTGTATGGCCGAGGGGAGAAGGGCTGGCGGCTCATCGCCCATCACGGGGGCGAGGAGACGGTGCGTGCCGAGCCCTTCGACGCCGAGCCGCTGGAGTTGAGGCTGCTCTGGGCTCCGAAGTCCACGCCGGCTCCGGGGCCTTGAGAGGCTCCGCACGGCTTTGGGAACCCAACAGGGCATGCCAACCCTCTTGACTTGAATGGTCAAATCCGTTTCCGTGAAGGCTCACGGAGGGGCGTCGCGTGGCGAACGAGAAGAGTGGAGAGGACAGGCGGTTGGGGCCCTTCCGGTTGGGTCGGCGCTATGACGAGGTGGGGCCGGATCTGGGACGCCTCTACGAAGCGCGCCATGCCGCGACGGGCAGGCCCGCCCTGACGCTGCTGCCGGGGGAGCGCGTGGAGTGGACGCCCGAGGGAGACTGGGCCGTGAGCCTCTTCTACAAACGCGAATCCGCCTCGGTGTCGCTGCGAGTGGATGAAGCGCCTCCGTCGGCGCGGGCCTCGGAACTGGCGGACCTCCTCGTGCTGACGGACGCGGCGGTCCGGCGCGTGGAGGACAATCCCAGACTGTCGGAGCACCTCGCGTCGGGGCCTCGGCCCTGGCGTGCCCGGCTCATGCCTGTTCTCGCGGGCGTCTGCCTGTCGTTCGGTGTCTGGCTTCATGTGGTGAGTGAGTCCAGGCGACAACCGTTTGCCTCACCCGCCGTGGTGTTCGAGGCTCCTTCCGAGGGGAAAGCCCCGCTCTTGTCCGACTCGGAGCCATCGGTTCCGCAAACGCTTGCCTACCCATTGCCCTCCAGACCCTTCAGGGATCAGGCCGCGGCGCCCTGCAAACCCCAGGTGGATGAAGTCGAGATCAACGGTGGATGCTGGCTGGCCGTGAAGCGGAGTCCTCCGTGCCTGGACGTGCAGGCGGAGTACCAGGGCACGTGCTACCTGCCCGTCTCGAAGCACCGGGGACGTCCGCCCCAGTCCGCCCAGCCCTGAAGCCCTATCGTCAGTAGACGATGCAGTCGAACTTCTCGATGACGGCCCGGAGTTGTTCCGGTGTGCTCTCGAGCCGTTCCACCAGGGTGGGCGCGTAATAGGTCAGTGCCCGGGTTGGAGCCGGATGGGCGTGGAGATCGCCCACGAGGACGTCACCGACCAGACCCGGCCACTTGGCGCCACGGAGTTCGGGGGCCCTGCGAATGGGGTCCAGAATGGTGAAGCAGGGCCACTTGGGGAAGCGCAGGGGGGTTGGGTCACAGCCCATGATGCGGCAGCCATCCAGACGGGCCTCGGTGAAGTCACAGTTCTCGATGAAACCGTGCTGATACTCCGGTTCACTCCCGTATTCGGGCCAGTGCCCGAAATCACAGCCCGTCAGCCTGCCCTTGAACCGGCAGCCCTCGAGCGAGGCTCTTACCCAGTCCTGATGGTTCTTCAATTCCTGCTTCACCTCGAAGGTGCAGTCAATGAACCGGGCGCCGAGGATGTGTAATCGCCTGGCTGATACCTTCAAGACGACGGTGCAGTTGCGCAGCGTCAGGTTGGGGCCAAGGAAATAGAGCGAGTCTTTGTCTGTCACCTCGAACCGCTCGTTTTCGAGTTCCTTGTTCTTGATGATGACGTTCTCGAGCCAGCCCATGGCCATCTTTCTAAAAGGTGATCATCCGGAAGAATTCAGTCGCCATTCGCCTGCCATGTCGCGCCAGATTCGACTCTGTCCCAGAGAGGATCTCGTATTGGCGGCCTGTGTTGAGGTCAACCATGTCGACACCCTGGCGGTTCCACTTGAGGCTTGCTTGGAATTGTTTTTCCACCTTGGCGTGCACGTAGCGCCCCCGGGCCTCTCGCTCCAACAATCGCGCCAGCCAATACTTGCCCTTCTTCTGGGCCTCGCCGATGGCGAGCCTTTCGTTGGCCGAGAGCCTGTGGGGCCCCCATTCCTTCACAGCCTGGGTGACGACCTCCTGAATCATGTCCCCCACCCTGTCCTCGGCGGGAATGTCCGCCACCGACTTGCCACGTGGCAGATGCCAGTGTTGGCCATCGCTGAGTTCCACCTGTTGGTTGCCGCCCCGGTGACGCATGAGGGTTGCCCAAGAGCGGCCCCCTGGCGCCTTTCCCGCTCCACCGCCCGGTCCCCGCTTGAGCATCACCACCGCGAAGCCACTCTGTGGAGACGTCGCCACCATCTCCACCGCTTCCACCGCCCGTGCCAGGGCCCCCTCCCGTGCCAGTGCCGTCTCTTCGGCCTCCACCCGGCTCATGACGGCGGCTCCGCCCTGGGCCTTCCACTGTCTCCCCGCGAGGCCAAAGCCCGGAAGCGACTTCACCCGTGCCGCCACCTCGCCCATCGTGCGCCCGGAGAGTGAGGCCACCGCCAGGAGCAGCGCCCGCGCCGCGTCCTTTCCCAGCACCTTGCCGAATGCGTCACCCGCCGCGCGCAGCTCCTCGAAGGTGGTGGCCTCGTGCGCCGCCACGGCCATGCGGCTGTACCCGTCCATCAGCTCCCACATGGTCTCCAGCCCCAGCCAGCTCATCAAAATCACAGTCAAGGTGGCGGCCAGTGCCTTGGTGGTGGGTTCGGGCACCACCCACATCATGCAATAGATTGCCACCGTCCAGACGGCCAGGGACACCATCGCCCTCACATCCATCAGCTCGTGCGCCAGGGTCCGCCAGGTCTCGTCGAGCACCGGGCCCAGGGCGAGGGCGAGGGCCAACACCCGCCGGTCATCCGCCCGCAGGTAGGGCCCATCGTCCAGCAGGCCCAGGCAGTCTCCTCCGCCCCGGTGTTCACACCACTTCAGGTACCAGGCCTTCAGGGCGTCGTCGGCCACGGGGGTGAGCAACACCGGGCCCGGCTGGTTGCGTGGCACGAGGGTATAGCCCTGGCCCCGGTACGTCTCCCATTCCCAGTCGCCCCCGCTCTCCACCGTCTCGATGTCTTGCCGCGGCTCGCGCGAGGGGCGCAGCAACACGTGGGCGGCCTCCCGCGGCGTCCCGTGCGCCAGCCGCACGTCGCGGGCGAGCCGCCGGAAGGTTTGCTGGAACTCGCCCGGGGAGATGGGCACCGGCCGGGTGGGGACAGCGCGCGGCTCCATGAATTCCAACTCGTACACGGTGGCCGATTTGGAGCCGGGCTCCGCCGTGAGCGCGGCCTGCTCCCCGGGCTCCGGTGGGGACTCGAGCGATGGTGAGTGGGAGCCCTCCCGGGCGTTGTTCCGGGAGACACCCGTGGCGCACGCGGCGTGGAGGAAGAAGAGGAAGAAGACGATGAGCGGCCAGCCGCCCCATCCGGTCGGGTTCCTCACGCGAGGCCGAGCCGCCCGAGCGTCACCTCGCGCACCCGGGGAATCCGGAAGCGGTAGAGGAAGGCATCGGCGAAGTAGTGCGCGAGCACCAGCGCGTTGGTCACCGTCACCCCGAGCGTCCACAAGGGCTCCTGGCCCAACAGCCAGCGCGTGGCCGCTCCCCCCGTCGTCGAGTCCACCAGCGGCACGAAGGGGCTCTGCGCCACGCCCACGAGGATGAGCGGCAGCATCACCCCCAGCATCGCCGCCCACACCCCTCCCCCGCGCAGCCGCGCGTCCCTCTCCCCCGGCGTGGGCTCGAGCATCCTCCCCGTGAGGAAGAGGTACTCCAGGCCGTGGATGCCCGCGCTGAGCACCACCCCCCACGCCGGCCACACCAGGTACACCCCCACCACCGCCACGTGACTCAGCACGTACAGCCGCCTCGGGCCGCTCATCCCCGCGGGCCCCCGCAGCGCCTGGACCAGTCGCCCCGCGAACACCCCCCACACCCCGAGCAGCACCCACGTCACGGCGTGCGGCAGCGCCCCGTTCTCCGCCTGCCCCACGTTCACCAGCGGCACGTCCCCCGCCGCGTCCGTCACCGGCACCGCCAGCGTGCGCGCCATCATCAGCACCAGCGCGAGCGGGACGAACACCCGCTGCAGCCGCCGCTCGGCCTCGCCCAGCGCGGGCGCTCCCGAGGCCCGCGCCCGCAGCCCGTGCAGCGCCCACAGCCCCTTCACCTGCGACAGCGTATGGTGCGCCGCCAGCAGGTGGATGCACGCGGCGAGCATCAGGTTGAGCTGGGGCGCGTGCTGGCCCGCGTACCACAGCACCCCCAGGCACCCCGCGAACACCCCCGAGGAGGCTCCCAGCAGCAGCCACCCCTGTGAGGGCGTGGTGCGCAACAGCTCGCGCCGCGTGCCCACCAGCAGGAAGGTGAGGATGACGTGTGTGCCGTTGAAGAGCACGTACTGCGACGCCCACCGCCCCAGCGCCCACGAGTACCCCTGGTACCCCTCCCCCGTCGTGTCCGCCAGCCACACCGCCACGAGCGTGAGCAGCGCGGGCACCAGCACGAGGCTCACGTCCACCCGGGGCGAGAACAGCCACAGCCCATCGAAGCGGACGGCCGGAGCGGACGAAGCCGCCGGGGAGGAGAGCGCGGGAGCGGGCGAGGACATGAAGCGCGCACTATAGGCCCTCCGCCCCCGGGCCCGTCCTCCGCCCGGCCGCTCTTCCGTCGAGCACGCCCCGCCCCCGCGGGACGCTCCCCTTCTCCGCCCTCTCCCCCCGTAAGATGCGCGCCCGCATGCGCTCTCGCTCCCTCCTGTTCTCCGTGCTCGCGCTCTCCTCCCTCGGAGGCTGCGCCAACTGGCGCGCCTCCACCGCCGAGCCCATCCGCCGTCCCATCTCCGACGCCCCGTCGGTTCCCCCCGAGGCCAACGTGCCTCCGACGCCGCCGGCTCCGCCCGCGCCTCCCGCCCCGGCTCCCGAGGCTCCTCCCCCCGCCCCCGAGGCGCCGCCCGCGCCCCCCGCGTCCGCTTCCACGCCGGTGGGCACTCCTCCCCTGGCCACCACCGCCGCCGAGGTGGACGCGCTCTACGCCCGGGGCGTCGAGGCCCTCAAGGCCAAGGACGCCCCCGCCGCCCTCGAGGCCTTCTCCGCCTGCGCCCGCGCCGCCCCCGAGCGCGTGGACTGTCAGTGGGAGCTCGGCTGGGCGTATTCGCTGCTCAACCGCTGGCAGGAGGCGCTCGCCGCGTGGAGCGTGGTGCAGCGGTTGGATCCCGCCCACCCGGACCTCGAGGACGCCCTCACCCAGGCCCGGGGCCAGACGGCCCTCCAGCGGCAGCTCGCCCAGCCCGCGGCTCCCCCGGCCCCGCGCCCCCCGCCTCCCGCCGACGCCCGCCTGCGCATCCGCGCCGTGGGCGACGTGATGCTCGGCACCTCCTTCCCCGAGGGCCTCCTGCCCCCGGACGATGGCGCCGCGAGCCTCGCCACCGTGGCGCCGCTGTTGCGCGACGCGGACCTCACCTTCATCAACCTCGAGGGCCCCCTGTGCGACCACGGCGAGACGCAGAAGTGCCGCCGCGGGGGCAACTGCTACGCCTTCCGCTCGCCCACGCACTATGGCCGCTACCTCAAGGACGCGGGCGTGGACCTGGCCTCCACCGCCAACAACCACTCGGGTGACTTCGGCGAGCTGTGCCGCCGCGAGACCGAGGCCACGCTCGATTCCCTCGGCATCGCCTGGAGCGGCCCCGCGGGCACCGTCGCCACCGTGGAGAAGAACGGCCTGCGCGTGGGCATGGTGGCCTTCCACACCTCGCCCAACTGCAACCACGTCAACAACCACGCCACCGCCGCCGCCCTGGTGCGCCAGGTCAAGGCCGCGCATGACCTGGTGCTCGTCTCCTTCCATGGCGGCGCCGAAGGGGGCAAGGCGCTCAACATCCCCCAGGGCACCGAGATGTTCTACGGCGAGAACCGGGGCGACCTGCGCGCCTTCACCCACGCCGTCATCGACGCGGGCGCCGACCTCGTCATCGGCCATGGCCCCCACGTCGTGCGCGCGCTCGAGTTCTACAAGGACAAGCTCATCCTCTACTCCCTGGGCAACTTCGCCACCTACGGCTCCTTCAACCTCAAGGGGCCCCAGGGCCTGGGGATGATCGCCGACGTGGAGCTCGACGCCCAGGGCCGCTTCCTCTCCGGGCGCCTGTTGCCCACGCGCCAGGAGGGCCGCGGCATCCCCCAGCCGGACCCCGCCGGCGAGGTGCTCCCGCTCGTGCGCCGCCTCACCGGCGAGGACTTCCCCACCACCGGCGCCCAGGTCTCCCCCGACGGCCGCATCACTCCCCGCAAGGTCTCCGCTTCGCGTGAAGTGAAGTAATCCGTGCTCCAACGGTTCGCGGCGCAAGCGATTGGACCTCCGACGAATGTGCTGGGATTGAAAAGAAAGGCCTGACGCTCGCGGGTGGAGAAGCGAGCGTGCATTGGCTGTCATCCGGGAGGGGGGGGGCCTGCCAGGCGAGGGCAGATGCGATACAAAGGGAGGGCCGTGCGCGCCCTTCATTTGTCTCGCTATTCATCGCTCCGGGCCTTCGGGCATCGGGATTTCGTCCACGTGTGGTGGGGAACGCTCATCTCCAACATCGGCACGTGGATGGAGACGCTCGCACTGGGCGTCTTCGTCACCACGGTGACGGGCCGTGCCGAGGCCACCGGAGGCATCGCCGCCCTGACCTTCCTGCCCGCGGTGGTGCTGTCCCCGGTGGGAGGGGCGCTCGCGGACCGGTTCGATCGGCGCAAGTGGGTCGCCGCGGGCACGCTCGTGCAGGCGCTGCTGGCGCTGGTGCTCACGGTGCTCGCGCTCACCGGCCGGCTCACCGTGCCCGCGGTGGCCGTGCTGTCGCTGCTCAACGGGTGCACCAACAGCCTCATCAACCCGGCCTTCTCCGCGCTCATCTCCCAGTCGGTGCCGCCGGAGGATCTGTCGAGCGCGGTGAGCCTCAACTCGGCGCAGTACAACCTCGGGCGCATCATGGGCCCGGCGATCGCCGCGGGCGTGCTCGCCGCGGGGGGGATTGCCTGGGCGCTGGCCGTCAACACGCTGTCCTTCGTGGCGGTGCTCGTGGCGCTCTGGCACGTGCGGCCCTCGGAGCGCACGGGGGCGCGGCGGCACGAGCCCCTGTGGTCCGGCATCCAGCGCGGCGCCCAGGTGGCCCGGGACGACGCGGGCATCCGCCTGGCCATGCTGGGCGCGCTGCTGGTGTCGGCGCTCGTGGCGCCCTTCATCGGGCTGGTGCCGGTGTTCGCCATCCGCGTCTTCCAGCAGGGGGCGGCGGCCACCTCGCTGCTCGTCACCATGCAGGGCGTGGGCGCGGTGCTCGCGGCGATGCTGCTCGGGCCCCTCATGGAGCGGCTGGGGCGCCGGCGCCTGCTCGAGGCGAGTCTCATCCTGCTCGGGCCCATGGCGGCGGTGTACTGGATGACGCCCACGCTGCACGCCGCGGCGCTCGCCATCGTGGGCCTGGGCGCGCTCTACATGGCCACGCTCACCTGCATCAACACCACGTGCCAGCTGCGCGTGCCGCGCGAGCTCCAGGGCCGCATCAGCAGCCTCTACAGCATGATGATCGCCGTGGGGTACGCCGGGGGAGTGTGGTTGCAGGGCCTGTTGGCCGACCGGTGGGGTGTGCGCCTCGTCACCGGCGCCTGCGCGCTGTTGTTCCTCGCGCTCGTGCTCACCCTGCGGCTGTTGCGCCCGCGCGCCTTCGAGGCCACCGAGGCCCCGTGCGTGGTGGACCCGGCGCACCGCCCGGCGCCCGCGCTGCACCTGGAGGGCAACGACTTCTGAGGCCGCCCGCGCGGGGGAGACCGCGCGGGCGGGCGGGAGGACGGCGTCCGTCTCCTTCGCTTCCTACTTCGCTTCCACGGTGAGCACCATCCAGCGCTCGGTGCCGTGGTCGATGCGGATGTTGCTCGCCCCGGCCTCCTGGAGCTGGTGCACCACGCGCTCGAGGAACTGCAGCTGCTCCTGCGTGGCGTCCACGAACACGTTCTTCGCGCCCGGGCCCTTGCCGGGCTTGGGCTTCTTGGCCGCGGGAGCCGCGCTGGTGGCGGCGGACTCGACGGTGGGCACCACGCGCAGCGGCGCCGCCGTGGGCTCCTCGGCGGGAGCGTCGGTGTCGTCGGCGTCGTCGGCGTCCGTCTGGGTGTCCTCGGCGCGGTCGGCGCGGGCCTCCGTCTCGCTCAGCGCCTGCTCGCGCAGCTCGTTGAACGTCTTGGCGTTGAGCGAGGCGCCGAAGCGGTCCTTGTACGTCTCCATCGCCTCGTTGCGGCTGATGTCGGGCTGGGAGCGGAAGAGTTCGAGCAGGAACGCGCGGCGCTCCTGGGTCTGATCCTGGGAAATCCTTGCCATGTGTGGGGAACCTCGGGGGGGTAGTCGCGGCGGGCCTCGCGCGGGGCACGGCACGCCGGGCGGCGCAAACTACCCGAGCCCCGCCGCGAGAGGAAGTCACCTCTGGCGCGAGCGTGCCGCTCAGCGTGTCTGGGGGAAGATGGCCGCCATCTGCCGCAGCTGGGCGAGCAGCTGGCCGTCCTCGCTCCACAGGTCGGCGAGCTCGTCCGCGTACCCCAGGGCGGCGTGCCGGGACTGGCCCGCGCGCAGGTAGAAGGACTCGGGCGAGGCGGAGGCGAGCGGCAGGGGGGCGTAGAAGTGCACCGTGTAGTCCATGGTGGCGCCCAGCACGGGGCCGTCCACGCGGGCGAACGCCGCCGGGGGATAGGCATCCAGCAGGCCCACCACGAGCGGCGCGTCGAGCGGCTCGGCCACGCGCGGGCGGATCCACCCGCCCAGCCGCGCCTCGGAGGCCGCGGAGGAGGGGAGCGCGCCCACGCACCAGCGGTAGTCGAATTGGGCGCAGAAGGCGGGCATCGCCTCGGTGGACGCCGAGGGCAGCGCGTGGGGCGTGGGCACCTGGGGTGGGCGCGCCTCGGTGAACACGAGCGGCGTGTCGCGCGAGGTGGCGAAGGTGGCGCTCGCCAGGCACGCCACCTGCCCCGCCTGCTCCAGCCGCGCGGACAGGTGCGAGACCTGACGTCCAGCGCGCTCCAGGCGCACGGTGATGAGCGCGTCCTGCTCGGTGACGGGGGCGCAGAAGTGCGCGGTGAACGAGCGCGGCATGCGCTCGGGCTCGTTCAGCTCGCGCATCATCGAGCGCAGGAGCGCGCCGCCCAGCAGTCCGCCGTAGGAGCCGCGTCCCTGGAACCAGTGGGGAAGCACGCGGCCGGCATAGCGCCCCGCTCCGAGCGCGTTCCAGGTGGTGGAGCTGGCGAAGGGAGGGCCGTGCGGGGGGGCTTTCATGGGCGGTCCCTATACCCGCTGGAAGGGGCTCAGGCCACGTACCCGGAGTCAGCGGGGCCCTCGGTGTCACCTGACTTTTCCATCCTGGTGGGAGGGGTGTGACGTACGAGGTGTGTCGGGTTCTTGAATTACAGTTTTACTGGGAGTAACCTGGATTTCCATGAACTTCCTGCGTGGCTGTCTGGCCATGTTCCTGCTGGTGGGCCTCTCCGGGACGGCGAGGGCGGCGGCTCCTGTTGCCGAGGTGGTGGCCACGCAGGTGCTGGCGGCCGACTCGCTGCGCGCCCACACCTTCAGCCTGCTGGCGCGCGGTCAGGTGACGGAGGCCATCGACTACTGGGTGCTGACCACGGGCAAGGATGCACCGGCCTGGTTGTTGGCGATGCGCACGTCGTTCGAGGCGGGCAAGCAGGTGGCGGGCGCGTGCCAAAGCGTTGCCCAGAACATCCACACGGCCTTCACCCAGTTGGGCGGCAAGCCCGAGCTCGTGCAACTGACGACCCAGCCCCGGGAGAAGGTTCCCTACATCACGTTCAAATTGATGAACGGCCAGGATGTGAACCTGTCCCGCAATGGCTATCACGTCCTGGTACGGATGCAGGGCCGTGCCTATGACGCCTATACGGGCGCTGCCGGAATGCCCTGGGCGGAGTACATGCGCAGGTTGGGAGCGCGCTCGGAGATCGCCGAGGAGGTCATCGAGACCGTGGTGGGGGTACCATGAGTGAGTCATCTGCCTCCTCCACCGGGCTCAAACCCGTGGTGCCCTCGCTGGATGTGCTGCTGCGCATCCGTCAGGACATGGAGGTGCGTCCCACCGGCCCCTATCGGTACATCGGCATGCCCGATGTCGACTGGGTGAACTGTTTCGATAATGGTTACAGTGAGTGCATACGCTCCCTCGGCGTGGACGAGGGGCCGGACCTGTTGTTCGGTACCTGGTTGCGTGACATCAAACATGCATGGCCGGGAGAGGGTTGGGAGACCGCCTACCTGCGCGAATGTGGCGGCGATCAGACGCGCGCGCTGCGCAAGTACCTGGATTATGTCGCGGAGTTCCGCTCGCTCTCCCCTGAGACCCTGGCTTCACTTCCCTGGCACGATCCGAAGCTCACGCAACTCGCCACCAGTACGCCCCGTCTGACGCCCACGCGGATGCCCTCATCAACCACGTTGGACCTCCTCCTGGAGATCCGCCGGGAGATTGGCGACACCGAGGGACGGTTGGGGCTGTTCATCGGCCCCATCACGGTGCGGCGCATGGAGGGCTTCATCGCCGGTTACCGCCTGTGCCTTGGCCTCGTGGGGGCGCGGGACGAGGAGTACGTGCGCTTCGAGCGCTGGCTCCAGGACGAGAAGGGCGTGCCCACGGGCCAGGAGTGGGCCCAGCCCTTCCTCGCCGCTTGTCAGGGAGACCATGAGCAGGCCATTCGCCGACTGCTCGGCTTCGCCGCCGAGTTCCGCTCGGCCTGAGCGCTCCATTTCCATGAACTTCCTGCGTGGCTGTCTGGCCCTGTTCCTGCTGGTGGGCCTCTGCGGGACGGCGGGCGCGGCGGCTCCTGTTGCCGAGGTGGTGGCCACGCAGGTGCTGGCGGCCGACTCCCTGCGCGCCCACACCTTCAGCCTGCTGGCGCGCGGCCAGGTGACGGAGGCCATCGACTACTACCCAGTTGGGCGGCAAGCCCGAGTTCGTGCAGCTGACGACCGACAATCGAGACAGGCTCGGATACATGATGTTCAAGCTGGCGAACGGAAAGGAAGCGAGTATCAGCCACACGGGCTACCACGTGTTGGTCCGGATGCAGGGCCGCGCCTATGACGCCTATACGGGTGCCTCCGGAATGCCCTGGGCGGAGTATTTGAGTCGGTTGGGGACGCACTCGGCCGTTACCGAGAAGGTCGTCGAGACCGCAGCGAGGGTGCCATGAATCCATCCACTTCTTCTCCCACGGGATTGAAGCCCGCGGTGCCTCTGCTGGAACTGCTGCTGCGCATCCGTGAGGACATGGAAGCGCGCCTGGTGGGTCCCTACCGGTACATCGGGATGCCCGATGTCGATTGGGTGAACTGCTTCAGAGGTGGTTACGGAGCGTGTCTTCATTCAATGGATGTAGACGAGGGGCCGGACCTGCTGTTCGGCACCTGGTTCCGTGACATCAAACGCGCGTGGCCGGCGGAGGGGTGGGAGTCTGTCTATCTGAGCGAATGCGGCGGAGATCAGACGCGCGCGCTGCGCAAGTTCCTGGACTACGTCGCGGAGTTCCGGGCGCTCTCCCCCGAGGCGCTGGCCGCGCTTCCCTGGAACGATCCGGAGTGCGATCAACTCGCCACCAGCACGCCTCGCCTGACGCCCGCGCGGATGCCCGCGACCACCTTGGATTTCCTCATGGAGATCCGTCAGAGGATCGGCGACAGCGTAGGGCGGTTGTTCATGTTCATTGGCCCCATCACGGTGCGGCGCATGGAAGGCCTCATCGCGGGCTACCGCCTGTGCCTCGGACTCGTGGGGGCCCGGGACGAGGAGTACGTCCGGTTCGAGCGCTGGCTCCAGGACGAGAAGGGCGTGCCCGTGGGACAGGAGTGGGCCCAGCCCTTCCTCGCCGCTTGTCAGGGAGACCATGAGCAGGCCATTCGCCGGCTGCTCGGGTACGCCGCCGAGTTCCGCTCGGCCTGAGCGCTGCTCGCGGGAGGCCTCGCGCCCGCCGTGCTCCAGAAGCGGGCGGACGGGCGGGCCCTCTTCCGGCTCCGGGTAGCCGTGGGGCGAGGGTCCGCCCCACATTGACGGATGCGCGCAACCCCGCGCGTCCGCATCCGAGGAGCCTTCCCATGGCCGGCAACGAGAAGCCGAGGAAGTACAGCCCCGTGCACCCGCACGAGAACCCGAGCAACAAGCCTCTCTTCGCCAAGGATCGCGTGGAGCGGGGCCTGGAGGCCGATGACACCCGGCCCCTCTACGCCGCCGACTCCACCCATGACTCGCAAGAGCAGAAGTTCTTCCTCGACGGCGACGGGGAGCAGGATCTCTCCGACATCCGCACCCCCATCTCCGAGGCCGACGAGGAACTCCGCCGGCGCCACGTCCGCACCGAGTCCGAGGAAGACGAGGCGGACGCGCGCTGAGCGTCAGGGCTTGGGGGCCGGTGCCTTCGCCGGCTCCCGCGCCACCAGCTTGCCGAGCCCCAGCGGCTCCACCTGCTGCTGGATGACCTCGGGGTCTCCCACCAGGACGATCTGCATGGCGTCCGGGCCCAGGTAGGCCTCGGCCACACGCTGCACCTCGGCGGGCGTGGCCTTCTCCAGGCCCGCCACCGTGCGCGCGTACTCGTCCAGGGGACGCCGGCGCAGGAAGAGCTCCGAGGCGCTCGCGCCCAGGCCCTCCACCGACTCGAAGCTGCCGGGGAACGCGCGGATGAGGCCCTCGCGCGCCGGCTCCAGCTCCCGCGGGGTGATGGGGCGCTCGCGCAGGCCCTGGAGCTCGTTGACGAACTCGGTGACCGCCGCGCCCGTCACGTCCGCGCGCACCGACGAGGACGCCGTCAGCGGCCCCACGCCCAGCCGCGCGTCCGAGCCCGAGTTGGCCCCGTAGCTGTACCCCTTGTCCTCGCGCAGGTTCATGTTCAGCCGGCTGCCGAAGAAGCCGCCGAACACCGTGGTGGCCAGGTCCAGCGCGGACTCGTCCCCGTGCCCCGCGGCGATGCCCGGCCGGCCCATCAGGACGATCGTCTGATCCAACCCCTTCTTGGGCACGAACACCACCTGGCCGCGCGCGGGCGTGGGGGGCGCGGGCGGCACCGGGGGCAGCACCGCCTTGCCCTTCCAGTCGCCGAAGGACTTCTTCGCCAGCGCCACCGCCTGCTCCAGCGTGATGTCGCCCGTCATCACCAGCGCCGTGGTGCGCGGGCCCACGTTCTTCTCGTAGAAGGCCTTCACGTCGCGCACCGTCACGCTCCCCACCGTCTCCGGCAGGCCGCTGGTCGGGTGCCCATAGGGGTGCGCCGCGCCGAACACCACGTCCAGGAACGTGCGCTGCGCGAGGAAGCCCGGACTGCCCAGGGCGCGCACCAGCTCGGCCAGCTGCAGCTTCTGGCGCCGCTCGAAGTCCTTGGGCGCGAACGTGGGCTGGCGCACCACCTGGGTGATGAGCGCCAGCGCCGCCTCGGTGTTGCGCTGGAGCACCCGCACGCCCAGGATGGCCCCGTCCGAGCCGACGCTCACCGAGGGCGACACGCCCAGGTTCTGGAAGGCCTGGTCCAGGGCGAGCGTGTCCTTCCCGGCCGCCCCCTCCAGCATCATCTTGTAGGTGAGATCCGCCAGTCCCCACTTGCCCTGGGGGTCGCTCGCGCTGCCCGCGGCGAAGGCGGTGCCCACGTACACGAGCGGCAGCTCCTTGCGCGTGCTCACCAGCACGGTGAGCCCGTTGTCCAGCACCGCCTGCTCGAAGCGGGGCAGCACCAGCTCGGGCGCGGGGCCGGCGGTGGGGGGTTGATCCCGGAAGGCCTCGGGGTCCGTGGAGGGCGTGGCGGGGGCCTGGGGGCCGGGGGCCGTGGAGGGCGTGGGCTCGGGCGTGGGCTGGGGCGCCGAGCGGCACGCCGCGGCGAGCAGCGCCAGGGTGGAGACGGCGAGGAACAGGCGGCGCATCACGGCTTCTCCTTCGAGGGGGCGGGGGACGGGCTCGGCGTCGAGGGCACGGCGTGCAGCACCACGCGCGCGCCGGGCTGGAGCGTGTCGCGGGCGAAGTCGCGCACGCGCTCGGGCGTCACCGCGTCGTAGCGCTCCAGGTCGTGCACCAGGAAGCCCGGGTCCCCGCGGAAGTGGTTGTAGCTCTGCAGCGTGTCGGCCTTGCCGCCAAAGCCCCCCACCGACTGGAGCCCGGCGAGCATCTGTGTCTCGAAGCGCGTGCGCGCCTGGTCGAGCTCCGCGGACGTCGGGCCCACGCGGCGCATCTCCTCGAGCACCGCGTCCATCTCCTTGACGAGCGCGTCGCTGGACACGCCGGGCCGGGCCACCGCCTCCACGGTGAAGACGGACTGGGCGCCGAGGCTCTGCTGGGAGGCGCTCACGCTCTGGGCGAGCCCCTTGTCCACCACGAGCCGCTTGTAGAGCCGGCTGGACTTGCCCGTGCCGAGCACGTTGCCGAGCATGTCCGCGATGGCATCGCCCTCGCTCAGGTACGGCGGGGTGTGCCAGCCCATCATCACCAGGGGCAGCGTGCCGATCTTCTCGTCGTGGCGCACGAGCTTCTCCCCGGTGAGCTTCACCGGGGCCACCTCGGGGCGCGAGGGCTTGGGGGTGCTGGGCAGCGTGGCGAAGTACTTCTCGATGAGGGCGCGGGCCTGTTGGGGCTCGAAGTCACCCACCACGGCGAGCGTGGCGTTGGCGGGGGCGTACCACTTGCGGAAGAAGGCCTTCACGTCCTCCACGGTGGCGGCGTTCAGGTCCGCCATCGAGCCGATGACCTTGCCGTGGTAGGGGTGGGGCGCGGGGAAGAGCGTCTGCCAGAACTTCTCCTGGGCGATGCCGTAGGGGCGCGTCTCCACGCCCTGGCGGCGCTCGTTCTTCACCACCTCCTGCTGGGTGCGCAGCTTCTTCTCGTCGAGCGCGTCGAGCAAGAAGCCCATCCGGTCGCTCTCCAGCCACAGCGCGGTGGCCAGCTGGTTGCTCGGCACGGTCTCGAAGTAGTTGGTGCGATCGAAGTTGGTGGTGCCGTTCAAGTCCGTGCCGCCGAGCTGCTCGAGCAGCGCGATGTGCACGTCATCCGGCACGTGCTTGGAGCCCTGGAACATCATGTGCTCGAAGAGGTGGGCGAAGCCGGTGCGGCCCGGCTGCTCGTCGTAGGCGCCCACGTGGTACCAGACGTTGACGGCGACCACGGGCAGCTTGGGGTCGCGCGCGAGCAGCACCTCCAGGCCGTTGGGCAGCGCGTACTTGTCGTAGGGGATGGAGAGTGCCTCGCGTCCGGGCTGGAGCGGCTTCGCCTCTTGTTGGGCGAAGGCCGGAAGGCCAAGGGCGAGGGCGGTGGCGGCGATGAACGCTTTCATGCGAGCGGGGCCCTCCTCGGGGGTGAGAGGGCCCCCGCTTAGCACGTGCCCTCGCGGGGACGGAGCGCGGAAAGTCGCCGCGTCCTTGGCTCAACTCCCGGGTGACGGGGCCGCCGGGTGCACGGGCAACTCCAGGCGCAGCCGGGCGCCGCCCTCGGGCCGGTTCTCGGCCACGAGCGTGCCGCCGAAGCGCTCCACCAGCTCGCGCGACAGGGCCAGCCCGAGCCCCGTGCCCTTGTCGGGCCCCTTGGTGGTGAAGAAGGACTCGAAGAGGCGGGGCATCACCTCGGGGGGAAAGCCCGGGCCGTTGTCCTCCACCAGCAGCGCCACGCGCGCGCCCTCGGTCACGCCCGTGACACGCACCTCGCCGCCACGCACCCGCGCTTCCTCCAGCGCGTCACCCGCGTTGACGAGCAGGTTGAGCACCACCTGCGCCAGGCGCCGGCGGATGGCGAAGACGCCGGGCAGCCCCGGGGGCAGCGCCACCGTCAGCCGCGCCACGTTCTTGAGCCGCACGCCCGCCAGCCGCGCCGCGTCCGTCACCACGTCCGACAGCGTGCACTCGGTCGGCTCCTCCATGTCCACGTGCGAGAAGCCCCGCAGGTCCAGGACGATCTGCCGGATGCGCTCCACGCCCTGGCGCGTCTCCTCGAACACCTCGCTCAGCTCCGCGTGCGTCTCCCCGGGCAGCGACTGGCGCAGCACCTCGGTGCGCAGGAACTCCAGGTTGGAGCGCACGAAGGCCAGCGGGTTGTTGATTTCATGCACCACGCCCGCCGCGAGCCTGCCCACCGTGGCCAGCTTCTCCGTCTGGGCGCGCTGGCGCTCGGCCAGCGCGAGCTTCTCCAGGCTCTCGCGGCGGGCGCGCTCCAGCCGCACGGCGTGCTCGGCCTCCTGTGCCTTGCGGTACTGCGCCGCGCCATACACGCCGAAGAACGTGGCCGAGCCCGTGAGCAGGGCCCAGCCGAGCGCCGCCATGGGCTGGCCCTGGGCGAGCAACATCAGCACCGTGCCCAGGGTGCAGACGATGCCACCGAGCAGGGCGGGCCTCCCGTCGCGCGGCTGGATGAGCGCGATGATGAGCGGCATGCTGGGCAGCAGGTGGAGGTAGGGGCTGCGCTCGTTGCCGGTGAAGTGGATGAGGGCGAGGAAGCAGCAGCAGGCGGCGACGCTGTTGGCGTTGGCGAGCCGCTGCTCCCAGCGCGGGCCCAGTGCCTGGTACAGCACCGTGTACAGCAGCATCTGCGCGGACCAGAGCAGCCGCACCCCCAGGGCCGTGGGGCTCCAGTGGCCCAGGGCGAGCCAGTCCAGGGGGTGGAGCAGCGGGATGACCGCGGCGAACACCGCGATCGTCCGTTTGCGCCGCCGCCACGTCTCCGGATTCGTGCTCACCTCGGACGAGGGGGACGGGGATGTCATGGACGGGGTACGGCTCCAGCAGGCATGGAACTCCAGGATGATAGGATGTCCTGGTCAGACCTGCACGGACCGCCCCCGGTCCAGGTCATGCCCGGGTGGCGACCACCACGCACAGTCCGGCCCGGGCATAACGCTCGGGCAGGGTGTCGCGGTGCACCGCCACGTGGAAGCCCCGCGCCTCCAGGAGCGAGCGGGCGCGTGGCAGCAGGAAGGTGAGGTAGTACATGACGAAGGGAGGCCGCCAGAGCGCGTTGCGCACGTGCATGGCGGCATTGAAGGCGCGGGCCATCCAGTAGCCCGGGCGCCAGGGCGAGGGCCGATCCGCGGTGACGAAGAGGAAGCGGCCCCCCGGGCGCAAGGCGCGGTGGATGCCCTCCACCAGACGGGGCTCGTCGCGCTCGAGGATGTGGCCGAAGGCCCCGAAGCTCGTCACCAGGTCGAACGCCTCGTGCCAGGGCAGCGCCAGGGCGTCGCCGCGCACCAGCTCCACGCGGGCCTCGCCGGGCGCGTGCTCCACGTGGCGCCGGGCCTCGTCGAGCATGCCCTGGCTCACGTCCACGCCCACCACGTCCTGGCGGCACAGGGGGCGCAGGTGGCGCAGGGCGGCTCCCGTGCCGCAGCACACGTCCAGGGCCCGGTCCACGCTCCGGGGGCCTCCGGCCAGGGCGAAGCTCGCCGTCAGCACGTCCTCGGGCGTGCGAAAGGGCGTGTAGTCGAACTTCGGGGCGAGCAAGTCATAGCCCCGCTCCACGGACTGCAAGCCTTGGTGGATCAACTCTCCGAAACCGGGTCCCTTGGGATGGAACATGCCCTGATGTGAGCCGATGTCGCGGCCCGATGCATCACTCAATGCAGCGTCGATGCAGCGTCAATGCAGCGTCAATGCATCATTGGAGAGGGCTCATCCCGGGGCATGCCGGGGGAGCGGTCCGCTTCCGCCCGGGCCTCGAAGGCGTTGCAGCCGCAGTCCCCGGCCACCATCAGGTCGAAGTCCTCCAGCTCCGGCTGCCGGCATTGGGCGATCTCCCCGCCGCTCGGGTGCGTGCTCTGGCTGTTGAAGTAACGGCAATCCTTGCAGTGGCCTGAGTCGTGGTTCGCCATGGGTGTACCCTCGTGGGCGGGGAAGCCTCCCCGTGAGAGATGGGGGCGCGCGGGGCCCGTCACAAGGCCGCCCCGGGGCACACTTCCCCGGGCTCCTCCTGGACGGCCGCTGTGCCCTCCTGCGTTCGAGGGGGACGGGGGGTGGGGAATGCCGGGGCCCTCGTGCCTGTCCGCCAGGAAGGGCGCTACACTGGGCCGCCCTTCCCCTGGAGGCCCTTCATGCGCTCTTCCCGCGCCGTGTGTCTCGCGCTGGCCCTCACCACCCTGCCCGTCCAGGCGCGCGAGCCGGGTCGGACCCGGCGTGTCTCGCTCGACGTGGTGCGGGCTCCGGTGGAGGAGGTGCTGCGGGGGCTCGCGGAGATGGGCGGGCTGAACCTGGTGCTCTCCGAGGAGGTGGGGGGCACGGTGACGCTCACGCTGCGCGACGTGCCGTGGACGCAGGCGTTCCAGGGGGTGCTGGTGTCCCAGGGGCTGGGCATGGAGCGCAAGGGCAACATCCTGCGCGTGGCGCCCCTGCGGGTGCTCCAGGAGGAGGCCGAGGCGCGGGCGCGGCTCGCCCAGGCGCGCAAGGACGAGGGCCCGTTGCGCACCTGGTTGCTTCCGGTGAGCCATGCGCGGGCGGCGGAACTGCTGCCCCAGGTCCAGGCGCTGTTGTCGCCCCGGGGGCGGGTGAGCGTGGATGCGCGCACCAACACGCTCATCGTCACGGACGTGGAGGCGCCCGTGCTGCCGTAGGCCGGGGCTCAGTCGCCGACGATGCCCAGGCGCACCCGGTGGTACTCGGTGCCGGTGGCCACCTTGAGGGTGAAGTCCGCCACGTCCTCGGCGTAGACCTGCCGGCCGCCGGTGGGCAGGGCTTCCACGGCGACGCGGTACTTGCCCGTCTTCAGGCCGCTGGGCATGACGGGCGGACACACCACCACCCAGTCCAGCTCGCTCTCCTGGAGGGCCTGCAGCGCGCCGCGGTGATCCTCGAAGGCGTGGCGCAGGAAGGGGGGAAGGCCGTGCTCGCCGGTGAGGCCGCCGGCCGCGTGGGGTAGCAGTCCCGCGGCGCCCACCGAGACGAGCCGCTGGACGCCCTCGGCCTTCATGGCCGCGAGGATGGCGCGCGTGGCGTGCGTCACGACCGAGACGGGGTGGGTGGCGTCGCGGGCGCCGATCGCGCTCACCACGACGTCCGAGCCGCGCAGGGCCTCGGCGACGGTGGTGCCATCCTCCATGCTGCCCTTCTTGACGAGGAGCTTGCCGTGCTTGATGCCCAGGCGCTTGGGATCCCGGACGTACGCCGTCACCTCGTGCCCCTGCCCCACCGCGTCGTGCACCAGGGTGTGCCCGACGCGTCCCGTCGCTCCAAAGACCGTCAACCGCATGGGTGTTGCTCCTCCGGAACCCTCCCGAGTGCAGGCGCGAAGTCCCCCGCGGAGTCTCCGATGCACGGGAGTTGCCGGGAACCCGCGGCGGGCGGGTGCTGGCCCCCGGTATAGCGAACCCGGTGCCAGCTTGTCCCGGGGGTGTGCGGGGGGAGGGAGCGTCCCGGATGGGCGACGGGTCCTCCCCGACCGCGGACGTCTCAGGTGGTGAGAGGGGGCTGCCCGTGGGGGGCGTACTCCCGCCCGAGCAGGGCGCTCAGCTTGCGCTGCTCCTGCTGGACCCCGTCCAGGCGCTGGTCGAGCTGCCGCAAGCCCAGGTTGGTAAGCTGGATGCCCTGCTCCAGCATCTCCAACCGGGTGTTGTGGTGGTCGAACTTCTCGGAGACCTCGACCCGGAACGCGTTCATCTCCCGATGGAAGGTCTGGCGCCAATCGGTATCCCGCGCTGCTGCCTCCTCGCGCAGGCGTTGGAGGTCCGCGGACAGTTGCCGGTCGCGCTGCTTGCTGGCGGCGGCTTCCTGGGTCACCCGGCAGGTCAGATCCAGCAACTGCTTCGTCTGGGCCTCCAGCTTCTCTTCCAGGCCATTCTGGCGCATTTCCAGCCGTTCCTGGCGCAGCTCCAATCGCTCCTGGCGCAATTCCAGGCGCTCCATGCGCTGCTCCAGGTGCTGAATGCCCTGCTCCAGGCGCCCGAAGCCCTGCCCCATCAACGCGAGAATCCGCTGCTCACCTGGCGTGAGAGCCGGATCATCCTTCACCGTGGACATCGAATTGCACTGATCCATCGACGCACTCCTCTCGTGGAGACCGCGCGCTCAAGATGACTCATCAGGTCACCCGCAGTCAACCCACTCGAAAGGTAAGGAAAGGGAGTGCGTCGGGCCGCCTACTCGCCGACGAGCTTCGCCTCGAGCTCATCCAGCTCGCGCTTCACGCCGAGGTCCGACTCGCGCAGCTTCTCCACCTTGCGCACCGCGGAGATGACGGTGGAGTGGTCCTTGCTGAAGCGCGCGCCGATCTCCGGGAACGAGGCCTTGGTCAGCTTGCGGCTCAAGTACATGGCCACCTGGCGCGCGTGCGCGAGCGCCTTGTGGCGCCGGTCCTCCTTGAGGGCCTCGGCGGGCACCTTGTAGTAGCGCGCGACCTCCTTCTGGATGGTCTCCACGTCCACCACGTGGCGCGTGGGCAGCACGTCCTTGAGCACGTGCGCCGCGAAGTCCACCGTCACCGGCTGGCGGCTCAGCGAGTGGATGGCGCTCACCTTCACCAGCGCCCCCTCCAGCTCGCGCACGTTCTTCTGGATGGCCCGGGCGATGAAGTGCGCCACCTCGTCCGGCAGGTCCAGGCCCTCGAGCACCGCCTTCTTCTGGAGGATGGCCACGCGCGTCTCGAAGGTGGGCTCTTGGATGTCCGTGATGAGCCCCATGCTGAAGCGGCTGCGCAGCCGCTCCTCGAGCCCCGGCACCTCCGCGGGCACCATGTCGCTCGTCAGGATGATGGCCTTGCCCAGCTCGTGCAGCGTGTTGAAGGTGTGGAAGAACTCGCGCTGCGTCTCTTCCTTCCTCCCGAGGAACTGCACGTCGTCGATGAGCAGCACGTCGCACTCGTCGCGGAACTTGCGCCGGAACTCCGGCATGCGCTGCTCGCGCACGCTCTCGATGAACTCGTTGGTGAACTGCTCGCTCGACAGGTACACCACGCGCTGGCTCGGGTCGCGCTCCCAGATTTTGTTGCCGATGGCGTGCAACAGGTGCGTCTTGCCCAGGCCCGTGCCGCCGTAGATGTAGAGCGGGTTGTAGGCGCGCCCCGGGCTGTCGCTCACCGCCGCGGCGGCCGCCGCCGCGAGCTGGTTGCTGTCGGCCACCACGAACGTCTGGAAGGTGAAGCGCGCGTTCATGCGCGGGGGCCGGGCGCCCTCGGGCTTCTGCGAGGACGGCGGGGGCTGGAGGTTGGGCGCCGGGGCCAGGCCCGGCACCACCTCGTAGGCGAGCTCCATCGGCCGGTCCGCCACCCGCGCGAGCGTGGACTCGAGCAGCGGCCGGTAGTGGTCGTCCAGCCAGTCCCGGTAGAAGCGGTCCGGCACGCCCATCACCAGGGTGTCCTCGCGCACCTCCAGGGGCCGCATCCGGCCAATCCACCCGAGCGCGTACTCGAGCTTGTCCTGGCGGAGGCAGTCCAACATCCTCTCCCAGAGGATCTCGGCACTTGAGGTGGCGGGCAGGGGGCGGGCGAGCGCGTTCACGGAAGGGCTCCAGGCCACCGGCGGAGCGCCGGGTGGGAGTCCCGGGTGCTAACACGCACCCCCGAGCGATCAAGTTCACGGCCCCAAACCCAAGGGTTTCGCGCCTTTAGGTCCCCCCTTCTGATCGCAACCCGCCTTCCCTCCGCCATGCGGCGAACGTTCCCCGCCCGGGAGGCGCCTTCCCTCACTGGGGGTGGGGGTTCGTCAGGGGGGTAGCGGGCGACCCTGGTGGGGGGGCGGGAGGTGATCCGACGTTGACTTGGGTGGGAGATCGGGTTACGAGCGCCGCCTTCCTCCGTCTCATTGGATCAGGCGTGCGCCTCCGGGGTGTGCGCCACAGCATCCCAGGAGTCCAGCCGTGTCCAAGCGCACCTACCAGCCGTCGAAGATCAAGCGCAACCGTACCCACGGGTTCCGCAAGCGTAACTCCACCCGCGCGGGCCAGGACGTGCTCAGCCGCCGCCGCGCCAAGGGCCGCAAGCGCCTGGTCGTGTCCGCTTACAAGAAGTAGTCGGGACGCTCGCGTGAAGGCCGAGGGCCAGGCGCCATCTCGCGACGAGCGCTTTCCCAAGGCCCTCCGCCTGCTCAAGCGGCGCGAGTTCCTCGAGGTCCAGGAGAAGGGGCAGAAAGTGCCCGTGGAGTGTCTCCTGGGGCTCGTGAGGCCCAATGGTCGGCCCCATTGCCGCGTGGGCCTCACCATCTCCAGCAAGGTGGGCAACGCGGTGGAGCGTGCCCGCTTGCGGCGGCTGCTGCGCGAGTGTTTCCGCAAGCGCCACGGGCAATGGCCGCCGGGTGTGGACGTTGTACTGGTGGTGCGTCAGTCCGCCAAGGATGCCCCCTTCCCCGTCGTGTCGCGCGCGTTCGACGGCATCACCCGCAAGCTGCAGCGGCTCTTCCCGTCCGTGCCCCGGGAGTCTCCTCCTCGATGAGCCCGCTCGCTTTCCTCCTCGCGCTGCCCATCCGCTTCTACCGTCGGTGGATTTCCCGCTGGCTGCCCCCGGCGTGCCGCTTCCACCCTTCCTGCTCCGCGTATGCCCTGGAGGCGCTGCAGAAGCACGGCGCCCTCCGCGGCCTGCGCCTCATCACCTGGCGCCTCTTGCGCTGCCAGCCCTTCCATCCGGGCGGCTTCGACCCGGTGCCCTGACCGCTCCCTGCCTATGAACGACCTGGATCCGCTCTCGCCCAACTCCGCCGATTCCCAGCGGCGACTGCTGGTGGCGCTCGCGCTCGCGATGGTGCTTACCTACGCCTTCACCACCTTCTTCTCGCCCAAGCCGCCCGAGGAGGGCGCCGCGGACGCGGGTGCGCAGGTGACCGAGGTCTCCGACGGAGGCACCCCGGCCGTCACGCCCCCGGCTCCCGGCACCCCGCCCTCCCCGGGCACCGTCGAGGGTGCTGGCGCCGTGGCCGAGGCCCCCGCCCCGCCCGTGCGCACGGTGGATCTGCACCGCACGGAGACGAAGTACGCGTTCTCCACCGAGGGCGCTGGCCTCACCGCGGCGGTGCTCCAGGGCGTGAAGATGCGCGAGCAGCAGCACCTGGGCGTCGCCGAGGGCTACAAGCTGCTCTTCGGCGGAGAGGTGCCGCCGCCGCCGCAGATGAACCTGGCGCAGCCGGTGCCCGGCCAGCCCCTGCCGCTCGCCGTCTCCATCGACGGCCCCACTCCCCTGTCGGCCAACGCCCGCTACGCGGTGGACGAGTCGGTGGCGGCCGAGCGCGGCGCCACCTTCACCGCGCGCCAGGGGCCGTGGGAAGTCGTCAAGAGCGTGCAGTGGCCCCAGCAGGGCTTCGAGCTCGTCTACACCGTGCAGGTGAAGAACACCTCGGCCCAGCCGCTCACCGGTGAGTTCAAGGTGCACTACGGCCGCGCCATCGATCCGGCCAACGAGCACGCCCCGTCCTTCTTCGGCGGCATGGGCAACCTGAGCCACGCCTCGTGCCACGTGGGCGAGGAGAAGCACAAGCTCGCGGCCGAGGACAAGCAGCCCGAGCCCGAGACGCTGCGCGGCCCCGTGCACTTCTTCGGCATCGATCAGCAGTACTTCCTCTCCGCGCTCTACCCGCTGGAGGGCTCGCTGCAGGGCCGCTGCGAGCTGGTGGCCACCGCCCAGGCGCGCGCCGTCGTGGCCGCCTTCCCCCTCACCGCCGCCCCCGGCCAGACGGTGACGTTCCGCTTCGGCGGCTACATGGGCCCGAAGGATCCGGACTTCCTCGCCGTGGTGCCCGGCCCCGAGCTGCGCGCCGCCGCGAGCCTCCCCGCGAGCGCCTACTCCCCGCCGCTCGGCGAGACGATCGACTACGGCATCTGGGCCGTCATCGCCAAGCTGCTCGTGAGCATCATGAAGTTCTTCCACAACCTCACGGGCAACTGGGGCGTGGCCATCATCCTGCTCACCGTGCTCGTCAAGACGCTGCTGCTGCCCCTCACCCACAAGTCCATGGTGAGCATGGAGGCCATGAAGAAGCTGCAGCCGCGCGTCGAGGAGCTGCGCAAGAAGTACGCGGACGACCGCGAGCGGCAGAACATGGAGATGATGAAGCTCTACTCGGAGGCCAAGGTGAGTCCGCTCGGCGGCTGCCTCCCCATGCTCATCCAGATGCCCGTGTGGATCGCCCTCTTCACCGCCCTGCGCAACAGCTACGACATCTACCAGGAGCCCTTCTTCGGCCCGGTGTGGCGCGACCTCACCTACAAGGATCCCACCTACCTGCTGCCCATCGCCCTGGGCGTGAGCATGATCATCACCCAGAAGCTCCAGCCGCAGATGGGTGACCCGGCCCAGGCCCGGTTGATGACCTGGTTCCTCCCCATCATCTTCACCGCCACCCTCTTCAACTACCCGGCGGGCCTCGCCCTCTACATCTTCACCAACAACCTCCTGTCGATCGCCCAGCAGTACGGGCTGCGCAAGTGGCTCGAGCGAGGACAGGCCGCCACCGCCACCGCCGGAGGCAAGAGCAAGTGAGCGACAGCCAGCCCTCCACCACCCCGTCCTCCGCGCCGGGCGCCGACCTGCGCCCGCGCGTGGAGCGCCTGCTCTCCGACATCCTCGGCCTCATGGGCTTTCCCGCCCGGCTCGACTTCAAGGAGGCCAGCGACGGCAGCCTCGCCGTCGCCCTGCACTTCCAGTCCGGTCCTCCTCCGGGCGTGGAGATCGGCAAGCGCAGCCAGGTGATGGACTCGCTCCAGTTCCTCCTCAACAAGATGCTCCACCGCCCGGGCACCGAGCGCCGCTTCGTGCTCCTGGGCGCCGGTGTCCACCCGGAGCCCCGCGGCGAGCGCGCCAAACGCGAGCCCGCTCCCGCCGCCGCTCCGGCCCCCGCCGCTGCTCCGGCGCCTCGGGCCCCGGCCCCTGCTCCGGCCCGCCCCGCCAAGGCCGCCGCCCCCGCCCAGGCCAAGGCCACCCCGGCTCAGGGCAAGGCCGCCGCGCCCGCCCAGGCCAAGGCCGCCCCGGCGCGCGCCGTGGAGAGCGATGAGCGCTCGCTGGAGGTGGCCGAGGAGCCCGCCCTGCGCGCGGCCGCCCGGGCGCTCGCCGAGAAGTCGTCCTCCCTGGGCCGGGTCTACGCCCTCGTTACAATGAAACAGGAGGACCGCGCGCGCGTCCTCAAGGCCGTGAGTGACGTGCCGGGGCTCAAGGTCGCCTGCGAGGGCGAGGGCCGCAACCGGCGCGTCGTGTTCACGCCGGACAAGGCCGCGCCGCTGCCCAAGCGGAGCATCCTGCCGGCGGATGATGACGAGGATGATCTCGAGGGGTGACACCTCCCCTCGCGGTGCAACTGACTGAAAGGGGAGCAGATGGGCAAGGCCAAGTCGCTCAAGGACAAGCTGTACGGCGCGGCCGTGCTGAAGATGAGCTTCCGGCTCCGGGGTGACGAGGAGTCCCCCGCCTTCAAGTTCGTGTACCCCGGCGTGCTCCGGGACTTGGAACTGGAGGACGACGCCGTGGAGCGCTACATCGTCGACAACCGCGAGGCCGTGGAGCGCGCCGCTCGCGGGGCCTCACCCGCGCCCGGACCGCGCACCTGATTGGGTGACGGCGGGGCGCGCCGGACGCGCACCGACGCATGACTCCTTCCGCCACCCTCGCCGCGCTCGCCACCGCCCCCACCGCCGGGGCCGTGGGCATCCTCCGGCTCTCCGGCCCCGCCTCTCTCGAGGTGGGCCGGCTGCTCGCCCCCGGCGTCCCCGCCGCCCCCACGCCCCGCCACGCCTACCTCGCTTCCTTCGTGGACGCGGACGGCGCCGTGCTCGACGAGGGGCTCTTCCTCTACTTCCGCGCGCCCCACTCCTTCACCGGCGAGGACGTCGTCGAGCTGCAGGCCCATGGCGGCCCGCGCCTGTTGCGGCTCTTGCTCGCGCGCGCCCTCGCCCACCCCGCGGTGCGGCCCGCCGGGCCCGGGGAGTTCACCCGGCGCGCCTTCCTCCACGGCCGCATGGATTTGACCCGCGCCGAGGCCGTGGCGGATCTGGTGGCCGCGGACTCGGAGGCGGCCGTGCGCGCCGCCGCGGCGGGACTCGCCGGAGCGCTGGCCACCCGGGTGCGCGCGCTGGAAGAGCCCCTGCGCGCGCTGCACGCGGACCTCGAGGGCGTGCTCGACTTCCCCGAGGAGGCCGAGGGCGCGGACGCGGACGTGGAGCCCCGGCTCGCTGGCTTGCGCGCCGAGGCCGAGGCGCTGCTCGCCGAGGCGGGACGGGGACGGCTCGTGCGCCGGGGCGCGCGCGTGGCGCTCTACGGGCCCGTCAACGCGGGCAAGTCCACGCTCTTCAACCGGCTCGTCGGCGAGGCGCGCGCGCTCGTGGACGAGGAGCCGGGCACCACGCGCGACGTGCTCGAGGCGCGGCTCGAGTGGGAGGGCCTGGGCGTCACGCTGCTGGACACCGCGGGCCTGCGCGAGGCGCCGGGGCGCGTGGAGGCGCTGGGCATCGCCCGCACCCGCGAGGTGCTCGCCACGGTGGACCTGGCCGTGCTGGTGCTGCCCCCCGGCGAGGACGCGCGCGCGGCGCGGCGCTGGGAGCAGGACGCCGGGGCCACGCCCGTCTTGCGCGTGGCGGGCAAGTGCGACGTGCGCGCGGGCGGGCCGCGTGGCGCGGAGGACGACGGCGCGCTGGCCGTCAGTGGCCTCACCGGCGAGGGCGTGGAGGCCCTGCGCGCGGGGCTGCTCTCGCGGCTGTGGGGGGCAGGCGCTCCCGGCGCCGTCGCGCTCGTCTCCGAGCGTCACGCGGACGCCCTGCGGCGCGCGGCCGAGGCCCTGGGGCGCGCGGGGGAAGCGCTGCGCGTGTCCACGCTCGAGGCCGTGTCCGGCGAGGTGGGGCTCGCCCTGGAAGCGCTCGGCGAGGTGTCCGGCACCCACGTCTCCGAGGCCCTGCTCGACGCCATCTTCCAGCGCTTCTGCATCGGCAAGTGACGCCGGGGTAACGCCCGCTCCCCTGGTGGGGAGGCATGTCAGACCCGTCCTTAAAGTGCTCTTCCCGGAGCGGCCCTTCAGGCCATGGGAGGACAGGGTGATTTCGATGTGCAACAGCCAGGCGGCGGCGTATTCGGCCCTCGGGGCCATGCCCACGGGGTGGGTGGGGGAGATCCTCGACGAGGAACTGGTGGCGTCGCCTCGGCCTTCCGACATCCAGG
The DNA here is from genome assembly GCF_000335475.2 of Cystobacter fuscus DSM 2262. Classification (NCBI taxonomy): domain Bacteria; kingdom Pseudomonadati; phylum Myxococcota; class Myxococcia; order Myxococcales; family Archangiaceae; genus Cystobacter; species Cystobacter fuscus. The sequence continues at coordinate 286,677 of NZ_ANAH02000004.1, read as the reverse complement.
CGCGCGCCGCCTTCATGTTGGGCGTGGAACTCGGGGAGAGTCTGGTGCCGCGGCGCTCGGGCGCGGGGCGCTGGTGCCTCTTGCGCGCGCCGGAGCTGCGCCTGGGGCGGGACGTGCTGGTGCCGGACCTGGCCGGCTGGCGCGCGGAGCGGCTCGCCGAGGCCGCCGTGCCCGAGGAGCCCTTCCTGCGTCTGGCGCCGGACTGGGTGTGCGAGGTGCTCGGCCCCGACTCGGTGGTGTTGGACAGGACGCGCAAGCTGCCCATCTACGCGCGCGCGGGCGTGTCGCAGGTGTGGCTGGTGGACCCCATCGCCCGCACGCTGGAGTGCTTCCAGCGCGTCAAGCGCGGCTGGCTCCTGGTGAGCACCCACGTGGGCGCGGCCATCGTCCGCGCGGAGCCCTTCTCCGGACTCGCGCTGGAGCTGTCCACGCTCTGGTGGCCGCCCGCCGAGCCCGTGCTGGAGCTGGTGCGCTGAAGGGGGGCGCCGCCGGGGCGCGGGGGGGTGCTCCGGCGGCTCGTTCCCCGGGCCCTACCAGGTGGTGTCCGGCACCGGCGCGGCGAGCACGTGCTGGCGCTCCTCGACGAGGCCGAGCCTCACCGCGAGCCGGTACAGGGCCTGGGTGCGGGCGAGCACGGGCCGCAGCGGCGCCGCCACGCTCCCTCCCGCCTCCACGTCGTCGCTGTTGTCCCCGCGGCGCTCGCCGAGCAGATCCGCCAGCACCTCCGCGGTGCCCTTCTCCTTGGGGAAGAGCTCCACCCGCACCTCGCCCTCCAGCTTCGCCGCCTCCTTGGCGAGCCGCAGCGCGACGGGGAAGCCGCCCAGCTCGTCCACCAGGCCCTTCTCCCGGGCGTCCTCGCCGGACCAGACGCGGCCGCGGGCCACCTCGCGCAGCTTCTCCACCGGCAGCTTGCGGCCCGCGGCCGCCTTCGCCGTGAAGTCCTCGTACACCCTGTCGAGCGACGCCTCGTTCTTGGCGTGCTGCTCCGGGGTGAACTCGAGCGAGCTGCTGTACATGGTGGCGTTCTTCCCCACGCCGAGCGGCTCCCAGCTCACGCCCAGCTTCGCCCACAGCTCCGCCGTCACCATCTTCCCGCCGTACACGCCGATGCTGCCGGTGAGCGTGCCCGGCTGGGCGACGATTCTGTCCGCGTCCATGGCGATGAAGTAGCCGCCGCTGGCCGCGTACGTGCCCATGGAGACGATGACGGGCTTGCCCTTCTCGCGCGCGCGCTGCACCTCGCGGCGCACCGTGTCGCTCGCCACGTAGCTGCCCCCGGGGCTGTCCACCCGGAAGAGGATGGCGCGCACGCGCTCGTCCTCCACCGCCTTGCGCAGCGCCGCCGCCACCGTCTCTCCCCCCAGGGTGTCCTCGCCGGACATGGGGTTGGACTCGCTGCGCCCGCGGGAAATGGTGCCCGCCCCGTAGACGAGCGCCACCACCGGCCCCTTCGTGTGCGGCCGCCCCGCGCGCTCGAGGTACTTCTCCAGGTACAGCCGCTTCACGCCCTCGCCCGCCGTGTCCTTCACCTTCGCGAGCACCTCGTCCCGGTAGAGCAGCCCGTCCACCAGCTTGAGCTCCAGCGCCCGCGCGCCCGTGAGCGGCGCCTCGTCCAGGGCGGCGCGCACCTGCTCGGGCGTCAGGCCCCGCGCCTCGGACACGCCCCGCAGCATCTGCTCGAAGATGCTCGTGAGGTAGCGCGTGGACTCCTCGCGGTGCGGCTCGGTGTACGTCTGCTCGGTGAAGGTGTTGACGGCGGCCTTGTACTCGTGGCGCTTGCCCATCTGCGGCTTGACGCCGAGCTTCACCAGCGCGTCGCGCGCGAAGGGCGTCTCCTGCCCCACCCCCGTCACCGACACGTCCCCCGAGGGCTGCACGTAGACGGCGTCGAACGCCGAGGCCAGGTAGTAGGTGCCCGTGGCGCTCGTGCCCTCGCCGAAGGTGTCCGCGTACGCCCACGCCTTCTTGCCCCGCGAGCGGAATGCCTTCACCGCGTCACGCAACTCCTGCACCACGGCTGTACTGCCCGCGGGCCCCTCCAGCCGCACCAGCAGGCCCTTGACGCGCCCGTCCTCCCCCGCGCGCTCCAGGGCATCCACCACGTCGCGCACCGTGGGCGCGTGCTCGCCGAAGGCGCTCGTGAGCGAGGCCTCTGGCACGTGCTCGCGCAGGGGCTCGGAGATGTCCAGCTCCAGCACCACGCTGTCCGGCACGCCCGGCCGGTGCGACGCCGCGAGGTACGCGAGCCCCACGATGGCCGCGACGAAGAGCAGGCTGATGCCGCCCACCACGGCGAGTGAACCGATGAAGAAGCGTTTCATGCGCGAGGACTCCTGACACGGACGAAGGGGTCTGGCTTACCACGCTCGCGAGCCCCGTGCCCGGCGCTCCCCCGGGGGGATGGTTGTTCACCCGTGGACGCTCGAAGCGAGCGCCCGCCTCCTTCCGGCCGCCGGAAACGCACCGAGGGGTCTTCATCGTTTGGCCTGATGACTATTCCTTCTGGCGTTCAAGACCTCGCAGTCCCGGACCGAAGCCACCATGGATTCCCCCACACCCTTCCTCGCGCTCCCGTCATCCTCGCGCTCCACGCCGATGGGCGTGGACAGCCCCTTCCCCGAGTCCATCACCCGCCGGGTGCATACCGTGCGCGGGGGGGGAGGCGTGGCGCTGCGCGTGCACGACGCGGGAGACCTCCATGGCCCGCCGTTGCTGTTCATCCATGGCTTTTCCCAGTGTCACCGCGCGTGGCGGCGGCAGCTGCACAGCGCCCTGGGGCTGGGCTTCCGGCTGGTGGCGTTGGATTTGAGGGGGCATGGGGACTCGGACAAGCCGCGCGGGGCGTATGGGGAGGGGCGGCTGTGGGCCGACGACATCCAGGCGGTCATCACCGGGCTCGGGCTGGACAACCCGCTCCTGGTGGCGTGGAGCTACGGCGGCATGGTTGTCTGTGATTACCTGCGCCACTACGGCGAGCAGCACGTGGCGGGGGTGAACTTCGTGTCCGCCATGGTGAAGATTGGCACGGAGGAGGCCTTCGGCCTGCTCGCGCCCCAGATGCTCTCGCTCATCCCCGGGCTGTTCACGCCCGAGGAGTCGCTGTGCCACGCCGCGCTGGAGCGCTTCGTGTCGCTGTTGCACCACGAGGAGGTGTCGCAGGAGACGCGGCGCCTGGAGCTCGCGTACACCGAGGGGGTGCCGGCCCACGTGCGCGAGGCGCTCGGCTCGCGCTCGGTGGACAACGACGACGTGCTGCGGCGGCTGTCGGTGCCGGTGCTCGTGTCGCATGGGCAGGAGGATCGCGTGGTGCTGCCCGCCTCGGGCTGGCACATCGCCTCGGTGGTGCCGCACGCCCAGGTGTCGATTTTCGGGGGCATCGGCCACTCGCCCTTCTGGGAGGATGCCCGGCGCTTCAACCGCGAGCTCGCCGCGTTCGCCGCGCGCTGCTGGTAGCGCGGGGGCGGCGAGGGAGCGTCAGGCGAGGCCCACCAGGGCTCGCGGGGAGGAATGAGCAGCCGGAAGGACGGAGGGCCGGGACGTCATCGAGGAGGGGGCGGTGACACGCGGGAAACCTTCTTCGCGTGCGAGATGGACTCCAGATGTTCCTCGCGCAGGGGGCGCTCCCGGCGGAGTCGGCGCACCCTTCGCTCCGTGTCCTCCAACATGGCCCAGGCCTCACGAGCCCGCCGAGGAAACAGGTCCAGTGTCTGCACGTAGAGGCAGGTGACGTGGACGCGCATCCCCAGATCGCGGAAGCCGAGATTCTGGATACGACGAAGCCACCGACCGAACTCCTTCCACGGCATGCCGAATCCGAAGGCCTCGGTGAGGAGGGTCTTCGCGATGATGCGCTGCACCGCGAGGCGATGGGCTGGAGTCTTTGCCTTTCGCAGCCAGCGTTTCTCCAGCTTCAGGAGTTCGCGCCTGCATTGCTCGTAGGGCGCATCTGACTTCATGAATTCCATGAAGAGGAGATCGATCTCCTCACCGAACGTCGTGGCGCGCTCCTGGCGTGGGGTCTCCATGATCAGGCTCCAGGACAGGGCTTGTCGTTGGCTTGCCACGGCCAGAAGCCGTGACGCATACATGCCTCGTAACAGGCTTTACACTGCGTTTCCTTCCAGACCCGGCCATCATGTGTCAGCCGGAGTACTCGTGCTCTCTGCCGGCTTTGGCGTTGGTTGGCTCGTGCTCAGTCACGTCGCGGTGAGCGTCGCGGAGAAAACGCTCCCCAAATTGCGCGCCCCATCTCCTCCTGAAGGAAAGAGCGAAGGGAGAAGAGGAGCATCCTCCGCATCCTTCCCCCGAGATGCCGGATAGGTTGCCACCGTGCTCGACGTTGGGGCGGCGGCTCGGGTGCGTCAGAAGAGGATGCAGTCGAACTGCTGGATGACGGCCTGGAGTGCTTCCGGGGTGATGTCGAAGTACTTCGCCTGGGAGGGGGCGTGGAACGTGAGGGCCCGGGTGTCCGCAGGGTAGTTGGCGAGGTCGTCGATGATGATGCGGCCGAAACGTCCGGGCCAGATGGCGCTCCTGAGCGCGCGGCTGTTGCCAATGGGGTCCAGGATGGTGAAGCAGGGCCACTTGGGAAAGCGCAGCGTGGAGGGATCACACCCCATGATGCGGCAGCCGTCCATGCGGGCCTCGGAGAAATCACAGTCCTCGATGAAGCCATGCTGATACCACGGCAGGCTCATGTATTCAGGCCAATGGCCGAAGTCACACCCTGTCAGCCGACCCTTGAACCGGCAGCCCTTGAGGGACGCGGCCACCCAGCTCTGGTAATTCTTCAACTCCTGTTTCACCTCGAAAGTGCAGTCGATGAGGCGGGGCTGCTTGAGGCTCAGGCGCCGAGCGGGCACCTTCAGCACGAGAGTACAATTCCTCAGCGTCAGGTTGGGGCCGAGGATGTAGTTGGCCTTGGTGTCCGTCAACTCCAACCGCTCGTTTTCGATTTCCTGGTCTTTGAAGACGACGTTACCGAGCGCATCCATCGCCGCTCCTTTCAGAAGGTGAGCATCCGGAAGAACTCGCTCGCCATGCGCCTGCCATGCCGCGCCAGGTTCGACGTCGTTCCGGAGAGAATCTCGTACCGGGCGCCCGTTGCTGGGTCAACCACGTCGACGCCCTTACTCAGGCTGAAGTCGTAGAGGTGCTCGAACTGCGCTTTCACCTTCACTTGCACGAAGCGCCCTCGGGCCTCGCGCTCGAGCAGTCTCGCCAGCCAATACTTGCCCTTGTCCTGGGCCTCCTGGATGGCTCTTCTCTCATTGGGTGTGAGCCTTCCGGGCCCCCATTCCCTCGCCGCCTGGGTGACTGCCTCCTGAAGCTGGTCCCCCACCTTGTCCGTCGTGGGGATGTCCGCGAGCGACTTGCCGCGCGGCAGATGCCAGCGTTGTCCATTGGCGAGTTCCACCTGCTGATTGCCGCCCCGGTGGCGAATGAGGGTGGTGGAGCCACCTCCCCCCGGGCCCGTCCCCCCACCCTGCTTGAGCATCACCACCGCCAGGGGGCCTCGGGCCGACATCGCCACCCCCTCCACCGCCGCCACCGTCTGCGCCAGGGCCTCCTCGCCCGACAGCGCCATGCCGGGCTCCAGCACGGCGTTCCCGCCCTGCGCCTTCCACCGCGCTCCCGCCTGGCCATGGCCCGGCAGTGACTTCACCCGCGCCGCCATCTCTCCCAGCGTGCGCCCACCGAGCGTCGTCACCGCCAGAATCATCGTCCGCGCCGCGTCCTCCCCCAGCACCGTGCCGAAGCCCTCGCCCGCCACGCGCAACTCCTCGAAGGTGGTGGCCTCGCGCGCCGCCATGGCCATGCGGCTGTACCCGTCCATCAGCCCCCACAGGGTCTCCACCCCCAGCCACGCCAGCAGAATCACCGTGAGCCATCGTGAGCCATCGTGAGCCCCGCGGCCTACTCGATGGCCGGCGCGGGGCCGGGCTCCGCCGCGGACACCCCACTCCCTCGCGGCGGGGAGGTGACACACGCGGACTCGAGGAGGAGGACAGGCAGCAGCCAGCCTCCCCACGCGGGGTGCGGCTTCATCCTTCGCGGAGCTGGCGCGGTACGCGGACGGGTGGACCCGGTGCCTTTCATCCCCCGGACTGGAAACGTTCAAGCGGGGTGAGTCAAGCCGGGGCCCCCGTCGCATCCCCCCTCCCCTCCCCTTCTCGGGAACACCCTCGCGCCCCGTCTGGTTGGTAGCCTCCAGACGCCATCCGGCCCACCCCTCGCGCTTCGAGGCTTCCCGCATGTCCCTCCCCTCCCGCCTGCGCCTGCTCGGCCTGGGCTTGTTACTCGTCTCCGCTCCCGCGCTCGCCAAGGCCCCCGCCACCCCGGCCAAGGCCTCCCTCCCCGCTCCCTACACGAGCGTCGAGGGCATCTCCGAGTACCGGCTCGACAATGGCTTGCGCGTCCTGCTCTTCCCGGACCCCACCAAGTCCACCGTCACCCTCAACATCACCTACTTCGTCGGCTCGCGGCACGAGGGCTATGGCGAGACGGGCATGGCCCACCTGCTCGAACACCTCCTGTTCAAGGGCACCCCCACCACCCCCAACGTTCCCCAGGCCCTCACCCAGCGCGGCGCCCACCCCAATGGCACCACCTGGTTGGACCGGACCAACTACTTCGAGACCTTCCCCGCCTCGGACGACAACCTGCGCTGGGCGCTCGCCTTCGAGGCCGACCGCATGGTCAACAGCTTCATCGCCAAGAAGGACCTCGACTCCGAGATGACCGTGGTGCGCAACGAATTGGAGAGCGGCGAGAACGACCCGTCGCGCGTGCTCGGCCAGCGCGTCATGAGCACCGCCTTCCTCTGGCACAACTACGGCAAGTCCACCATCGGCGCCCGCGCCGACCTGGAGCACGTGCCCATCGACAGGCTCCAGGCCTTCTACAAGAAGTACTACCGGCCGGATAACGCCATGCTGGTGCTCGCCGGGCGCTTCGAGCCCGCCCAGGCGCTCGCCGAGGTGAAGAAGACCTTCGGCCGCCTCAAGGCCCCCAAGGAGCCCCTGCCCGTCACCTACACCGAGGAGCCGGTGCAGGACGGCGAGCGCCGCGTCACCCTGCGCCGCGTGGGCGACGTGAGCGCCCTCACCACCGTCTACCACGTGCCCGAGGGCGCCCACCCCGACTTCGCCGCCGTCGACGTGCTCGCCCACGTGCTCGGCATGCCGCCCTCGGGCCGCCTGTACAAGGCGCTCGTGGAGACGAAGAAGGCCGCGAGCGCCAGCGGCTACAGCCTGCAGCTGCACGACCCGGGCGTGCTCACCTTCCGCGCCACCGTGCGCGAGGGCCAGTCGCTCGAGGCCGCGCGCGAGGCGCTGCTGTCCACCGTCGAGGACGCCGCGCGCACGCCCTTCACCGCCGAGGAGGTGGATCGCGCCAGGACGGCCCTGCTCAAGAACGTGGAGCTCACGCTCAACGACTCGGAGGGCGTCGCCATCGAGCTGTCCGAGTGGGCCGCCATCGGCGACTGGCGCCTGTTCTTCCTGCACCGCGACCGCATCGAGGCCGTCACCCCCGCGGACGTCACGCGCGTGGCGGCCTGGTACCTCAAGTCCTCCAACCGCACGCTCGGCGAGTTCCTCCCCACCTCCCGGCCGGACCGCGCCGAGCTGCCCCCGCGCGTGGACGTGGCCGCCCTGCTCCAGGGCTACCAGGGCCGCGCCGCCGTGGCCCAGGGCGAGGTGTTCGACCCGTCGCCGGACAACATCGAGAAGCGCGTGACGCGCTCGCAGGTGGGGGGCCTGAAGCTGGCGCTCCTACCCAAGAAGACGCGCGGGGAGATGGTGACCCTGTCCCTGGCGCTGCGCTGGGGCACGGAGAAGGCGCTCACCGGCCGCGCGGGCGCGGCGGACTACGCCGGCATGCTGCTCATGCGCGGCACCACGAAGCACACCCGCCAGCAGTTGCGCGACGCGCTCGACAAGCTCAAGGCCCGGGTGTCCGTGTCCGGCTCGCTCACCGGCGCCAATGTCGTGGTGGAGGCGCCCCGCGCGAGCCTCCCCGAGGTGATGAAGCTCGCGGCGGAGATGCTGCGCGAGCCGGCCTTCGACGCCCAGGAGTTCGCCCTCGTGCAGCAGGAGCGGCTCGCCTCCCTGGAGAACCAGCGCAGCGAGCCCGCCTACCAGGGCCGCCTCGCCATCTCGCGCGCGCTCTCGCCCTACCCCGCCGGCCACCCCTACTACGTGAACACCTACGAGGAGTCGCTCGCCGCGCTCCAGGGCACCACGCTCGAGCAGGTGCGCGCCTTCTACCGCGACTTCTACGGCGCCTCGAAGGGCGAGCTCGCCGCGGTGGGGGACTTCGACGCCGACGCGCTCGCGGCGCAGGTGGCGCGGCTGTTCGGCGACTGGAAGAGCCCCGCCCCCTACGAGCGCGTGCCGGCGCGGCCCCACAAGACGGACGTGCAGGCGCTCGTGGTGGAGACGCCCGACAAGGCCAACGCCCTCTTCTTCACGGGCGAGGGGCTCGCGCTGCGCGATGACTCGCCGGACTACCCCGCGCTGGTGCTCGGCAACTTCCTGCTCGGCGGCGGCTTCCTCAACTCGCGCCTGGCCACGCGCGTGCGCCAGAAGGACGGCCTGTCCTACTCGGTGAGCAGCTCGCTCACCGCGGGCGCGTTGGACCCCGTGGGCCTGTTCTCCACGTTCGCCATCTACGCGCCGCAGAACGCCGAGCGGCTGGAGACGGCCATGCGCGAGGAGGTGGAGAAGGTGCTGCAGAAGGGCTTCAGCGCGCAGGAGCTGGAGCAGGCGCGCGCGGGGCTGCTGGAGTACCGGCGCACGGGCCGCGCGGACGATTCGCGCCTGACGCACACGCTCGTCTCGTACCTCTTCCTCGACCGCACGCTCGCCTATGACGCCGCGTTCGAGAAGCGCATGAGCACGCTCAAGCCCGAGGACGTGCGCGCGGCGATGGCGCGGGTGCTCGACTGGAAGCAGGTGACGGTGGTGAAGGCGGGCGACTTCGCGGGCGCGAAGGCGAAGGCCGCCCCGTCACCCGTCACCGCTCCGGCCGCGCCGTGAAGCGCCGGGCCCTGGGGTGTTGGCGCGCTCCAGGGCCCACGCGGGGCGGGGACGTCCGAGTCCCTCCGCCCCCGGGACGCGCGGTGAGATAGCGGACGCGCGCGCGAAGGTCTTCGTGGGGGAAGGGCGACGCGTTGGCTAGCCTCACGCGCCATGACTGCTCGTCCCCACCGCATCCACGTGCCCGACGCCGTCCTCTCCGATCTCCACCGCCGTCTGGACGCCACGCGCTGGCCCGAGCCCCTGCCCGGGGGCGCCTGGGAGCGTGGCGCCGACGTCTCCTACGTGCGCGAGCTGTGTGAGTACTGGCGCCACCGCTATGACTGGCGCGCGCACGAGGCCGCCCTCAATGCCTTTCCCCAATTCCTGTGCGAGGTGGAGGGGGTGGACCTCCACTTCCTGCATGTCCGGGGCAAGGGGCCCTCGGCCCTGCCGCTGGTGCTGCTGCATGGCTGGCCGGGTTCCATTCACGAGTTCCTCCACCTCATCGGCCCGCTGACGGACCCGGGCGCGCATGGCGGCGACCCCCAGGATGCCTTCGACGTCATCATCCCCTCGATGCCGGGGTATGGCTTCAGCGGCAAGCCGCGCGAGCCGGGGTGGTCGGCCGCGCGCATCGCCGCGGCGGTGGACCGGCTCCTGGTCGAGCACCTCGGCTACCCGCGCTACGCGGCGCAGGGCGGGGACTGGGGCGCCGTCGTCGGCACGTTGCTCGGGATGAACCATGCGCCGCATGTGCTCGGCCTGCACCTCAACATGGTGCTGGCGGGCCCACCGCCGGGGGAGGAGGGGAGCGCGGAGTCCGTGCGCGCGCTGAAGGAGCTCGCCGCGTGGCAGGCGGCCGAGGCCGGCTACAGCCACGTGCAGGGCACCAAACCCATGTCGCTGGGCATCGCGCAGAGTGACTCGCCCGCGGGGCTCGCCGCGTGGATCGTCGAGAAGTTCCGCACCTGGAGCGACTGCGGCGGGGACGTGGAGCGCGTCTTCTCCAAGGACTGGCTGCTGACCAACCTGATGTTCTACTGGGCGCCCAACAGCATCGCGAGCGCGGCCAACCTCTACGCCGAGCTGGGGGAGCTGGGGCCTGGGTTGCTCACCACCCCGGTGAAGGTGCCCACGGGCGTGGCGGCCTTTCCCCGAGAGGTGGCCGTGGGGCGGGCGCCGCGCTCCTGGGTGGAGCGGCGCTACGCCTTGAGGCGCTACACGGAGATGCCTCGGGGAGGCCACTTCGCCGCGGTGGAACAGCCGGAGCTCTTCCTCGAGGACGTGCGCGCCTTCTTCCGCGCGCTGCGCTGAGGGCCGCGGGGCTCCTCCCTCCGCTCTGCGTGGAGCGGGGGGAGGCGCCGGATCCACCCGGGCCCGGAGACGTCGGGCTCCGGGGGAGGCTACTGACGGGTGAACGTGGTGGAGAGGCTCTGGAAGGTGCAGTCGGCGGTCTGGCCCTGCGCCTCGACCATGGCGGTGATCTTGCCGTTGGCCACGGGCCCCAGGATGTCAATTTGCGTGTCGCCGTCGTCGCTGACGGCGCTGAGGGTCGCGCCCGAGGTGGGGTTGAAGTTGCCGGTCACGTCGCCGGTGCTGAAGCAGGCGGGCTTGTTGGTGCTGGCCGTGCCCGTGACGAAGGTCACGCCGTTCAGTTCGGTGGCCTCCTTGATCACCAGGCTCACCGACCAGCCGGAGACCTCGCCCTTCCACGTGCCGACGTAGGCGTTGGTGCCGCCACCACCACCGCCGCCGCCACCACCGCCGCCGCCGCCGCCGCCGCCGCCGCCGCCGCCGTCACCACCGCATGCGTTGCAGCCGGCGACAACGAGGGCGACACACAGAATCCAGTTCTTCATGATGAGTCCTCTCCAGTGAGAAGCAGGTTACGCGCCCGGCCGCGAGGTCCTGCACCCAGGCCCGCGGCCAAGGTGTTCCGGTGGGATAGCCGATGGAACCTGGGTCCGTGGAGAAAAATCTCCACTGAACAGTTGGCGAGACCCGGGGGACGGATGGGGAGTGCGGAGGGGGCCGCTGGAGGGGCGTCGAGGCGGCTCCCGGCACGAGGGGTCGGGAGGCCAGGAGCCGCTCTCGGGACTCGGGTTACTGGCGCGTGAGCGTGATGGCGGTGCGGTCCGTGTCGCACTCCGAGGCGGTGCTGGTCGCCTCGAGGTAGCCGACGAGCGTGTTGCCGGACAGCTCCCCGGAGATGTCCACGACGGTCGTAGTGGAGGCGGAGCCCGAGGAGGAGGACAGGATTTGAGCGGTCTTGCCGTTGACGAGCGTGGCCGCCGCGGTGCCGTTGGTGAAGCAGGCCGGCTTGTTGCTGCTCACGGTGCCCATGAAGTAGCTCGTCCCGCTCTGCTCGGTGGACTCGTCGAGCACCACGGTCACGGACCAGCCGGCGGCCTCGCCCTTCCACGTGCCGCCGAGGCCGCTGCCGCCGCAGCCGGTGAGCGCGAGGGCCAGACACACAATCCACTTGTTGTTCATGGGGTTCATCTCCAGGAGGAGCGGTCGCGCGAGAGCGCGCCGCGAGGTGCGGCCCCCGGACTTCCGGTCCGGAGGCCCGGGCGGGATAGCCGATGGCACCTGGAGAGGTGGAGGAAAATCCTCCGGGGCGCGTGGGACCTGGCGCCGGGGGGCGCGGGAGCAGAGGGCGGGCCGGCGGGGAAGGGGAGGGGAGGGGGCCTCTTGCCTTCGGAGGGCGGGCGCGTGAGATAGCGGCATGAAGCAGGCATACGACGTCATCGTGGTGGGGCTGGGGCACGCGGGCAGCGAGGCGGCGCTCGCGTGCGCGCGCATGGGCCTGTCCACGCTCGCCCTCACGCTCAAGCGCGAGCGCGCCGCGGTGATGAGCTGCAACCCGGCGGTGGGCGGTACGGCCAAGGGCCACCTGGTGCGCGAGCTGGACGCGCTCGGCGGGGAGATGGGCCGGGTGGCGGACCTCACCGGCACGCACTTCAAGACGCTCAACGCCTCCAAGGGCCCGGCGGTGCAGGCCACGCGCGTGCTGTGCGACCGGGACGCCTATGCCCGCGCCATGCAGGCGGTGCTCTTCAACCAGCCGGGCCTCACGGTGCACGAGGCCGAGGTGTCCCAGGTGGTGGCCGAGGGCGGACGCGTGGCGGGGGTGGTGCTCGGGGACGGCACGCAGGTGGCGGCGCGCGCGGTGCTGCTCACCACCGGCACCTTCCTCCAGGCGCTCATGCACGTGGGCGAGAAGAAGGAGGTGGGCGGACGGCTCGGGGACGAGGCGGCGCGCGGCCTGTCCGACTCGCTGCGCGCCCTGGGCTTCACGCTCGGCCGCTTCAAGACGGGCACCCCGGCGCGGCTCGTGCGCGACAGCATCGACTGGGCCGCGCTCGCGCCCCAGCCCGGTGACTTCCCCCCGCGCCCGCTGTCGCTGCGCACGAAGTGGGCGCGGGAGCTGGGAGGGGAGGGCGGGGTGTTTCCGTGCCAGCCCGCCGTCACGTGCGCGCTCACGTACACCACGCCCGAGACGCACAAGATTCTGCGCGACAACCTGCACCGCTCGCCCTTGTACCAGGGGGAGATCGTCGGCCGGGGGCCGCGCTACTGCCCGTCCCTGGAGGACAAGGTGGTGCGCTTCTCCGCGCGCGAGCGGCACCTGGTGTTCCTCGAGCCCGAGGGGCCCACCTCGCCGCTGGTGTACCCGGCGGGCCTGTCCACGAGCCTGCCCGCGGACGTGCAGCTCGACTTCCTGCGCACGCTGCCGGGGCTGGGGGAGGTGGAGGTGGCGCGCTACGGCTACGCGGTGGAGTACGACTACGCGCCGCCCACGCAGCTGCACGGGACGCTGGAGACCCGGCGCGTGGAGGGCCTGTACTTCGCGGGGCAGCTCAACGGTACGAGCGGCTATGAGGAGGCGGCCTTCCAGGGGTTGTACGCGGGGATTCAAGCGGGGCTGAAGGTGAAGGGCGAGCCGGCGCTCACGCTGGGGCGGCACGAGGCGCACGGGGCGGTGCTGGTGGACGAGCTGGTGACGCGCGGGGTGGACGAGCCCTTCCGCATGTTCACGAGCCGCTCGGAGCACCGGCTGCGGCTGCGCGAGGGGAACGCGGACCTGAGGCTCGTGCGGTACGGGGCGCGGGTGGGGCTGGTGGGGCGCGAGCTGGCCGAGCGGGTGGAGGCGCGCGAGCGCGCGGTGCGGGGGGAGGTGGAGCGGCTCAAGCGCACGGGGCTGGCGGCGCGGCTCAAGCGGCCGGAGGTGACGTACGAGGCGCTGGCGGCACAAGCGGGGGAGGAGTGGCCGGCGCTCGCGGCGGACGTGGTGGAGGAGGTGGAGGTGGAGGTGAAGTACGAGGGCTACATCGTGATGGCGGAGCGGGCGGCGGCGCGGGAGGCGGAGGCGTGGGATGGGTGGAGGATTCCGGCGGACTTCGCGTATGGGGGAGTGCGGGGCCTGTCGGCCGAGGCGGTGGAGAAGCTGGAGAAGCACCGGCCGGGCACGGTGGGGCAGGCGAGGCGGGTGCCGGGGCTGACGTCGGCGGCGATTTCCCTGTTGCTGGTGGCGCTCAAGCGCGAGGGGTTGGGCCAGGGCGCCCGAGCGGGCGCCTGATCGCACAGGGGGGTGTGGACAACGTGTGGGGAACTCCGAGGAGGGCCCCGAGTGCAATCATTTCGAGGGGTTGAGACCCCGGAGAGGGAGGGTGGGCTGTGGACAATTCTCGCTTCGCCGATCAGCTGCGGCGCGGATGTGAGGCGTTGGGCGTGAGCGTGGGGGAGGACGTGCCCGAGCGGCTGTACCGGCTGATGGGCGAGCTGCTCAAGTGGAACGCGAAGGTGAACCTGACGGCGATCACCGCGCCGGAGGAGGTGCTGGAGAAGCACTTCCTGGACTCGCTGGCGGTGCTGCCGGAGGTGGAGGGGGCCACGAGCGTGCTGGACGTGGGGGCGGGGGCGGGCTTCCCGGGACTGCCGTTGAAGATGGCGCGCTCGGGGCTGGCGGTGACGATGGTGGACGCGGTGGGCAAGAAGGTGGGCTACCTCAAGGCGGTGGTGACGGTGCCGGGGTTGGGGCTCGCGGGGACGAAGGCGGTGCACACGCGCGCGGAGGGCCGGCCCGAGGCGGAAGGACTGCCGCGAGCGGACCGGGTGCTGGCGCGGGCCTTCATGGATCTGCCGGACTGGTTGGACCTGGCGCCGGCGTACCTGGCGCCGGGGGGGCACGTGGTGGCGATGTTGGGCAAGGCGCTCGGGGAGGAGGCGCTGAGGCAGGAGGCGGGGAAGCGGGGCTTGGAGCTGGTGTCGGCGCGGGCCTACCGGTTGCCGTTCTCGCAAGCGGAGCGGCAGGTGGCGGCGTTCAAGAAGCGGGCGGAGTAGGGGAGGGCGCGCGGAGGGGCGCGAGGCCTGAGACAGACAGACGGAAGTGACGGCGAGGGCCGGGGTCCGAGGGTGGGGCTTCCGGCCCTCGTCATGTCCGGGGAGTCACTCGCCCAGCCAGTAGAGGTTGCGCCGGGTGCGCAGGACCTGCTCGAGGAACTCCGAGAAGGAGCGGGCGACCTGGGAGCAGTACTTCGGATCGGGCCAGGCCTCGTGGTAGCCGTCGATGAGGGGGTAGCGCCCGTCCTCCTGACGGGCCACGTCCACCAGCACGTAGTTGCCGTCCTGCACATCGCACAGGGCGTACACCGAGGGGGGGCCCCACTGATCGTCATCCTCGCCGTAGATGGCCACCCGGGCCCGGACGATGTCCGCGAGGGGGAGGATCTGGTAGGGCGAGTCGGGGAGCCGTTCGATCAATTCGGCGCCATCGCAGTGCAGATAGAAGGCGCGCAGGTCCGGATCCAGCTTCCAGCCCATTCGATGCTCGAACGCCGCGATCGCCTCGGGCGTGGCGGGAGGGTACGGAAAGTGATCGCGGGAGATCTCCGCCAGCAGACGGCTCATGGGCGTGGTCATCGTCAATGGTCGGTGTAGGGCACATCGGGCCCGGTTGTATTCCAGGGCGGCTGCCCCGCGTAGCAGGCGGGATACACCCGGTTGTAGAGGTCGTGCACGTCCGGCTGGGCGGGAAAGACGTTGTTGGGATCGACCGGGTCTCCGCTGTGCCAGAGATCCCGGATGTGGTGTCCCGGCCAGGCCTTGTTGCCACTGCTGGGCCAGACTCCGAACTTCTCGCTCCAGCTCTGACGAAAGGACTTCCGGATCCGCTCCCACTCCCTGCGGCGGCTCGTGGTCTCCTCGGGCAACAACGCGGGGTAGTCGCAGCAGCAGTGATAGATGCCGTAGCGGCTCCCGCCCTCGACGGGAATGGGCAGGAGGATGAGTTGGCCCTCCCAATCGAACTTGAGATCGGCCAGCCACATGCAGCCCTTGAGTGGATGGCCCTCCCGAGCGCACTGCCGCTGGCAGTCGTTCATGAACTCCCGACGGCACTGCCAGGGTCCGTAGAAGAGGGTCGTCCTCATCCGCCCGCCCGGCACGTTCAACCAGGGCAACTCCTTCTTCACGGCGGGCCTGGCCCCTGGTGCTGGGGTGCGCTTGGGTTCGAATGAACTGCTCGCGCCGTTGGTGGAGCCGCACCCGGCGAGGAGCGGCAGGGACACCACCGTCCAACCTGGTCTCATGAGGAACTCCCGGGGCGAGGGCCCCCGATGGATGGGCAGCCGGGCCGCACGACTATGGATGGGTCTGACGATCGCCGGCGCCACGAGAGACTCGTGAAGCTCGCGTGACCACGGGGGCGGAGATGGGTGCCCCGACACGGCGCCGTGGGCCGCGCCGGAACTCCGCCGCGATGCGTGTGCCTCGTCGGCTTCTCGAGGTCCTCTCAGTGGCGCGGAACCCACTCCTGGGCGGAGGACCTGTTCCACGTGGAACGGGCATCGGCGCGGACGCGGACCGTGGCCGGACCGCGTGTCTGGTGGCGCTCGCCGCCGGACAAGGGACGCACCTGGGGAACACGAAGGAGCCCCCTGGCTCGGCCCCGAGCCCCCTGACGTTCCACGTGGAACGCCCGGTCCGTTCGTCTTCCCGAACGGGTGGAGGCGCCGTGCCGCCACCGCCTTCGCGCCCGAGCCCGGACCCCCACGTGTGGACCCGCTCCCCTGTTCCACGTGGAACGCTCCCGCGCCCCCGAACCGCGGACCGGATGCACCGAAGAGAACCCCGCTCCCGCCTGGACCCCGGCGGAAGCCTCCCTCCTCCCCGAACCCCCGTCCCGCCACCGGGGAACTCGCCGGACCCGGCACACCTCCCGGGCGTGTTCCACGTGGAACCTCCCCACCCTCCCTCCGGCGGCGGAACCGGGGACCGCACGAGCAGAGGAGGGGCGCGGAAGAAAGGAGGAGTCCAGGCACGGGCCCCGTGTTCCACGTGGAACGTCACCCCACCGTCCTTCGCGCCACGGAAGCGGGGACCGGACGCGAAGGGGGCGGAGCGGAAAGAGGGAGGAGTCCAGGCACGGGCCCGTGTTCCACGTGGAACGTCCTCCACCTTCCCGGCGATGGAGCCACGGACTGGAAGGGGAGGGGTTCAGGGGGCAGGAAGAGCGTTGATGCTCGGGCCCCCTGTTCCACGTGGAACGTCCGGAGCGTGCTTTCCGCGGGGTCTGGAGGCTCGGGCGGAAAGGGGAGGGGCTCGAGAAGGGACAGCCGGGAGCGCTTCCGGACCGGGGCTCGCGTTCCACGTGGAACGTCCCGTGAGGTGCTTCTTCCGTGTTCCACGTGGAACCTCCGCCCCGTCCTTCCGGTAGGCGCTCCCGGGTCCATCCGCTTCATCCAGTTGCCCCGCGAGCAAGTCCGGCACGGTGTTCCACGTGGAACGTCCGGACCCCTCTTCCCGAGGTCGCCGGGACCGGTGGGGCGAGGACGCGCCGCCCGCCGTGTTCCACGTGGAACCTCTCGCGGCCCGGTTCGCGGCGCCTCCCCGGTCCCGCCGCCCCTTCCACGTTCCCGTTCCGGTCCGGGCACGGCGTTCCCCGGAGCCCGGCCGGTGGGGCGGTCCACCGGGCCGCTCGGGTCCACGGGGAAGGGAACCCATCGCCCGCCGTGTTCCACGTGGAACGGGCATCCGGGAAGGCGCCCCGGTGTTCCACGTGAAACCTCCCCCCGGGTCTGGCTCGGGGCCTCCGGGGCGGCCCCTCTCCCCGTCCTCCAGGGTCCGAACCGGGCCCGGAAGCATGTCAGGCGGGCGGGTTAGAGGTTGATCTGGCCGTGGACTGGATCAGCTCCCGGTTTGATGGATCAATGGCGTCGCTACAGGCTTCCCCCAAGGACGGGCCACGTGGGTCGAATCATCTGCATCTCCAACCAGAAGGGCGGCGTCGGCAAGACGACCACCGCCATCAATCTCGCCGCCAGCCTCGCCTCGGCCGAGCGCAAGACGCTCCTGGTCGACATGGATCCCCAGGGCAACGCCGGCAGCGGACTCGGACTCAAGCGCGAGCAGCTCCAGGGCACCGTCTATGACGCCCTGCTCGGCGGCCGCCCCATGAGCGAGCTGCTCCACTCCACCGAGCTGCGCTACCTCCAGGTGGTCCCCGCCACCCCGGACCTCACCGGCGCCGAGGTCGAGCTCGTGGGCCAGGAGCGGCGCGAGTTCCGCCTGCGCGACGCGCTTCGCCCGCTCGCCGACCAGTACGACTACATCCTCATCGACTGCCCGCCGTCGCTCGGCCTGCTCACGCTCAACTCGCTCATCGCCGCCGACTCGGTCCTCATCCCCCTGCAGTGCGAGTACTACGCGCTCGAGGGCCTGTCCCAGCTCAACCACACCATCGATCTGGTGCGTCAGGCCTTCAACCCGGGCCTGAAGATGGAGGGCATCCTCCTCACCATGTTCGACTCGCGCGCCAACATCGCCAACCAGGTGGTGGACGACGTGCGCGGCTTCTTCAAGGAGCAGGTCTTCTCCTCCGTGGTGCCGCGCAACGTGCGCCTCGCCGAGTGCCCCTCCTTCGGCAAGCCCATCATCCTCTATGACATCAAGTCCAAGGGCTGCGAGAGCTACCTCGCGCTCGGCCGGGAGATCATGCAGCGCGAGCCCGCGCCCCCCGCCGCCCAGCCCCGGGCCTGAGTGTCCCCGGCCCCCACCCCGCGTCCCCGAGCCATGTCGGGCGGCGCGGGGGGAAGCGGGCCCGTGAAGTGGTGAATCGGTTCGCCGTGCGAGCGCCCCTTGGGGCCCGCCGGTCGCGGACCGCCCGCGGGGTCGTCCAGGTCCCCCGCGGTGGCACTCCAAGGACCTGGCCGTCCGGGCCCTCCCGGACTGGCAATGGCCGGGCCGTCCCGGTGGGAGTTCACGCAGTGCTGAATGGTGACAAGCAGAAGCGGGCGCTGGGCCGCGGCCTCTCCGCCCTCATCCCCCAGGCGGCTCCGCCCGTGCCCGCGGGCGCGAGCGTGGTGGCCGCTCCCCCCGAGCCTCCGCCCCCGCCGAAGAATGGCCTCATCAAGCTGCCCATCGAGGCCATCCAGCGCGACACGCTCCAGCCACGCCGCCACTTCGACGAGGAGAAGCTGCGCGAGCTCACCGAGTCCATCAAGGCCCAGGGCGTGTTGCAGCCGGTGCTCGTGCGCAAGGACGGCGCGGGCGGCTACAAGCTCATCGCCGGCGAGCGCCGCTGGCGCGCCTCCCAGGCCGCGGGGCTGCACGAAATCCCCGCCATCGTGCGCGAGGTCTCCGAGGTGGAGGCCTTCGAGCTCGCGCTCGTGGAGAACCTCCAGCGCTCGGACCTCAACCCCATGGAAGAGGCCGAGGGCTACCACCGGCTCGTCGAGGAGTTCGGCCTCACGCAGGACCAGGTGGCCCAGCGCGTGGGCAAGGAGCGGCCCACCGTGGCCAATGCCTTGCGCCTGCTCGGTCTGCCCGAGGACGTGAAGAGCCTGGTGGCCGCGGGGCAGCTCAGCGCGGGCCATGCCCGGGCGCTGCTCGGCGTGCCGCGCCTGCCGGAGATGAAGGAGCTCGCCGCGCAGGTGGCCGCCAAGAAGCTCAGCGTGCGCGACACCGAGAAGCTCGTGCAGCAGGCCAAGGGCAACAAGGCCAAGGAGTCCGCTCCCGCCGCGCCCAAGAAGCAGAGCCCCCAGGTGAAGAGCCTCGTGGAGGAGATGCAGCGGCGGCTCGGCACCAAGGTGCGCCTGGTCGAAAAAGGCAGCGGAAAAGGCACCCTGGAAGTCGATTACTTCTCATACGATGACTTGGATCGCATCCTGAAGGTCCTGAGGAAGGAGTAGCGCGTGGCGCTCCTCGGCAAGAAGGAAGAGAAGATCAACGTTCCGCTCCTCGGGGGCGGTAGCAGCAAGGAGGATTTCGTGGCGACGCGTCCGGGTGAGGTTCACACGCTGCTGGGCAAGGGCAGCGAGTTCGAGGGAAAGCTCACCTTCGAGGGGCAGGTCCGCATCGACGGTAAGTTCAATGGGCAGATCATCACCAAGGACGTGCTGGTGGTGGGGGAGGGCGCCCGGGTCCAGGCGGAGATCACCGCCGGCACCGTCATCATCAATGGCACCGTGGAAGGCAACGTGCGCGCCACGCAGCTCATCGAGCTGCATGCGCCCGCGCGCGTGAAGGGCAACATCGAGTCGCCCGCGCTCACCATGGAGCGGGGCGTCATCTTCGAGGGCTCCAGCAAGATGGAGAACATTGGCGCCAAGGGCGCCACGCCCCCGCCTCCGCCCGGCACGGGTGAGGGCCGGAAGTAGAGGTGCGCCTGTCCGTGCGCCCGCGCCTGGGTGCCGCCCTGCTGGCGCTCGCCGTCGGGGGCACGGGGTGCGAGGGCTGTCGGGCGCGTCGAGCGGAGGTGCCGGTGGACGCCGCGGATGCGTCCGCCGAGGCTCCCCGCTCCGCCTCGCGACGGGTGGGGGTGAAGGTGCCCCTGCCCACCGGGTGGAGCGCCCAGCCCGAAGAGGATGGCAGCCTGCGCTTCGGTCCCCCCCACCATCCCGTGCTGCGCGTGGACCTGCGCACCGGCGAGGGTGACGCGCTGCCCTCGGGTGAGGCGCTCACCGCGCTGCTCGGCCGTGCCTTCGAGGGCTTCGTGCGCTCGGACGAGCAGCTCGAGGCGGGCGAGGACTTCGTGCTCGTGCGGGTGAAGCTCGCGCCGAGGCTCGCGGACGGAGGCGTGGGCGAGCCCCACCCGGCCTTCTTCGGCGCGCGGCGCGTGGAGCGCGACCTGTTCCTGTGCGCCAGCCTGCCCGGCGTCTCCGAGGACGAGGTGCGCGAGGCGGCCTCCTCCTGCCAGGCCATCCACCTGCAACCCCCGCCGCGCTAGTCCCGCAAAGACATCGGGCGCCACTCCCGGGAGCGATCTCATGCTCCCCGGGCGGCGCCCAATGAATCCCCACGCACCTCGATGCCGACCCTTCCCCCCCGGAGGGTGGGCTCCTGGTGCTCCGGTCTGGGGCCCGCCGCCACGCGACGCCAAAGGCTGGACCGTTCGTGCCAAGGTATGACGCATTCGGAGGTAGGCGTGGGTCCTCCCCCCCCGTGACGCGCGGTGCGGATGTTCTTCGCCGGACGGTCCCACCCGCCCCGGAGCCGCCGAGTGTTGGCCGGTGCGCGCTTGGACGCCGGGTGCTCAGCGTTTGAGTGCCAGCGACAAGGCGAAGTCTCCCGCCGCGTCCGTCCAGCACTCCACGCGCTCGAGGCCCGCCGCCGCCAGCTCCTCTTCCACCCGCGCGGGGTGGAACTTGCAGCTCACCTCGGTGCGCAGCACCTCGCCCTCGGCGAAGTTCACGAAGCGCTCGAGCGCCGGCAGCCGCACCGCCTGGGCCCGCGTGGAGACGAGCCTCATCTCCACCCACTGGTTCTCCTCGTCGAAGGGCGCCAGGTGCTCGAAGGCGTCCGGGTCGAAGTCCGCCTGGAGCTCGTGGTTGAGCACCCGCAGGACGTTGCGGTTGAAGGCCGCCGTCACCCCCGCCCGATCGTTGTACGCCGCGAACAGCCGCGAGCGGCTCTTGAGCAAGTCCGTCCCCACCAGCAGGCCATCCCCCGGCTCCAGCCCCTCGGAGAGCCGGGCGTAGAAGCGCGCGCGCTCGGCGGGCTTCAGGTTGCCGATGGTGCCGCCGAGGAAGGCCACCAGCGTGCGGCCCTCGCGCGGCCAGCGCCCGAGGTGCCGCTCGAAGTCCCCCACCACCGCGTGCACGTGCAGCCCGGGGTAGTCGCGCGCCACCGCCTCGGCCGACTGGCGCAGGAAGGACTCGCTCACGTCGAAGGGGATGAAGCGCTCGAGGCGGCCCTCTTCCCGCAGCGCGTCGAGCAGGAGCCGCGTCTTCTCGCTGCTGCCACTGCCCAGCTCCACGAGCGTGTGGGCCGCGCACCCGCGCGCGATGTCCCGCGCGTGCTCCCGGAGGATTTCGCGCTCGCGGCGCGTGGGGTAGTACTCGGGCAGGCGGGTGATGTCGTCGAAGAGCTGGCTGCCGCGCTCGTCGTAGAGCCACTTGGGGGACAGCTCCTTGGGGCGCCCCTCCACGCACAGCCCCTCGAGCACCTCCGAGCGCAGCGTGCGCCGCGCGTCTCCCGGCCGCAGGTGCACCTGCATCGTCACCGCGGGCCGCTCCCCCCGCCGCCGCTGCCTGCCGTTGCCTGCCGCCATGTGTGTCACCTCGCGTCGCGTGCGCACCGGAAGCCGGCGAAGATGTGCCGGCGAAGGGGGTAGTCCCAGTTGCGGAAGCTGTTGCGCGCGGCCACGGGCGCCGTGGCCCACGAGCCCCCCTTGAGCACCCGGTAGTCCGTCCCGAAGAACGCCTCCGAATACTCACGGTAGGGGAACGCTTGGAATCCCAAGTACCCCCCGAAAGTGCTGGCCGTCCACTCCCATACATCGCCGAGCAGGCCGAAGATGCCCTCGGGGGTGGAGCCGGCGGGGAAGGCGCCCACGGGGCTGGGGCCCCAGGTGTCCCCGCCGAGCGTGGCCTGGTCGGCGCGCGGGGGCGAGTCCCCCCAGGGGAAGGCGCGCGAGGAGGGGGCGAGTCCCGACGCGGCGCGCTCCCACTCGGCCTCGGTGGGCAGGCGCTTGCCGGCCCAGCGCGCGTAGGCGTCCGCCTCGTACCAGCTCACGTGCTGCACGGGCTCGTCCGGGGGCAGGGGCTCCTCCCACCCGAAGCGCCGCCGCCGCCAGCCTCCCCCCGGTTGGGGCAGCCAGAAGAGCGGGTGGCGGATGCCCTCCTGCCGCACCCAGGCGAAGCCCTCGGGGGCCCACCAGCGCGCGTCCTCGTAGCCGCCCGCGGCGACGAAGACGGCGTAGTCCCCGTTCGTCACCGGGTGCGAGTCCAGGAAGAAGTCGGCCACGTGCGCGGTGTGCGCCGGGCGCTCGTTGTCGTAGGCCCAGGGCGCGTCGCTGCCCAGGCGCACCGGGCCGCCGGGGAGGAACACCTCGTGCTGGGCGGCGCGGCCGGGACGGGGACGCGCGAGCGCGGTGGGCCGCCAGTCGCGCGCCGTCATGAGTTGCAGCGTGGCGGCGATTGTCTCCAGGTGCTGCTGCTCGTGCTGGGCCACCATGCCGTAGACGAAGCCGCCGCGCAGCAGGGGCTCGTCGGAGTCCTCGGACAACCCGCGCAGCCATGCGAGCGAGGCCTCGCGCACCCGCGCCGCGTAGGTGAGGGCCTGGGCGGGGGAGAGCAGGGGCAGGAGGACGCGGGTAGCGCGTGGGTGGCGCAGGGCGTCATAGAGGGCGTCCACGTCCGGGCCGGTGAGGGCGGGGGCGCCGAGCGCGCGCAAGAGCCACTGCTCCTCGTGGTTGGCCACGTGGGCCACGTCCCAGACGATGGGGGACATGAGGGGCGAGTGCTGTGCGACGAGCTCCGCCTCGCCCAGACGCTCGAGCATGCGCAACAGGCGCGCGCGCGCCTCGGTGAGCTCCGCCACGGCCCGGCCCTTCCACGCGGAGGGCGGGGCCGGCTCATGGGCCGGGACATCGACGGACGGGGGCATGGTGCGACCAAGCTAGGGAGCGGCGGGGCGGATGCGGGAGTGCCGCCTCCCGGTGGGGCTTGCCCGTGTGTGGTGCGCCACACAGCGCGCGGCGCGCGGATGCCCGGCGGCGAACGGAAGGGGCGCGGGGGCACGCGTCCCGGGCGACGAGGACGGCCTCGTGAGCCGCCTTGCGAACCCACCTCGGACGTGGGCAGACTCACCGCACCTCCCACGTCACCCTGGAGCCGCTCGCGCGATGCACCTCCCTGGCTTCTCCTCCACCGTGCTGTGGGCGCTGCTGGCCTCCGCGGACGACTCCGGCGTGCGCGAGCCGAACGTGCGCACCCTCCTGCTTGCGGACCCTTCCCGGGGGCAGGTGCCCACGCTGTATGTCGGCGAACGCCTCACCACGGTGCTGCGTCTGGATCAGGCGTGTGTGCCCGCGCGCACGACGTTGCTCGGGTGGGAGGGGCGCTTCGAGCCGGTGCTGTGTCATGGCCGCGCCGTGTACCTCCACCCCGTGAGGGAGCTGGCGCCGGAGGATCGCTTCCTGCTCCGGGTAACGCTCGCGGATGGCACGGAGTGGCCGTTCACCGTGGCGGCCCGTGAGCAAGGCTCCCACCGCCACCCAGTGGATCAACAGGTGGATGTCTTCACCCAGCCCGAGGGAGTCGAGCGCCTGCGGGCGGCGCTGTCCCTGGCGCTGCGCTACCAGGCGGAGCTGGGGGAGCAGGTGGCGCGCTACCAGCGCGAGGAGACCTCGGTGGACCATGCCTGGGCCACGCTCCTGGCCGATGGGCGGGTGAAGGAGACGCCCTTCGAGCGGCTGCGGCTTGAGACGCTCGAGGAGGGAGGGGTGAAGATGACCGTCCTCTACTTCGTGGCCATGGAGCGCACCAAGGTGGCGGTGGTCATCGACCTCGAGAACATCCATGGCACGGCGCCCTGGCGGCTGGGTGAAACCCGCCTGTCGGCCCTGAAGAATCCCTTGGTGACCAAGCCGTTCGCGCTGCGGATGAACCGGCCGGAGATCGACCCGGGCGCCTCCGGCAGGATCGTGGTCGTGGTGGACCGGCGTGAGTTCACCACGGACGCCGGCCTCGTGGATTTGAACCTGGACATGGCTCAGTGGGAGGGCACCCTGCGGGTGTCGATCATGCTGGACCGCCGCCTCCTGAAGGAGAAGAAGTGATGTCGATGCCCCCGCGCCCTGGCCTTCTCCGCGCCGTCTTCCTGCTCGGTCTCGCCGCGGGCTGCATGACGACGACTTCGCCTTCCCCTCTCATTCCCCCGGGCCGTGTCGCGCTCCGCTCGAATGGAACACCGGGTCCCGAGCCGTGCCCGGAGGAGGCGTTGAAGGCCATGCGCTACCTGCGCATCGGCATTGGCGAGGGCGCCCTCATCCAGCTCGATCTGAACCAGGATCGGGTGCCCACCGTCACCCTCTACGACGGGCCCATCGAGAGCATGTTGGAGGAGCCCCTGGGCCAGCTCGGCGCTGGAACGCGGCTGTACGGCCACGTCTGGACGGGAGGACCGCAGGTGACCATCCGCTATTACTCGGCCCAGGAGATTGGCCGGGACGAGATTCCCGTGTGCGGGGTGGTCCGGGTGAGCAAGGGCAAGATGGCCAGGCGGCCGGACTCGCCCCCAGATGCCGCCATGCTCGACTTCTCCACGGCGGGCGTCTGGATCGTCAACGCGTTCCGGTGAGCCGCCCCGCCCCGCTCCGGTCGCGCGGAGCGGGGCCCGGCCCATGGCCTCTGCTGGAACTCAGGTGGGCGACTCGTGCCCGCGGCCCCCGAGGTTCCACGGCCCCCGCCCGCGCGACTCCTTGAGCTTGAGCTCACGCAGCTCCAGCCCGCGCAGGATGTCCTCCTGGGACACCATCCCCACGAGCACTCCGTCCTCGGTGACGGGCAATTGGAGCATCTGCCGCTGGCCCATCTCCTGGAGCGCCTCCCACGCCGTGGAGTCCGGGGTGAGCACGGGCACCGGCTCGCTCAGCTCGCGCACGGCCATGCCCGCCAGCTTCTCCACGGGCACCTGCCGCAGCGCCTCCACCGTGACGAGCCCCACCACGCGCCCCTGCTCCACCACCGGCGCGGCCCGCAGCCGCTCGCCATAGAGCAGCTCCGTCAGCTCGCGCAGGCTCGCCTCCGCCTCCACCGTGGCGGTGCGCGGCCCCATCAGCTCGCGCACGGGCACGTCCGCCAGCTTCGACTGGAGCAGCACCTGGCGCGACTCGGCCGTCGCGCCCATGAAGACGAAGAAGGCGATGAAGAGCAGGATGAAGTTGCCGGTGACGATGCCGTACAGGCCGAAGAGCAGCGCGAAGCCCTGGCCCACCCAGCCCGCCACGCGCGTGGCCCGCACCCGCCCGAGCCACCCGGTGAGCACCGCGCGCAGGATGCGCCCCCCGTCCATGGGGAAGGCGGGCAGGAGGTTGAAGATGCCCAGGAAGATGTTGAGCGAGCCCAGGTAGAAGACGGCGAAGCTCAGGTTGAAGGAGCGCGTGTCCGCGAGCAGGTGGTGGACGAACAACGCCAGCGCGCCCAGCCCCAGGCTCGTCACCGGCCCGGCGAGCGCCATGAGCGCCTCGTGCCGCGCGCCGTCGGGCATGCGGGTGATGTTGGACACGCCGCCAATCATCATCAGCCGGATGTCACTCACCTCGCCGCCCTTGCGCAGCGCGTAGACGGAGTGGGCGAGCTCGTGCAGCAGCACCGACAGGAACAGCGCCACGGCGACGCCCAGCCCCCACACGAGTGGATGCCCGGACAGGCGCTCGGGGGGCACGTCTGCCGCGCGCGCCGCCAGTTGGAACGACTGCCCGAAGCTCCACGCGAGCAACGGGAGGATGAGCAGGAAGGAGAAGTGCACCCGGATGGGGATGCCCTTCAAGGTGAGGACCTGGATGTTTCCGCGCACATTGCACCTCCGTCCAGCACAAGGTGGCCCCCGGGAAACGGGAAAACATCCAGGCGGGCGGAGATGGGACCGCCTCCCGGCCGGAGGGCGGGGAGGCGGCCAGGCACTCGCCCCGGAGGGTGTCCGTCGGGAGTGCTCAGACGGTGGGAGCCGACTCGGAGATGTGTTCCAGGGCCTCGCCCACGCGCTGCTCGCTCACCGCCTGGGACAGGTCGCCCAGCGACACGATGCCCACCAGGCGCTCGTCCTCGTTCACCACGATGAAGCGGCGCACCTGCATGTCCCGCATGCGGGCGAGCACGCCCATGGCGTCGTCTTCCTCGTAGCAGAACTGCACGTTGCCCGTCATCGCGTCCTCCACCGTGGTGACAGCCGAGTCCATGCCCAGGGCAATGGCTCGCACGACGATGTCGCGATCGGTGAGCATGCCCACCACGCGGTCTGCCGCGCACACGGGCAGGGCGCCCACGTTGAGACTGCGCATCTTCTCGGCCGCGTCACGCAGCGTGTCCTGGGGACCGATGACTTCCACGTCGCGGGTCATCACTTCACGAATTGTCTGGGCCATGGCCACTCCTCGTGGGTGCCTCGGCCAGGGGCCGGGCACCGTCCGCGTTCCATGGCAACCGTGGGGGGCCTCGTCCCCGAGGGCAACTGCACCCAGGCGCCCCTCCTGGAGAGCCTGCGGGCGGAGGGGCCCTCAGGCCGGAGCCCACCCGGATTCCGGCCGGGGAGCGTCCCGCCAGACGTGCCGCCCGGTGGTGGGGTCCTTGTGGAAGCGCATGAAGTCGCCCAGGCCCGTGTCGAGCGCCCGCGCGTCGAGCGCCTCGGCCACCCGGCCCAGCATGTCCAGCGCGTCGTCGCTGGTGCCGTGGACGATGAGCCGCACGCGGGGGGTGGGCTCCCAGGGGCCCAGGTCGAAGGTGAGCGAGAAGTCCTCGCCGTGGTAGCTGCCCTCGGCGGGGTGGGGGAAGACGGCCGTGGGCAGCACCTCGAGCAGCCGGCGGATGACGCTCTCGCGGGGCCCGAGCGGCGGGGGTGACCAGCCCTCGGGAAAGTCTCGCACCGAGTCGAAGCCCGCAGCGCCCATCAAATAGACAATCCAGCTCATGTCACACCCCGTGGCCGTCTCTCTGTGGGGACACCCTACAGGTGCTGTCTGACATTGCAGGGGGCGGGGGAGTGCCGGGAGAGTGCTTGGAGTCCCCACGGAGGGGGTGGGTTGCGCGCTGACGGGTGCTGACGGCGGGGGGGTGGTTGCATTCGCGGGCGGGGCGTGACACGCCAGGGCGCGAGATGATTCTCCAGGGTACGGAAACGGGTTATCCGCGCCACGTCCACCGCATGGCGGCCGGCGCGTTGTTCTTCCTTCAAGGTGTGTGCTTCGCGAGCTGGGCCTCGCGCATCCCGAGCATCCAGCAGCGCCTGGGCCTCACCGAGGCGGCGCTGGGGCTGGTGCTGCTGGCCTTGCCGGCCGGGTCCATGGCGGCGCTGCCGGCGGCGGGCTGGTGGGTGTCGCGCAAGGGCAGCGCGCTGGTGGCGCTCAGCGCGCTCGTCGTCTACGCGGCGGGGCTCGTGGGGCTGGGCTTCGTCAACTCGCTGCCGGTGCTGCTCGGTGTGCTGTTCGTGTTTGGCTTCACCGGCAACGTGGTGAACATCTCGGTGAACACGCAGGCGGTGGGCGTGGAGGCGCTCTATGGGCGCTCGGTGATGGCGTCCTTCCACGGGCTGTGGAGCCTGGCGGGCTTCGTCGCCGCGGGCGTTGGCGCGGGGATGATCGGCGCGGGGGTGGAGCCCCTGCCGCACTTCCTGGGCATGGGGCTGTTCATGCTGGCGGCGCTCGCCGCGTGCTCGCGCTTCCTGCTCGCGGACGCGCCGGACGAGGGGAGCGGGCAGCGGGTGTTCGTGATGCCGGACCGGGAGCTGCTCGGCCTGGGCGTCATGGCCTTCTGCTGCATGATCTGCGAGGGCGCGATGTTCGACTGGAGCGGGGTGTACTTCGCGCGCGTGGTGGGGGCGGAGCCGGACTGGGTGGGCGCGGGCTACGCGGCGTTCATGGCGATGATGGCCTCGGGGCGCTTCCTGGCGGACGGGCTCACGCGGCGCTTCGGGCTCCGGCGGGTGTTCCAGACGAGCGGCGTGCTCATCGCGGTGGGGCTCGCGCTGGCGGTGGGGCTGCCGCGGCTGCCCACGGCGCTGTTGGGCTTCATGCTGGTGGGGCTGGGGGTGTCGAGCGTGGTGCCGCTGGTGTACGGGGCGGCGGGCCGCTCGCGCACCATGTCGCCGGGGGCGGCGCTGGCGGCGGTGTCCTCCATCGGCTTTTTGGGCTTCCTGGTGGGCCCGCCGCTCATCGGGCTCGTGGCGGGCGTGGCCACCTTGCGCGGCTCGTTCACCCTCATCGCGATGCTGGGCCTGGGCGTGGCGGTGCTGGGCAGCCGCCGGCCGGCCTGAGTTGGGGAGCGAGGCGCGCGGGGGTGAAATCGCCAGGATGAGCCGGGGCGAAGGGGTGACAACAGGCCCGCCTTTCGACCTTACCCATTTTCTACCGCGAGAGTGCTGAAGCCTCCCACTGGAATTGTTGACACAATCTCCTCTCTCAAATCGGCCGGGCCCTGGACGAGTCGCGCCGCCTCCTCCACACCGAGAAGCGCCTCTCTCTCAACTTGGCCAACAAGCGCTACGGACGACGCGGCATCTCAAATTCCGTCGCCGCGAGGGGGGCGGGCTGGAATCAGAAGGATGTCCAGCTCGGCTTTGTCCGCAACGTGCACCTGCCGGAGTACACCTCGGGAGGTCGCTCCTCCAAGAAGAAGCTGTGCGCGAGGCGGTACTTCCTTGTCGTCGCCCGCAGCATGGGTCAGAAGCCGCTCGTCATCCTCACCACCGAGGACGTGCAGAGGATGGAGGACGCCGGCCGGGTGGCGGACATCTGCTTGGATCGGTGGGTCATCGAGGAGGCCAACCGCTTCACCAAGTAGGGCTTCGATTTGGAGGACGTGCGCGCCCTCTCTTGGACGGGGCTCAATCGCATGGTGCAACTCGTCCACCTCGCCTATGGCTTCCTCGCGCTCATAGATACTGTCCACCCCAACCGGCGAAGCCGCTGAGGCACAACGTGGACGGAAACCGTGTCCGGGGGCTTAGTGCCCGAGTACCTACTACCGGCTGATCGAGGGCCTCGGGCGCCTTCTCCGGGCTTCCATGGACTGTGGGCCGTGAGTGCAGCGACGGACGCTTGGCATCGTACATGCAGATGCCACGAAGCCGTCTGCTGGTGAATGTGGTGAAGTTCTGACTGCCGTGTTGCACGTGGGGCGTTTATGACCCATGCACGGCCTTCTCGATTCGCCTTGCTGCAATAAGCTACTCTTGGGAAAACGCGCCGCCTGCCATGCCTCCATCGAACCGAGAATTTGCTGCACCCACCTTCTACGGTGGTCGATTCAATGACGAGGTCCCGCCCGACGAGAGTCCATCCTTGCCCGTTGAGGTGCTGCCGGAACTCGATGTCTACAAGCAGCTTATCGTCGCAGTAGCAGGCGAGCTCTACAAGGCGGAACGCGGCGTGGCGCGGGTGCCTCCTAATTTCGCTGGGCGTTTCCAGCTAGGATTGGCGGAAATCAGGCCAGGCTCGAGGGTTGCTGCACTTAGGCTTGAGCATGACGAGCCAGGGGCTGAGATTTTTGAGCGGTCGCGCGATGCGGTGAACAGCATCATTGCTGCTGTTCACCAGGGCACTCCTTTGCCGATGAATTTGCCGCCGAACGTCCTTCTTCTCTTCGGCAACTTCGGCAAGCGGTTGGATGACAGCGAAGGTATCGAGCTGCGCGCACCTGGCCGTCCCCGCGGAGCGTCCTACACGCCCGAAGTGCGTAGGCGCTTCGTTCAGCTTGCTACACAGGAGTCGGTTCAGGCTGTGGCCTATGAGGGCACGGTCGTCGGAGCCAGGAACTACCCTAAGCGCACCTTTCAACTGATGACGGCTGAAGCCGGTATTATCCGCGTTCCTTTCCCGGCGCACCTCAGTCAACAAATCGCCGACGCTTGGCGCGACTACAAATTCGTGCGCGTAACGGTCGAGGGGTGGGCCAGCTTCAAAAAAGGTAAGTTGAAGGAGTTTACCGAGCCCCCGAGTGTTACTCTTACGTCAACGCTACCCGAGGAACATGTGCGCGACGTGGAGACACGACTTCGGGAGTTCGAGACGCTGGAGGCTGGGTGGGCCGATGGCGAAGGGGGGCCTATACCCAAGGAAGCGCTCGGCTGGCTGCGTGTTCTGCTACTAGAGATGATGGCTGCCCATGGGCTTCCCTTGCCACTCCTGTTCCCTATGGTGGAGGGGGGAGTAAAAGCGTCTTGGAAGTTCCGGCCTTGGTACGTAACTGCTGAATTTGACTTGGAGAATCGGAGCGCATTTCTCCACGCTGCGCAGGTGAAGACGGACCAAGTCGAGACTCTCACTGTGCTATTCGCGGTGAAAGACGAGGACAAGGCGTTGGTCCGTTTCGCCGAGTTCATCAAGAGGTTCGAGGCGTTGAGGGAGTCAAGGGAACTGCCCCAATGAGCGACCCACAAATCCCAAGCGCCGCCCCGACAGCCACGCAGCCAAGCGCCGCCCCGACAGCCACGCAGCCAAGCGCCGCCCCGACAGCCACGCAGCCAAGCAGCCCTATATCAACAGCCCGGAAGCGTCCTAGGGGACCCCAGCTAGCACCATCTTCAGAGTTGCTCTTCCGGCAGGTTAACCCGCGATACTACGTCAACGGTGAACTTGACGACCAAGCATTCCGACTCTCGTCAGTCGATGATGGGCTGCTGTCCGTGTCTCGGGAGTCGCTGACGACGGCAAAAGACGCGTACGAGCTGCATACACGCGTTAAAGGCGCAAAATCTGTAGGTGTGTGGGCAGTCAGCACTCAGGAGTGCCATAACGCAGGACTAAATTCGTACTCCGACCCTAGGCAGAAACCTACAGACCCATGGGATGACCCTGCCCACGGGTGCATCGATTTCCAGAACCTGCATAAGGAGGACGAGCGCCTCAAACGCAAGAAACTGCTGGAGTTTGCCGAAGTTCGCGGGCCTTCCTATCGGCCCCCCTGAGCATCGCTACTTATGTTGATGTGAAGACACACTCAGGGCCAGCGCCATACGGCGCTCACCGGCAATTCCCGGTTCATCACGGCGGCATCCGCCTTGGAGCCTTCGTGCAGGGGCACACGCCCGTCGCTCGGGTCGCCCAGCACGATGCACTCCGCTGCCCCACGCGCGACAACAGGGCATGGAAGATCGCGGTGAGTGCCGGCACGAGGCGCCGGTCGGCAGCTCGCGGTCACGCAACTGCTCGGCGGTCATAGACAGCGGTTCATCGGTACGGATGCTCTCGCACGGCTCCGTGCTCGTTGACTGGAGGACCCCATGCCCTGGGGATGATTCCACGTGCTTCGGCACCCGGGTAGCTTCCCACGGCAGTGTGGGCACTATCGGCGGCGGGGCACGAGGAGATGCGCTCATGCAGTTGGCGGCTCTGACAAGAGGAGTGGCCCTGCTGGCGATGGCGGGCCTTGGATGTGCCCACACGCAGCCACCCGAGCGGCAAGTCCACGTCATCTCCGAGGATGTGGGCGGAGTGGGTGCCAACGCCGGGAGCGGAATAGGCGGCGCGGGCATCGACTCCTACTGCAACGAATTGCAGAAACAATGTTTCGACAAGTGCTGGAGGAGGAAGCCCGAAATCTCGAGCATCAAGAAGCACTCTGGAGACCATTACAAGCACTGCGATGGGAAATGCCTCAAGGTGTTCATGCAATGCACCAAGGAACAAGAGGAGTTGGAGCGGCAGGAGTCCAAGAGGCAGGAGCTTCACTTCCCAACCGTGGACGCCGCACTCGGCTGGCTCAAGGAGCACAAGACCGAGGTGGTGATTGGAACCGTCGTCATCGTGGGAGGCATGGTGGCCGCTCCCTATGTCATTGCCATCATGGGGGGCGCACTGGTGCTGGCACCTCTGTAGGCGGACGGCAGACCTGGTGACAACATGGCAGATACTCCCGACTTCGATTTGGAAGACATGCTCGGTGTTCTGAATTCCGTCATCGAGAGCTATGCGGAGGGTTCAAGGGAAAGGGATGCGACAGAGCTGGCGCAGCTCGCATTGCTCTACATCCGTAACGGCGGGAAGGTGGAGGACTTCGCCAGATTCCGCAAGGATTGTGTAGATACCTCGTTCACGGTCGAAGTATCCCATGAGTTCTCGACGCGAGAAGAAGCGGACGCATGGCTCGCCAGCGGAAAGGCCGTACACAGGGAACGCATCAAGATCGCTGGCAAGGGCTTCATGGTCGTTCAACTGCCTGGACGGCAGACGTTGATTGATCGACCGCTTCCTGAAGAGCTGCGGACGGCGGAGTGGATGGACGACTCCGAGTAGTCGCTTCCGCGGCCTTGCTCCTGGTGGAGAGGCAGTTGCCGCGCCCGGCGAGGGCGTGTCTGGAGGAGAACTCTAGACATCTCATCCAGTCGGTCTGTTCCGGAAGTGTCAGGAGGCGCCGGGGCGGAGGGGTGACAGCAGGCCCACCTGGGCCAGACGCTCGGAGACCTCGCGGGCGAGTTCCACGTGGGTGGGGTTGGCGAGGGTGAAGCGCTCGGGGGTGAGGAGGACGAGGGTGCCGAGATCCTCCACGGACTCGAGTTGGACGGAGGGAGGCAGCGGAGGCAGGGCGCCACGGCGGTGGGAGAAGTAGGTGAGCCAACCCACGAAGGTGCCCGCCTCGCCGGACTCCGTCACCGAGTCGCGATGCTCGTGGGAGGTGGCGATGCCCCACTCGGGCTCCCAGGCCAGGACCATGGCGCGCAGGATGGAGGCGAGGGGTGGGGCGCGCAGCACTCGCGCGGCCACGGGGGGGGCTTCCGGTGGATACAGCAGGCAGGAGTTGGGAAGCCGGGGCGAGGCGTCACCACAATGAATGGCGAGCCCACTCGCGGCCCCATCAGGTTGTCCATTCCAGAGATGGGCGGTCCACCCATTCGTCTCCCGCCGCCCGTCCTCCTGGCTCTGTTGATTGAAGAAGGTGGCGATACCGTCCGCATCGCTTGCGAAGCGATGTTCGAGTGCCGCCTCACGAGTCCTGCCTTTCTTGAACCATTGAGAGAACGTCGGATCGCAGTGGGAGAGCAGTCCGAGAAATCGCTCGAATCGCGGAGCACAGGCACTCGCGGACTCCTTCCGTGCCAGCCAGTAGGCCCCTACGTAGTATGTCTCCTCCATTGGAATGGTCTCGTCGAAGTGTCTCATGCGTTCGCGCCGATTCCAGCGCAGTTGCGGCCGGCGAAATGGATGGAGGATTCCGAGTAGCCGTTTCAGCGGCGAGCCTCGATGATGTTTATTGGTCAGGTACGGGCTCTTCGACGCACCAGTTGTTCTCGTTGTCCGTTGACTGGAGGACCCCTATGTCCGAGGGGCGATTCCGTGTGCTCCGGCGCCCGTGTAGCCTTCCTCGGGAGTGTTGGCAATTCCGGTGGCACTGCACGAGGAGGGGCGGTCATGCACCTGGCGGCTGTGACGGGAGGGATGGCCCTGCTGGTAGCGATGGCGAGCCTCGGCTGTGCCCACACGCAGTCACCCGAGCGGCAGGTCCACGTCATTTCCGAGGACGCGAGCGGAGTGGGCTCCAACGCCGGGAGCGGAACGGGCGGCGCGGGCGCCGAGGCTTACTGCAATGAATTGGAAAAACAATGTTTCCAGAAGTGCTGGAGGCGGAAGCCCAAGGTTCCCAGCATCCCGAAGGGCTCCGATCAGCACCATGAACACTGCACGAGTCAGTGCCTCCAGGTGTTCATGCAGTGCATCAAGGAGCAGGAGGAGCTGGAGCGGCAGGAGTCACGGAAGGAGGCGCTTCATTTCCCAACCATGGACGCCGCTCTTGGCTGGCTCCGGGAACACAAGACCGAAGTAGTCATTGGAACCGTCGTCATCGTGGGCGCTGTGATGGCCGCTCCTTACGCCGTTGTCATCATGGGTGGTGCGCTGGTGCTGGCTCCCCTGTGAACCGATGCAAGAAGACTGGGTGCCTGAATGGCCTACATTCCTGAATTCGATCTCGATGACATCGTCGGCATCCTGAACTCCATCGCCGAGAAGCAGGCGGAGGGCTCGAAAGAGAGGGATGTCATCGAGCTCGCACAGATTGCGTTGCTCTACACCCGTCATCGCAGAAGCGAGGATGACTTCGTCAGCTACTACAAGCACTTCTTCGATCCCTCGTTCAAACTCAAGGTCTCCCATGAGTTCGCCACGCGAGAAGAAGCGGACACCTGGCTCGCCAGTGGAAAGGCCGAGGAGTCCGAGCGGGTGAAGATCGACGGCAAGGGCTTCATGGTCGTTCGATTGCCAGGGAGGCTGGCCTTCATGGTCGCACCCCTCCCGGAGGAGATGGATGCGGATGAATGGAAGGACGACTCCGAGTAGCCCCGATCCTCGATGCCCGTGGCGATGCTCTCCACGTGCCCCCTCAACGGCTGCCGTTCCCTCATGAGCTGGATGGAGACCGGATCCCCGATGTGGCTCCCCGGCAGCTTCGTCTCCTCGAAGCATCCCTCCACGTGGAACGAGCCAGCGCCAGCATCTGCCGGCCCGCGGAGATGGAGTCCCCGGGGTGCGGCTCCAGGCGGTCACCCTCCCATTCGCCAGCGCCGTGACGGTGGCGCGCTCCAGGTTCAACCGGGCGATGTCCCGCCGGGCCTCGGCCTGGGCCAGCGCCGCCTCCACCTGCTGCACCGCTCGTCGCCCTGCTTGGGGGTCCAAGGGGACGGGCGGAAATCTCCCGTGGCATCGGAGCCGGGGGGC
Source organism: Cystobacter fuscus DSM 2262 (assembly GCF_000335475.2). Taxonomy (NCBI): domain Bacteria; kingdom Pseudomonadati; phylum Myxococcota; class Myxococcia; order Myxococcales; family Archangiaceae; genus Cystobacter; species Cystobacter fuscus. Next base: position 252,006 of record NZ_ANAH02000004.1, on the reverse strand, counting down.
GGGGTAGGGCCGGTGGGGACAGGGCGGCCTGGACGGGCTCAAGTTGAGGAGCGCGCGAGCGGGCCGGGTCGTAGATAGTGGCGCAAGAAAGGATTCCCCATGACTTCCCTCGAAGAGCTCTTTCCCTCCGAAGAACAGATTCCCGCCAGCGTGCGGCTGCCCGCGTACGTGGAGCAGCGCGAGTACCTCATCGGGGGCGAGCTGCGCATGTGGGGGGGAGAGCTCAACCCGGTGCGCAGCCCGGTGTTCGTGAAGACGGCACGGGGCGTGGAGCAGAAGGTGATTGGCGCCACGCCGCTGCTCACCTCCCAGGAGTCGCTCGAGGCGCTGCGGGCGGCGGTGAAGGCGTATGACCATGGCCGGGGCGTGTGGCCGAGCATGCGCGTGGCCGAGCGCATCGAGCACGTCGAGCGCTTCCTCGTGGCCATGCGCGCCCAGCGCACCGCGGTGGTGAACCTCTTGATGTGGGAGATCGGCAAGACGCAGGGCGACTCGGAGAAGGAGTTCGACCGGACGATTGATCTCATCGTCGAGACGATCCGCGCGCTCAAGGAGTTGGACCGCACCTCGTCGCGCTTCGTGCAGGAGCAGGGCATCATGGCGCAGATCCGCCGGGCGCCCATTGGCGTGGCGCTGTGCATGGGGCCGTACAACTACCCGCTGAACGAGACCTTCAGCACGCTGTTTCCCGCGCTGCTGATGGGCAACGCGGTCATCTTCAAGCCGGCGAAGTTCGGCGTGCTGCTGGTGCGTCCGCTGCTCGAGGCGTTCCGCGACTGCTTCCCGCCGGGCGTCATCAACATCATCTACGGCCGGGGCCGCGAGACGGTGGGCGCGCTGATGGAGAGCGGCGAGGTGGACCTGTTCGCGTTCATCGGGACGAACAAGGGCGCGAGCGAACTCAAGCGCATGCACCCGCATCCGCACCGCCTCAAGTCCGTGCTGGGGCTGGACGCGAAGAACCCGGCGATCATCCTGGACGACGCGGACCTCGACAACACGGTGAAGGAGTGCATCACGGGCACGCTGTCCTTCAACGGGCAGCGGTGCACGGCGCTCAAGGTGCTGCTGGTGCACCGCAAGGTGGTGAAACCCTTCCTCGAGCGCTTCAGCGCGGCGGTGGACAAGCTCAAGCCGGGGATGCCGTGGACGCCGGGGGTGGCGCTCACGCCGCTGCCCGAGCCGGGGAAGACGGACTACCTGCGCGGTCTGGTGGACGACGCGGTGAGCAAGGGGGCGAAGGTGGTGAACGAGCTGGGGGGGAAGGTGAACCAGAGCTTCTTCTTCCCGGCGGTGGTGTACCCGGTGACGCGGGACATGCGGCTGGCGACGGAGGAGCAGTTCGGCCCGGTGATTCCGGTGATGGTGTTCGACGAGGACGAGGAGGCGGTGCGCTACGTGGTCGAGTCGCAGTTCGGGCAGCAGTTGAGCCTGTTCGGGCAGGACTCGGCGCGCATCGGGCGGTTCATCGACGCGTTCGCCAACCAGGTGGGCCGCATCAACCTCAACTGCCAGTGCCAGCGCGGGCCGGACACGTTCCCCTTCAACGGGCGCAAGGACTCGGCGGAGGGCACGTTGTCGGTGGCGGACGCGCTGCGCGTGTTCTCCATCCGCACGCTCGTGGCGGCGAAGACGACGAAGGAGAACACCACGCTCGTGCAGTCCATCCTCACGCGCCGCGAGTCGGACTTCCTCACCACCGACTTCCTCTTCTAGGCGCTTGCTTCCCGAAGCGCCCCGCCTCCCGTGCTCGACAGGACGGGAGGCGCGGGGTGGACAAGAAGGAGTGTGGACGCGGGCACGGGTCCCCTGGCGCTTGAGGCGCACCTGACCTCCATGGTAGGGCCGGGACCATGACCACGCCGCAGTCCCCGGTGCTCGAGTTCCCCGCGATGCTCCATGGTTCTATCGGCGCCGTTCGCCGCCAGGTGAGCGCCGAGGGCCGCAGGTGGGCCCGGGAGTACCTCGAGACCGGTGGCTTTACCCTGCCTCGGCGGATGCTCCAGGTTCCGCCCGGCGAGCTTCTGGAGGTGCACTCGGGAGCCGTGTTCGACGTCACCTCCCGCCCGCGCTGGCGGATTCGCATGTTCGTCGATGTCTTCATGCACCTGAACGATGGCGTGCCAGAAGCGGAGTACCCGCGCGCGCGGGAGGCCTTCGAGTCCTTCTGCCTGAGCACCCCGTGGGGCGCGCTCTACCATGCCGTGTCTCCTCCCCCGTTGCGCAGCGCGCAGCGCATGGCCGAGCGGTTCGCGGCGCTGCTGCGCTTCTGGGACGTGCTCCAGGGCCCACGCTACGCGTCTAGGGCGCTCGACACCCACCACACGCTCGATGAGCTCATCGCGTACATCTACCGCGAGACGCTGGAGGCGTGGTGCCCCGGAGGCGCTGCCTCGGTGCGCGAGCACCTGACGCTGACGGTGGAGCGCATGGCGCGCGCCACCCGGGAGGAGTGCACGGAGGCTGTGCTCCGGGTGATTCCCAGCGTGGTGCGGATGGACATCGACCTCCAGCACCGCGAGGAGTTCAACGACCCGGACTTCCTGCGCGAGCGCCTCGACGCGCTCCGCCCAGAGGACTTCGAGGACATCTCCAGTGCCTACCGCTACTCGGTGAATGGACAGCTGTTCGCGTGGGACCGGGCGCTGAGGCGGCACTGAGCGCCGCCGCGCCCGGCGTCATCGTCCTCGGCATGTCAGCCCTTTCTGTTTCCCTCGAATCCTGACACCGAGAAGGGAGGCGCGGGGTGGACATGACGGAGTGTGGAAGCAGGCGGCGGTATGGCTGGAGGCTGGCGGGTTTTCTCCTGGTGCTCGTACTGGCCCTCGGCGCCCAGGCGGAGCCTCCTTCCTTCAAGCTCCCGGGCCGCAAGCCAGACTCCCGGGAGCCCTGGGACGCTTTTCTTGGCAAGGCTGCGCACCTTGCTATTGGCAAGCAGTACCTCGTGCAGTACCCCTCCAGAACCGTCTTCCTCGATCCCGACGATCTCTCCACCATTGTGGGAGAGGGGAAGTTGGGCAATCCCAAGCGTCTCTCGAAGTTCGTCAGGCTCCTGCGCCCGGACATCACCGATACGAGCGCCCTCGTACTCTTCGAGATCAAGCCAGACAATGAGGAAGGGCGCGAGGAAGGCAGAGAACAGGTGGGGCGCTACCTGGCGGCTCTGAACGAGGCCGTCAATCCCGACAAGAAACTCAAGGGAGGCACTGGCTTCGAGGGCTCACTCCTCCTCGAATTCGAGAACGGAGGAGCACTCTGGCAATTGTCCTGGCGCACGCCCGAGCCCGGAGTGACGCTCTACCGCTGGAGCTACCGGCGCGAGAAGCCCCATGCGTCCTGGAAGGAGCGGGCGGCCCAGAAGGAAGAGGCGTTGCCCAGGGAAGAAGCAGAACAGCGCGGCGAGATGGCCGAGCAGGCGATCCGGGCTGCCTATGAAAAGGGCGAATGGCCCAGCGGCTTCCATGGCCAGGTCTACCTGCCCGTGGACTGCCACTGAGCGGGCGGGAGGCGTCTGGCATCTTGGGCGCGAGCGCGGGTCCTGGTGCTTGAGGTGTACCTGACCTCCATGGTAGGGCCGGGACCATGACCACGCCGCAGTCCCCGGTGCTCGAGTTCCCCGTGATGCTCCACGGCCGTACCGGCGCCATCCTTCGCAAGGTGAGCGCCAAGGGCCAGGAATGGGCTCGGGAGTACGTCATGACCGGTGCCTTCAGCCAGCCCCGGCGGATGCGCCAGGTGCCGCCCGGTGAGGTGGTGATCGTTCACTCGGGGGGCGATTTCGACATCATCCCCCACCCCCGCTGGCGGGTGCACCTGTTCTCCGACGTCTTCATGCACTTGGACGAGGGCGTGCCGGACGCAGAGTCCGAGCGCGCGCGGGAGGCCTTCGAGTCCTTCTGCCTGAGCACCCCGTGGGGTGCGCTCTACCATGCCGTGTCTCCTTCCCCTCCGCGGAGCGCGCAGCGCATGGCCAGACAGCTCGCGGCGCTGCTGCGCTTCTGGGACGTGCTCCAGGGCCCGCGCTACGCGTTCTGGTTTGATCGGAAGTACACGCTGGAGGAACTGGTGGAGGACATCTACGGAATGACGCTGGAGGCGTGGTGCCCCGGAGGCGCTGCCTCGGTGCGCGAGCACCTGACGCTGACGGTGGAGCGCATGGCTCGTGCGACCCGAGAGGAGTGTATGGAGGCCGTGCTCCGGGTGCTCCCCGTCCTGATGCGGGCCAACGCCGATCTCAAGCACCGCGAGGTGCTCAGCGACCCGGACTTCCTGCGTGAGCGCCTCGACGCGCTCCGCCCAGAGGAGTTCGAGTCTCTTTCCAGCGCCTACCGCTTCTCGGTGAACGGGGCGCTGTACGCGTGGGACCGGGCGCTGGCGCAGCAGTGAGCGCCGCCGCGCTCGGCTTTACGGTCCTCGGCATGTCAGCCCTTTCTGGTTCCCTCCGAAAGCAGACACCGAGACGGGAGACGCGGGGTGCACGTGAAGACGCATGGAGGCAGGAGTTGGTACAACTGGAGGCTGATGGGTTTTCTCCTGGTGCTCGTGGTGGCCCTCGGCGCCCAGGCGGAGCCTCCTTCCTTCAAGCTCCCGGGCCGCAAGCCAGACTCCAGGGAACCCTGGGACGCTTTTCTTGGCAAGGCCGCACACTTCACCATTGGCATGCAGTACCTCGTGCAGTACCCCACCAACACCGTCTTCCTCGACACCATTGATCTCTCCACCATCATGAAGAACGGGAAGTTGGGAGACCCCAAGCGTCTCTCGAAGTTCGTTAGACTCCTGCGCCCGGACATCACCGATACAAACGCCTTGGTGCTCTTCGAGGTCAAGCCAGACAATGAGGAAGGGCGCGAGGAAGGCAGAGAACAGGCGGGGCGCTACCTGGCGGCTCTGAACGAGGCCGTCAATCCTGACAAGAAACTCAAGGGAGGCACTGGCTTCGAGGGCGCACTCTTCCTCGAATTCGAGAATGGAGGAGCACTCTGGCAATTGTCCTGGCGCACGCCCGAGCCCGGAGTGACGCTCTACCGCTGGAGCTACCGGCGCGAGAAGCCCCATGCGTCCTGGAAGGAGCGGGCGGCCCAGAAGGAAGAGGCGTTGCCCAGGGAAGAAGCAGAACAGCGCGGCGAGATGGCCGAGCAGGCGATCCGGGCTGCTTATGAAAAGGGCGAATGGCCCAGCGGCTTCCAGGGCCAGGTCTACCTGCCCGTGGACTGCCACTGAGCGGGCGGCGTCTGGCCCCATCGAAGCGAGCGCGGGTCCTGGTGCTTGAGGTGCACCTGACCTCCATGGTAGGGCCGGGACCATGACCACGCCGCAGTCCCCGGTGCTCGAGTTCCCCGCGATGCTCCACGGTTCTATTGGCTCCATTCGCCGCGAGGTGAGGACCAGGAGCGAAGGATGGGCCCGGGAGTACCTCAAGACGGGTGGCTTCAGCCGGCCCCGGCGGATGCTCCAGGTGTCGCCCGGTGAGCCGCTGGTGATGCACGCGGGGGCCGAGTTTGGATTCATGGGCCGCTCGAGTTGGCGGATTCACATGTTCATCGACGTCTTCACCCACTTGGATGAGGGCGTCCCGAAAGAGGAGCGCCAGCGCATGGAGGCGGCCTTCGAGTCCTTCTGTCTGAGCACCCCGTGGGGCGCGCTCTACCATGCCGTGTCTCCTCCCCCGTTGCGCAGCGCGCAGCGCATGGCCGAGCGGTTCGCGGCGCTGTTGCGCTTCTGGGACGTGCTCCAGGGCCCACGCTACGCGTACAGGGTGCCCGACACCCACCACACGCTCGATGAGCTCATCGCGTACATCTACGGGATGACGCTGGAGGCGTGGTGCCCCGGAGGCGCTGCCTCGGTGCGCGAGCACCTGGCGCTGACGGTGGAGCGCATGGCTCGTGCGACTCGGGAGGAGTGCACGCAGGCCGTGCTCCGGGTGATTCCCAGCGTGGTGCGGATGAACACCGATCTCCAACACCGCGAGGAGTTCAACGACCCGGACTTCCTGCGCGAGCGCCTCGACGCGCTCCGCACGGACGACTGGGAGGACATCTCCAGCGCCTACCGCTTCACGGTGAATGGCCAACTGTACGCGTGGGACCGGGAGCTGGGGCGGCAGTGAGCGCCGTGGCCCACGCCCTCAGTCGGCCACGGGCAGGGTGAAGAAGAAGGTGCTGCCCGCGCCGAGCTGCGACTCCACCCAGACGGTGCCGCCGTGCGCCTCCACCAGCGTCTTCACGATGTTCAACCCCAGCCCTGTTCCCCGCTCGGACGCGCTGGCCGAGCGCCAGAAGCGCTCGAAGAGGTGCGGCACGTCCGTGGGGGAGATGCCCGGCCCGTTGTCCTTCACCGAGAAGCGCACCATCCCGTCCACTGGCTTGGCCCTCACGGTGATGGTGCCCCCCGGGGGCGTGAACTTGAGCGCGTTGCCCACCAGGTTGCTGATGATTTGCAGCACCCGCTCCCGGTCGGCCTTCACGGGCCGCGCCTCCGGGCTCACCGCCACCTTCAGCTTCAGGGTCCTGCTCTGGGCGAGCGGCTCGAGCACCTGCAGCGCCTGCTCGATGATCGCCTTCACCGGCAGCGGCTGGAGGGTGAGCGGCACGGGCCCGCCCTGCAGGCGCGAGCGATCCAACAGCCCCGCGATCAAATCCCTCATGTGGTCCGCCGAGTGGAGGATGGACTCCATCAGGCGCTCCTGGCGCGGGTGCGGCTCGCCCTCGTGGGCGGCCTTGAGGAGGAGCTCCGCGTTGAGCTTCACCACGAGCAGCGGCGTCTTGATGTCGTGGGAGACGACGGCGAGCAGCTCGTCGCGCCAGCGCACCGCCTCCTGGGCCTTCTCGTACAGGTGCGCGGTGTCCACCGCCGCGGCGATGCGTTGCACGAGCGCCTCGAAGAGCGCGACGTCGGCGGCGTCATGGCGCCCGGGCCCGGCGGCGATGAGGCTCACCACCCCGAGCGTGTGGCCGCGCACCTGGATGCGCAGGCGCAGGTTGGAGGGAAACCCGGCCCACTCGGCCCGCTCCACCGCCGAGCTCTGCTCCGTCAGGCGCTCGGGGCTCGGCGACAGGGCCACCCAGGGGTGGTCCGTGAAGGCCCGGGAGACGAAGGACGTGCCCGCCGAGGCCGGCCCGGGCGGCTCGGTGACCACCAGGGCGACGCGCTCGGTGCCGCACGAGTCCTTGGTGTCACGGGTGAACAGGTCGATGACGCAGCAGTCGGCCCAGGTGGGCACCAGCAGGCGCGCCACCGCGGACAGCGACACGCGGTAGTCGAGGGATTGGGTCAGCAGCGCGCCCGCCTCGGCGAGGAAGGCCTGGCGCCGGTGGGCCTTCTCCAGCTCCCGGTGCGCCTGCTGCTCACGCTCCAAGAGCTCGCGCTGGGCACGCTCGCTCGCTTCCGCCCGCTCGCGCTGGCACACCTCGCGCCGCAGCGCGTGGGCGCGGTCCAGGGCCGTGGCGAGCTGGTTGGTCACCGCGTCGATGAACGCGAGCCCCTCCTCGGCCAGCACCCCCATCACCTCCATCTGGAGCGTGCCGAAGGCGCGGCCCTTGGCCACCAGCGGCAGGCTGACGAGCGTCGGGGTCGCGCCACGGGGCGCGAGCGCCAGGACGTCCCCGGCCCTCGGTGCGCCCGGCTCGCCCGCCGTGACGACCTCGGGCCTCACCCCGCTCACCCCCACCAGGTACGCATAGCTGGTGGTTCCCTGCTCCATGGCGCGGAGCCACTGCGTGTCCGGCACATCGGACGCCCGCCAGGCCGTCAGCCGGGGGCGCTCCAGGCAGGCCTCCCCCTTGCCATCCACGCCCTCGAACAGGAGGGCGGTGCGCACGGGCAGCACCTGGGTGGCCAGCGTCATCAACCGGGGGAGCGTGTGCTCCGCGGTGTCGAAGCCGCTGAGCAGCTTGCTGATTTCGTAGAGGTAGCCGACGTGTCGCCAGGCGTGCTCCAGCTCGCGGAAGGAGGGCGTGCCGGGCCGGGCGGCCCTCCAGGCCGTCTCGGGGGAGTCGCCGGGTGAAATCTGGGGGCTTGGGCTCGATTCCACCATGGGGTGACTCCTGGCGTGGACCCTACTCGTGGCGTCGCCACTTGATGCCCAGGTGACGCTTCTTCTTCTGCCCTGAAAATGGGACCGGCGTTTCGATCTGGCCACCCAGCTTGAAGCCGCCCTGCTCGATGAGGATGCGGTGGCTGGAGCGGACATGGGCACTGCCCCGGGTCTTCACCACCGTGAGCACCGGCATGAGCCCTCCATCGTCCTGGAGGTAGCGCAGCATGAAGATGTTGTCGGCCAGCGGCGACAGGCCACGCTCGCTGATGGTGTCGGAGACGAAGAGCGAGCGGGCCTCGACGGTGAAGAGGCTCGTCACCCCGAGCGTGCGCAGGCGCAGCACCAGCCCGTAGAGCAGCCGCCGCAGCTCCTCGGAGATGAACCCGAGCACCTCGATGTCGCTCGCGCTGTCGAGCACCAGGCGGGTGGGCCGCAGCTCGTGGATCTTCTGCTCCACCATGCTCAGGAAGCGCGAGGCGTGCAGGTGCTCGCGCGGCAGGTAGAGGATCTCCACCTCGCCGGCCTTGACGGCCTCGCCCAGGGGCAGCCCGAGGGACTCGGCGCCGCGGACGAGCTGATGGGGACCCTCCTCGAGGGTGATGTAGAGCGCGCGCTTCTGGCTGCGCGCCGCCTCGAGCACGAACTGGATGCCCAGGGTGCTCTTGCCGGTGCCGGGGCTGCCGGACAAGAGGGTGACGCTGCCGTCCAGCAGCCCTCCGCCGAGCAGCTCGTCGAGCTGGGGCACCCCCGTGGACACCCGCTCGTCGCGCGGCGAGAAGGGCGCGTCCAGGCGGGGCACTTCGTCCAGTCGAGGGAAGACCTGCATGCCCCCGGGGCCGATGGTGATGGAGTGCCGGCCGGAGGCGTGAGCGGTGTTGCGCAGCTTGTGGACCTCGAGATAGCGGTGGCGCTCGAGCCCCTGGGCCTCCGACCACAGGAGGATGAGCCCGTCCATCACCGTCTCCTCCACCCCGAAGCGGCTGTGCTGCTGCGTGCCCGCGGGGATGTCGTTGGCGAAGAAGCCCACCGCGTTCTGGTTCTGGATGATGTTGGTCAGCCAGAACACCTTGTCCCGGGTGACGCTCCGCTCCTCGAGCTTGTGGAGGAAGACGGACATGGAGTCGACCACCACGCGCTGGGCGCCGAACGTCTCCACGCGTCGCTGCAGCTCCAGGATGTCCCGGTCCACGAGGATGTCGGGCTGGGGGATGAAGACGATCTGCACCATGCCCCGGTCGATCTCCCGGTCCAGCTCCCAGCCCAGCCCCCGGGCGGTGTCGCGCAGGCGCGTCTCGGTCTCCTCGAAGGAGAGGAAGAGGCCCTTCTGGTTCTGCTCCCGGGCGCCCCGGTAGAGGAACTCCAGCCCCAGCACCGTCTTGCCGGTGCCCGACACGCCCGACACGATGATGCTCGAGCCCAGCGGAATGCCCTTGCCCAGGAGCGCATCGAGCTTGGAGATGCCCGTCTTCATCCGCTGGGTGCCCTCCGCGCCCGCCGCGGAGTGGCGCATGCGCCGCAGGGTGATGCTCGGCGCGTACACCTCGACACCCGCCGAGGTGATGACGAAGGGGTGCTCCTCGTGGCTGTGCGAGGTGCCGCGCATCTTGACGATCTGCAGCAGCCGTTGCCGCTCGCCCGAGCGCTGCTCCTGCTTGACGGTGATGATGCCGTCGATGGCGGAGTAGGCCGGGTGCTCGAAGTGCTCGGAGCTGTACTCGCCGAGCAGGAAGGTGGTGCACTCCCAGGCCATCAGCCGCACGGTGAGCTCGTAGGTGAACTTGCGCAGCTCCTCGGACGAGCGGGCCAGGTCATCGAAGACCTTGAAGCTGTCGATGACCACCATCGTGGGCTTGAACAGCTTGAGCTGTTCGATGAGCAGGTTGGTCGTGAGCTCCAGCCCCTTGGTGCGCAGGCTCAGGCCGAGGTCGATGAAGCGGATGCGCTCCTCGAGCAGCTTGGGATCGAAGAAGGTGAAGGGCCGCAGGTAGAGCAGCGTCTTGGCGGTGGGCTCGGAGAGGGTGTTGAAGTAGAGGACGCGGCCCCCCTGGGCGGCGTGGTGGAAGCACATCTGCTGGACGAGGGTCGTCTTGCCCGAGCCCGGGGGGCCGGCGATGACGGAGATGACGCCCTTGGGCATGCCGCCGTGGAAGATGGCATCCAGGTTGGAAATGCCCGTCTCCAGCCGGGGCAGCGAAAAGGGCTCCGTGGGCCCGCTCATGGCTTCCCTCCCTGCGACGCTGGCACCCGCACCTTGTGCAACTCCGCGTGGAGGCCCGGGGTGAGGATCTCTCCCGTGAGCGAACCGAACACCCGCAGCAACTCGTACACCAGGAACACGAGCGACTCCTCGAGCATCACGCGATCGAGCTCCTGGGCGGAATGCCGCAGCTCTCCGAAGTGCACCCCGCTCGTCTCGACCTTGAGCTGAGCGAGGTGGGGGTACTTCTCGCCGCCCTGGTGGAGCACCCGATCCACGATGGCCATCAGGGTCATCTCGCCCAAGCTCATGTGCGCGCGCTGCCAGAGCGCATCCAGGGCGCGCTCGAAGAGGTCCAACAAGGCGGTTTGCGCCAGGCTCCCCGCCCAGCCCGCGCGCCATGCCGTGACGGCCTCTTCGTGGATGTTGCGATCGGGCATGGGGAGCGGGACGGGGGGATGACGCAACCGCACCTCCGGATTACATGGGCGCGGAGGGTGATGTCCACCTCCGGGAAGACCTCGTGTCACCTTCCCTGGCACGTCGGGAGGAGTGGCGCCAGGGCCCCGGCGGGCGGGCGGGGGGCGGGCCATGATAGACCTCCGGCTCATGCTCATTTCTTCCTGGCGAGGCCTGGCACACGCGGGTGTGTCGATGGGCCTGTCCATCCTGTGCTGCGCGGCCGCTCCCTCCGAACCCTCCTCCGAGACGTCGGCCCGGCGGGTGAGTCCCTCGGGAGGACGCTTCAGCATCGAGTTCCCCGCCGAGCCCACGTGCGACGCGAACTCCGAGCTGCCGGACTGCCGCTATGCGGACCCCACGGACGAGTGGCTCCTGCGCGTGTCGTACGGCAAGGCGCAGGTCGAGGGCACGCCGTCCGCGTACCTCCAGCACCAGCTGGACCGGAACGCGGAGGAGGGAGGCTTCGAGATCAAGCGCCAGGAGCCCCTGCTCGTGGGGAGCTTCCCCGCGCTCGACTACCGGTTCGAGTCCATCGATGGCTCGACGTACCAGGCGGCGGGGAGGCTGGTGCTCGTCGGCGCGCAGCTCGTGGACATCGAGGTGGGCGGCGAGGCGCTTCCCCCCGAGGCGGTGCTCCAGCGCTTCGTGAACTCCTTGCGCGTGGAGGAGCCGTCCGCGCCGCCCGTGGCCACCGCGCCCGCCGTGGTGACGCCGCCCGCCGTGGCGACCCCTCCCGGGGTGGCCTCCAACCCCGCCGCCGAGAGCCCCACCCAGCCGCCGCCCGCGGTGGCCTCCACTCCGCCCGCCGTGGAGAGCCCTACCCCGTCCCCTGTTTCGATCGCCACGCTGACGTTGCTCCAGGCGCGGCTGCTCAAGCCGGGCGCGTTCCAGTACCAAAGCATCCAGGAGAAGCTGCCCGAAGGCGTGCTGCCCTGGAGCTTCACGGTGGGCACCCTCCAGCGCAGCACCGTGCGCAAGCGCGACAAGAAGCGCGACGCGTTCGTCATCACCGACGCGGGCCTCACTCCCGCGGGCAAGGTCAAGAACAGCTATTGGGTGGACGCGAAGACCCTGCTGCCCTACCGGTGGGAGGGCTTGTCTCCCGGCAGGGCCTCGATGCGCCTGGAGCTCGTCGACGGAGCGCTGCGTGGCGAGCGCAAGGGCGCCTCCCCGGCGAAGTTCGATCAGCCCGTGGGCGACAAGCCGCTGCTGTTCCCGGGCGCTCCGCTGGAGCTCTCCCTGGCCACGCTGCCCCTGGGGCAGGGGTTCACCGGAAGCCTCGAGGTGCTCGAGCCGGAGGGGCTGGACACGGGCAAGCCCGTCACCACCTGGGAGATCTCCGTCCCCTTCGCGGGCGTGGTCTCGGGCCTGGGCAACCTGAAGAAGCAGATCCCCTGCTTCAAGGTCGAGCTGCTCGAGCGCACCGAGGGCAAGAAGCCGCGGAAGATCAGCCTGTGGATCGAGAACGCCAAGGTGCGCCGCGTGCTGCAGACGGAGCTGCTGGTCCCCAAGGAGCAGGGGGAGGACAGGCTGCTGCAAATGATCCAGCTCCGGCGTTGAGCCGCGGGGCCGCGTGAATCGGGTCCGTGGGGGCGGGCTCGAGTGTCAGACACGCTCGGTATGTTTCGTCTTGCCGCCGCTGACCTCTCCTTTCAGGGACGCGAGATGAACCCCCGAATGATCCGCCGCCTGTCGTGGTGTGCCGCTGGTGTGTCCTGCCTGGGAGTCCTCGCAATGGGACTGTCCGGAGCGAGGGATTTGCTCCAGGCGGTGTCCGCTCCGGGCGCCGAGCCGCCCGCCGCCGAGGTGAGCATCGTCTGGCCGGAGGACGGGGCGGTGCTCGGGGGGAACGTGCATGTGTTCGTCCCCGCCCGCGACGAGCGCCGCATCGCCCGGGTGGACGTGCTGCTCGATGACCTGCGGATCATCGGCTCCTTGCCCGGGGGGGTGTACTCGCTCACCTGGAACACCCGGGGCATCGCCCGGGGCGAGCACACGCTGACGGCCCGGGCGTATGACACCTCGGGACGCACGAGCACCTCGGCGCCGGTGAAGGTGACGGTGGGCGAGCCGCTCGCGGTGCGCGTGTCCTCGTCCGGGGGGGGCTCCCCGCTGTCGGGGACGCTGTCGCTGTCGGCCACTGTCGAGCACGCGCGGGGAGGCGCCTGGGTGCAGTTCCTCACCGAGGAGCGCTACCTGTGCGACGCGCACGAGCCCCCCTACACCTGCGACGTGTCCACGGCGTCGCTCCCGGACGGGCCCCTGGAGGTGCGCGCCGAGGTCTATGACGACGTGGGCAACCACGCCCTCTCCGAGTGGGTGCGCATTCCCCTGGATGATGCGCGCGCCGCGTCCACCGCGAGCCTCACCCTGCCCGCCGGGCGCGTCCCGGTGCGCTGAGCGCGCGGGGACTTGCCCCCGGGCGGGCCCACTTGAGAGGCTCGGGCCATGGCGGATCTGATCCTCACTGACCTTGGGTGAGCCGACTACCGGGAGCGCTCGGGTGGGCGCTCACCGGAACGAATCGACCACGAAAACCGACACCGCGCCATGTTCGAGGAGGGCGCTCCCCGGCTTGGACTCAGGCTTCTTCCGCATCTGGCCGCGACCGAGCCGCGCGACCGCGCAGATGGGCACCTTGTCGCCATCTGGAGGGTGCGCCTCATAGTACCGGACGACGACTTGAAACCCTCCGGTCCACGCCTGCCCGTAAAGGCGAGTTCCAGGTTCGAGCGTACCCAGCGATTCGGTCAAATAGCTTTCAAGCGGACCGTCGTAGACGATGACGGGACTTGCATCTATCTGATTCGCGTCAAGGTGCGCGTCAGCGGCGTCACCCACACGCATCCGCAGAATGCGCATGACCTCCAACGCTTTTTCGGAGCATTTCTCCGGACCGGGACTGCCATCAGAACGCAGAGACACGCCAGCAGGCGGGCAGGCAGCGATGAGAGGCAGCAAGAAAACAGTAGAGAGCGCAAGGGGCTTTTTCACGGGCATGGCTAATGCGTCCCCTTTTCCTCTACAATCCGATGATCCAGGAGAACGACGGCTTGCTGAAGGCCATCATGCCGGATCCTTTTTCTCGCCTGTTCGCACGGGCTCCTCGTGGGATTGTCTGCCGCGCATGGCCGATAGCTGGACTTCCTTCAGCCTCCAAGGCACGTCCAATTGACTATTGGTCACATGAAACAGGACAGCCGCTTTCTGCATTTTCCTGGCGGAATAGATAGAGATATCAACCACGGCGCCCCCCAGATCGACTCGCCACTTGCTCTCGCGACGAAATGGCGTGTTTTTCGCTGCGCCGCTGGCCAGGAGTGATGCGTAGGCATGACTGGTGGAGGCTTGCTCTTTTCGGAGTCGTTCGTTTTCCTCTTCAAGCGTGCGCGCCCTGACGTAGGCATCTGCCAGTCGCCTGCGAGCTGCCTCTGGGGTCTCGAGGTTCAGGAACACGCTCACCTGGTGATCAAAGCGCCCCTCACGTGCCGTCACGGTGAAGGGCAGTTCTTTCCCGTCCGCGAGCGTCACCACCAGGAGGAAGCGATCCTCTGGTTTGAGGTCTTGGAGCGGCTCGATAAGCACTCTCTTGCCGACACACACCACGGGCTCGAATCGACCTTCCCAGCCCAGCATTTTCGTTCCTGCCTCGGTGCAGGGCTGCTGGAACCGGAGAACGGTGACCATCTCACCCGCGACGTACACCGGGCGTACTTCGTCCCTTGGGCTGTCCGAAAGGTAGAGGTTGCGAGAGACGGGCTCGCGTTCCTTCGCCATGGCGACAGACGCCACGAGAACGAGCAGCAGGGTAGACCGGGGAGGTAAGAAGTGCCGCATGGCGCGGGCCAACCTATCCGATAACGTGAACGAACGTCCAGACGCCCGAGCCGTGGCCCCTCATGGAGAACTGAAAGCGTGGAGATCGTGCCGCAATACCGCCGGATGGCCGAGGAACAGCTCCGGGGCCTCGACAGTCCGCCCCTGGAGTCGTGACCGGGCTCGGGGTGGGAGACACAGCGCGGGAACCCTGTATCGCGTCGTCCCCCCTCCTGGGCTGATGCACGGGGCCCGCTGGCCTCCGCTGTGCATTCGAGCACTGGTGCACTTTTACCCTCCGCGCGGACGGGTGGCGCGCCGTGTCTCGCGCTATGTTGAGCTCCATGTATCTTGGCTCGCGCGTCTGGCGGCTCGTGCTTCCCCTGTCCCTGTCCCTCGTCGGGTGCCGCAGCCCGGTGGAGCGGGAGATCGACAATGGGGACGAGGCGAGGCTCGCCCAGGCGCTCGCGTCCCCGGAGGGCCAGGAGAAGCTGGCCACCCGGGGGGACCAGTGGTTGCTGCGCGCCGTGCAGGCGGGACAGGCCGAGTCGGTGGAGGCCCTGCTGAGCGCCGGAGTCGCGTGCGGCGAGGCGAACCTGGATGGGCGCGCGCTGCTGTCCCAGGCGATGACCATCGAGGATCCCCGGGCCGCCGCGGCGGTCCTCCGCGTGCTGGTGCGGCACGGCGCGCGGCCCACGAGCCGGGATGCCCAGGGCCGCACCGCCCTGCACGAGGCCCTGGAGCTGCGCCGCCCGCGCCTGGTGGCCGAGCTGCTGGAGCTGGCGCCGGATCTCGAGGACTTCGACGCGCGGCCGGAGCGGCTGCTCGTGCGGGCCGCGCAGTTGGGAGATGCCGAGAGCGTGCAGGTGCTCGTGCGCGCGGGGGTGCCGCTGGAGGATCCGGCCCTGCTGTCCTCCCCGCTGCCCCCGGAGATCCTCCGGGCGTTGCGCGCGGCCCACCTGCACTTCCTCCTGGAGCGCGCCGCCGAGCAGGGGGAGCGGGCGGTGCTCGAGGAGCTGGTCGCCGGCACCGCTCCCGAGGTGTGGGGCGCGCTGCGCATCAGCCCCGCCCACCTGGCGGTGCTCACCCAGGATCGCAAGCGGCTCGCGGCGGTGCTCAAGGAGGAGCCGGGGCTGCGGGACGCCGTGGATGACCGGGGGCTGGGGCTCCTGCACTACGCCGCCCTCACCGCCGAGCCCCGGATGGCCACCGTGCTCGCCAAGGCGGGGGTGGACCTGGAAGCCCGCACGCCCATGAGCCGTACCGCGCTCATGCTGGCCGCCCAGAAGGGCCGCGTGGAGATGGTGCGGGAGCTGATCAGCCAGGGCGCGGAGGTGAACACCGAGGGCGCGGCGGGCCACTGCGCGCTCTCGCTCGCGGCGCGCGGAGGGCATGCCGCCACGGTCGACGCGCTGGTGTCCTCGGGCGCGCTGCTCGTGCGCGAGCGTTTCATCGCGCGCGCCACCTCCGAGCCCGTGAAGGAGGCGCTGACGCGGGCGCACGCGCGCTTCCTCTTGCGATGGGCCTCGGAGACCGGGCAGCGCGCGGAGGAGGTCCGCCTGCGGCGCGACGGGGTGTCCTTCTCCCAGTGGGAGGGGGCGCTCGACCATACCCCCTACGTGCGCGCCCTCCTGACGGAGGATCTCCCCGAGCTCGAGGTGTTGGCGGCGCGCAACCCGTCGGACTTCAAGTCCCTGCTCGGCCAGCGCGAGGCCCGTACGCTGCTGCACTGGGCGGCGCTCGGGGGCACGGAGAAGAGCGCGGCGTGGCTGCTGGACCGGGGGGCGGTGCTGGAGGCGGAGGAACCGGCGCGCGGGCCGTCCCGGGGAGGCACCCCGCTGCGGATGGCGCTCGAGGAGGGTCACCTCGGCGTGGCCGCGTTGTTCATCGAGCGCGGCGCGGTGTGGGGACAGAGCGAGCTGGGGGGAGTGGACTCGCCGGAGCGGGAGGGACTCATCGCCCGGGCCCGGAAGAATGGCGAGCTGCGCGCCGCGCTGAGGGAAGGACGGCTCGAGGCGTTGCCCGCGTTGCTGGAGGCGGGCGCGAGCGTGGACGCCGCGGCGGAGCTGCTCGCTCCCTCGGCGCTCGCGTGGCGCGTCCTGAAGGGGGAGGGGCTCGAGGCCCTCACCCGGCGGGAGCTGAACGCGCGGCCGGCCGACGCGGCGGGCCGCTCGGCGCTGCATTACGCCGCGGCGGCGGGCAACGTCGTGGCGGTGGAGAAGTTGTTGACGCTCGGGCTCGGGGTGAGCGCGAAGGACCGGATGGGCATCACGCCCCTGGGCTACGCGGCCCGGCGCGGAGACGTGCCCACGTTGCGCCGACTCCTGGAGGCGAGGGCCTCCGCGCTGGAGCCCGCGCGGCCGGGGATGAGCGCGCTCGACTTCGTCCTGTGCGAGCCCCACCCGGCGGCGGCCCTGTTGCTGCTGGAGCGGGCGGGGGCGTCCCCAGCGAGCGCCGCGTGCTGGCCGAAGGCGCTGCGGCACGTGCTCTCGCGGGGCGAGGAGCGGGAGGCGCTCGCCCTGCTGGGCCACTGGAAGCCCACCGGGGAGGACTTCCCCTCGGAGCTGGCCCTGGCGGCGGCCGCGGAGGGCCGCACCGAGGTGGTGCGCTGGTTGTTCGACAACCTGGAGCCGCTCGCCCAGGGCTGGCGGCAGGCCCTGCTGTGGAAGGCCGCCGAGGCGGGGGCTCGGGACACGGTGGCGCTGTTGATCGACCGGAGCCCGCCGGGCGAGGTGCGGGCGCTGCTGCAGGAGAGCGCGCGCATCGCCCTCGTGGCGGGGCGGCCCGCGGTGGCGATGCTCGCGGTGGACCGGGGCGCGGAGCCGTTGACGTTGTCGGCGGAGAAGGACCCCCGGAGGCTCGTGGGCGCGACGCCGGAGCATCCCCGGGCGGTGTCGCTCGCGGGCCTGGCGCTGGCGCTGGGCGAGCGGACGTTCCTCGAGCACCTGGAGCGTCAGCGTCCCGAGGTGTGGAAGCAGCTCGAGGAGGATCTGGACTACTTCCCGCTGGCGGTGCGGGGAGGGCAGCTCGCGCTCGTGCGGCGCTATGTGGAGACGGGGGCGAACCTGCTGGGCGAGGACGTCACGGGCGCGCCGTTCCTGGGGACGGCGGGCAGCGTGGAGGTGGCGGCCTGGCTCTTCGAGCACGGCGCCATCCTGGAGCCGCCTCCGCCGCTCGGGGAGACCGCCGAGCCGAGGGTGGAGCCGGATCCTCCCTTCACCGTGGCCGTCTCCCGGGGGCACTTCGACGTGGCCCGGTTCTTCCTGTCGCGGGGTGCCACGGCGCGGGTGGCCCCGGTGCTCGCGTTCCTCGAGGGACGTCCGCGGGCCGGCGAGCCCCTGGAAGCGCTGGGCGCCAACACGCTGCACGCCCTGGGGGAGCTGCTCCGGCAGCCGGCGTGGACGGGGGCGCAGCGGGTGGAGGTGGTGGAGCAGCTCGCCCGGCGCTTCTGTGGCACGCCCGCGCTGCTGGAGTCCGCCCTGTCCGGCCTGTCTCCCGAGGAGGTGGCGGAGCGGATGGGGCCCGTGCTCGTGCAGCTCACGCGGTGCGCGGATCCCCGGACGCTCGAGGTGTTGGTGCGGCGGGGCGCCAACCCGCATGCGGTGGATGGCGCGGGGCTGGACGTGCTCGCGCATGCGATCCGAGCGGGCAACGCCCCGGCGGCGCGGGCGCTGCTGTCGCTCGGGGTGCAGCCCCTGGCCTCGGTGGGAGAGCCGTTCGCCCCGGTGCGGCTCGCCGTGGACATGAAGCTGGACGGGCTGGCGCGGGAGCTGCTCGAGCAGGGCTTGAGGGAGCGCGAGCTGGAGGGGCCGCAGCTCGACGCGGCCCTGGTGCTGGCGCTGCGGACGCACGCCTGGACGCTGGCGGCGCGGCTGTTGTCACGAGGGGCGAGTGTCCGCGCGGCGAGTGGGCAGGGGCCCACGGCGCTCACCCTGGCGTTGAGCGAGGGCGGGCCCTGGATGGTGGAGCTATTCCTGGCGATGGGGGCGACGGATCCCTCGGGCGAGGCGCTCGCGGTGTTGCTGGGCCAGGGACGGGGGGAGGAGGCCCGGCGGCTGCTGCATGAGGGGCGGGTGCCACCGGACATCGCGTTCGAGCGGCTGTCCACGGCGCTCGCCGCGGGGACGGAGGCGGGGACGTCCGCGCTCCTGCATGACTGGGCGATGCGCAAGTGGAGCACGCTCTCGCGGGAGAACCTCGAGTGGCTGCTGCGGCTCGCGGTGAGCCAGGATGACGAGGAGTTGTCGGCGTTCCTGTTGGAGCAGGGGCGGTTGGACGTGCGGCTCGCGGACGGCGAGGGGAGGACGCTGCTGCATCGCGCGGCCGCCCAGGCGGGAGCGCGGCTGGTGGAGTACCTCGTGGGGCAGGGCGCGCCGCTGGACGCGGAGACGCGGGAGTGCGTGCGACCGTTGGACGTGGCGCGGGGGCGCGAGGACCGCGAGGGGCGCAAGGTGGCGAGGCTGCTCGAGGAGCGGGGCGCGACGCCCGGCGGGTGCCGGGGCCCGGGTTAGCGGGGGCGAACGAAGGGCAGCGAGAAATCGTTAGCTGGAGGCCTTCGGCTCGAATTTGGGTCAGGTCTTTGTAGAAATCGTTAGAAACGGGGCCTGTTTCCCCAAAATCGTTACGGTTCAGCGGCCGCGGGAGATGCACGCGGCGGTGCGCACGCCGCCGAGCGCCGTGGCCAGCGTGCTCTGCCCCGGGAACACCGAGTCCCCCACGAGCCACAGCCCATCCATCACCGGCTTGGGGCCGAGCGTGCGGTAGTGGTGCAGTCCGGCGCGGCGCGGCACTCCGCCCACGGCACCGCCCTCGCGTTGGGTGAAGCGCTCGAAGGTGCGCGGCGAGGCCGGCAGCTCGTGCCGCACGTGCTCCAGCCACTCGGGCGCCAGCTCCCCGAGCCCCCGCCGCATCCGCTCCTGGATGGAGGCCACGAGGCGGGCCTGTTCCTCGGGGGGCCGATCCGTCAGTGAGCGCAGCGCGACGTGCGTGGACACCGTGAGGGTGCGGTGGCCCTCGGGCGCGCGGCCCGTATCGGCCTGGCCACTGAGCGAGGCGAAGAGGTGGTTGCCCTCGATGAACGGGGCCTGTTCGTCCCGTACCAGCTCCAGGTGGTGGGGGCCCGGAGGGGACGCCTCGGGGGCTCGCACCACGAGGTACAACATCACCGCGCCCCAGCCCTCGGCCACGCGTCCGGCGAGCTCCCGCAGTCGCGAGGGGAGCTGCTCGGCGGGCCGTCCGAGCAGGCGCATCAGCCCCTGGGGCAGCACGTTGGCCACCACGTGGCGCGCGAGCAGCTCGCCCCGGCGCGCCGACACCCGCCAGCCTCCCGGCACGGGCTCGAGCGCCTTCACCCGGTTGGCGTACAGCACCTCGCCGCCCCCGGAGGAGACGGCCCCCGCGAGCGCCCGGGCGAGCTGGCCGATGCCGCCGCGCACGTGTCCGGTGCCGCGCCAGTAGTAGTCCATGGCCGCGAGCGCGAAGGGCGCCTCGGCCTCGGTGGCGGGGCACTGCACGGTGATCTGACAGAGCGCGTCCACGTAGGTGCGCAGGGGCGTGAAGCGCAGCAGGCCGTGGTGCTCCAGCACGGCGCCGAGCGGCCGTCCCATCCAGCGCAACAGGGGCGTGTACCTCAGGGCCCGCGAGGCATGGTGCAGCAGCGCGCGCACGTCGAGTGGGGGCAGGAGGGTGGGCTCATCGAAGAGGGGCCACAGGGCATCGGCCACGTGCCGTTGCAGGGTGAAGAAGTCGCGCAGCGCGCGGGCGGGAGCGTCCGGGAAGGCGCACAACCGCGCGAGCAGGCGCTCACGGTCGCGGAACACGTCCAGGCGCATGCCCGGGGTGCGCAGCTCCACCAGGGGATCCATCCAGTCCACCGTCACGTCCAGCCCGAGCTGGCGCACCCAGCGGCCGAAGAGCTGCTGCTCGCCGAGTCCGGAGAAGAGGGTGGCGCCGGCCTCGAAGGCGTAGCCGTCCCGGTGGAAGGTGCTGGCGCAGCCGCCCGGGTAGTTGAGGGTCTCGCAGAGCGCGACGCGGGCGCCACGCTGGGTGAGCTCGAGCGCCGTGGCCAGCCCGCCGAAGCCCGCGCCCACCACCACCGCGTCGTACCAGTTCATGAGGGCTGTTTTAACCTCGGGTGGGTGTCGTTGAATAAAAGGCAGCCAGGCGAGTCAGGGGACACAGGCCGTTCGCCGCCCCGAGGAAACCATGATTCGCCTCCCGTTCGTGTCCGCCGCCGTGCTCACCGGAATGCTGCTCGCCGCTCCCCAGGCCGAGGCCCGCTTCGGCAAGAGCTCGTCGACGACGGAGTCCCGGGACGACTCGCGCGAGACGCGGGACTCGCGCGACTCGGGCTCGAGGACGCACGACGCCTCTCCGGTGAACGCTCCCGCTCCGTCTCCCTCGCCCTCGCATGACTCCGACTCCGGGCGCGACGACCGTCCGCGCGGGCGGCCCCGCTACCAGCCCCGGCCTCGCTATTACACGCCTCCGCCTCCCGTCGTGTATGTCGACCCGGGCCCCTCCTATTACGTCGAGCCGCCGGCCTATCACTACGTGGAGCCCGCGCCCCCCTCCGTGGTCTCCGCGGCGGACGAGTACCTGTCGCACCGCTACAAGAACTTCCTGTTCGGGCTCGACTTCCAGATCCTCCGGGAGGGCGCCGGGGCGGCGCTCCATCTGGGCTTCGAGGGGGATCGGCTCGGCCTGATGCTGCGCGCGGGCGCACTGAGCCTGCGCGCGGATGATGGCAGTGGCGATACGGATTCCCTCGCCCTGCTGTCGGGGCACCTGTCGTGGGCGGCGCTCAAGGGCGACAGTGGCCGGTTGCGGCTGGAGGGCGGTCTGTCCATGGCCCAGGCGCCCGACATCACCTTCGTGGGCCCCAGCGTGGGCGTCTCGGCCGAGTACTACCTGTCGGACTTCTTCGCCCTGGAGGGGCGGGTGCACCTGACCCCCGTGCCCTACCGTCAGCTCGACGCGGCGGGCGGGGTGGTCGTGTACTTCGGCTACAAGCTGTTCGCCTTCCGGGCCGGCATGCGGATGCTGGTGCTCAACGATGCCGGCCTGGTGGATGGGGTCGTGCACCAGGACGTGCTCCCGGGCCCGTACCTCTCCATCGGCCTGACCATCTGACGCCGGGCGCGCGTGGGCGCCTGGGTTAGCGTGAGCGCCCTGGAGACGAGGGGCACCATGCGAGCCTCGTGGAAGGCGTGTCGCGGACCGATGTGGGTGGGAGCGCTATGCGCCTCGGCCGAGGCGCTGGCGTTGTCGCCCTGGCTGATCCCGGCCTCGTTCCCCCAGCCCGGGGATATCTACCTCAGCGGGGGGTTCCTCTTCAGCGGGACGGTGCGCCCCGGGGGGGCGGCGATGGGGCTCGGCGCGGAACTCAGCCTGCATGCCTTCTTCAAGGCGGAGCCCATCGCGGGGGTGGGGATCTTCGGCCAATGGCAGTCCATCAACGGCGAGCACCACCGCCTGTGCGCCGGTGTGCAGGCCACCACCCTCATCCTGGGCGCCGAGCTGGGTGTGGCCCATGATCGCGCCGGAGCCAAGGGCGCGGCGACGACGAGCCTGCATCTGCAACCCTTCCTCAGTCTGGGCTTGCTGTCGGTCGGCGTGCGCATCGGGATTCCGGTGGCGACCGCGCCCGGTGACAAACCCGGCTATGGAAGCGACATCGGACTCGTCCTGTCGCTCAAGCTGCCGGTGCCGTTGAGGAAGACTTTCGACGACGAGGGCTGAGGGGCTCAGCGGCCCCCGTGGATGCGCTGGGCACAGTCGATGAAGCGCAGGAGGGCCCGGGAGGTGAAGCCCTCGCGCCGGCGGATGAAGACGGTGGTGACGCGCGAGCGCGAGGCGGGCAGGGCATGCACGGCGACCGAGCCCGCGCGCCAGGCCGCCTCCACCACGGCGCGCGGCAGCAGCGTGAGGCCCATGCCCGCGCTCACGCAGCCGAGGATGCCATCCAGCGTGCCGAGCTCGAGCGTGCGCAGCGCCTTGAGCCCGCGCGAGGCCAGGAAGTGCTCGAGGTGCTGGCGGTAGGTGCAGCCGGTGCGGAAGACGAGCACCTTGGGGCCTCCGCTCATCCCCGGGAGATCCTCGAGGCGCACGCCGGGCGCCGTGACGAGCACCAGCTCCTCGGTGACCACGGGCTCCTCGAGGAGCTCGCGGTGGCGCACCGGCCCCGCCACGAAGGCGCCCTCCAGCCGGTGCTCCAGCACGTCCGCGACGAGCCCCTGGGTGGTGCCGGTGCGCAGCGAGACATCCACCTGGGGGCACTCCCGGGTGTACGCGACGAGGATGGGCGTGAGGCGCAGCGCGGCGGTCGTCTCCAGTGAGCCCAGGCTCAGCGTGCCGTGGGGCTCGGGGCCGTCCGCCACGGCCTGGCGCGCCTCGCTCATGAGCCGCTCGGCCTGGGTGGCGTAGGGCAGCAGCCGCTCCCCCGCGCTGGTGAGCTTCACGCCGCGGCTGTGCCGGTCGAACAGCGGCACGCCCAGCTCCTCCTCCAACCGGCGGATGCGCGCGGTGACATTGGACTGCACCGTGTGCAGCTCCTGCGCCGCCCGGCCGATTCCCCCCGTGCGGGCGACGGCCTCGAAGACCTTGAGTTCGGCTGCGTCCATGTCGGCACCTCGAGGGAGAGCGCGGCGCGGAGGGCTCGGGGCGAGCCATCGCTTCGGGCGATGACTCGCATCTGAACGATTCGCTACCGCGGATGGGCTTTCCGGCACATTGTAGAGTCGGAGTTTCCCAGGAGGAAGGTATGAACCGGTCCACCGCTTGGAGTCGGCTCGCCGCGTTGCTGGGCGTCGAGCATCCCATCATCCAGGCCCCCATGGCGGGGGGCGCCACCACCCCGGAGTTGGTCGCCGCCGCGTCGAACGCGGGCGGACTGGGCTCGACGGGCGCGGCCTACCTCAAGCCCGAGGACATCGTGAAGCACTCGCGGCGGGTGCGCGAGCTCACCGATCGCCCCTTCGCCATCAACCTCTTCGTGCCCCCGCCGCCGCCCGCCGAGGTCGCGCCGGACCGGATGCTGGCGGTGCTCGCGGGCTACCATGCGCGACTCGGGCTCGCCCCTCCCCAGCCCCCCACCTCCCCCATGCCCTCCTTCGAGGAGCAGGTGGACGCCGTCGCGGAGAGCGGCGCGCGCGTCGTCAGTTTCGTCTTCGGGGTGCCGCCCGCGGGAGTGCTCGCGCGGCTGAAGGCAAGGGGGATGGTGCTCGCCGGGACGGCCACCACCGTGCGGGAGGCGAAGCTGCTGGAGGCCGCGGGCGTGGACTTCATCGTCACGCAGGGCAGCGAGGCCGGGGGACACCGGGGCACGTTCGCGGGGCCCGTGGAGAAGTCCCTGGTGGGCACGATGGCACTGGTGCCGCAAGTGGCCGACGCCGTGGGCCCGCCGGTGGTCGCGAGCGGAGGCCTCATGGATGGGCGGGGCATCCGCGCCGCGCGGGCGCTCGGGGCGGCGGGCGTGCAACTGGGCACCGCGTTCCTCACCTGCCCGGAGTCGGGCATCGCTCCCGTCTACAAGGCCGCGCTCCGGGAGGCGCAGGACGACGCGACCGTGGTGACGCGCGCCTTCTCCGGCCGTCCGGCCCGGGGGCTCGCCAATGACTTCACCGAGGCCCTGAGCGACTCGCCGGACATCCTTCCCTTTCCCCTCCAGCACGCGGCCACCACGCCGCTGCGCGCGGCCTCGGCGGCGCGAGGGGACCCCCGCTACATGGCGCTGTGGGCGGGACAGGCCGCCGCGCTGTCGCGGGGCCTGCCCGCGGCGGAGTTGATGCGCGCGCTCATCGAGGAGTCCGAGCGCGAGGCCTGAGCGCGCGCAGCTGTCGACGAATCCCCAGTCCACCCCCGGGCGCCGGCCCCACTCCGTTGGCTGCGGTACACGCGGCCCGCCTCGCCGGGACGGCCGGGTGCGCGCGCGCGAGGCCCCACGCTAGGAAGCGCGGACATGAACCTTCGCTCCATCTTCCTCGTGGGGGCGCTCGCCCTGGGTCCAGGCTGCGCCCGGGATCTCGAGCCCTTCCTGGGCACCTACACCGCGACGGGAGCGGTGACCTTCTCCTTCGCCGGTCAGAACAACACCCAGCCGCGCTCGGACACCGTGCGCGTCACCGAGGGAGACACCGCCGACATCCTCCTCACGAGTGAAGGCGGGTGCGCGCTGCCCGCCGAGGTGGAGGACGCGCTGGCCACGCTCGTGCCGAACACGTCCTGCACGGAGAACGTGACGCTCCCGGACGGCACGGTGCTGGCGGCCACCCTGGTCGTGACGAGCGGCACCGCGACGCTCGTGGACGAGGTCATCACCCTGAACTACGCGGGCACCGTGAGCGTCGTCTACGAGGGCATGCCCTACACCGCCGGCTTCTCGAGCGCGATGACGCTGAGCCGGGCCACCACCGCGCGAGCGATCGCCGGGCCGGACGCTCTCCGAGCACGCTGACGGACCACCGCAGGCCCTCCCACCGAGGCGGAATAGGACCTCGATGAGCGTCCTTCTCTACCGGGCTCCTTCGAGCCCCCCCGTGTTCGGGGGTGATGGGGGCGAGGAGGCAGCGGATTCGTGACACGGCAGGTCGGCAAGTATCAGCTCATCCGCAAGCTCGCCGTGGGGGACACCGCCGAGGTGTTCCTCGCCAAGGCCGCCGGGCCCTGGGGCTTCGAGAAGACGGTGGCGGTGAAGTGCATCCTGCCGCACCTGGCCCGGGAGCCCTCCTTCGTGGAGCTGTTCCTCTCCGAGGCCCGCCTGGCCGCCCGGCTCACCCACCCGAACATCGTGCAGATCTTCGACTTCGGCGAGGCCGATGGCTCCTCCTTCCTGGCCATGGAGTACGTCGATGGGCCGAGTCTGCGCACGCTCGTGCGGCGCGCCTCGGCCCGGCGCCTGTCCCTGCCTCCCGTGGTCTGTGCCCGGCTCATCTCCCAGGCCTGTGAGGCGCTGGCCTTCGCCCATGACTTCGTGGACCCGGACACGGGCGAGCCCCTGGGCCTCATCCACCGGGACGTGAGCCCGGATCACCTCCTGCTGTCGCTTCAGGGCACGGTGAAGGTGGTGGACTTCGGCATCACCCGGGCCTCCGGCCGGAGCCATCGGACCCGCGGTGGCATCGGCCCGGGCAGGCGCGCGTACATGGCGCCCGAGCAACTGCGCGCCCGGCACCTGGACCGGCGCGTGGATGTGTATGCGCTCGGGGTGGTGCTCCAGGAGCTGCTCACGCTCCACGAGCCCTCGTCGACGAATCCCCGCCTCCGCGAGGAGCCCGTGCCCCTGGTGCACTCCCCAGTGCACTCCCGGCCCGAGGTGCCCGAGTCCCTCCAACGCATCCTCGACCGGGCGCTCGCCCGGGAGCGCCACCAGCGCTACCCGGATTGTCATGCGCTCCAGACGGAGCTGGAGGACTTCATCCTCGCGGAGGGCAGGACCGTGACGACGCAGCAGGTGGCCCAGCTCGTCCACCGGGCCACCTCGGGCACGGGCCTGCCCGCGCAGCGGCTCTCCCGGGCCGTCGCGCCCCGCCCCCCGCGGCTCGCGCCCATCGCCCCACCCCGGGAGAGCGCATCGGCGCGCGCCCTGGACTCGACTCCCGAGTGGCGCCCCCTCCCAGATGGGTGGGCCGAGTCGGGCGCGCTCACGACGCTGTCCGAGCACCCGGTGGCTCCCCTGGCGGTGGCCCTCCCCGTGTACCCGCCCCCGCCCGCCCTGGCGCAGACGCTCGCGCGCACCCGACCGCCGCCCGGGGCCTGGTCGTGGACGCGGCAGGTGCTCGTCGGCGGCCTGCTGTTCGTGGCGGGTGGCGGCCTGCTGCCGTGGAAGCGGAGCACGGCCCGGGAGCGTGTGGAGTCCTCGGTGGTGGAGTTGCCGCGGGCCCTCTCCGCGACTCCTCCCACCGAGCCCTCCCCGCGAGCCCTGGAGCAGGTGCCTCGGGAGTTGGCCCTGGGGGTGGAGGAAGTGGCTGCCTTCGCGGAGCCCGCCGCGCCTCCGCCCGCCACCCGTGAGCGCATCGCGCGCTCCGTCAAATCCAGACGTCCCTTCCCCGCGGCGCTGGGCCGTCTGGATGTGCGCGCGCACCCCCAGGCCGTCTATGCCGTCGTCTCCGTGGATGGGCGGCCGAGCGGCACGACGCCCCTGGACAAGGCGCTGGAGCTGCCCGTGGGCACCTATACCGTGACGCTCACCAGTCCCACCCTGGCGAAGACGGTGATCCGGCGGGTGGAGGTGAAGCCCGGCATGACGACGCCCCTCACCGTCTCCTTCCTCCAGGAGGAGTGAGGGACTGGCCGTCGGGGGCCGACGCGAAGGCGGCCTCGGTGGCGTCGAGCAGGGTGCGCAGCCGGGGCTGGCGCTGGAAGTCCCGGTGATAGCCCACCCAGATGTCCCGGCCGGGAGGCGGCTCGCCGAGGTCCACCCGCTCGAGGCCCGGCAACCCATCCCCGAGCTGACGGGGCAGCACCGCGATGCCCCCTCCCGCGGCGCACATCCTCGCCTGCACGTCGCGGCTGTTGCTGCGCCCCGAGATGCGCGCCTGGGGCAGCCGCCCCGTGAGCCAGCCCACGTCCGCCAGGTGGTTGAACGCCAGGTCCATGGTGATGAGCCCATGGCCCGCGCCGCCCGTGGACGGATCGGGGCGCCCCCGCCGCTCCAGGTAGTCGCGCGAGGCATAGGCCTCGTAGGTGATGTGCGTGAGCCGCTTCTGCACGATGTGCGCTTCCTCGAAGCGGCGGAAGCGGAAGACGAGGTCGGCCTCGCGCCGGTCGAGGTTCAACAGCCGCGTCTCCGTGATGAGCTCCACCTCCAACCGGGGATGCTGGAGCTGGATGCGGGCGAAGATGGGGGCCAGGACGTGGCTGGCGAACCACTCCGAGCTGGAGACGCGCAACGTCCCCTCCACCTCGCTGTCCCGCCCCGCCAGGCGCCGCGCGAAGGCCACGGCCTCCTCCTCCATGCGCTCGGCGTGGGCGAGCACCGCCTTGCCCTCGTCGGTCGGGACGAAGCCGTCGGCGGTGCGCCGCATCAGCTTGCAGCCCACGGCCTTCTCCAGCGCCTGGAGCCGGCGTCCCATCGTGGGCTGCGTCTGGCCGAGGGTCCGCGCCGCGCCCACCAGTGAGCCCACCCTCGCGATGGCGAGAAACACCTTGAGGTCGTCCCACTGAAGAGCGCTCACGTCCTTCACCTGGTTCGATGGCATGCGCGAACGCATACCGCGAATTCAGAACTGTCGATTTCGGAACGGGGGCGCTTCGAACACTTTCCCTCCCGTGACGGTGCCTGTGCCGTCCCTATCGAGGAGCATTTCCATGAGAACCTTTCCGCTCGTCACGAGCCTGTTGCTGACCGCATGTGCCCTGCCCGCTGTGTCCACTGCGACGACCTCTCCGCTCGTCGTCGCCGCCGAGAGCGACGGGATGATCTGGAACGGCGTGGCCCTGTCCGACGAGGGACAGGTGTTCGTCGCGGGGCCGCGGTGGACGGGCTCCACGGGGCCGGCGCTCGGCGTGCTGGACGCGCGGGGCCAGCCCCACGCCTACCCCGATGCGCGCTGGAACGCGTGGCAGCCGGGGCAGGACGCGAGCGCGGCCTTCGTGAACATCAACGCCATCCACAAGGGCCCGCAGGACTCGCTGTGGGTCATCGACACGGGCTCGCCCGACTTCGGCGGAGCGCCCCTGCCGGGTGGGGCGAAGGTGGTGCGCATCGACTTGAAGAACGGCCAGGTGGTCCGGGTGTACCCGCTGGGCTCGGACATCGCGACGCCCACGAGCTATGTCGATGACATCCGCCTGAAGGGCAACCGGGGCTACCTGACGGACGCGGGCCGTCCGGGGCTCATCGTGCTCGACCTGGACACGGGCGCGGCGCGGCGGGTGTTGGACAACGCCGCGGCCGTCACGGCGCCCGCGGACAGGCCCATCGTGCTGGAGGGCAAGGTGCTCAATGGGCCGGATGGCGCGCCGCTTCGGGTGCACGCGGATCCGCTGGAGCTGAGCCCGGATGGACGGTGGCTGTACTTCGCGTCCCTGCATGGGCCGTGGTCGCGCATCGAGACGCGCTGGCTGGACGATGCCAGCCTGTCGCCCGAGGCCGTGCTGTCCCACGTGCAGCCCTGGGCCGACCTGCCGCCCACGGGGGGCACGACGCTGGACGCGCATGGCAACCTGTACTTCAGCGACCTGGCCGAGGACGCCATCAAGAAGCGCACGGCGGATGGACGCATCGTGACGCTGGTCGCGGATCCCCGGCTGCACTGGGTGGACGCGCCCTTCCTCGCCGCGGACGGGTGGCTGTGGCTGCCGGTGCCGCAGATGGACCGGGTGGCGCTGTTCAACGGAGGCGTGTCGCGCACCGTGTGGCCCGTCCAGTTGCTGCGCCTGCGGGTGTGGTGAGCCCTCCACGGGGAGGAGAACGCCACCCCACCTAGGCTCCACGAGGGGGGGCGTGCCATCATGACCCGGCGGGGAATCACCCCCTCGGGTCATCGAGATGAAAACAGTACTGCTCACGCTATTGCTCGCCGCGACTGGGGAAGACGCCGGCGTACCGCAAAAGGTCTACGTCCAGGGCTCGTCCGTCAACCTGCGCAAGGAGGCGGCCAAGGACGCGGAGGTGCTGGTCAAGGCGCCCATCGGGACGGAGTGCGCGGTGACGGGCACGGCCGTGGCGGAGTGGATGAAGGTGCGCTGCGGGGACTACGAGGGGTATGCCGCCGTGGCGCTGGTGGGACCGGAGAAGCCCTCGGTGGAGACGCTGAGGGCCGAGGCGAAGAACCCCATGCTCAAGCCCGAGCGCCGCGAGGAGAGCGCCTTGCGCGCCGCGCTGCTGGCTCCGGAGGACGCGGAGTTGCCGAAGCTGCTCGGCGAGCTCTTCTTCGAGCGCAACTTCCGGCTCCTGGAGGGCTTCAAGGGTACGGGCGCCACGAAGCGGACCTTCTCGACCTACTGCGGTTTGCGCGGGGCGAATGTCTGCATCTGGGAAGTGGCGGGAGGATTCCTCCGGGATGTCAAGATTCGAGTCGAGACAAGAAAAGACCTGTTCATCATCGCGGTGAAGGACCCGGAAAATGTCACGGTCTACCGTGGCAAACACCAACTCGATCCGGAGACGACGAAGTTGAAGATGGATGTCCTCGAACGAAACTCCTTTCCCTCGACTCCGGTGATGGACAAGGCGCTCTTCGCGGGGGTGGAGGGGGTAGATGCTAGAAAAGAGGACATCCCCTTCGGTCGATTCGTACTTGATGATGCTTCCCATGCGATCTTGAGCGGTATCCCCTCTGCATGGGCCCTGCTCAGACCGGGTCGTCAGGGTCTGCTCTCGATGCCGTTCAACGATTGTCTCAAGACGCCCTATCTGCTCGAGTTCGTTCCGGACATCCACGGTCGTTGGATGATGCTGCGTGAAAAGGGGGCAGAAGGAAGAGAGACGTTTTGGGTCACCTCCGTGTCGAGGCGAGATAACGAACTCGAGCTGTCTCTTGAGCACGCCTATGGGAAAGGACCGACCCGTATGGTCTTCAAGCTGCCTGAAGGCCGCAAGGATATTGGGTACCTGAACGATATGGCCTATACGTTCAAGTTGCACAGATATGCGGAGCAGCACGACAATTGTAAAGAGGGCGGGCCTTGAGTTGTTGGCCGGTGTGAATCGCCACCCCGAGCGCAATCTCTTGAGCGGGCCGTGCAAGCGATGCGTCTGTCGGGATTCCGTTGTTTGACGAGCAGGGGGGAGCATGAGGGGTTCCCCTCATGGGTACGAGACATGAAGAAAAGTAGGTATCTGCCGGATTGGAAGTATGAGCTTCCGGAAAAGCTGCTCGCCAGGCTGGAGGAGTACCACATCCTCAAGGTTCCCCTTCTTGGGCAGCATTACCCGGGTGGACCCCCGGACTGGTGCGGTCGGACTTCCTGCTCCATGGCGTACAATTATTATCAGGTTTTGCAGGGAGGCGATGATTTCGAATCCAGGCTCATCACCCACTGGGATGGTGGCAGGCAGGGCTGGTTCGTCGATCTTCGTTATCCGAACGGAGATCGAGCGTTTCACACGAAACCAAGGGAGCCTCCGGTTCACTGCAATCTCAGCGGCTATTCGGTTTCGAACCCTGATTACACTCAAGGTGATGTCGCTGTCATCAAGCCACCCGAAATCGGGGTGAGTAGACCTGATTACAGTGCCTCAAAGGTTCTTGGTTTCTCGCGTGGCGTCGTGTTGCCTTATGGTGAGCCCGGCCGGAAGGCCCAGGCCATCCAGATCGCGAACGATCCGGGTCAGCTCGCGGCCAGACTGGACCCCCTCCTCCAGGCGCTCACCTCGAACAACCCGGTCATCTTCTACTCGGGTTTCTCCACCGAGAAGAGCGCGCCCATCCATCTCATCCTGATCATCGGTTACGCCTACATCACCGATGACAGTGGCCGGCATCTCTGGCTCGCGGTCGCGGATCCCGCGACCCATGGAAACAAGATCGCCGCTCGCAAGGGAGCGGCCATCTTCTTTCCGCCCACAGCCGATGCACCGGACGACGTGGATGCGGTCGCCGAGCGCAAGCTGACGCACGAGCACGACCTCATCCGAGTCATTCCCGGGGCGTGGGAAGAGGCCCAGGGGGCGTTGATCCTCATCCGCGCCCGGAAGCTGTTCGAGGAGAACCCCTTCAGCCGGGTCGATGATCTGTTCATGGACTACTGGGGGGACGGCGCGAAGGGGGGCACCTTCATCTATTCGCACAAGTCGACGCGCGTGCCTCCCGACTTCGTCTACACGAACGTGATGCGCTCCGTCTCCTTGCCGCTCGATGGCCAGCAGGTGCGCTTCCGCCCCGTCAACGGCTACGTGACGGCGGAGCAGTCCGAGATGGGGCTCTTCCCCTTCGGGGGCCATCGGACGCTCCACTCGGGGGTGCACCTGGAGCGCTCCCAGTTCCCGGAGCGGCCACCCCCGCCGCCTCCTCCCAAGAAGCCGGAGGAGACGAAGGCGCAGGGCTCCGGGAAGGGCGCGAAGAACACCGCCCAGCCGACTCCCCCCGTCACGCCTACCGGCCAGCGCGAGGTTCGCTGCCTGGCGCCTGGCCACATCGTGGCGCTCCGGCTGACGAATGCCCTTCCGTCCGCGGAATCCAGCGAAGCGGCCAAGGCGGGCCACGAGAAGAACAAGCTCGCCCAGGAGCTCGTGGGAAACCACAACTCCTTCGTTCTGGTCCGGCACGACGTCGAGGTGATTCCACCCAAGGGCGAGGGCTCCCAGCCGGGCGCGAGCGCGCCGGAGCGCTTCACCTTCTACAGCCTCTACATGCACCTGCTGCCCCCGGACTGGAAGGACGCCAACACGTACCGGGATGTCGCCTGGCTCAAGACGCTCGCGCGCCGCGAGGGCTCCCTGGTGGTGATCGATCCCAAGCATCCGGCCTTCGGTCAGGTGCGCTGGCTTCAGCCGCCACCCGAGGCGAGCAGCCCGGCGCAAGAGGACATCGTCCTGAAGCCAGGAGGCCAGTTCTCCGTCATCGGCGCGGGGCTCGGGATGCCGGAGCCGCTCGACCTCGGCGAGGGCACGCAGGGCGTGTCCGCCGTCTGGAGGAAGCCGGATCGCGACGTGACCGAGCTCCACGAGGCGCTCATCGCGGGCAAGGTCATCACCCTCGCCCAGCCCTTCCTCATGGTCCGGGCCGGCGAGGTGCTCGGGTACCTGGATGACAAGAGCCGGGCGACGGGCGACGGCTTCCTCCACTGGGAGATCCTCGCGCCCAGCCAGAACAGCTCCATCGAGAAGCTGCTGAAGTTCGCCGAGCAGAAGCTCGGGCTGTCGGCGGAGGGCGCGCCGTTCTTCAAGTTCTTCGAGGAGAAGGATCGGAACAACTTCTTCGAGCCTCCCCAGGACGAGTCCGGAGAGGGCAACGAGATCATCGATCAGGTCCTGGCGCTCGCGCCCCAATCGAAGCACGCCAACGGGCCGGACTACGCGCGCCTGAAGCACTTCCGGAACACCTACAGCCCGGAGACGCTCCAGGAGATCCTCGCGACCTATACGACGCTCCCGTTCTCCTCCGAGGAGCCCGAGTCCTCGGGGAAGGGGATTCCAGACGAGCCCAGCTACCCC
The DNA here is from genome assembly GCF_000335475.2 of Cystobacter fuscus DSM 2262. Classification (NCBI taxonomy): domain Bacteria; kingdom Pseudomonadati; phylum Myxococcota; class Myxococcia; order Myxococcales; family Archangiaceae; genus Cystobacter; species Cystobacter fuscus. The sequence continues at coordinate 219,393 of NZ_ANAH02000004.1, read as the reverse complement.
GTTGATCTCCTCATCACCAACTACAAGGACGCCCTGCCCCCGGGGGCCTACCAGCTCAAGCTCACGTTCGAGCCGCCCTCCCGGGAACTGCTGGTCGACTACGACGGCAAGCAGACCCACCTGCGGATCCGCCTGCCCGCGAACGCGCGCAAGGTCTTCGTGGAGCCAGCGGATCCCAGCCGCCTCCTGCTCCAGACCGGAAGTGGTGGCGGACAGGACGCCTTGAAGCGCGACGCCGCGCACTTCAAGAACGTGGCCTCCGTCCGCTGGCGCAACGTGGTCCTGCGGCACCTCAACGCGTGGCTCCCCGAGGGCATCGCGAAACAGGTGGAGGCCCAGCTGCGCTTCTACGAGGAACTCCAGATCGGCAAGACCCTCGTGAACTCCGAGAACGAGGAAGCGGCGAAGAGCGCCATCAAGGAACTCTCGGAGGTGGTGGGCTGGTGGGCGCACCAGGAGACCGTGGTGCTGGGCGTGCCAGGCCAGGAGAAGTCGCTGTTCGCCGAGCAGCCCGACGGCGAGCAGTTGCCGAAGGACACGCTCCTGGACAACCCGCATCCGGTCACCTTCGCCTGGCTGTTGATGCTGCTGACGAACCACGGCCTCGTCCGGTTCGCGGACACCCAGCCCTGGTTGTCCGAGGAGGCGAAGGCGCTCGCCGCGATCGGGTGGGTCCCGGCCCGGCCGGAATACCCGCCGATGCGGGTCGGGGATCACATCTACCTCGCGGCGATCCAGCGGGGTGGCGCCACCGAGTCGGTGACGGCGCGCGTGACCCATGGAAAGCGGACCTATGAGCTGCCGTTGGGAAAGGCCCGGGAGGGCACGGCCCTGTATCCCCTGGAGTTCCCCGGGTGGGGCGCCTGGAAGCTCGATGCCACGGGGGCCAAGGCGCTGGGGGAATTGGAGCTGAAGGGACTCGAGCCGGTGCTGCTGTCCGCGCGGGAGTCGGCGGGCCTGACTTCCCACGAGGATGGTTCCTTCTCGTGGCGGATTGCGTTCCGCGACCATTGCCCGAGGAGCATCCGGGGCTGGGTGCTCCTGCGCGTGGCGAGCGCGGAGGAGCCCAAGAAGGTTCCCCCGAAGAAGCCGGGCAAGCAGAAGCCAGGTGCCGAGCCACCGGCGCCCGCGCCACCGCTCGAGTTCCAGGTGGCCTCGGTGGCCATCCCCGTCGAGGGGCGCGAGAGTCTGGCGCTCAGCGAGGCCAGGGGGTTCCAGGTCCTCGATGGCTACGTCAAGCGGGGCGCGGTCAAGGATGCCAACACCTATGTCTCGCAACACTTCACCTACAAGGCCTTCCTCGACGCGGCGGCCAAGGACGCCAAGGGCGCGGCCAGCACCGAGCCCCCGCTCGCGTGGGAGCTGGTCGACGCGGTCGAGCGCATCCAGTGCATGTACGGTCCCCGCCAGGCACTGGCGTTGACCGCGCTCTCCGCGGATGGCCTGTCCGTCGTGCTCAGGTCCCTGAACCCGGACGTGCTGCGCCAGGTGGTGGCCCAGGCGAAGGACGAGGGGTGGATTCAGGACGCGGAGGAGGCGGGCAAGGGCGCCGTCCTCATTCGGGTGCAGGAGCCACGGGCGAGCCAGCACCCCGGAGAGATTGTCATCGAGTTCGATGCCCACGAGGCCTTCTCCGCGCTCCGCAAGACCCTCCCGCCCGAGAAGAAGCTGGTCGTGCAGTTCGGCTGCCTGTTCCCCAATGGGGGTCATCTGCATGACCCGCGCCTGTCTCGCACGGAGACGCTGGGCAAGCGCGCCGAGAAGGTGGACGTGGAGGAGCTGAGGAGCCAGGCGAGTGCCGGTCATCTGGAGCTGTGGTCGACCGTCGATGCGGAGGAACTGCATCAACAGCCTTCGTTCGGGATTCCGGAGGTTCAGCTCACCTCGACGGGCATCCAGATCACTGTCCCCCTCTTGGGAGCCGATGAGCATTTCTGGAAGGCGACCGGGTCGCGCATCACGCTTGGTCAGCAGAAGCTCGATGAGAAGGCGAAGTCGAGCGTTCAATCCTCTCCCCAGGGGCTTTACCTCGTGAGGCAGGTGAAGTTCGGCGGAGAGGGATTGAATGATGTCGAGTTGCAGATCTCCGCCGAGGCCAAGAACAAGCGCGTGCCGTTGCAGACGGAGCGGATCGACGTCGAGCCCTCGGAGATCGTGGTCTACGACACGCAGCGCGGCGCCGAACTCGAACTCAAACCGAGGCCGGATGACCCGTTCATGCTGGGGGTGTCCCTGAAGACGTTCGCCGTTCCCTCGGGCCGGGGCTTCAAGTTCGAGCTCGTCGCGCCCGCGGACGGAGGGGGCGGAACGTCGCGGCCCTTGAAGCTCGCGAAGAACACCCTCGTCTACAAGTCGAGGGTGAAGGAGTACGGCGTGACGCGCCCGGATGGCATCCTCCAGGCCGAGGTGAACCTGAGGGACGTCTCGGTCGCGCTCAAGGGGGGGCAACGCTTCATGGTCCGTGCCGTTCCCGTCGCCAAGGGCGATGCGGACCTGCGCGCCGAGGCCGAGGGCTCGCTGCCCGAGCCGCTCCAGCAACCGGCGATGCGGGACGTCCACGGCTCCTTCCTCGGCATGTGGCCGGAGGACGGCATCAACATGCCCATGAAGAGCGAGGGGATGTGGCCCCCATGACGACGAAACTCGAGCTGCGCATCACCCCGGGCTCGGAGAGCGTGCTCCGGCTCGTCACCGTTCCCCCCACGGAGCTGACGCTCAAGCTGGTGGGCTCCCGGCGCAACGGGCGGACCTGCACGTTGACGCTGCGAGGCACGCAGAAGCACCTGCCCTCGGACACGGTGTGCAACGTCCTGTTCAAGACCACCAGCCTCCACGCGGATCCGCGGAATCACTCGGTCGTCGGCGTGCCCATGCGCATCGAGGGCACCTCCTGCACCGTCGAGGTGAACGTCGATGTCTTCGAGGCGGGTCTCTTCGGCAAGGGCAGGTCCGAGCTCACCGTCGTCCCGGACTTCCCGCTCGCCAAGGGGTGCACCGTCTCCAATCCGTTCGAGTTCGACCACCCGCTGAGGCTCGACGGGTTGGAGCTGGGCTCGAATCTCCTCTTCGGCCGGCGCCTCGATCTCAAGCCGAAGCGTGACCCGGTCTTCCGCGACGCGAAGCTCGTGTTCTCCGTCCTCCACTCGCAGGAGCTCAAGAAGGACGAGAAGCCGAAGATGGCACCGGAGACCCAGCGCTTCGCCACCTTCGACTGGGCCGCTCGGGACGAAGTGATGCACTGGCGCATCGGCTGCGCGGAGAGCGAGGGTTCCCTCCTGCTGCTCGACCTGGGGGCACGCCAGGGCGGCACCACCTACGACTTGCGGCTGGAGCTCCTCCAGGAGACGGAAGGGGAGGAGAAGTGCTACCTGGTCTGGGAGAAGCCGCGCGCCCTCGGGTTCAAGCGTCCCGTGCTCTCGGGGTTCGAGCTGGGCTCCACCTCCGTTCGCATCCAGGTGGACGGCATCGAGCCGGGCTTCGAGCTGCCCATGGAGCTGTCCCTCTGGCGGTGGGCCGTTCACGTCATGGACGATCGCTATGAGATTCCCGTGATGTACCGCCTCGGGCCGCCGTCACAGGTGGACGCGCCCTCGTCCACGTTCTTCTGGTCGCTCTTGTTCCCCGGGGACAAGGTGGAGCGCGAGAACCTCTTCGCGCTGCTGCGAGTCCCCAAGACGCTGTCGGGCACCGACGAGTACGTGCCCCTGAGCGCGGTGTTCGACTACGACGAGTCCCGCTTCCTCCAGTTCGACGATGAGCAGCTCTGGCTGGAGCCGCCGAGGAATCCCCGGGCACCTCGTCCCAAGCAGCAGAAGACCCCCAAGGAGCTGGCCACCGCGCTCGCTTCCAAGGAGCTGACGTTCCGGCCCACCCGGACGCCGGACTTCGGCGACGTGCGGGTGGGCGTGCGCGAGGACAAGCTGCTGGTGTCCATCAAGCTCATTGGAGACCCCTCGTACTGGCGCGCGGCGGCGCCGGTCTTCTCTGTCCACGGGCAGGTGACCCCGTCCGCGCGAGACCAGGTGAGTGACGCGCGAGGCCCCGCGAGCTACCCGCCGCCCGCGCGGCCTCCCGAGGAGATCATGAAGCTCACCGCCTCGCCCTCGCAGGACAACCCGCGGTTGTACGAGGCGCTGGTGCCGCTGTCGGACAAGCGCCTGCTGGGGCAGAAGGTGAGCCTCCAGGGCAAGGTCTCTCATCCAGGCGCGATGCTCTGGGAGGAACTGGTGGCCGCTCCGCCTGTCTTCTCCCTCGACTACGAGGCGGTGCCCCGGTTCAGCGGCCTGGAGAGGAGCTTCATCGAGCTCACCGATGACACCTCGCATGTGCAGTTCCGGTGTCATGCCCACCACATGCCGAACGGGGGCAAGGACGGAGCCGTCCTCGAGTTCCGCGTGTACGAGAAGTTCTCCAACCTCCCGGAGCCAATCGCGCTGACGATCCTCCGGCTTCGCTATGACCTTCCGAAGGGCAAGGGCGGGTACTGCGATGCACAGGGAGTGCTGCGGGCCCGGCTCGTGGACGAGGAGGACGTGGAGCGGGTGAGGGGCGCGGGCAGGTTCCGGCTGGAGGCCGTCGTCGCCAGCAATGGCGGCAAGGTGCTGTCCCACGCCGTTCCCGTCCTCGCCATCGAGTTCGGTGGAGCGCCGCGCTCCACCGAGGGGAAGCTCATCTACGAGACCCACCCGCTCGTGAAGCCTGAGTTCAAGAACAAGGTGCTGGCCATCTGCGCGGTGCTGGGGATCGACCCGAATCATCTGATGGCCTGTATGGCCTTCGAGACGGGAGAGAAGTTCTCGGCCAAGGTGCAGCACACCGGAGGCGCCCAGGCGTATGGGCTCATCCAATTCACCAAGGATGGATCCTCGGAGCTCGGCAAGACGCTGGATGAGCTCCGGGCGATGACCGAACTGGAGCAGCTCGACTACGTCCAGCTCTACATGAGCCGCTGCATCAAGGCCCGCGGACCGCTGCGGACGTTGAGCGATGTCTATATGGCCATTCTCTGTCCCGCCGCCGTGGGCAAGCCGGAAGAGCACATCTGTTACAGTGCGGGGACGAAGGCCTACACGCAGAACATCAACCTGGACAACAAGGACCCGAAGAAGCGCAAGGGCTACATCACCAAGCAGGATGCGACCGCCCGGGTGAAGGAGTTCGAGGACAAGGGTCGCAATTACATCACCCAGGGTTGAGGGGGCCGCGTCACTCGCTGGCGGGCTCGGGCTCCGGAAGCTGGATGAGGCCCGCCCGGTCGAGCAGCTCGCGCACGCGGGAGGTGAAGGCCACGTGCTCCGGGTTGCTCGAGGTCATGGGCTCGGGGGAGAGGTGGAGGAGCCAGCCGATGGCTCCCACCGGCTCGATGCGCACGGGGGCGGGAAGGGGTGGCAGCCTGCCCAGCCGGCGAGACAGGTACGTCAACCAGCCCACGCGCACCTCCCATTTTCGCTTCTGGACGAGGCGGACCATCTCGGTCGAGCTGACCATGGCGAAGTCCGGGTCCCACGCGGTGGCCATGCTGGTGAGCACTTCGGCCAACACGGGAGCGCGCAGCAGCCGCTCCCGGAGGGGGCTCTCCCGGGTCGGGTTGAGCAGGCACGAGTTGGGTCCTCCCCAGGGGGAGTAGCCACCGCAAGAAAGGTGGATTTCGGTGGCCTCCTTCTTCGCGTTCCACATGATCTGCATGAAGCCCAGATCCTCCATGACCTCCTTGCCCGCGCGGATCCTGCCCTGGAGCAGCAGCTTCTCCAGTTCCGTTATGTCTGCGCGGACAGGATGGCCCGGCAGCTCTCGGGGGACGCCTCGGCCCGCTCGGTACCATTGGGTGAACGATGGATCACTCCGCGCCAGCATGTGGAGGAAGAGTTCCGCGCGCCGAGCACACTCCAGCGCTGTTTCCTTTCGTGGGCCCCAGTATGCCCCGACGTAGTAGCTGTCCTGCATGCCTGCTCCTCCTCTACCGCTCGGGCCGAGTATGCCGGACGGTGATACATGAGTGCGTTTCGTGCATGAGCGAGCCCTACTGCTTGGCTCGAATGGAGTATGGAGAGGTGCTGTATTTGCTCATTTCGGTCGGCGGCAATACTTGGCGTGGTCCGTAGAAGAGAGAGTCGATGAGCTACCCGCGAGTCCGAATTCCTGGACCCATCCCATACCCCTCGTCGGCGTCAGGGTCCGGCGTCGTCGAGCATTCATGGGATCGACTCGTCGTGCGGGACCTCGTGCGCATCGTCTTCTTCGTGCCCCACGATCACTTCGACATCGCGGCGGGGGGGTCTCATGCCCTCGACAGCTACTTGCGTGCCGTGGAGGATCGTCCGAGCGCATTGTCCGAATACACCTGCTGTTATTGGGAGCTGTCCAGGCTCGGAGATAGGGGGTGGGAACTCATCCGGGAGACCCTGAACCCGAAAGAACGCAGGTACTTCGACGACTACGATGAGGATGAGGCCTTCCATCCAGAGAAGGCGGGGGCGGAGCCCTATCTCGGTATTTACGGTGAGCAGGACAGCGGCTTCTCCTTCACCTACCACGCTCGCCTTCCGTGGAGAGAGACACCGCCTGGCTCCGTCAGCGTTCTCCGCGCCACTCTTCCAACGGAGTTCCTCGAGGAGCGGGGAGCGGACTTCGTGCGAGAACTCGCCGTCGACATGGCTTCGCGGCTTCCCTTCGCCTCCGGGCACGCGGGGCTCGCGCTCGATGTCGCGTTTTCCTCTCTGGAACGACTCGACACCCTGCGCCCGCTGATCTTGCGTCATCCCGGCTTCGATATTCGCGATGCCGGTGTTCGCGACAACCTGGGCGCTCGGGTGGACGGTGTCCACTGGATGAACTTCGTGGGCCCGCCCGTGCTTGGTGAGTTGGGCTGCACTGCTGGCCTTCGCGCGAAGCTCCAGTCGCCCACCACCACCGTGCGAGAGTTGGACGGTGAGCGTGTTCTGGTGACCCTGGGGCCAGAGCCCGAAGCGGGTGACCTGGCGCATGGCCAGCCTCTTCCCGCGTACCGCGAACTCGCGCGCGTGCTGGATCCCTGGCGGGAGCCCTTCCCCTGGGGCTTTCTCCGTCGCCAGGGCCGCGAGCGCGATGAGGAGGAGTTGCGTCGCTGGTGGAGACGCTTCATCGACTGATGTCGCGGTCCTGGCTGAGGTGGCCTCGGCTCCCCAATGACCCGCAGCTCACAGTCACATGGGCCGGCGGTACAGGGGCCTGAAGGACCACACTGTTCCCGCCGCCCAATTCCAGACGCTTGCAGCGCATTCGCGCGGTCCTCGACCCGAGCCTGATTGTCGCCCCCGTTGCGTCTCTTTAGGGTCCACGGCTCGACCTATGGCTTGGATCTTCACACCTCGCGCGAACACCGTGGCCCGAGTGGCGGCGCTGGGCCTGTTGGCCACGCCGGTGCTCGGGGTGGGCTCGTTGTGGCTCTACGCCCGGAGTCCGCTCGCGCAGAACATGCGCCAGCCCGTGCCGCAGCCGGTCCAGTTCGATCACCGCCACCACGCGGGCGACGAGGCCATTGACTGTCGTTATTGCCACAACACCGTCGAGGTCTCTCCGAGCGCCGGCTACCCCTCGGTGTCCACCTGCCTCAACTGTCACGCGCAGGTCTGGAACCAGAGCCCGCTGCTCGAGCCGGTGCGCCAGTCCTTCTTCGCCGACCGCCCCATTCCCTGGCGCCGGGTGCATGACCTGCCAGACTTCGTCTACTTCAACCACTCCATCCACGTGCGCAAGGGCGTAGGCTGTGTCACCTGCCACGGCCGCGTGGACTTGATGCCCTCCGTCACCCAGGCCCACCCGCTCTCCATGGGCTGGTGTCTGGAGTGCCACCGCGACCCCGCTCCCCACCTGCGCCCGCTGTCGGCCCTCACCTCGATGCGCTGGGAGCGCCGTCCGGAAGATCCCTCGCCCGAGGAGCTGGTGCGCCGCCTCGACGTCCTCCCCCGAACGGACTGCACGACATGCCATCGCTGATCGACCGCTACGCGCTGCCCGTCCTCCAGGACTCGCCCCGGCCCCGCGCCTGGCGCAGCTTGGAGGAGTTGCACCGCGAGAGCGCCGCCTCGCGGGAATTCCCCCCGGGCGCGACGGAGCCTCCCCAGGGACTCGAGCGGCGGCGCTTCCTCCAGCTCGCGGGGACGGTGGCGGCGCTCGCGGGGCTGGCGGCCTGCAAGCGGCCGGCGGAGAAGGTGATGCCGTACACCGTGCAGCCCCCGGACGTGACGCCCGGCGTGCCCAACGCCTACGCCACCGCCTGGGCCCCCGAGGGCTACGCCGCGGGCCTCGTGGTGACGAGCTGGGAGGGCCGGCCCACCAAGCTGGAGGGCAACCCGGACCACCCGGCGAGCCTCGGCGCCACCCACCCCCATGCTCAGGCGCTGCTCGTGGACCTCTATGACCCGTCGCGCACGAGGGGGGTGACACACCGGGGCGCGCCGAGTTCCTTCAAGGCCTACCAGGATGCGCAGATGGAGCACGCGCGCCGCCTGGAGGCCGTGGGCGGCGAGGGGCTGTGGATGCTGCTCGAGCCCTCGGCCTCGCCCACGCGGCGCGAGCTGGTGGAGCGCATCCGCCAGCGCTTCCCCAAGGCGCGCGTGGAGACGTACCACGCGCTCTCGCGGGACAGCGTGTACGCGGGGGCGCGGCTGGCCTTCGGCCGTCCGGTGGAGACGCTCGTGCGCCACGACGAGGCGCGGGTGGTGTTGTCGCTGGACGCGGACTTCCTCGTGCAGGGGCCGGCGAGCCTGCGCGCGGCGCGGGAGTACGCCCGCTCGCGCACTCCCGAGCGCGGGAGCATGGGCCGGTTGTACGTGGCGGAGAGCCACTTCAGCGTGACGGGGATGAACGCGGATCACCGGCTGCGCATGAAGCCCTCGGAGGTGGAGCGCTTCGCCGTGGCGGTGCTGGGGGAGCTGGCTCAACGGCTGCCGGGACTCGAGCGCTTCCGGGAGGGCGTCGCCCCCTGGCCGGAGCGGGCGCGCGAGGTGCGCGCGGTGGCGGAGGACCTGGCGCGGGCGGGAGAGCGCGCGGTGGTGGTGGTGGGCCCGAGGCAGCCGCCGCGGGTGCACGCGCTGGCGCACCTGCTCAACCAGGGCCTGGGCAGCGCGGGGCGGATCGTCACCTACCAGGAGCCCGGAGTGGAGCCGGGCCCCAGTGGGCTGGAGGTGTCGCGCGCGCTCACGGAAGCGGCGCTCGCGGGCCGGGTGGACACGGTGGTGGTGACGGCGTTCGATCCCGTGTCCACGGCGCCGGTGGGGGTGACGCTGGGGGCGGCGCTCGCGGCGGTGCCCAACGCGGTGGCGTGGGCGTACCGACAGGACGCCACGGCGAAGCGGTGCGCGTGGGTGCTCCCGGCGGCGCACGTGCTGGAGTCCTGGGGCGATGCGCGGGCGGTGGATGGCACGGCGAGCCTCGTGCAGCCGCTCATCCAGCCGCTCTTCCAGGGGCTCACGGAGCTGGACGTGCTCGCCCCCTTCGCGGGAGTGGCGGAGCGGACCGCGTACCAGCTCGTGCGGGGCCACTGGGAGCGGGAGCGGGGAGGGCCGAGCGTGGCCTTCGACGAGGCGTGGGATCAGGCGCTGGCGGTGGGCACCGTACCGGACACGGCGCGGCCCGCGCTCGGGGTGACGGTGGACGCGGGCGCGGTGGAGACGAGCGTGCGGGCCTTCGCGGGCGCGCCGTCCGAGGGACTCGAGCTGAACCTGGTGCCGGGCTACAAGGTCCAGGACGGGCGCTTCTTCGCCAACCCCTGGCTGCAGGAGATGCCGGATCCGCTGACGATGCTGGCGTGGGGCAACGCGGCGCTGGTGAGCCCGGCCACGGCCGAGCGCCTGAAGCTCCCGTCGCGAGGCACGATGCGGCTGACGCTGCGGGGTTGCCAGCTGGAGGCGCCGGTGTTCGTGCTGCCGGGGCACGCGGACGACACGGTGACGCTGGAGCTGGGCTGGGGCCGCGAGGGTCCGACGCCGGAGCGCGAGGTGCTGGGGGTGGATGCCTCGCTGCTGCGGCACGTGGACGCGCCGTGGTTCACGGGGGGGCTCGAGGTGGAGCCAGGGGAGGGCGAGGGCGGGTGCGTGACGGTGCAGGAGCACTGGTCCATGGAGGGCCGGGAGGTGGCGCTCCAGGACACGCTCGGCACCTTCGAGAAGAAGAAGCCCGAGTACCTGAAGCACCTCAAGGGGGACGTGGCGAAGCTGTACGACCCGTTCAAGTACACCGAGCCCTACCAGTGGGCGATGGCGGTGGACCTGAACCGGTGCATCGGCTGCGGGGCGTGCGTGGTGGCGTGCCAGGCGGAGAACAACATCCCGGTGGTGGGGCGCGAGCAGGTGGCGCGGGGGCGGGAGATGCACTGGCTGCGGGTGGACCGCTACTTCGAGGGCTCGCCGAACGCACCGCGCGCCCTGCCGCAGCCGATGATGTGCCAGCACTGCGAGGCGGCGCCGTGCGAGTACGTGTGCCCGGTGAACGCCACGGTGCACTCGGACGAGGGCCTCAACCAGATGGTCTACAACCGCTGCGTCGGCACGCGGTACTGCTCCAACAACTGCCCGTACAAGGTCCGCCGCTTCAACTACCTGGAGTACCGCCCGAAGGTGACGGAGGTGGAGAAGCTGGGGCTCAACCCGGACGTCACGGTGCGCTCGCGGGGCGTCATGGAGAAGTGCACGTACTGCGTGCAACGGATTGAACGGGCTCGCATCGAGGCGCGCAAGGTCCAGAAGCCCATCGACACCCAGGCGCTCCAGTCCGCGTGCGCGCAGGTGTGTCCCACCGAGGCCATCGTCTTCGGCTCGCTGCACGAGCGGGAGTCGGAGGTGGCGCGGCGGCACCGGGACGCGCGGCACTACGCGGTGCTGCACGAACTGGGCACCCGCCCGCGCACGGCCTACCTGGCGCGCATCACGAACCCGAACCCGGAGCTGGAGCATGGCTGAGCCACCCGCCACGCCCCCGCGCGAGGTGCTCGCCTCCGCGCCGCTCATCGAGGGGACGCAGAGCCCCGAGCGCCTCACGGAATCCCTCCTGCGGCCCACGTTGGGCACGGCGGGACGGGGCTGGTGGATGCTGCTCGGCCTCACGGGGGGAGGCACGGCGTTGTTCCTCGCGGCCATCGCCGTGACGCTGGTGCAAGGGATTGGGGCGTGGGGCAACAACATCCCGGTGGCGTGGGCTTTCGGCATCATCGACTTCGTGTGGTGGATTGGCTTTGGCCACGCGGGCACGCTCATCTCCGCCATCCTGTTGCTCTTCCAGCAGAAGTGGCGCGCGTCGGTGAACCGTTTCGCCGAGGCGATGACGCTCTTCGCCGTGGTGCAGGCGGGGCTCTTTCCCTTGCTTCACCTGGGGCGGCCCTGGGTGGCCTACTGGCTCATCCCCTATCCGAGCACCATGCGCCTCTGGCCGCAGTTCAAGAGCTCGCTGCCGTGGGACGTGGTGGCCATCACCACGTACCTCACCGTGTCGGTGCTCTTCTGGTTCCTGGGCCTCTTGCCGGACCTCGCGACGGCGCGCGACCGGGCGACCACGCCGCGCCAGCAGTTCTGGTACGGGCTGTTGTCCCTCGGGTGGACGGGCTCGGCGAGGCACTGGCACCACTGGCGCACGGCGTACCTGCTGCTCGCGGGGCTGGCCACGCCGCTGGTGCTCAGCGTGCACACCATCGTCAGCTTCGACTTCGCCATCGCCCAGGTGCCCGGCTGGCACTCCACCATCTTCCCACCCTACTTCGTGGCGGGCGCCATCTTCTCCGGGCTCGCGCTGGTGCTCACGCTGCTGCTCCCCACGCGCGGCGCGCTGGGGCTCGGCCACGTCATCACCGAGCGGCACGTGGACATCCTGTGCAAGCTGCTGCTGGCCACGGGGATGATGGTGTCCTACGGCTACCTCCAGGAGAACTTCTTCGCCTGGTACAGCGGCGACGAGAAGGAGATGGCCGCCGCCGCCTTCAAGCGCTCGGGGACGTGGGCGGGCCTGTTCTGGTTCCAGATGTTCGCCAACGTGGTGCTGCCCCACGTCTTCTGGTTTCCCCGGCTGCGCCGCAACCTCGCGGTGGTGTGGCTCGTCTCGCTGGCCGTCGACGCGGGCATGTGGCTCGAGCGCTTCACCATCATCGTGCCCTCGCTCTCGCGCGACTTCCTGCCGGGCAGTTGGCACACGTACTCGCCCACGTGGGTGGACCTGTCGCTCCTGGGCGGCTCCATGTGCTTCTTCGGCTTCCTCTTCCTGCTCTTCCTCAAGTTCGTCCCGCCCGTGTCCATCAGCGAGGTGAAGGAGCTGCACCACGAGCTGACGGCGGAGAAGGGGGCCTGAGCCATGCGCTACTGGGTGGTGGGGGAGTTCGGCTCGGGGGCGGAGGCGAAGCGGGCGCTCACGGCGCTGCGCGAGCGCGGCTGCCCGGCGGACTCGCTGGATGCCTTCTCGCCCTACCCGGTGGAGGGCCTCGACGAGGTGCTCGGGTTGAAGCCCTCGCCCCTGCGGGGCCTCGCGCTCATGGCGGGACTGTCGGGGGCGGTGCTGGCCTATGGGGTGCAGTGGTGGACCAACGCGGTGGACTGGCCCCTCAACGTGGGCAACCGGCCGCCGCACTCCTGGCCGGCCTTCATTCCCATCACCTTCGAGACGACGGTGCTCTTCGCCTCGCTGACGCTCTTCTTCGGGCTGATGGTGCTCTTCCGCTTTCCCCGGCCCCACCACCCGCTCTTCGAGCTGGAGTCCTTCCGCAGCGCGTCCACCGGCGGCTTCTGGGTGAGCGTCACCACGCGCGAGCACGCCCGGACGGAGGTGCTGCTCGGCCACCTGCGCGAGCTGTCGGCGCGCACCACGGCGGTGGTGGAGGAGGAGGCATGAGGCGCGCGCTCGGAGGGCTCTTGCTGGCCGGGGTGCTCGGGGGGTGCTCGGTGGACTTCCAGGGGTGGGCGGGGATGAAGGATCAACCCAAGGGCCTGCCGTTCCGGGAGAACGCCTTCTTCGCGGACGGACGGACGATGCGCCAGCCGCCGCCGGATACGGTGCCGAGGAGTCGGCGGGGTGTCTCCCGGCGCTTCCTCACGGGGCGCGAGGCCCCGGACGCGGGCTACGTGGAGGAACTCCCGCTCGAGCTCACGCGGGAGTTCGTCGAGGGCGGGCAGGGCGCCTACGACATTTATTGCGCGGCCTGCCACGGGGTGCTCGGGGACGGGGTGAGCCAGGTGGCGAGGAACATGGGGCTGCGCGAGCCGCCCTCGCTGGTGGATCTGCCCGAGTACGCGGATGGCTACGTGTACGCCGTCATCAGCGAGGGGTACGGGCTGATGCCGGGCTACGCGGAGAAGCTGACGCCCTCGCAGCGCTGGGCGGTGGTGGCCTACATGCGGGCGCTGCGCGAGAGCCAGCGGGCGAGGCTCGGGGACGTGCCGCCCGAGGCGCGGGAGCGGCTGCTCCAGGAGGGCGCGCCATGAAGGTGATGGAGCGCTTCACGGGAGGGCGAGTGCCCCTGCTGGCGGCGGCGGTGGTGGGCGGGGTGGGGCTCGGGGTGACGGGCCTGGGGTGGGCGGTGGACACCCGGCGCGCGCTCTTCGCGTACCTGTTCGCCTTCGCGTACTGGGCGGGACTGGCGGTGGCCTCGCTGGTGCTGCTGGGCGCGTGGCATGCGTCGCGGGCGCGTTGGCCGGTGGTGCTGCGCCGCATGCTGGAGACGATGGCGGCCTCGCTGCCGCTCTTCGCGCTGCTCTTCGTGCCGGTGCTCGCCGGGGCGCACCTGCTCTATCCGTGGCTCGGTCCACCGCCCGCGCTGTCCGAGGAGGATTTGAAGAAGCTCGAGCACAAGCGCCCGTGGCTCAACCTGCCCTTCTGGGGGGCGCGCGCGGTGCTGTACTTCGCGGTGTGGGGCACGGTGAGCGAGCTGCTCCTGCGCTGGTCGCGCCGGCAGGACGAGACGGGCGAGCCCTGGCTCACGCAATGGCAATGGTGGCTGGGGGCGGGGGCTCTGCCCGGGGTGGCGCTGGCCATGTCGTTCGCATCGCTGGACTGGCTCATGTCCCTGGAGCCGCTCTTCGTGTCCACGGTGTATGGCTTGTATTGGTTCTCCGGGGCCTTCGTGGGAGCGCTGGCGATGCTGACGCTGGCGACGGTGCTGGCGCGGGGGCCGCAGCTGTATGGCGAGCTCGTCAATGACTCGCACCGGGCGAGCCTGGGCAAGTTCCTGCTCGCCTTCAGCATCTTCTGGGCCTACATGGCCTACAGCCAGTTCTTCCTCATCTGGATCGCGGACCTGCCGCACGAGGTGCCCTGGTACGTGCTGCGCGCGACGGGGGCGTGGGAGCCGGTGGCGCTCGCGGTGGTGGGCTCGCGTTTCGTGCTGCCCTTCTGCGTGCTCTTGTCACGTCCCTTCAAACAACATGGCTGGGCGCTGGCGGGGCTGTCGGTGTGGCTGTTGTGCGCGCACGCGCTGGACACGTGGTGGCTGGTGATTCCGGTGGTGAGCCCCGAGGGGCCGCGGCTGCACTGGGCGGACGTGTCGGCGTTCCTGGGTGTGGGAGGCGCGGCGGTGGCCTTCACCCTGTGGCGGCTGCGGGGGCACGCCACGATGCCGGTGGGAGATCCCCACCTGCTCGAGTCCCTGGGGTACGACGAATGAGCGGCGAGTCCCGGCGGGAGTGGAAGACGTCCGAGCGCGCTCAGGACGCGACGAAGGGCTGGCAGGTGGGCGCGGTGCTGCTGGTGACGCTGCTCATCTTCACGGCCTTCGTGTGGGTGACGTGGAAGCAGCTCCAGGGGCGAGAGAGGCACCTCAATCCCGAGGGCCCATCCGAACCTCCGGCGTTGAAGCAGCCGGAGATCAACCTGGTGGACACTGCGCCGTTCCCGCTCGACACGCGGGCCTACGAGGAGACGAACGCGCAGCAGGAGCGGCTGCACGGGTATGGCTGGGTGGATCGGGACGCGGGGGTGGTGCGCATGCCCATCGAGTGGGGCATCGAGCGCGTGGTGGGCGGCGCGCGGCGCGATGGAGGCAGCCCATGATGCCGGGGGGCGAGGACGTGGGGGGCGTGGTGGACGCGGGCAACGGGGGGACGCTGAACGAGTTCTTCCGTCAGGTGCTCTTCCTTCCGGAGCAGGCGTCCACGTTCGCGCGGGACGTGGACCACCTGCACTACGTCATCCTGAGCACGGCGATGTTCATGGCCACGCTCATCTTCGGGGTGGCGGGGCTCTTCCTCATCCGCTACCGGCGGCGCTCGGAGTCGCAGGCCACGCGCAGGGTGCAGACGTCGCTCTTCTGGGAGGTGCTCTTCGTGGGCTCGCCGCTCTCGGTGTTCCTCGCGTGGTTCTTCATCGGCTACCACGACTTCGTATGGATGCAGACGCCGCCGCCCGAGGCGATGGACGTCTACGTGGTGGCCAAGCAGTGGATGTGGAAGTTCACCTATCCCGAGGGCCCCAACTCCATCGGGGTGCTGAGGGTGCCGGTGGGCCGGCCGGTGCGGCTGCTGCTCACCAGCCGGGACGTCATCCATTCCTTCTACGTGCCGGCGTTCCGGGTGAAGCAGGACGCGCTGCCGGGGGCCTATACCCAGACGTGGTTCGAGGTGACGCGGCCGGGCCGCTACCGGGTGATGTGCGCGGAGTACTGCGGACTGAAGCACTCGGAGATGTGGGCCGAGGTCGTGGCGCTCTCGCCGGAGGACTACGCGGCGTGGCTGCGTGAGCAGAGCGGGGGCCCGGTGGCGCTGCGGGACGCGACGCCCGGGGCTCCCGAGCGCGAGGAGCCCCTCGTCCCGGCGCGCCTGGCGATGGAGTACTCGGCGGAGGCGCCGCATGGGGAGCTGATGACGGCGGAGCGGGGAACGCTGGCCGAGCGGGGCGAGCGGGTGGCGGCGGAGAAGGGGTGTTTGAGGTGCCACACGGTGGATGGCACGCAGCACATCGGGCCCACGTGGTGGGGGCTGTACCGGCGCGAGGAGCGGCTGGAGGGGGGAGGGACGGTGGTGGCGGACGAGGCGTACCTCACCGAGTCGATGATGAAGCCGCAGGAGAAGCAGGTGGAGGGCTACGCGCCGGTGATGCCGTCGTACCAGGGGCAACTGGAGGCGGCGGAGGTGGCGGCGCTCATCGAGTACATCCGGACGCTGCGCGGGGCGCGGCGGGACGGCATCGGGACGGGAGGGCCCGTGTATGAACCCATCGACGGCAGGTAGCCTGGCCGAGCCCGATTATCTCAACCACGAGACGACGGTGCGCTCGTGGCTGCTCACGCGCGACCACAAGCGGATTGGGGTGATGTTCCTGGTGCTGGTGCTCTTCGCGCTGCTGCTCGGCGGCGTGTTCGCGATGCTGCTGCGGATTGAATTGCTCACGCCCGGGCCGACGATCATGGGCCCGATGACCTACAACCGGGTGTTCACCCTGCACGGGGTGACGATGGTGTGGCTGTTCATGATTCCGGCGATTCCCTCGGCGTTCGGCAACTTCGTGCTGCCGTTGATGCTGGGGGCGAAGGAGGTGGCCTTCCCGAGGCTCAACCTGGCGTCGGTGTACATCTACGCGGCGGGGGCGGCGCTGACGCTGTTCGGCATGGTGTGGAGCGGGGCGGACACGGGGTGGACGTTCTACACGCCCTACAGCACGACGTCGCCCACGGCGGTGACACCCATCCTGCTGGGCGTGTTCATCATCGGCTTCTCCACCATCATCACCGGGCTGAACTTCATCACCACCACGCACACGCTGCGGGCGCCGGGGATGCACTGGTCGCGCATTCCGCTCTTCGTGTGGGCCATCTACGGCACGTCGGTCATCCAGGTGGTGGCGACGCCGGTGCTCGCGATGGTACTGGTGCTGGTGGCGCTCGAACGGGTGGCGGGCGTGGGCATCTTCGATCCCTCGCGCGGGGGAGATCCGGTGCTCTTCCAGCACATGTTCTGGTTCTACTCGCACCCGGCGGTCTACATCATGGTGCTGCCGGCGATGGGCGTCATCACCGAGGTGGTGTGTGCCTTCAGCCGCAAGAACATCTTCGGCTACCGGATGATCGCCGCGTCCACGTTTGGGATTGCCTTCGTGGGGTTCTTCTCGTGGGGGCACCACATGTTCGTGTCGGGCCAGTCCACGTTCGGCTCGGGTATCTTCGGGGTGTTGAGCATGCTGGTGGCCATCTTCACGGCCATCAAGATCTTCAACTGGGTGGCGACGATGTACGGGGGCGCCATCGATTTGAAGGTGCCGCTGCTCTACGTGCTGGGCTTCATCTTCCTGCTCACGTTCGGAGGGATGACGGGGGTGGCGGTGGCGACCACGTCGCTGGACGTGCACTGGCACGACACGTACTTCATCGTGGCGCACTTCCACTACATCATGGTGGGCTCGGTGCTGATGGCCTTCCTGGCGGCGCTGCATTACTGGTGGCCGAAGATGTTCGGGCGGCTGTTCCCCGAGCGCTGGGCGTTCGTGGCGGCGTGCACCATCATCTTCGGCTTCATCGTGACGTTCCTGCCGCAGTTCCTGTTGGGGAACATGGGGATGCCGCGGCGCTACTACCAATACCCGAGCGAGATGCAGTGGCTGAACGTGCTGAGCACGGCGGGCGCGTCGCTGCTGGCGTTTGGCTTCGGGTTGATTGGCATCTACCTGTTGTGGTCGCTGCGCTACGGGAAGGAGAGCCCGGCGAATCCCTGGGGCTCGCGCGGGTACGAGTGGTTCAGTGCCTCGCCGCCCGGGCCGCACAACTTCCGCGAGCCGCCGCGCTTCGAGCGCGAGGTCCACGACTACACCGTGTCCGAGGCGCCCCATGTCTACTGAGACGACGCCCTGGCGGGAGTACTTCGGGAGCCGGGAGAACCAGAGCCAGGCGGCGCAGCTGGGGATGTGGATCTTCCTGGGCTCGGAGGTGCTGCTGTTCGCGAACCTGTTCGTCGGGTACGCGGTGTATCGCTATTACTACCCGGAGGTCTTCGTCGAGGCGAGCCACCACCTGGCGGCGGGGTGGGCCACGGTGCAGACGCTGCTCTTGGTGACGAGCAGTCTGTGCGTGGTGTTGGCGGTGCACTTCATCCGGAGCGGGAGGGCGTTCTGGATGGGGGTGGCGCTGCTGGTGGCGATGGGACTGGGGTTGGGGTTCCTCGTCATCAAGGGGTGGGAGTACTGGAAGCACTGGGAGGAGGGAGCGCTGCCCGGGGAGTACTACCGGCTGGCGGAGCTGCCGGAGCGGGGAGGGAGCCTGTTCTTCACGCTGTATTTCCTGCTCACGGGGCTGCACGCGGTGCACATGTTGGTGGGGTTGAGCGTGTTGGGGTGGCTGGTATGGGGGGCGCTGGTGGGGAGGTACACGGCCGAGTACCACGTGCCGGTGGAGGTGGGCGGGTTGTACTGGCACCTCGTGGATGTGTTCTGGCTGTTCATCTATCCGCTGCTGTACCTGGTGGAGTGAGGGGAGGGCGCCATGGCGGAGCACGGAAGGAAGAGTGCCTGGGGCTACGTGGGGGTGTGGGGCGTGCTGGTGGTGCTGACGGTGGCGACGTGGCTGTTGGGGACGCGGGGGCACCTGGGGCACTGGTCGCTGCCGGTGGCGGTGGGGATTGCGCTGGCGAAGACGGCGCTGGTGGCGATGTTCTTCATGCACCTGGTGGAGCAGCCGGGAGCTCGGCGGGTGGTGTTTCCGGTGTCGGCGCTGTTCCTGGCGTTGTTGCTCGGGCTGTCGCTCGTGGAGGCGATGACACGGGTGCGCATGGCGAGGCCGGATGGCCCCAAGGCGCTGGAGCCCGCGCGTCCGGGCTCGACGCGCACGGCCCCGCCGGGCTCACCCACGCGGTGGATGGGGAATTGATCTACTGATGGTGGCCCGTGTTACGGCTTTTTGAGACAGAGTTCGTAGATGGTTGCAATTGCGGACAGCATCAGCGCTCCGCCTTTGAGCATACACTGGATTAGCCACTGCTTCGTTTCTGGGGTCATCTGGTTGTTCTCCTGAGTTCTTTGGTCTACTGCTGTGATCACCTGAAATTACGTGATTTGATTGGTTGGATCGGACGGGGTGGGTGCCCTCCCTCTGGGGTTCTTGGTTCAGCCTCTTGTGTACCTTGACCTACTTGAGTGATCACCCTGTCGCGTAGGATTCTTGGGGTAAGATGGTATATGGGCACGCGAACGCTTGGGAGCACGACTTCTCTACAGACGGTTGGTGCTAACAGGTTTGGAGTGGAGTCGGCTTGGCGGGCGGTCTGGGTGGTCTCTGTGCTTCAACGCTGGACCACGTAGGCCGACTTGATATGGGGGCAAGTGCCCGAAATCATTGAGCGTGAGGGGCGGCGGGCGCAGCTCTGTATCAACCGGAGGGTATAAGTTCTAGGGATCTGGCCACCTCTCGCGGGGGGGCGGCTTGGGGGGGAATGCCTTCACGCAAGGTGGGCTTGTCGGGGGATGCTAGCCTCCTCAAGGAGGCGGAAGGTTGTCAGGGGGAGTTAGTCCCCTATCCGGACTTGGTTATCTGGGGGTGTCCCCGAGTTGGGACGGCCAGTAGCCCGGCCATATGTCTCTCTGAGGTTCTCCCGGATAACTCAAGGTGCCTTGTTGGCTCACTGGGTCTGCCCCTTTTGAGCGCGGTATCTCACCCGAATCTTCTAGGCCCCTTGTTGAACGACGAACACCCGCGATGTGGCACACGAGGCGAACAGAAGAGCGAAGCTCAAAGCCAGGATCAGGATAAACAAGGGCTTGAAGGGCTAGAACTTTGGATCAGTCGTCACCCACGCAGCGCCCGGGCCGCATCATCGAAGACCTTGGCCAGGGTGGGGTCCGCTGGCCGGTGCGCTTCGAGGAGCGCCGCATCCTCCTTGCGGCCCAGATGCTTGAGCAGGACTGCGGCTTGAAGGGAGCACTTGAGAGAGGACGTCGCCGCGACCCATTTCCGGGCCATGTCACGCAGCCTGTCGAGGGCTGCCTCCGGGATCATGGGAAAGAGACGCTCCGGATTCATGAGGAGCAGGGAGAACAAATCCACGCAGTAGGCCGAGGCCGCGCCTTTGTGGCTCACGGCCGTGTCCATCAGGGGCTCGGCCGAGAAGATGAATGCAGGCAGGGTTGAGACAAGTGTCTCGGGTAGCTCCTCGGTGAGAAGTGTGAGCACCTCGCCCTTGATCTCGATAGGAACGGAGCCATCGGCGGCCCAGTGAAGGAGTTCTTCCGCGGGCTTTTCCAACAGCACGAGCAGGCCGTGCAGGGCGGTGGGCGTGGGAATCTCGAGCTTCTCCATGCTTTGTCGGACGATGGGAATCAGCTCCGGATGCCGTTTGCGCCACAGGGCGCAGGCCACATCGTTCAAGTCAGCGGGATCTGGCCTGTCGGTGGCGACCAGCCGTTCCAACCTGCGTGCGAGGCTCGCTCGTGCGCTCGCCCCTCGGATGCGCCCCAATGCCTGGGTGATGGCCTCCGCGACGGCGTCCCCATCATGGCTTCCCCGTGCTTCCTCCAGGGCGAGCTGGTGCTCAAGGCGTCTGACGCTGGCGGCTCCGCCCAGCTCACCGAGGCCGAATGCCGCGGCCTGGCGCACGGCTGCATCCGGATCCTCCAGCATGGCCTCCAGGCGAGGCCTGGCCTTGCGTGCGCCGAACTGAGTCACCTGGGTACGTGCCCGGGCCTCGTCGCCCTCATGGAATGCGCTGATGAGCGCGTTGCGCCACTGAGTGGCCTCTTCCCTCTGTGCCATGCCTCGTCCTGGTCTTCTTTCTAGGGAAAGCCGATACCGGCGGGGACGTACCTGCTCACCAGCGTTCCGTCGAGCATATACAGTTCGTGAATGGCCTTTGGATCCGCCCGCTTCATGGCGTCGAAGGCCTCCAGCTCCCGCTTCAGGTCCCGAGGGTTGGAGACATAGTTGGTGTTGTGCCGCACGCCATCCGGCCGCACCGAGGAGGCATCCGGTCTCCGGAAACGAACCTCCCCCACGGGGGCATCATCGTAGACGCGCTTGCCCGCCGCGTTTCTCTGAACGCGATCCTTCCTCAGACTCGTATGTCCGGCTGCCTCCCGGGAGGCCAATTCCCGTTCGATGGCTTCGTTGTGGGTCGGGTTCTCTCGGGTGTGAGGTTTGCCATAGCGCGTGGGGGGCTTGGGCGCGTCGCTGAGGATGGAGTAGGTGGCGGTGCCCGCGGCCACACCGGAGACGATGAGGGCGCCATTCGACGCTGCCTGCGCGGTGGCTGCGGATTGCTCCAGGAGGACGAGCCCTTCAGGTGTCACTGGGGGCAGTTGTCGCCAGATTCCGCTCTCGGGCACCTGGGGAATGAGCCTGGACACCCCGAGGGTTGCCACCGTCACCAGCAATCTCAGGGACGTGCCGCCCATGGACTTGCCGAAGCGTGCGGAGGCTGCCTCCAATTGCTGGGGCGAGGACGCGGCTTGTGCTTCCTGGTACAGGCGAAGGCTGGCCAGAGCGACATGGCCCACTTCCGCCAGACCCATTGCCAGGGAGAGTCGCAGGGTCATGGTCGCGGCGAATGCCTTGGAGAACAACGGCTCGGGAGCCAACCATGCGGCGAAGTACACCGCGATGGAGAGGCAGACGCTGAGGACGAACGCGGGAGAACTGAAGAGTGCGATGGCGGCCTCGCGGATCCCTTCGCCCATGTAGCGGGTGGAGAGTTGGAGGGCGAGGAAGAGGCGGCTGGACGTCAGGGATTCGGGGAGGGGGAGCAGCGGTGGGCCGACACGGGAGAGGAATTCCTCGCGCAGCTTCGACTCCCACGGGGACGCCACGCCCTGGCCCATGTTGTCTGCTCCAGGCCACTCCAACAGATGCAGCCGAGGGCGAGGCCCCAGTGACGCGAAAATGGTGAGGAAGGGGCGCACCTCCTCCAGGCTCAGCAACTCCAGAGCGGCATGGGGCGGGCGAGCAGGGAAGAGCAACAGCCAGCGACCCTCGGACAACTCACGCATGCCCACTGGCAGGAGCCGCGCCTGTGGCGACTCCTGGATCACCTGCTGCCTGATGACGGGTTGCTGGATCTGTCGAGGCTCGCTGGCGGGTTCGTCCCCACGTTGATGGACATGGGGTGTATCGAGTCCCTGCCGAGCTCCTCCTTCAACGACGGACACCCGCGAGGTGGCGCACGCGGCGAACAGGAGAACGAAGCTCATGGCCAGGGTCAGGCGTGGCGGGGCGGGGACTCTGCTCATTCCTTGGAGCATGTCCCAGTCCGCGCCCCGTTGCTTCATGAGGCGAGCCGTGGAGCCACCTCACGCCTGCATCTGCGCCTGCAACTCCTCGGGCTCCTCGCCCAACCACTGGGGGTTGGTCGCCGTGCCATCGTAGATGGACGACGTCTTGAACGGCTCGAACTCGCCCCGCATCGCCGCCGTGCGCGTCCTGGCCAGCAGCGCCTGCAACGCCTCGTCGCTCAAGGGCTTGAAGGTGCGCACCGCCTCGAAGGCCTGCTCGAGGATCTCCATGCGGTCCACGCCCGTGATGACCACGGAGGTGGGCAGGTTCAGCGCGTAGTGCAGGCACTCGATGGGCGTCACCGTCTTGGAGCGGAGGATGGCGCCGTTGGCCATCGTCTTCATCGCGAGCACGCCGATGCCGTCCTTCACCAGCTCCGGCACCACGAGCCTGGCGAAGCTGCGGAAGTGCGCGTCCATGAGGTTGAGCGGCAGCTGCACCGCGTCGAACGTGAAGCCGCGCTCGCGCGCCAGCTCCAGCATGGCCAGGTGGATGCGTGGATCCTTGTGCCCCGTGAAGCCGATGTAGCGCAGCTTGCCCGCCTGCTTCGCCTCGAGCAGCGCCGCCTGCGCGCCGTCCTCGCGGAAGATGCGATCCGGATCCTCGAAGCGCAGGATTTCATGGTGCTGCACCAGGTCGATGCAGTCCGTCTGCAGCCGCTCCAGCGAGTGCTCCAGCTGCCGCGCGGCCTCCTTCTTCGTGCGGCCGTCGATCTTCGTCATCAGGAAGACCTTCCGCCGGTAGCCCTCCTGGAGCGCCTTGCCCATGCGCAGCTCGCTCAGGCCCTCGTTGTAGTCCCAGCAGTTGTCCATGAAGTTGATGCCGCGGTCGATCGCCGTGCGCACGATGCGCAGCGCCAGCTTCTCGTCCACCCGGGGCAGCCCGAGGTGCCAGCCCCCGATGCCGATCGCCGACACCCTCTCCCCGGTGCGCCCCAGGGTCCGGTACGTCATCTCCGCCTGCGTGTCCGAGTTCGCCATGGGTCTCTCCCCCCCTCACCCTGGGGATGATCGCCGCCGGGAGGAAGTCGTCCGGGGGCGCTCGGCCCGTGTGCGCGCCGGAGCACCCCGCCTGCTCGCCCGTCCTCGACGACCCCTGGCGGCGGCCCGTTCCCAAGGTGACGGGTTCACCTCCTTCCAGGTCCTCTCCTGGTTTTCAGATTTTGAAGGATCGTGTCAGCACGACATGGGCGTCCTGTTTCACTCCCAGTGGGGGGCACGGCTGGCACGGTGCGTGAGGTTGATACGTGTCAGGCTTATGGATCGGGATGAACGGTTTTACCCGGAGCTTCAGGTGTGACAGGATTTGCCGGTCAATGACTGAGCGGGGTTCGTCGTCACCAGTCAGGATGAGTTCTGGCTGGAGGACGGCCTGGGGAGGGTCCACGCGATGAGCGGTCTCGGTGCTGAGGCGTACAGGGTACAGGCCGGAGCGGAGCTGGGACACCTGCTCACGTGGCTGGGGCCCGAGGACACCTTGCGAGGCATGTTCTTTCGCAGCCTTCAGGACGCGATGTTGACGCTCCTGGGCGAGGCGGCGATGGAGGCGTGTCTGGAGGAGGTCACGGGCGAGCGCGACTTCGTGGACTTCTTCGCCTACCCGGCGGTGGACTTCCTGCGGATGGTGCGGCGGGCGGCGTGGCTGATGGAGGAGCGGGGCTGTGAGGGCCAGGAGACGCTGCGGATGCTGGGGCACCTGGGCACGGCGGCGTTCCTGCTGAGTCCGGCGGGCAGGGCCATGGACGTGCTCGCCTCGGGCACGCCGCGGCGGGTGCTCGAGAACCTGCCCATGGCCTACCAGATGATGTCCCCCAAGGGGGGCCCCGTGTCGGTGACGACGCTGGGGCCCACGCGCGCCCGGGTGAACTTCTCGCGGGACGTGCTGCCGTGCGCGTACCTGGAGGGGCAGCTCGAGGCGTTGCTCAAGAAGGCCGGCGCGCGCGGCGTGCGCATCGAGGGCCGGCGCGTGGGCGCCTTCTCCAGTGAGTTCCTCCTGTCCTGGACCGAGGGCGACTGAGGCACCCCGCGCGCGGGCTTCAGAAGGCGTAGCGCACGCGGCAGTAGGGCAGGCGCCGCTCGAGCAGCGCGAGGAACTCGCGCACGAGCGCGCCCTTGAGTCCGGTGCGGTAGCGCACGTTGGCGCCGCCCCCCTGCGACACCTTGGCCTCCTGCAGGTCCGGCCGCCACAGCACCTCTTCGGCCTTGGGGTGCCAGCCCAGGTTCACCTCGTGCAGCCGCTCGTTGTGGGTGAGGAAGATGACTTCACAGGCGAGCTGCGCGCGGGCCCGCTCGCCGAGGGCGGCGTCCACCTGTTGGAAGAGCGCGTCATAGGCCTCCTGCCAGCCCTCGGTGATGACGACGGGGGAGAAGTTCAGGTGCACCTCGTAGCCGGCGGCGACGAACTCGTCGATGGCGGCGATGCGCTCGGCGATGGGGCTGGTGCGCACGTCGAGTAGCTTCGCCTGGGCGTGGGGCATGAGGCTGAAGCGGATGCGCGTCTTGCCCCGGGGCGCGTAGGTGAGCAGCTCGCGGTTGACGAGCTTGGTGGCGAAGGAGCCCATGGCGTTGGGCAGCGTGGTGAACAGCCGCACCAGGTCCTTCACGTTGTCGCTCAGGGCGGCGTCGGCCGAGCAGTCGCTGTTGCACCCGATGTCGTAGACCCACCAGCCCGGGTGCACGGGGTTGGGCTCGCGCTTGGGACCGAGCTTGCCGGCATGGCGGCGGATGGCGGCTTGAATCTGCTCGATGTTGACGAAGACGGTGATGGGGTTGGCGTAGCCCTTGTGCCGGGGCACGTAGCAGTACGCGCACGCCATGGTGCAGCCGTTGGCGGCCGAGGGGGGCAGATAGTCCGCGCTGCGCCCGTTCTCCTCGAAGCGCATCGTCTTCTTGAGCCCGAGCACGAGCGTGCTGCCCTTGATGCGGTTCCACGCCTCGACGTTGCCCGCGTTGCCGTACAGGCCGGGGATGTTCCAGTGCGAGCGCACCGGC
Organism: Cystobacter fuscus DSM 2262; assembly: GCF_000335475.2. NCBI lineage: Bacteria > Pseudomonadati > Myxococcota > Myxococcia > Myxococcales > Archangiaceae > Cystobacter > Cystobacter fuscus. The sequence goes on along the minus strand of NZ_ANAH02000004.1, from coordinate 194,211 downwards.
ACGCGCTCGGCGTCGGGAAAGCGGGCGAGGATGTCCTGGCCGCGGGGGTGCTCTTCGACCTCGGGCTCCAGATAGATGCGCGACACCTCGAGCAGCCGCTCGAGGGGGCGGGTGGTGGGGGGCCGAGGGGGAAAGAGGTCCAGGTTCATCGTCACGGTGTTCAAGATGCGGCGGATGGGGAGCGCGGCCCACTGGAAAAGAGTGACCCATCTGTCGGTGCTCCCACCTTCCTGGGCTACACTGGCCGTATGTCTTCCCGCCCCCCCGGAAAGCTCATCGTGCTTCCCTCGGCGCGGCTGCACTGGCACCGCGAGCGGATGCGCCGACGAAGGATGAAGCTGGTGTTCGCGGGGGTGAGTCTGTTGGGACTCCTGGTGGCCCTGCTCGACGTGGCCCTGGAGACGACGGAGGTGCCTCCCGGCGAGAGCGAGGACGCGGCCTGGGAGCGTGGACCCCATCCGACCTCGGGCAGGGGGACGTCCGGCCGGGAGGACTCGGGGCGGGAATGGTTCAGCACCACGAGTGAGCCGTAGCGCCACCCGGAGGGGGGGCTCGGGCCCGGAGGGTGCTCTTCCCGTGGGGGGGGCGGACGGGCGAGCGAATGGCACCGACGGGAGACGGTCCACGTCTGATACGGTGGGGGTTCCGGATGCGCGGCTGACGCGGTCCGGCGCAGCTCCTATGGACACCCTCCCCCGCCCTCAACCGATGCAGGAGACCTACGAGGACTTCCTGCTGACGCGTGGCCCGGCCCGACTGCAGCAGCTGTCGGTCATCGCCGTGGCGGCGACGGCCGTGTTGTTTTCCCTCGATGTGCTGCACGCCTGGGCGGGCCTGGGCGGTGGGCGGCCCTTGTCGGTGATGGCCCTGGCGCGCCTGCCCTGGGCGCTGGTGCCGCTGGTGATGTGGTCGGTGCGCGGGCTGCTCAGCCGCGAGGCGCTGCCGCCCGCCATCTTCTGGGCCACGGCGCTCTTCGCCATCGGCAACGAGTGGACCTTCTACCGCATCGGCACGGCGGGCTCGCTCTACCACGGGGTGATGGTGCTCTTGAACGTGCTCACCGGGCCGTCGGTGCTGCCGGTGGGCCGCGCGGGGCGCTACGGCTACTACGCGCTGCTGGCCGCGGGGCACCTGCTGCTCGACGCGATGGGCTCGTCGATGTCCTTTGGCGCCGCGCTCGTGTTGGACCTGACGCTGCTGGCGGGCGCGCTCGGCGTGGTGCTGCTGCTCGAGGCGCTGCACCGCGGGCAGATCCGCCAGTTCTACCTGCGGCGCGACATGCGGCGCGCGCTGGCGGAACTGGAGGAGTCGCGCGGCAAGGTGTTCCAGACGGGGCGCACGCTGGCGGGCTCGGCGCAGATGCTGTCCACCACGCTGGCGGAGATGTCCAACCAGGCGGCGCTGGTGCGCACCGCGGCGTTGCGCATCTCCTCGGCGAGCGAGCAGATGGCGAGCGCGGCCGGGGCGCTCTTCCGCCACTCGCGCGTGAGCGCCACCCAGGCCGAGGAGGCCCAGCGCTACACGGGCGAGGTGGACGTGCTGGTGAGCGGCATGGAGACGAGCCTGTCGGCCATTGGCCAGGCGGTGGGCCGCAGCGCGCTGAGCGTGCAGAAGCTGGAGGAGAGCGCGGACCGCATCAACGGCTTCGTGGAGACCATCCAGGAGATGGCGGCGGCGACGAACATGCTGGCGCTCAACGCGGGCATCGAGGCGGCGCGCGCGGGCGAGCATGGCCGGGGCTTCGCGGTGGTGGCGCGCGAGGTGGGCAAGCTCGCGGCGGAGTCGGGCCGCAGCTCGCAGCGCATCGGCGAGGTGGTGGGAGGCGTGACGCGGCAGATGTCCGAGACGCTGCACGCGGTGGGGCACATCCGCGAGACGGCCGGGCGCTTCACGCCGGTGCTCGAGTCGGCGCGCACCACGCTGCGCTCCATCCGCGAGACGGTGCTGCAGAACCAGAAGTTGATGGAGAAGAGCTCCAGCGAGGCGGACCGTCAGGCGGAGCAGACGACGCACATCTCCCAGGGGTGCGCGACGCTCCTGGAGCTGGTGGACACGTACGTGCGCATGGGCTCGGACGTGTCGGCCACGGCGATGCAACTGGGGATGATGGCGGACGAGCTGAGCCGGCTCATGCCGGAGCCGGAGCCGGTGGCGTCCCCGCCGCCGCCGCGCGAGCCGGGCGGCTTCTGACGCGGCGTCAGTGCTCCTGGGACCAGAAGGAGATGACGGCCTCGTCGTCCACGAGGCGCGAGTTGAAGTGGCCCCAGATGTCGGAGATGGCGATGGCGTGGCCGCTGGACAGCCGGGGCGTGAGGTAGAGCGCGTGGTAGACGGCGCCGCTGCCATCGTCCACGGCGCCCAGCCGCTCCAGGGGACGCCGGGTGGCGGGGCACGAGAGGGTGCACCGGGTGCCGGGGGCGATGTCGGTGAAGCCCTGGCGGCGCGTGTCGCCGTGGATGGGGGACAGGTGCACGAGTCCCTCGCGTCCCTCGGGCGTGCGCACGAGCACGGTGATGGCCGGGTAGCCGTTGAAGCGCACGTCGGAGAACCCCACCAGGTTGTCGCCCCCGGGGCCGAAGGCCTGGGTGACCACGAGCGTCACCCCGTCGGACAGGGGTGGGAGGCTCTGCGACTCGGCGGGAGACCGCTCCACGTGGGTCGAGGCGACGAGAGTCTCATTGTGCATGCAGGTGTCCTCCGGATGCGTGGCGAGGCGCCGCAAGATAGGTGCGGGGCTCTCCACTGCACACCCCCCCTCGTTCACTCCGTGTCCGGTGGGCTCGTGCCTACAAGTCCCCACAGAGGGGTGCAGGGAGGACCTCCCCGGAGGAGGGGAGGGGGCGGCGATGACCTCCGGGGTCGGGTCGGCGCGCGGGCGGCCTGGGCGGCACCATACCTCGCAAGGGGGAGAGGGTTGGGTCAACTCCGGAAATGGGTAGAGCGCATTGACAGGATGTAACGAGTCAGTAAGGTGGGAGGGTTCCCGTCGCCCTGTCCGCTCCCGCGCGAGGAGGCCGTCTCGTCATGCCCAGGCTCCCGGTTCGAGTTGAACGTCCCTTGGAGAGGGCCCTCGGTGCGCGGTTGCATGCCGTGAGGGTGCGCGCGGCGCTGACCCAGGCGCAGGTGGCGCGCCGGGTGGGGCTGGCGCCCGCGGAGTACGGCCGCATCGAGCGGGGTGAGCGTTTGCCGAGCCTCCCCGCGCTGCGGCGGCTGTGCCTGGAGTTGGGAATCGACTCGGACGAGCTGTTGGGGCTGGGGGCGTCCTCGCCGCGGTTGCGCCGGTTGGTGCGGGCCGTGCGCGGGCTGAGCGCCTCGCAGTTGCGGATGCTGCACCTGCTGGCCGAGTCGCTCCAGCCGGCCTCGCGCGCCCAGGCGCTGTCCACCAGCGCACGCGCGTCCGGAGAAGCTCCGCTCGCCAGGCGCCCGGGCGCCTAACCTCGGGGGCCCTCCTTCTTCCGGGCCCGAGATGACCGTCGTCCTTCCGCTGTTGCTCGTCCTGCCGGGCGTCGCCCTGGTGCTCGGGGTGGGCGCGTGGCGTCCGTCCTGGGCGGGGCCGGTGGGCGTGCTCTGCTCGGCGGCGGGCCTGGGCGCCTTGCTCCGGGCGCGCGCGGCGGGCTTCGCCGGGGTGTCGTTCGCGTGGATTCCCACGTGGAACGTGCGCCTGGCGCTCGCGCTGGATGGGCTGTCCTTCCTCTATGGCACGTTGGTGCTGGGCGTGGGCCTGCTCGTGCTCGTCTACGCGTGCGCCTACCTGCCGCACTACCTCGAGGAGCGCCACCGGCCGCGCCGCGACGAGGTGCGCCTGTACGCGTGGGTGCTCGCCTTCATGGGGGCCATGCTGCTGCTGGTCATGGCGCGCGACGCGCTGTTGCTCGTCATCGCGTTGGACCTGACGACGGTGGCCAGCTACTTCCTCATCGGCTACGACCGGGAGCGCACCGGCTCGCGCTCGGCGGCGCTCATGGCGCTCGTGGTCACCGGGGGCACCTCGGTGGTGCTGCTGGCGGGGGTGGTGTCGCTGGGGCTCGCGTGCGGCACCTTCGAGCTGTCGGAGCTGGCCGCGCGCGCTCCCGGAGGCTCCCGCCTCACCGTGGCGCTGGGTTGCGTGGCGGTGGGCGCCCTGGCCAAGAGCGCCCAGGTGCCCTTGCACTTCTGGCTGCCGCGCGCCATGGCCGCCCCCACGCCCGTGTCCGCCTACCTGCACTCGGCGGCGATGGTGGCCGCGGGCGTCTTCGTCCTCCAGCGCTTCCTGCCCGTCTTCGCCCTCGCGCCCGCGCTGCTCCAGGGGCTCGCGGGGGTGGGGCTCGCTTCCATGCTCGTGGGCAGCCTCTTCTCGCTGTGCGCGTGGCACTTCAAGCGCGTGCTGGCGTACTCCACCATCGCCCAGTACGGCTACGTGCTCGTGCTGGTGGGGCTGGGCGGCGCGGGCGCTCCGCTCTACGTGCTGGCCCATGGCCTGTGCAAGGCGGCGCTCTTCCTCACCGTGGGGGCCGTCACCCATGCCACCGGCGAGGAGTCGCTCGAGAAGGTGGGGGGCCTGTGGCGCTCGCTGCCGGGGCTCGCGGGCGCGAGCGCCGTGGCGGCCGCGGGGCTCGCCGGGCTGCCGCTCACGCTGGGCTTCTTCAAGGACGAGCTCTTCTTCCGCGCGCTCGTGGAGCGGGGCGGGGCGTGGAGCGGGGCGGGGGTGCTCGGCGCGGCGTTGACGCTCGCGTACACCGGGCGGCTGTGGACGGGCCTCTTCCTGGGCGCGCCGCGCGGGGCCGGGGGGCATGCCTCGTGGGGGCTGGTGGCGCCGGTGGGGGTGCTGGGGGCGGGAGTGCTCCTGGGCGGTGTGTGGCTCGGGCCGCTCAACGCGCTGGCGGACGCAGCGGAGGGGGAGATGCTCGGGCACCCGGCGCCGCTCGAGCTCGCCTACCACTTGGACGCGCGGGCGGAGAACCTGCTCGCGCTGGGCGCGTGGGCGCTGGGGGCGGGGGTGCTCGTCACGCGCCGGCGGTGGGAGGCCCCGCTGGAGGCGCTCACGCGCGCGGCGTCCCAGGTGGGCGTGGAGCGGGCCTATGGCGCGCTGCTGGCGGGCGCGGACGCGCTGTCGGATGGGCTGCGGCGGCTGGAGGTGCGCGACTTGAGGGATCGGGTGGCCTCGGTGCTGGTGCCCGCGGGGCTGCTCGGCGGGGCGGCGCTTTGGGCCACCCGGGGACGGGGGCCGCTCTTTTCCTGGGGGCAGGGGGTGGGGCTCGCGGACGCGCCGCTGGTGCTCGGGCTGCTCATCGCCGCGGGCGCGGCCGTGGCGACGCTGCGCGCGGCGAGCCACCTGCACCTGGTGATGTTGCTGTCGTGCGTGGGTTTCAGCCTCGCGGCGGTGTTCGCCTTCGCGGCGGCGCCGGACGTGGCCTTCACCGCGGTGCTGGTGGAGACGACCTTCACGCTGCTCTTCCTCGCGCTGCTCTCGCGGCTGCCGCGCCACAGCCAGGAGCGCGCGCAGGTGGAGGCCACGCGCGCGCGCTGGCGTGACTGGGTGTTCGCGGGGGTGGCGGGAGTGAGCGCCACGGCGACGTCGTGGAACGCGCTGACGCACCTGCGCGAGGAGCGCGTGGTGGGCGCGCACGTGGCGTGGACGGAGGCGGCGCACGCCCGGGACGTGGTGTCGGCCATCATCACCGACTTCCGGGGGCTGGACACGGTGGGCGAGACGTCGGTGATGGTGGTGGTGCTGCTGGGCATCATCCACCTGCTCACCGGGGAGCGCGCGGAATGAAATCCTTCATCCCCTCCACGTCCCGGGTGGTGTTGCTGCCCGCGCTGGTGGTGGCGGTGGCGGTGTGGCTCAAGGGCTACGTGGAGGCCGGGGACAGCTTCGGCGCGGGCGTGCTGGGGGCGCTCGCGGTGCTGTTGCAGTACGTGGCGAGTGGCAGAGAAGAGGCGCGGCGTCTGCCCGGCGTGCGCTACGCACCCCAGGTGGCCGGCGTGGGCTTGCTGCTGCTCTTGGGCGTGGCCTTCGGGCCGCTCGTGTGGGGGGCCGCGCCGGTGACGCACTACCCGCGCCCGGGCGGAGTGGTGACGCACCTCGGCACGCTGGAGTTCCACACCTCCGTCCTCTTCGACGCGGGCATCTTCCTGGTGGTCATGGGCTTCATCGTGACGGCCATCGATGGGCTGGTGGCGCAATCCCACCGAAGGGGGTAGCGCGAGGTGTGAATATTCAATTAAGCCTCTCGTCCGGGGTGCCCGTGCGCGATTGCGCCGCACTCCTATATCCCGAGGGGGAACACACGATGTCGAAGCGTCTTGGAGCCGTGGTCGCCGTGGTCGCCGTGATGACGAGCCAGGTGGGCTGCTACACCACGAAGGTCGTCAGTCAGGCCCGTCCCGAGGGCCCCGCGTACACGGATCGCCAGTGGTTCACGATTGGTGGCCTCGTGCCGCTCTCCGGCCCCGCGGGGCGCGAGTGCGAGAATGGCCTGTCGGCGGTGGAGAGCAAGATGAGTGGCACGGACTGGCTCATCAACGCGGGCCTGGGGATCGCGGGCGGCATCGTGGGCGGACTGGCGTGCGGTGGGGGCGCCTACAACGATCCCTACGCGGCCACTCTCGCCAGCGCCTCCTGCGCGGCGGGGTTCTCCACGCTGGTGCCCTTCCTGATCAGCTCGCGCACGGTGGAGTACTCCTGCGCCGAGGGCTACGGCGGCGGCGACAACCGGGGCGGCGGGCGCCTGGACTACATGCCGCCGCGTCAGGGCTACCGGGTGGCTCCTCAGCAAGAGGGCGCGCCCGCCGAGGCTCCTCCCGCGCAGACGCCTTGAGTTGAGCTGACGGTCGTTCCCCGAGGGGGTTGGAGCCACCCGCGCTCCAGCCCCCTCGGTGCGTTCAGGCGTCCGTTCACTCCTGGGGGCGGGAGGTGGTGAGCACGTCGGGCCGTCCACGCCACAGCCGGCGGGTCTTCCACAGCCAGAGGGTGCCGTAGAGCAGGGACACGCCGGCGAGTCCCCAGGCGGCGCGGGTGAGGCCCACGGCCTCGGCGGCGACGCTGGCGGCGAGCGAGGACACGCCGATGCCCAGGGTGGCGAGGCCGAAGTCCAGGCCCATGATGCGCCCGCGCAGCCGATCCGGCGTGGACACCTGGAGGCCGTAGGTGGAGAGCGTCCACTGCGCGCCGCCGCCCAGGTGCGCGAGCAGCACGCACCCCGCGGCGAGCAGCAGCGAGGGCGCGGCGGGCAGCAGGAGATAGGCGAGGCCGTAGGTGATCATCGAGACGCCGCACGCGAGGAACAGGCGGCGCTCATCCCGGCGCACCCAGCGCTGGCCGAGGAAGGGGCCGATCAGCGCGCCGAGGCCCCGCGCGGACAGCAGCAGCCCCACGCCCTCGTCGCCGGAGCCGAAGTTGCGCGCGGCGAACGCGGGCAGGAGCCCCACGAGTCCATTGCCCAGGCCCACGCCCACCTTGGTGGTGAGCAGGGAGAGGGAGATGGGGTGGCGGCGGGCGAACGTCCAGACCTCGTGGAGCTGGCGCCAGGTGCCGGTGTCGGCGGCGGAATCGGAGGAGGGGGGGCGCTGGAAGGAGCGGCGGATGCCGCGCACGAGCCAGGCGGAGAGCAGGAAGGTGGCGGCGTTGAGGAGGATGCTCACGTGGCGGCCGAAGGCGAGCGTGGCGAGGCCGCCGAGCGCGGCGCCGACGAAGAGCATGCTGCCCCAGACGCTGCCGAGCGCGGCCTGGGCGACGGGGAGCTCCTCGGGGGAGACGACGTTGGGGACGGAGGCCTCGGCGACGGGATCGAAGAAGGCGGAGAGCGCGGCGAGCAGGGCGACGCACACGAGCGCGAGCAGAGGGGCGCGCCAGAGGAGGGCGGCGAGCATGCCGAGCGCGGGAAGCACGCGCACCAGGTCCACGGTGACCATGAGGCGCTGGCGGTCCATGCGGTCCGCGAGCAGGCCGGCGAAGGGGGACAGGAGGCTGGCGGGCAGGACGCTGGCGGCGTAGACGGCGGCCGAGGCGCTCAGGTGGCCGGTGGTCTCGGTGACGAAGCCGCTGATGGCCACGAAGGCGAACCAGTCGCCGAGCATCGACACGACGGTGGCGAGGAAGAGGCGGCGGTAGTCGGCATTGCGCCGCAGCAGCGCGAGCACGCTGCGCAGCGAGGGAGAAGCGGAGTCCATGGGGATGCGGCGCAGCCTACCCGGGGGGCGGCCACGCCACGCGGATTCCCGTCATGTAACGCGCTTCGTCACGGAGTCCATCCCCCTCGAGCGCGCGGGTGGGGCTCACGCCCCCGGCGCGAGCGGCGCGAAGAATGCCGCCACGTCCTCGTCCCGCACCTCGGCGAGCGTGGGCGGGTTCCACCGGGGCTTCTGATCCTTGTCCACGAGCACCGCGCGGATGCCCTCGCGGAAGTCCGGCAACGACATGAAGCGCTGGCTCAGCCGGTACTCCATCGCCGCCACCTCGTCGTAGGACATGAACCGGCCGAGCCGCAGCTGGCGCAGCGTCACCTCGAGGCTCGTGGGCGACATGCGCCCGAGCGTGGCGCGCGTCTCCTCCGCCCACGGCGTGCCCTCGGCCGCGAGCGCCTCGACAATCTCCTCCACCCCGTTGCTCGCGAAGCACCGGTCGATCTCCCGCGCGTGGGCTGAGAGCGGCGAGGGCCCCGGCTCCGAGCTGAAGCCCGCCAGCACCCCGTCCACCACCGCGCGCGCCGGCTTCCCGCCCCAGTCCGCCGCCGCGAGCGCGTCCACCACGGCGTCCAGCCGCTCGTGCGTCACGTGCTGCGTCGCATACCCGAGCCACCGCGCATCCGCCGCGTCGCACCGGGCTCCCGTCAGTCCCAGGTACGTGCCCGACTCGCCCGGAAAGCGCGGCAGGAACCAGCCGCCGCCCACGTCGGGAAACAAGCCAATGCCCGTCTCCGGCATGGCCAGCACCAGCCGCTCGGTGACGACGCGGTGCGAGCCATGCCGGCTCAGCCCGAGTCCCCCGCCCATGCAGATGCCATCCACCAGCGCCACGTAGGGCTTGGGGTAGTGGTGGATGAGCTGGTTGAGCCGGTACTCCTCGCGGAAGAAGGCGCGCGAGAGCGGCTCCTGTCCCTCGGGTGGGGGCGTGCCCAGCGACGCGGCCACGGCCCGCACGTCCCCGCCCGCGCAGAAGGCCCGCCCGCCCGCGCCGCGCACCACCACCGCCTTCACCTCGGGGCGCCCGGCCCACGCTTCGAGCGCCGGGTGCAGCGCGCGGATCATCCCCAGGTCCAGCGCGTTGTGCGCCTTGGGGCGGTTGAGGGTCACCAGGGCCAGGGGCCCGCGCGTCTCCAGCAGCACGTCCGGGTTCATGCCCCGGGGATAACACGCCCCCGGGGCCTCGCGGCGTCCTACGCGATGACCGTCATCCACCCGTGCCGGTCCGGCTGCGTGCCGTACTGGATGCCCGTGAGCGCGTCGTACAGCCGCTGGGACACCTCGCCCACCCGGCCCTGCCCGATCTTCAGCTCCCCCTCCTCGAAGCCCAGTCCGCCCACCGGGGAAATCACCGCCGCCGTCCCCGTGCCGAACACCTCGTGCAGCGCCCCCTCGCGGTGCGCCTCGCGCAGCTCGTCGATGGACAGCTTGCGCTCGCTCACCTTCAGGCCCCAGTCGCGCAAGAGCGTCAGCGCGCTCTCCCGGGTGATGCCCGGTAGGAACGTCCCATCCAAGGGCGGGGTGATGATCTCCTCCCCGATGCGCACGAAGAGGTTCATCGTCCCCACCTCCTCGATGTAGCGGTGCTCCAGCGCGTCCAGCCACAGCACCTGCGCGTAGCCGCGCTTCTTGGCCTCCACCGACGCCTGGAGGCTCGCCGCGTAGTTGGCCGCCGCCTTCGCCCCGCCCAGGCCCCCGGGCGCCGCGCGCGTGTGCCGCTGCTCCACCCAGATGCGCACCGGCTCCGCCCCGTTGCCGAAGTAGGTGCCCACCGGGCTGAGGATGGCGAAGAAGATGTACTTGTCCGCCGGCCTCACCCCGAGGAACGCCTCCGAGGCGATCACCACCGGCCGCACGTACAGGGACGTGCCCGGCCCGCTCGGCACCCACGCCGCCTCCTCCTTCACCAGCGCCTCGATGGACGCGCGCGCCAGCTCCGGCGGCACCACCGCCATGCTCAGCCGCTCGGCGCTCGCCGCCAGACGCGCGCAGTGGTCCATCAGCCGGAACGCGCGCAGCTTCCCATCCCGGCCCCGGAACACCTTCGCCCCGTCGAACACCGACTGCGCGTAGTGCAACGCCGCCGCGCCCGGATCCAACCCCAGCGGCCCGTACGGCACGATGCGCGCCTGGTGCCACCCGCGCTCCGGCGCGTAGTCCATCCGGAACATGTGATCGGTGAAGTACTTGCCGAAGCCCAGCACGTCCGTGGCGGCGGGCTTGGGCTTCAGGGCGGCGGCGCGCTGGACCTCGATGGGCATCATGCTGCGGCTCCTCTAGAGCTGAAGGGGGGCGGGACGGTCGCGGCGCAATTTCGTGACAATTCGCGCCGGAATCGAGACAATCGCTTACGTGGGACTCCAACCTTCGTCAAGTGTACCGATTGTCACCGAGACAAGCTGGACGCCGGGTCTCGAGGGCCGTCGGGGGCCGCTGTACCGGGTGATCGCCGACGCGCTGGCCGAGGATCGCGACGCCGGGCGGCTCCTGCCGGGCACGCGCCTGCCCACGCACCGGGAGCTGGCCGAGCGGCTGGGGGTCACCGTGGGCACGGTGACGCGCGCGTATGGCGAGGCGGAGAAGCGGGGACTCGTGCGGGGCGAGGTGGGCCGGGGCACCTACGTGCGGGACAAGGCCTCGCCCACACACATGCCCAGGCCGGTCGAGGAGGGCTCGGCGGAGGAGGGCTCGCTGGTGGAGCTGAGCATCAACGCGCCCGCGACACCCGAGGGCGATCCGGCGAGCCAGGCGCTGCGCGCGTCGCTGGAGGAGCTGGGCCGCTCGCCCCGGCTGGCGGAGCTGCTCGCCTACCAGCCCCCCGCGGGGGGGTTGAGACACCGCGAGGCGGGCGCGGCGTGGACGGGGCGCTTCGGGCTGTCGGTCCGGCCCGAGCAGGTGGTGGTGTGCGCCGGAGGCCAGCACGGCATGGAGGTGGCGCTCGCGGCGCTCACCCAGCCGGGCGACGTGCTCGCCACCGAGGCGCTCACCTACCCGGGCATCAAGGTGCTCGCGCGGCGCTTCCAGTTACGGATGCAGGGGCTGGCCATGGACGCGGATGGCCTCTTGCCGGACGCGCTGGAGGCGGCGTGCCGCGCGGGCTCGGTGCGCCTGCTCTACCTCCAGCCCACGTGCCACAACCCCACGGGCGCGGTGATGCCCGAGGCGCGGCGGCGCGAGGTGGCCGAGGTGGCGCGCCGCCATGGGGTGCTGGTGCTGGAGGACGACTCGTATGGGCTCCTGCCCTCGGTGCGCCCGCCGCCGCTCGCGTGCTTCCTGCCCGAGTCGAGCTATTTCATCGCCGGGGTGAGCAAGCTGCTCACCCCGGGGCTGCGCATCGGCTACCTGGTGGGGCCGGCGCGGGCGCGCTGCGAGCGGCTCGCCGAGGAGGTGGGTCTGGCCTCGCTGATGACGACGCCGCTCATGGCCGAGGTGCTCTCGCGCTGGGTGGAGGACGGCACGGCGGACGCGCTCGTGGTGGCCCAGCGGCGCGAGGCGGGTGAGCGCCAGGCGCTGGCGCGCGAGGTGCTCGGCGCGGGGGTGCGCTGCCGGGCGTCGGTGCCGCTCTACCACCTGTGGCTCGGGCTGCCCGAGGGGCGGCGCAGCGAGGCCTTCACGGCACAGGCGCGGCGGCACGGGGTGTCGGTGACGAGCGCGGACCTGTTCGGCGTGGGGCCGGGGGTGGTGCCCGCGGCGGTGCGGGTGTGCATCGGCACGCCGCGCACGCGCGCGCTGCTGGAGCGCGGCCTGCGGCGCCTGCGCGAGGTGCTGGACGCCGGGAACGAGCCGCTCGCCGTGGTGTGATGCCTGATTTCTGATTTCCGGCGGAGCGGGACGCCGCCCGTCCCCTTCGCTTGACGGACCCGGTGCCCGGTGGTCTGTAGAAATCCGTGGGTACTCCAATGGACACGGCGCCGAGCATGCGACTGGCCGCGCTCGAGGCGGAGAACGCGCGGCTGCGCGAGGCACTGGCGTGGGCGGAGGCCAATGGGACGTGGGTCGGGCCTCCCGGGGAGGGCATCGACCCGTCCGCCCTGGTACGGCTCGCGCCGAGGATCTCCTGGACGGCCGATGCCGAGGGCCGCATCACCGGCCTGCCCGAGAGCTGGGTGGAGCTGACGGGCATGGAGTGCGAGGCGGCGCTCGGAGATGGGTGGCTGCGCCTGGTGCACCCGGACGATCGCGCGTCGGTGTCCGCGGCGTGGGCGCGGGCCATCTCCTCCACGGGCTCCTTCGAGGCCGAGTACCGCATGCGCCTGACCCGGGGGCACTACCGCTGGATGCACACGCGCGCCCTGCCCCTGCGCGGCCCCACGGGGGACATCCTGCGCTGGCACGGCATGACGGAGGACGTGCACGAGCGGCGCGCCGCCGAGGACTCGCTGCGCGTGCTCAACGAGACGCTGGAGACGCGCGTGGCCGAGCGCACGCACGAGCTCGCCGCCGCCAACGCCCGGCTCCAGTCGGAGATCGCCGAGCGCGGACGCGCCGAGGAGGCCCTGCGCCACGCCCAGAAGATGGAGGCGGTGGGCCAGCTCACCGGCGGCATCGCGCACGACTTCAACAACCTGCTGTCCGGCATCCTCGGCTCGCTGTCGATTCTGCAGAAGCGGCTGGAGCTGGGCCAGGTGGATCAGGCCCCGCGCTACATCAACTCGGCCATGGCCTCGGTCAACCGCGCCGCGGCGCTCACCCACCGGCTGCTCGCCTTCTCGCGGCGCCAGCCGCTCGAGCCCCGGCCCGTGGAGGCCCACGCGCTCATCGTGTCTCTGGAGGAGCTGATGCGCCGGACGATCGGCCCCTCCATCCAGCTCGAGGTGCGCCCGGCCGAGGGGCTCTGGCACACGCTGTGCGATCCGCACCAGCTGGAGAACGCGCTGCTCAACCTCGTCATCAACGCGAGAGATGCCATGCCGTCCGGGGGGCGGCTGACGCTGGAGACGGAGAACACCCGGCTGGAGGCGGGCGACACCACGGCGCCGAGGGACCTGGCGCCGGGCGCCTACGTGCGCATCCGCGTGACGGACACGGGCAGTGGCATGCCGCCGGATGTCATCGCCCGGGCGTTCGAGCCCTTCTTCACCACCAAGCCGCTGGGCCAGGGCACGGGCCTGGGGCTGTCGATGATCTACGGCTTCGCCAAGCAGTCCGAGGGCCACGTGCGCATCGACAGCGAGGTGGGCCGGGGCACGAGCGTGACGCTCTTCCTGCCGCGCTTCGTGGGCGAGGCGCCCGAGGAGGGGGCGGTGGCAGGGGCGCCGGTGGCGGCGCGGGCCGAGGGCGAGACGGTGCTCGTCGTCGAGGACGAGCCGCTGTTGCGCGAGCTGGTGCTGGAGATCCTCGGGGAGTTGGGCTACCGGACGATCGAGGCGGCGGATGGGCCCGAGGGGCTCAAGGTGGTGCAGTCGAAGAAGCGCATTGACCTGCTCGTCACGGACATCGGGTTGCCGGGGCTCAATGGGCGGCAACTGGCGGACGCCGCGCGCGAGCTGCGCCCGGGGCTCAAGGTGCTCTTCATGACGGGCTACGCGGAGAACGCGGTGTTCGGCACGGGCTACCTGGACTCGGGCATGCAGATGATCACCAAGCCCTTCGATCCGGACGCGCTCGCCACGCGCGTGCGGGAGATGTTCGAGGGCTGAGCCGTCCCACCCGACCTCGGATGTCGGACGGCCGGGTAGACTGGAGGAGTGGGGAAGAGCACGGCCCCACGGGTGTTGAATCCTCCAGGAGGCGCGGCGCATGGGACAGGGGTTGAAGATGGGGCGGGGCAAGAAGCCGGCGACGTACGCGGATATCGAGGCCCTGCCGGAGGGGTGGGTGGGCGAGTTGCTGGAGGACGAGCTCTTGGCCTCGCCTCGGCCCGCGGTGGGCCATGCGCACTGCGCCTTCTTGCTGGGTGTCGAGCTGGGAGGCCCCTTTTCCCTCGGACGCGGAGGGCCGGGGGGCTGGTGGTTCTTGGATGAGCCCGAGTTGCACCTGGGGCGGGATGTGCTCGTGCCGGACCTGGCGGGCTGGCGCCGCGAGCGCATGCCCCAGCCGCCTTCCGCGCGAGAGCCCTTCGTTCCGCTCGCGCCGGACTGGGTTTGCGAGGTGCTGTCGCCCTCCACGGCGCGGTTGGATCGGCACCGCAAGCTTCCCGTGTACTTCCGCGAGGGCGTGAGTCATGCGTGGCTCATCGATCCGCTCGCGCGCACGCTGGAGGTCTTCCGGAGGGATGCCGAGGGTTTTGTCCGGACGGAGACCCACGCGGGAGACGTGCCGGTGCGCGCCGAGCCTTTCGAGGCGGTGGTGCTCGGGTTGGGCTTGCTCTGGCTGGTTCCCTGAGTGGTGCTTGCCCCACTGTGGGGGAGAACGTTCCCTAACGGACGCGCCCGCCCTCGCCTCCATCCGCGGCTGGGCACCCGGGGCGCCGCCCCCTGTATGAGGGGAGGACTCCCCGGGACGTAGGAGACTCCTACCCTCGGGGTCCCTTCCACTCCGGGGACTGATTGAGATGCACCCGCCTTCCTTCCTCCCGCCCGTGACCTGGAGCCCCGCGTGAACGCCGCCGTGGCCCTCACGGTGGGGCTGCTCTTCGGCGTGGGCGTGATGCTCACGCTCAAGCGGGACCTGGTGCGCATGGCCGCGGGGGGGCTCTTGCTCACCAACTCGGCCATCCTCTTCATCCTCTCCACGGGCTTTCCCGAGCGCGGCGAGCCCCTGCACGGGGACGGCGCCACTCCGGTGATGACGGATCCGCTCGCCCAGTCCCTGGCGCTCACCGCCATCGTCATCGGCTTCGCCACCTCGGCGCTGCTGCTGGCGTTCGTCTACCGGATGCACGAGCAGCACGGCTCGTTGGACTTGCGCGACGTGGTGCACGCCGAGCTGGAGGAGGAGCAGTCTCACACCCAGGAGTCGCCCGAGCCGGAGGAGCGCTGATGCCGCTCGTGCTGCCCCTGGTGGGCGCGTGGGGGCTCGCCGCCGTGCTGTCCTTCCTGGACGGGCGCAAGAAGGCCGTGGCGGGCCTGGCGGTGGTGGGGATGGTGGGGGTGCTCGGCGCGAGCCTCGCCCTGCTGCCCGCGGCCCTGCACGGCCCCATGCCCGAGGTGGTCGCCGGAGGGTGGCCGGTGGGCATGGGCATCCGCCTGCGCGCGGATGCGCTGTCGGTGCTCTTCTGCGTGGTGACCAACGCGGTGCTCGCCGGGGCGCTGGGGTGCGAGCTGCTCGAGGGCATCGGCACGCGCAGCTTTCCGGCGCTGGTGCTCTTCCTCGCCGCGGGGCTCAACGGGGCGTTCCTCACCGCGGACGCGTTCAACTTCTACGTCTTCTTCGAGCTGTCCATGGGCGCGGCCTTCGCGCTGGCGAGCTACGGCCGGGGGGCCCCGGCGCTGCGCGCGGGCTTCACCTTCGTGGTGGTGAACCTCATGGGCTCGGTGCTCTTCCTCACGGCGGTGGTGATGCTCTACCAGGCCACGGGGACGCTGGACATGGGCGGCATCGCCGAGTGGGTGGCCAGTCCCCACACGCGCCGGCTCGAGGTGCCGGGGGCGTTGCTGCTCAGCGCCTTCGGGGTGAAGCTGGGGCTCTTCCCGTTCCACTTCTGGGCGCCGGCGGTGTACCGGGGCGTGAGCACCTCCATCGCCGCCATCTTCGCCGGGGCGCTGGTGAACATCGGCAGCTACGCGCTGGTGCGCCTGGGCCCAGGGGTGCTCGGCGACGCGCTCGCGCATGGCGCCGAGGTGCTGGCGGTGTTGGGCGGAGCGAGCCTCGTCTACGGCTCGCTGCTCGCGCTCGCGCGGCAGGTGCCCGCGGAGACCCTGGCGTACGCGTCCATCGCCCAGGCGGGCTACCTCTTCGCGGCGCTGGGGCTCGGGCCGGGGCCGGGCGTGGCGGCGGCGGTGCTGCTCGCGCTGTCGGGCTCGCTGGACAAGGCGGTGTTGTTCCTCGCCATGGGGTTGCCGGGGACGCGCTCGCGCGCGGCCTTCGCGGCGGCGGCCTTCAGCTCCGCGGGCCTGCCCCTGTCGCTGGGCTTCCTCGCCAAGACGGAGCTCTTGCGCGCGGCGCTGCTCGGCGAGCGCTGGTGGCTGGCGGGCTTCGTCGTGCTCTCGAGCGTGTTGTCGCTGGTGGCGCTCGCGCGCACCTTCCAGCGCCTGTACTGGGCGGAGGCCCGCACGCGCGAGGCGCCTGGCCGGGCGGCGAGCGGGGTGGTGCTGGCGCTGGCGTTGGTGGGGGTGGGGGTGGGGGTGTGGCCCGAGCCGCTGCTCGCGGTGAGTGCCCGGGTGGCCGGGGCGCTCGCGGGGGGAGGGGGGCCATGAGGGGCTGGGTCATGCCCTGGGTGCTGCTCACCGGGGTGTTCGTGTTGATGGTGGGCCACGTGACGGTGGCGGATCTGGCGCTGGGGGGCGTGGTGTCGGCGGGGCTGCTCGCGTGGAGCGGGCGCTGGCTGCTGGACGGGCGCGCGCCGGGGGCGGTGGGGCCGAGGCGGCTGTGGGCCTTCGGGGTGCTGGTGGGCGCGGTGCTGGTGGACGTGGTGCGGGGCACCTGGAGCATGGGGTGGCTGATGCTCGGGCCCCGGCCGGGAGAGCGGCAGGGGGAGGTGGAGGTGGCGTTGGGGGAGCGCACGGACGGAGGGGCGCGGGTGTCGGCGCTGCTGGCGAGCATGTCACCGGGCTCGGTGCTGCTGGGCATCGACTGGGAGCGGCGGGTGATGCGCTTCCACCTGGCGGATGCCTCGCGGGCGGAGGAGTTCCGCGCGGGGCTGGAGCGGTTCTACCGGGAGCGCCAGCGGGCGGTGTTCCCCTGAAGCGGGAGGTGGCGAGCGCATGCACGACGTCGTCTTCTACGTGGCGCTGGTGTGGCTGATGGGGCTGCTCGGCGTGTTGGTGGTGGTGTCGGCGCGGGCGCGCTCGACGCTGGACGTGGTGCTGGCGCTGGACACGCTGGCGCTGGTGTTCGTGGCGGTGCTGGGGCTGTTCGGGGCCTGGCGTGGGGTGACGGGCTACCTGGACGCGGCGCTGGTGCTGGCGCTCGTGTCCTACGTGCAGACGGTGGCGGCCACGCGGCACCACGCGGCGCACGAGGCGGGGCCGCGATGAGGGCCGAGGCGCTCAAGTGGGTGGCGGACGCGCTGGTGCTCTTGGGGCTCGTGGCGGTGACGGTGTCGGTGGTGGGCATCATCCGCCTGCCGGGCATCCTGATGCGGGTGCACGCGGCGGGGCAGGCGGTGTTCGTGGGCGTCGTCATCATCCTGATGGGGGCGGTGGGCTCGGGGCAGTGGCCGCTCATGGGCCGCGCGCTGCTGGTGGCGGTGTTCCTGATGCTCACCGCGCCCATGTCCGCGCACTCCATCGCCCGCGCGGCGGCGCGCGAGCAGGGGGAGGCCGTGGCGGAGGAAGTCGACGCGGGGGAGTGAGGGGCGCGCTGGGCTTGATCCGGTTACGTGGCTCTCCCGCAGTTTGTGTGCATGCCCCGGGCATTCGGCTGGCCGCACTGGAGAAGCTTGCCTGCCTGCGGTGGGTGGAGCACATAAAGTGAGGGAGAGCCACAAAAACGGATCAGGCCCACTGACGGCTCAGCCTTGGGCGCGGGCACGCGTCACCAGCTTCCACACGCCAAAGTAGAAGAGCGAACAGAGGAGCCAATTCAGCACCAGCAGCAGCATATCCAACTTATGGCTTTGGCACCAACGTCGGAATCGATGCGAAGCTCCGCGGATCATGCGCGACGACGATGGTCATCTCCGGGTATCGCGCTGATATCGCGGCCATATGCGCGAGGTTCTCACGAACGAGCCGAGGCTCGACATCTGCGAGGCGCTGCGTGAGCGGGCGCTCCTCCTGCTCGGTGACGCCCTCCAATTGCCAGGCGAGGTCTCCGATAAAGGCGTAGCGCTTGTTGTCCGGAAGCGTCACGAAGACAATCACAGAGCCCGGCGAATGGCCGGGCGCCGGGACGATCACCACCGTGCCATCTCCGTGGACATCATGGCTCTCCGCGAAGCCGAGATAGGGGTGCGCATCGAATCGATACTCTTCGAGATGCAGCGACTTGATGCTTCTTGCCGGGGCCGTGGTGAAGTCTTCACCTTGTACGAAGCTTCGTTCCGCGGGAGGTATCCAGACAGGCACTTCGGGAAAATCCGCGGCGCCGCTGATGTGGTCCCAGTGGGAGTGGGTCAAAAGGATCGCGCGCAGCCGGGTCAGGTCATACCCGCTCGATTGGAGTTGCTCGCGCGCGGTCTTGTTCAGCGAGTATCGTGTCAGGAGCCGAAAGAAGAGAGGCAGCGTCGCGAGGTGCTGTGCGATATCCCGACCGAACCCGGTGTCGATCAAGAGATCACCCTTGGGGTGCTTGATCAGGGTCGCGGTCATGGAGAACTCTCGCGGCTCGAAGAGAGAGCCACCGCGATACCCAAAGGACGCGCTGCGGTAGGTGGCGCCGGTCGGAAGCTGGGCAATCGACATCTCGGAAGGCGCGGAAGCCGGCGGGAGCGCGCCGATCTCGAAGGTCTTCGATACGGAGAACGGCGACGCACGATAGGTAGACAAGAGCCCCAGCGGCAGCAGATAGAGCGAGAGAGAGAGCGCTCGCAGGGGACGAGAGAACGAGCGCAGAAAAGAAAAGCCAGCGACGCAGGCACCGCCAATCAGAGCGCCAGGAATGACCAGCCATGAGGTCGGTCCGTGAGCGCTCAAGAACAAAATCCATACCGCGAGCAGGACCGGCGCGACGCACGTCAGGAGCCATTTCATCGGGGATTGCCTGGAGCCTCGGCGCATAGGCGGAGGCGATGCGCTGCTCTCGCGAGCGGTCGGAGAGGTCATCTACGTGGAGCGCGGGTCCGAAGACATGAACAACTTTGTCCCGGATGCCCGCGCGAGCCCAGGAAAAAAGGAGACCGGTTGAAGGGGCTGGCTGGAGCGCAGGGGCCGAGAAGGGCCGCTGACGGGACAGCGAGTAAGCACGATAATGGGTGCCTGCTCTGCTGCTGGGCAGCAGCGCCAGCACAGGAACCCGGCCCGGGATGTATAGCGGCGGGAGGTGGGCAGCCCCCGCCATGTTGCACGTATGTCGCAGGAGTGTGCGGAATGGGCCGGACCGGGGCGGGACAGGAGGGGACGCGGCGGGATACCGATTCCCAAGCTTCGACCCTCGACATGTCCGAGCCCGGGCTCGCGCGGGCTCAGCTCGCGCGCAGGTCGAGGGGCAGGTCGCGCAGCCTGCGGCCGGTGGCGTTGTAGACGGCGTTGGCGATAGCGGCGGCGACGCCCGTGATGCCAATCTCTCCCACCGACTTGATGCCGAGCGGGGCCGTGGATGGGTCCGGCTCGCCCACGAACAGGACCTCGATCCGCGGCACATCCGCCTGCACGGGGACGAGGTACTCGCCCAGGTCCCCGTTCACGACGAGCGCCATGCGCGGGTCGACGTGCCCCGCCTCGGAGAGCGCCATGCCCAGCCCCATCGTCATGCCTCCGAGCAACTGGCTGCGCGCCGCCTGGGGGTTGAGGATCCGTCCGCGGTCAAACGCCCCGACCATGCGGCGCACGCGCACGGTGCCCAGCTCCTCGTCGACGGCGACCTCGACGAACTGCGCTCCCCAGCGCTCCTTGAAGGAGTTGAGGGGGCCCGAGCATCAGTGCCACCACGAGTTCTTCGCTCCGGCGTCGCCATTGGCCTGACACGCCCCGCGGAGAGGCTATCCTCGGAGTCCCAACGAAGCAGTCCAGGAGAAGCGTGATGAGCTACGTCGATGGATTCGTGGTGCCGGTGCCCGCGGGCAAGAAGGACGCCTACCGCAAGATGGCCGAGGAGGCCGCCGCGCTGTTCAAGGAGCACGGTGCCACGCACGTCGTCGAGTGCTGGGGGGACGAGGTGCCCGACGGCAAGGTGACCGACTTCAAGGGCGCGGTGAAGGCCGAGGCCGGGGAGGTGGTGGTCTTCTCGTGGATCTTCTGGTCCTCGAAGCAGGCGCGCGACGAGGGCAACGAGAAGATCATGAAGGACCCGCGCATGAAGATGGACATGAACTCCGTCTTCGACGGCAAGCGTATGATCTACGGCGGCTTCGACGTCCTCGTCGACGTGCGCTGAGTGTTCCCACCTGGAAACCCGGCCGAGCCGGGTTCGGCGTCGCCTCAAGCCGGCACTGGCGGCAACTCCGGCGCGCTCAAGCCCGCGAACGGATCCGCCCACGCCGGCAGCGCCATCAGCCGTTGGTGCCACCGGTCCACGGCTGGGTAGTCCGCGAGCGGCAGGCGCGCCACGTCGTTGAACGGCAGGAACACCGCCATGCGGAAGTCCGCATAGCTGAGCCCGCTCGGCAGCAGCCAGTCGCGGTCGCGCAGCTGGTCCTCGAGGATCGTGGCGCTCGCATGGAAATGCGACAGCCCTTCGTCCAGCGCGGCCTGGTTGAACGGTCCGAGGCCGTAGCGCGGTTTCGTACCCCGTTCGAAGTGCACCATGTCGCAGGCGCGCATGAAGTGGTCGCGCGCCCAACTGACCCACCGGATCATGCCGGGCAGGTCGTGGCCGGTGCGCCAAAAGTCCGACCCCACCATCTGCGACAGCCGACAGGCGATCGCATCCGCCTCCCACAGCGACCCGCCTTCCTCGGCCAGGATGGGCAGGCGCAGCGACGGGTTCAGGTGCCGGTACCGCTCGGCCTGGCCTGGCGCCAGCGGCTCCGCGAACTGGAAGCTGACGGGCGCCGCCAGATGCCGGGCCACGGCCACCGCGAGTCGCGGGTTGGGGTTGCGGGAGAAGTAGAGGGTCGTCGTCATGCGGGCGATGGAACCGATACCATGGACGCCGGGCCGTATGCGACCGGGGCACCCGCGTCAACGCCCCTGCCGGCGGCGGGGCCTCAGTCCTGCGCGGCCACCATGCGATCGCGGTCGTCCGCCGGCGGTTCGCTGGGCAGGAAGGGCTCCCGCTCGCCATCGCCCGCGTCCAGCGGCACGCCCGGCGGCGGACAACGGCTGGTTCGCCGCGCGGCCCTCGGGCACCGAGGACGTCTACAAAAGATGTGACGCAAGCCTTTCGAAGCTCACCTTGGCAGGCGTCCTCCGTGCGTGGTCATCGCGCAGCTTCTCGCATTCGCCTTCTGTAGCGCCCTGGTGGTTCGCCAGCCCAGACGCGGAACGCCTTGCTGAACGTCACCTCCGTCTCGTAGCCGACTTGCTCTGCAATCTGCGCGAGCCCGTCGTTGCTTGTGCACAGCAGTCCCGCTGCGAGGTGCATCCGACGGTGGGTGACGTAGGCCATGACGGTCTCGCCAACCAGACGGCGAAAGCGCTGTGCAAAGACCGTTCGTGAGAGCCCGACCGCACGAGCGAGGCGCTCGACGGTCCACGGCTCGGCAGCGCGAGCGTGCACGAGACTCAGGGCGCGGCCGATGGAAGGGTCGAGGAGCCCCCGCAGCCATCCGCTCGAGGGGGCATCCCGCTCCGAGGCGATGTACGCCCTCACCGCCTGCACGAAAAGAATGTCGGCGACACGCTCCGCGATGGTCAACGCACCAGGGGCCTCGGAGAACGCCTCGTCGATGAGGAGGCGAATGGCGTTTTCAAGCCACGACGGGCCTCGACCGTGCTCACCCGCAACGCGGATCAGCGGGGGAAGCACCTCGAGCACGGGGTTTCGGCGTCGGTCTTGAAACGCGAACACGCCCGAAATCACCCGAACGACCTCCCCTTTGGCCGAGCCGAACCGGATGGCAGCGGGACGGCCGGCCCGCTTTCCCGGCGCCCACGTCTCCACGACTCCGTTTTGCAGCAGAACCGACTTGAACGGTGTCACGGGCGCGGACGCCGATGACGACAGGGTATGAGCGTCGCCATGGGGAAGGACAACCAGATCGCCGGCTGCGAGCTCGGTGGGCTTCTTGTGTTCCATTCGCAGGACGCAGCGCCCTTCGATGACCACATGAAAGGGCGCGCCCCCCTCGAGCCGCTGCTTGCGCAAGCCCCATGGAGCGTGAAGCTCGAAGACACTCAAGACCGTGCTCTCGAGTCGCAGATCTCGGAGGATATCGCTGAGAAGATCCACGGCCCGTACGATGAGCGAAGAAATCGCTCGTCGCAAGCATTCTTCGTACTGGAGGCGGCTGCTACGAGAGAGGCGTGATCGACGCGCGACAGGAGCGCGCCGAGGCACACAACGAAGCGTCACAGATGCGCGGAGAGCGATAAATGAGCGGAGAGCGGAAGAGCGGCGTGCTGATCACGGGCGGCGGGTCGGGGATTGGGCTGGCAATGGCCGCGGAGTTTCTGAAGCGCGGATACGACGTCGCGATCTGCGGACGCGATCCGGAGAGATTGGCCGCCGCGAAGGGGAAGCATCCGGGGCTTCGCACGATGGAGGCTGACGTTGCTCGCTCCGAGGACCAGGCGAGGTTGGCTTCGTGGCTCGCGGCCGACCTGCCGCATCTCGGCGTCCTCGTGAACAACGCTGGCATCATGCATGCGTCAGACTTCCGCGGAAGCGTCGGGTTCGGCGAAATCCGGTCCGAGCTCGAGACGAACCTGCTCGCTCCCGTCGCACTGACGGCCGCGCTGCTTCCGATGCTCGTTCGCAACGAGAAGCCCACGGTCGTGAACGTTACCTCCGGTCTCGCGTTCTGCCCCTCGGCTGAGTTTCCCGTGTACTGCGCGACGAAGGCCGCGCTGCATTCCTTCACCCTCAGCCTGCGGCATCAACTGACGGGGCGCGTCCGTGTGGTTGAGATCGCGCCGCCCATCGTCGCGACCGGACTCGACAAGAGGAGCCAGGCTCGGCGTCCCGCGGAGGGATCTGGACCGCCCGTCCTCTCCGCCGAGACCTTCGCGAGCGAGGCGGTGCAGCGCTTCGAACAAGGTGAAGCCGAGATCGTCATCGGTGTGGCGAACGGGCTGAGGCAGCGCGGCGAAGCGTTGTTTGCCGACATGAACCCGTAGGTGCGGATCGTGAAGCTCGAGAAGAGCCGTAAGGGCGGGTTGGCGGTGGTCTAGTCGACGGGGCGGCCGACGAACTCGGACAGGGACTGGCCCTCGACGGACTCCAAGAGGAGCACGGGCCGCTCCTGGAGCAGCTCGTAGGAGTGGGCCCGCGAGACGCCGCGCACGTCGCGCAGACGCTGGAGGATGCCGAACTCGCGGCGGTAGCGCTCGATGGCCTGGGGATCCGGCGCCGAGGACAGCGGCGTCTTGAGGACGAGGGGCGTGCGGTGGGCATCGCTCGCAAGAGCGACCTGGAGCGGGAGTGCTCCCCCTGCCCGGCCCGTCCTGGTATGGACTTCCCCACTCGAGGAGGAGCGCGATGAAGGCAGCGGTCTACGACGTGGCGGGCGGCCCGGAGGTCTTGCGATACGCGGAGATCGAGGACCCGGTCTGCGCCGACGAGGGCGTGGTGATCGAGGTGGAGGCGATCTCGATCGAGGGAGGCGACCTCATCCACCGCGCGATGATGCCCCCGCCCCACCCCGCCTATGTGGTCGGCTACGCGGCGGCGGGAAGGATCGTCGCGGTCGGCGGAGCGGTGCGCCATCGCCGCGTGGGCCAGCGGGTGACGAGCTTCGACATGGCCGGCTCCCACGCCGCCCTGCGCGCCGTGCCGGCCGCCCAGACCTGGCTCGTGCCCGAGGGGCTCGACGCCGCGGCGGCCGCCGCGCTGCCCATCTCGTTCGGCACGGCCCACCATTGCCTGTTCGCCCGGGGCGCGCTGCGCTCGGGCCAGACGGTGTTGGTCCAGGCCGGTGCGGGAGGCGTCGGACTCGCGGCGATCCAACTCGCCCACCAGGCCGGGGCCCGGGTGCTGGCGACGGTGTCGGGCGAGACACGGGCAGCGCGCCTGCGGGAGCTCGGCCTCGCGCACGCCATCGATCATCGGAAGGAGGACGTGGCCGCGGAGGTCAAACGCCTGACGGACGGACTGGGCGCGGACCTGGTCGTCGATCCGGTGGGCAGTACCCTGGCCGTGTCCCTGGCCGCCTTGAAGCCCGAGGGCCGATTGGTGTTCGTTGGCAATGCCGGAGGCTCCGCGCTGACGCTCGATCTCTGGCCGGCGCTGCAAGCCAACCAGTCCCTGTTTGGCGTGTTCATGGGACCCCTGCTCACGCGGCCCGAGGTCTACCAGACGGTGGACATGCTCCTGCACGAGGCCGCCTCCGGCCGGCTCCCGGTGGAGATCGCCCGGCGTTTTCCCCTGGCCGAGGCGGTGGGGGCGCATCGCCATGCCCGGGAAGGGCAGGTGGTCGGCCGCGTGGTGATGATTCCCTGAGGTCCCGGGGTGGAGCGCACCCGGCACGCCGGACTATAGAGAGGGCATGGACCTGCCCGGGCTCTTCCCCTTCACCGAGGCCCAGAGCGGCCTCTTCTTCGGCCGCCGCCGAAAAGGTGTCCCCGAAAAGGTGTCGCCGTAAAAGTTCCAGCCCGGTGAAGAGCAGGTGCGTGGTGCCGTCCGGCAGCGGGCGCTTCATTCGGTAGGCGATGCGGCCGTCCTCCGCTCGTGACAAACGCTCCAGCGCCAGCGCACCGCGCGCCCCGTAGCGGCACAGCCGCTCCACATCCCATTCGCAGACTACGACACATGCAGGACCTGTTTCGGGCTGCGTGACCATCACCCTGCCGACTCATCCGCTCCAGGGCGTGCAGTTGCCGTTCATCCGCACCGCCCGTAGCCAGGACGGCAGGCGGTACATCGACGTAGAGTACCCACCTGGCTGGTGTATGAGGCTTCCCATCGAGTGGACGGACCGCTCCTCGCCTCAGGTTCCACCCAGCATTGACGGTCGTGAGGTTCGCCTCGGCATTTCCGACCTACTCAAGCTCGCTGATGCCGTAGAGGTGGCACTTCGCCAGGAGCATGCCCCGCCGCCTGCTTATGACTCCGCAGCTGAGCATAGCTTTGTCCATGTCACCTCCTCCAACCCCTCAACCCGCATTGCCTTGGTCAACACTGCCCGCGGCAATCCGACAAGACCTCCTCAGAGCGTGGACAACCCTCCTGCACAAAATGCTTCGCGCCGAGGCCGCAAGCGCGGAGGAATGCGATGAACGAGAAGATTCGAGCAACCCATCTGGAGCGGCGCGCGATTGTCTACCTGCGACAGTCCACACTCAAGCAGGTCCACGAACACCATGAATCCACCGCTCGCCAGTATGCCCTGCAACAGCGGGCATTGGAGCTGGGTTGGCCGACCGAGCGGATAGATACCTTGGATGAGGACCTGGGCCAGGGTGGTGCAAGTGCGAGCTGGCGTGCAGGGTTCCAACGGCTGGCCGAGGATGTCGCACGCGGACGAGTGGGCGCCATCTTCTCCCTGGAGGTTTCGCGCCTGGCCTGCTCCTCAGCGGACTGGCACCGCCTGCTCGAACTGTGCGCCCTGGCCGATGTCCTCATCGCAGACGAGGACTCGGTCTACAGCCCTCGGGATTATAATGACCGCTTGTTGCTCGGTCTCAAAGGGACCATGAGCGAGGCCAAGCAGTACTGGATGCGCCTGCGCCTGCAGGGGGGCAGGCTCTCCAAGGCCAGGCGGGGCGAGCTCTTTCTCCCGCCACCAGTCGGCTACCAGTGGGATGAAGCAACTCACCGCTTGCGCCTCGACCCCGACGAGCAGGTCCAACGCATGGTGCGCCTGGTCTTCGAGCGCTTCCGCGTGGAGGGCAGCGCCTTCTCGGTCATGCGTTACTTCGAGAGAAATGGGTTGATGATGCCTGTTCGAGATCAACGCATGCATCAGGTGCGCTGGGGCCCTGCACGTCATGGCACCCTCCTCCAAATGCTTCACAATCCCGCATACGCGGGTGCCTACGTCTTTGGCCGTCGCGAGGAGCAACTAGCGTTGGTGGATGGCCAGTTGAAGCGACGACGCATCACCCGGATGCCGAAGGAAGAATGGAAGGTATGCCTGCGCGACCACCACCCAGCATACATTCCCTGGGAGGAGTACCAAGCCAACCAGAAGAAGCTCCATGAAAACCGCTCCAACTCCAAGTTGCCAGACCAACGTGGTGCTGCCCGGGAAGGGCACGCGCTGCTGCAAGGACTTGTGCTGTGTGGGCAGTGTGGCCACCGCATGCAGACGCGCTACCATGGCCTACGACGCCATGCGTACTACGAGTGCCGTAGTCCCACGCCAGAAGGTGGCGACAAGAGCATGTGCTGGATGGTCGCAGCAGCAGCGATTGATGAGGCCATTGCCAGGCTCTTTCTCGAGGTAACCCAGCCCCCAGAAATCGAACTCGGGCTCGCCGTTGCCCGAGAGGTGGAACGCCAGGTGGGCGAGGTCCATCACCAATGGAAGTTGCGCTTGGAGCGTGTCCGCTATGAGGCTCAACTGGCGGAGCGACGCTATAAGGCCATTGACCCAGACAACCGTGTCGTGGCCCGGACCCTTGAGCGCGAGTGGAACGACCGTCTTCGCGAACTCGAAGAGACTGAGCACGAGTACCAGGCGGTTCTCCAGCGCGAGAAGCTCGAACTGACGGACAGGGACCGGGCGAAAATCCTTGCTCTCGCCAAAGACCTGCCTCGCGTCTGGCATGCGAAGAGCACGACCCATGCAGAGCGCAAGAATCTCCTCCGCATCCTGGTGCGGGAGGTAACGCTGAACCCAATCGAAGTGCCCGAGCGGACGACGCGTATTCAGGTGGTCTGGCAGACGGGGGCAGTCAGTGACTTCAGCGTTCCACGCCGTACTCGATTCGATGCAAGGAAGACCTCCGCCGAGGCTATCGAGAGCATTCGCATGCTCTTCGAAGAGAAGAAGAGCGATGACGAGATCGCGGCCGAACTCAATCGGCGCGGCCTGCGCTCCGGAGTCGAGCGTCCGTGGGATGCGAAGGCAGTGAGTTGGGTCCGCTGGCGCCACGGTCTACATCGCTTGCCCTCGGCACCGCAGGCGGGGCGGCAGCCCACTCGCCGAGCCGATGGCCTCTACTCGGTGCGCGGGGTGGCTGAACATTTCAATGTTACAAAATGGATGGTATATTACTGGATAAAAGAGGGCTGGCTCAAGGGCGTCGAGGGCGGCGGGATGGGGCGCTGCTGGTGGTTCAAGCTGGACAGCCAGACAATCAAGCGCCTGACTGATGCCAAGGCCCGAGGGTATGGACCAGGTGGGCGCAGCCATTCCAAAGCCCATCTCCAGGAAGAGGGGCATTATGCATAGCGCACCCAGCCCCTGCCTGTCGTTGGCATGGAGGTGCGTATTGGCATGCAGGGAGAAGCCCTCCAGGAAGGCGCACCGGGGCTGCTTGCTGGGAGGAGGCCGGACGTCCACCTCCGTCCAGCGCAGCCGCTGCTGCAGTGAGTGCGCCTGCACCCTGGCCTGCTCACGCAAGGTGGAGTCCTCCATGCTCGGGCTCCGGTACGAGCCCCCTCGGGCATGGCCCTGCGCAACGAGGAGCCTGGCCCTCCGGCCGTGGCACACTTCGAGGGAGGCCTGGAGGTGCGCTCGGTACAGGGCACGCCACCCAGGGTGGACGCGGTTCCCGAGGACGTGCTGGGTGCCGCGGGAATCCCGGTGCCGGGCAGGCGGGTGAACGCCACCACGGGAACGCTCCCCAGTTGTTTCTCGTCCCGCGCAGGCGCCGCCCCCCCTGTATGGTTGGCCGTCCCGCGTCCTATCCTCTGGGGCTGCTACACCTGGGGGTGGCCAATGTTCATGGCGGAGCAGCACCGAAGTCCTGAGGCGGGGGAGGGCAGCGATACGCAGGTCGAAGCTCGGCGGCGGGGCCCGCCACCGTGGGCGTCGGCCGGGGCCCTCTGGCTCATTGTCCTGATTTTCCATGCGGCCTGCGCGTCGCAGGGGCCCGCGTCAAGCAGGGCAGCCAGCGACGGCCGGGCAAGAGACGAGGCCGCGGAGAGCGAGGCGCGAGCGGCGCCAAGGGAGCTGCAGCCGGTGCTGGTTGTGTACGCAGCCGAGGTGGAGGCGCACGGCAGGACGCGGGTGGTGGCTGTCACGCGGGAGGAGTACCAGCGCGCGGTGGCACAGCTCCTCCAGCACCCCCAGGTGCACGGGACGCCCCAGGAGGTCGCCCAGGGGCTGCTCCAGGCCATGCCCGAGGAGGAGCTGCTGGCCGAGGTGTACCGGGACAAGGTCCTCACCCTGGTGCCCCTCAACGACAAGGGTTCGCTCGTCCCCGAGGCCGAGGCGGCTCTCAAGGCGAAGTACCTGCGGTGGTGTCAGCCACGCGGCGGCGGGGACTGCCTGGGCCTCTTCACGGACGGGCCCTACCTGCGCACGGATGACAGGCGCACCCTGGCGCTCGCGCTGGCCTTCGGCGGAGTGCTCGACGAGACGCGAGCGGCCCTCGGACGCGAGCTCAGCCCGCAGGCGCTGCTCTCCTCCCTGGTGTGGGCTGTCGGCCTGTACCTGGCGCTCTGGCTGCTACCCGAGCCGAGCACGAAGGCGGCCGCCGCCGCGCTCTCCGTGGTACTCCTGGCCTGGTTGGGCGTGGACGCCATGTGGGGCCTCATGGACGGGTGGGCCCGCATGGCGCACGCGGCGCACGAGGCCACTACGTTCGAGGAACTGCGCGACGCCGGCGAGGACTTCGGCAAGCGGATAGGAACGGACGCGGCCCGGGCCCTCATTCTCGCGGTAGCCACCCTCACCGGGCGGACGTTGGGCGAGGTGGTCACGCACGTGCGTTCGCTGCCCAAGTTCAACCAGGTGCAGGCGCAGTGGGCGGCCCAGGGCATGGAAGGCTCGGTAGCGGTGGCGATGGAGGAGGCGGCCGCGGTGGAGGTCGTGGTGGAGCAGAGCCGCGCCCTCGTCGTCCTCACCTCCCCGCAGGCGCCAGTGGCCATCAACGTCCTGACGAGGAGTGGCAGCTCGGGATCATCTGGAGGGCGCTCAGGCACCATCGCCATCCAGCACCGTGGTGGCAACAAGCAGGTCATCCTCAGCAGCGGCGAGCGGTGGCACCTGCCGCGAGGGAAGAGCTACAGGGACATTCCGGCGAAGGACCGGCTGGGCGACGAACTGCAGGCGGCCGTGAGAGAGGAGGCGGCGAAGTGGTCTCGGGCTATGCTGTCGGAAGACGAAGTTGCGGCAATCGACAGAATGCGGCGCCGCGGCCTGGAGCATCGTGCGAATCTCCTGGAGCGACAGGCTCGAGGGCGGTGGGTCGAGGCGCAGGTGAAGGACCGATTCCCGGGCTTGTCCTGGAACAGCCGCGGTGTAGACATCACCGGCCCGGGCGGTCAGAGCTACCATTACGAGATTTTGTCGGGCACTGAGTCCAACTTCGCGCTTCACGGGCGACGGATGGCGAGCACCTTCTTCCGCATGATCTTCTTCTGAGGTCCGTGTGACTCCGAACATCCACTACGAGAAGCGAGAGATCGTTGGTGAGCGGCTGGAGCTGCGCAAGGGCCCGTTCTACTGGCTCGGCCCCGATCTGACGCTGCGCGACTGCACGGTCATCATCAGTGCCGCGCGGCGCGCACTGAGCTTGGTATCAGGGCAGCTCGTCAACTGCACCATTCAGGCGAAGGGCCAGCTGAAGGGCCTGCCGTGGGCCACGATGAAGCTGAAGGGGTGCCGGTTCAAGGGTAGCTACACCGGCAATGACTTCGGCTTCCGCGAGGACGTGGACGAGAGGTGGAGGGCGGGTGGGATCGACGACTGCGACTTCTCCGAGGCGCAGCTGGAGGGGTGCCGCTTCTTCAATTGCGACATGGCTTCGATTCGGCTGCCGCGCTGGCCGTGCTTCACCTTCCTGGACGCACGCCGGCATGCGGCGGAGCTGGCGCGGCGCGCGTGGCCTGGGTCCTTTGACTCCGTCATCAGGACGGTATGCGATCCGCCAAAGGGCACGGTCGCGTCGGCGTGGCACGCGCCCACCATTGCGAAGAAGAGCGACACAACTGTCGAGGAACTGCGCGCGGCCCTCGAGGGGGCGCCTGGGATCTTCATGTAGGGCCCGGGTCTCGCCGGCGCAGGTACGAAAGAAAAACCCCGGCCCGAGGAGACCTCGGAGCCGGGGCGCGCATAAGAGGAATGGGGGAAATGTGGAGGGCAGAGGGGGGAGCAGAGGGGCAGAGGAAGGGCGCGGAGGGGAGCCCACGAGCTGTGAGCCATGCCGGTGCACTGTGGGTGGAGACCCCATGGGAACAGGCCTGCCAGGTCCGCCCTCCTTGGAGGGGGCGACAGGGGGTGTGGGCCTGAGGGCAGTGGCTGCTCGAGCCTCAACACCCCGCGGCCTGGGGTGGCCCTCGCGCTGGGGCCAGGCGCGCACCTGCAGGAGCGCGTCTCCCGCCTGGAGCGCGATGCCATCGCCGAGGCCCTGCGCACCTCCGGGGGAAAGAAGATCGTCACCGCGAAGCTGCTCGGCATCAGCCGCCCCACGCTGGACAAGAAGATCGAGGACTACGGCCTCACCGTGTCGCGACGGCGCGTATAAGGGCTTCGGCCTTTCCATTCCCGAGCCGCAAGGAGGTACAGACCATGCCGCAGATCTCCGCCGAGCAGGCGAAGCAGGAGCTCATCCCCCTCTTACACGCGTGGACCCGGGCCGTCGGCGCCAAGGATCATGCCTGGTTCGATCACCATGTCGATCCGAGCTGGAGCTACACCGATTACACGGGCGCGCAGCGGGGGATCGCGGACTACCTGCAGCTCATCCAGAACGTGAACTGGTACACCGAGGACTTCCAGCGGTTCGATGTCCGCATCGTCTCCGGCTCCGTCGCGCTCATCAACGGCGTCTACTTCGCGCGCGTGGACTTCCAGGGCTCGGGCCTGCTCGAGATAACCCTCGCCTTCAGCGCCGTCTGGGAGCAGCGCGGCGGCGTGTGGAAGGCGCTCCTGCACCACACGTCGAAGTTGGAATGAACAGGCGGGTTCAGCGCCGGAAATGACGAGCAGCGCGCCCAATGCCTGCATCCACGTGGGCCGCTCGCCTCGCACCAGCCACGCGGTGAGCGCCGCCACCACAGGCGCGCATAAGAGGAATGGGGGAAATGTGGAGGGCAGAGAGGGGAGCAGAGGGGCAGAGGAAGGCCGCGGAGGGGAGCCCACGAGTGGGCCTGAGGGCAGTGGCTGCTCGAGCCTCAACACCACGCGGCCTGGGGTGGCCCTCGCGCTGAGGCCAGGCGCGCACCTGCCATGGGCAATCCTCGCCGCCTGTCTCCACAGCTCACGCAGGCGAACACGTCGAAGTCGAACGTCTTCCTCAACAGTTGCGCCTGGTCCACTCATCGCGCGTGGAGTTGGAAGTCATTGGCGGATGCAACACCAGACAGCCGACCCATTCCAGTGTCCTGGTTGCACTGCATGGAAATGCATGATGGATTCCCTTCGCGGCATTCCGCCGCGAGTGGAGGAACCCCTCGATGCGCAATCGCCTGCTCGCAACCTGTTTGTCGCTCTCGCTCGCGGCTTGTGGAGGAACGGAAGCACCCACCACCACCAAAGACGCCCACTCCGCCCTCGCCGCGCTGCCCTCAGCGGAGATCATCGGCACGCACGAGGATGGTGTCCCCTTCATGATTCGCGGCGAACTCGGCTCGGTGGGCGGCTCCGTGCGGGGGCTCGCCGCGCGCGAAGTCCATGAGCGCGTCAGCAGCACGCTGGCCGCCGTCGCCCCCGTGTTCCACCTGCGCGCCGAGGATCTCGTCGTGCAGCGCGCCTCGCGCGACGAGCAGGGCCACACGCACATCCGCTATGCACAGGTGCGCAACGGCCTGCCCGTATTCGGCCACGAGCTCATCCTCCACGTGGATACGTCCGGCCGCGTCTATGCCGCCAACGGCTCGGCGCGCGACGGCGAGTCCGTCCCCAACCCCGAGGAGGCAAGGGTCTCACCCGAGGCCATCCAACGCGCCGCGCTCGACTCGACCCCGGGCGGCGTACGTGTGGAGGGCGAGCCCCGGCTCCTCTACGCCCGCTCCACCCGGGACCAGCGGCTGAAGCTGGCCTACGAGGTGCTGGTCACGGGTGAGCACCTCGGCACGCCCGTCCAGGAGCACGTCTTCCTGGACGCACTCGATGGCACTCCCGTCCTGCGTGACTCGGACATCCAGAACGCGCGCAGCCGCCGCGTCTACTCGGCGAACAACGGCACCTCGCTTCCCGGCACCTTGAAGCGGGCCGAGGGCGCCCCGCCCACGAGTGACGTCGTCGTGGACAAGACCTACGACAACCTCGGCATCACCTACGACTGCTACAACATCCTCTTCAACCGGCAGTCCTACGACGGCGCGGACGGGCAGCTTCGAGCCATCGTCCACTACAGCACGAACTACACCAACGCCTTCTGGGATGGGAGCCAGCTGGTGTGCGGCGACGGCGATGGCGTCACGACCGGCTCGCTCTGCATGGACATGGACATCATCACGCACGAGTTCACCCACGGGCTGATCAGCACCACGTCCAACCTCACCTCCTCGGGCGAGCCCGGCGGCCTCAACGAGAGCCTGTCCAACATCCTCGCCGCCGTCTGCGAGAGCTGGACGACGGGTACCTGGTCCACGGGCGCGGACATCTGGAAGATCGGCGAGGACACGTCCCTCGGCGGCACGGTCTACAGCATGGCCGACCCGGCCGCGCATGGAGCGCTCGACTACTACACGCCCCTGCCTTCCGACGTTCACGACCTCGCGGGCATCAGCGATCTGGCCTTCACGCTGCTGTCCAAGGGCGGCAAACACCCGCGCGGCAGGAGCACCCTCACCGTCACGGGCATTGGCGTCGAGAAGGCCGGGCGCCTCTTCTACAAGGCCAATACGGACTACTTCACCGCCAGCACCACGCTCGCCCAGGCGAAGACCTACACCGAGCTGGCCGCGGACGCCCTCTACGGTACGGGCTCGGGGATGAGGACCTCCGTCACCCAGGCATGGCAGGCGGTGGGCGTCGGGGTGGTCCCCGCGCCGTGCCCTCCGCTGGCCAACGGCACCGCGCTCACCGGCCTCTCAGGCGCCTCGGGCAGCGTGAGCTGCACCTATTCGATCTCCGTGCCAGTTGGCGCCACCCACCTGAAGGTGGAGACCTCCGGAGGCACGGGTGACGTGGACCTGTACGTCAAGTTCGGCTCGGCGCCGACCACGTCGTCGTTCGACTGCCGGCCCTATCTGGGCGGCAACACCGAGTCCTGCACCTTCCCCACGCCGAGTGCCGGCGTCTACTACATCATCCTGCGGAGCTTCTCCGCCTACTCGGGAGTCTCCCTCAAGGCATCGTTCACACCGCCCGTGGGCGCGTATGTCTTCCCGAACCTCTCGGGTGCCTCAATCTCCGAGCAGTTCTTCTCGTACAACGCGGCGGCCGGGCAGGCGGTGACCGTCACCGTGTCACCGGGCGAGGGAGGGAGTACGGGTAACGTCGACCTCTACGTGAAGTTCGGCTCGGCCCCCACCTCCACCGCGTACGACTGCCGCCCCTATCTCTCGGGCAACAGCGAGCGGTGTACTCTCACCCAGAGCCAGGCGGGCACGTACTACGTCATGCTCAAGGGGTACTCGGCCTACACGGGCGTCGATCTGACGATCTCCGTGCCCTGAGAAAGTCTGGCGGGCACCTCGCGCGGACGGGTGGCACTCGACAGCCGCTCCGGGATGCGCGCGACGAGCACGTCGATGGCGGCGCGCACCTTCGAGGGCAGGTGTTTGTTCTGCGGCCAGACGGCGTAGACTTCATTGCCGTAGCGGCGCTCCTCCTCCAGGACGAGGGCGAGCTGTCCGCCGCGCATAAGAGGAATGGGGGCAATGTCGAGGGCAGCGGGGGGAGCAGAGGGGCAGAGGAAGGCCTCGGAGGGGAGCCCACGAGGTGTGAGCCATGCCGGTGCACTCTGGGTGGAGCCCCCTTGGGGTACACGCCTGCCTGGTCCGCCCTCCTTGGAGGGGGCGACAGGGGGTGTGGGGATGCTGGGGAGGGGCGGGCCTGGACCTGCCCTACCCGTGGATCATGCGCAACTGCATCACCCTCCACGGGCAGTGGATGTGCCCACCCGAGGCCGTCCTCCGCATGGCCAGCCTCATCCGCTCCGGGCTCCTCCGGCTGGAGGAGTTCGACGTCACGGCCTTCGCCCTGGACGACGCGAACGAGGCCGTCACGCACGCGGCCGCCCACGGTGGCCCCTTCAAGCTGACGGTGCTGCGGCCGTGATCAGAACGGGAGCTGGGAGACCGCGAGGCCGGGGCTCGCCTCCCAGGACGTGAGGGGACTGTCCGGGTCCGCCGCCACCACTGGCCCCACATCACGCCGGACGAGTTGCGGTACGACCACGCGGTGTTGGCGTTGGTGACCAGCCAGCTCTTGTACCTGCTCGCCCAGCGCACGAAGACGCTCTTGAACCCGGCGGTGTCGCCGCTGCCGCCGTTGGCATCGTACTCGTCGTTGAGGATGCCGGCGATGTGCTGGCCCGTCAGGTTGTTGCGGCCCCAGTTCACCGCCAGCCCGCCCGCGGTGCGATAGCTCGCATTGCCGGTCGCTTGGTAGACGGCGATGGCGGCCGGGCCGTTCACGCACGCGTTCTTGGTCTGCTTGTCCGCGCGCCACCAGAGGCCGCCGCCGAACTGGCTGTCCCACGCTGAAGGGTAGCCCATGAGCCGCACTCCGGGCCGGCGCAGAAGCCATTCGGCCTCTATCCCGCCTATACGCCGGGCACCAGGGTTCGGAGACTTCCTATCGCAGGCGTACTTTCAGGAGCTCCGCTGTATCATTGGGCCGCCCCATGAAGGTATCGAGCAGGCGTTTCTCGACAGCAGGCTGTTCCCAAACAGCCAACTGCTCGAGCCCGACACACTCCTGGGGCTCGGCATTTCTCACATTACCGACGGTGTCGAAGATCGTGCAGTCACGGAAGTTCCCCACGTCCTGACTGAATTGGACAATCGGTTGAGCCAGAGACGCTTCAATCTCTCTCCATCCTATGATCTCCCACTGACTCAGACTCGAATGGCGGATGGCAATTTTGAAAATGATTGGCTTGGATGCAATCTGGTCAAGATCTGAGTCAGGACTTTTGGTTCTGTAATCGTAGAATGCATCATGCGGTGGCTCAAGGACCCTCCCGTAGCCGAAGGAACCGTCGGCAAGGGGAATTCTCAGAAAGGACCCCGGTCTATGTATGTATGTTTTGACCATTTCCTAATATCCCGTGTAAGGATGAAGTTGACCCCAGCGCTCCGTGGCTGCGTCGTGAAACCGCCTGCCCCACGGATTGTCCTTCGCCACACCGCGCACGACGTTCTCGGTCCGATGGGGCTTTCCAGTGTCAGACTGGGCGCCCCCATGGGAATCAATCAACTGCTGCTCTCTTCCGCGAATTCGCCAATACGCGGTGTCGTCATATCTTCGGTCATAATCAACGGCGGCCCCGATATCGAATCGATCGACCCTCGCGAAATCGGACGCAGCCACATTGGGTTCATCGTTCTCGTCGATGTGACGGTTCATATCTCGAGAAACAACGGCCACCGCTGCCTGAAAGTTGAGGGGTTTGGTGAGATCGACGACCATGCTGGTTCGCCCCGAGTAGTATCGGTGGGGGCTCTTGTTGAGCTTCCTATATGTTACATATATGCGCCCCCGCTTTTTCCTGGTGTCCTTGCCGGGTTCTGATTTTGGCGATGCGCCAGGAGGAGCGAGCGGGGCGGACGTCGGTCCCGTTCGGGTCTTGGAAGCCCCTGCTCCAGCACCGTTGGGTGCATTGGATGGGTATTGACCTTGGACCCACCCATACACATCGCCGAAGTGCGTGCCGTAAAACTCGTCCGCGATGTCGATCGGGGTCTCCGTCCCATCCACGGCCGCCTTGGCGGTCAAGCAGAGCAAGACCACACTACCGGCTGCCGCAACAACCGTGCCTCCAGTGACGATGAGCTCTCCCGCCGCACCACCAGCCCCTACTTCTCCCGCGGCCGTGCCGCCTTCTGGCACGAGCCGGAGCACGCCGCGTGGTATGCCATCACCCAAACCCTCGCCAGAAAGCCCCTCCAACGGAGGTGACGCGGGTGGGCTCAGCGGCGCCCCTGGCGAAGCTGCCCCCTGCATTGCCGCCACAGGCACTACTTCCACGCCAGCGCGAGCTGAATGAAACGCTTCATCCAGTGCCCCCGACGCAACGTAATGGCGCGGGACATAGACGCAGCGCTCTTTCCGACCCGTGGCGTGACGGACGCTTCGGGCAGCGCCGCTACACCCCACGAGAAACATGCAGAGCAGCACAGCCCACCCGCGTGACATGCAGCGCCTCGTGGCGTTGACTCCATCCACAAAGAGTTCGATTCGAGATTACGGCTAGGCCGTGCGTTCATGTCAACACGGTCCGTGTGTAGACGTCCGGGTAGATGGCTCCCTCAAGCGGGGGCGGAGCCGGAGCCGGCAGAGGCGAGGCTGCCGCCTTTGGCAGCAACCACTATAAGAAGCTCAGCAGTCTCAAACCCATGTCCTCAGCCGGAGATGGGCTTGCTCCGTCCCGCTCGAGCCCGCGACTGCTTGCGCTCTGCTGCGCTCTGCTGCGCTCTGCTGCGCTCTGCTGCGCTCTTGCGCGCGTGGGCGGCGATCTCCCGGTCGATCATGCGTTCCAGCTTACGCAGGAGCGCCTTGGGAAGAAACTCCGGGTACGTCCTGGGAAAACCCAGGTGGCCGTCATCGCTCCCCACCCACCGCAGGTCCTCTTCGTCCCCGTTCACCAGGTCCCCGGCGGCGCGGAGAGCGAGTTGCAGCGCCTGCATGGAGTCGATTCCCCAGAGTTCGAACAGCTCCCTCTTCCCCGAGTGCACCCACTCCACGCTGCACCTGTAGTTGCCTGTCCGCGAATCCCTGGCCGGTGCACGGACACGGATGGAGGTACGAGCGCCAGCAGAACTCTTGAACTTGCGCTCCGCCAAGATGGGCCCAGTGGGTTCGCGGCCGCGCATCAATCGAGTCACCGTGGTCATGGCGGAGACCTCTCCGCTTCCGAAGTAGTTGGAACAAAATCCCCGACACTGCTGCTCGCTCTCATGCGGGTTCGCAGACGCTCCCGATCAGCCTGGACGACCCTGCGCTGCCTTGTCCCCCGGTGCTTTACCCGTCGCCTCCCGCGCGATCCGCCGGATGGATTGGGGAGGTTGTCCGAAAACCCGCACGAAGGCCCGGCGCATTCGCTCGGGATCGGCGAAGCCCACCGCGTCCGCCACCTGCTCGATGGACTCGGAGCCCGTCTCGAGCCGCACCCGCGCCGCCTCGGCGCGCAGCCGCTCGATGGCCTTGGCCGGCGTCTGTCCCGTCTCCGCGAGGAAGGCCCGTCCGAACTGGCGCGCGCTCAGGCACGCCACCTCCGCGAGCCGCTCCACGTTCAGGGGCTCATGCAGGTGCTCGCGCGCGAACGTCAGCGCCTGGCGGATCCGATCCGAGGCCGGCTCCAACTCCAGCAGGGCGGAGAACTGGGATTGGCCTCCCGGGCGGCGGTGGTAGACCACCAGGTCGCGGGCCCGGGCGCGCGACACCTCCAGGCCGAGATCCTCTTCGATCAAGGCGAGCGAGAGATCGATGCCCGCGGTGACACCCGCCGACGTCCAGATGGGCCCGTCCTGGATGAAGATGCACTCCTCGTCCACCCGCACGCGCGGAAAGAGGCGTTTGAGGTACGGGGCGACGCGCCAGTGGGTGGTGGCCCTCCGTCCATCCAGCAGGCCCGCGGCGGCCAGGATGCACGCGCCCGAGCAGATGCTCGCCACCCGCCGGGACGCCGCCGCCGCGGCCCGGACGAAGTCCACCACCTCGGGGGAGTTCATCGCCGCGGCCGTGCCCAGCCCTCCCACCACCACGAGCGTGTCGAACGCGGGCTCCCCGAGCGGCTCCGTCTGCACCTGGACCCCGGAGGAACTCGTGACCAGGCCTCCCCCCGCGGACAGCATGCGCAGCCGGTAGGCGCCCGCCACCTCCGGGCCCATGGGCTCCTCGAAGACGGCCACGGGGCCGGTGAAATCCAGGATCTGGAACATGGGGAAGAGCAAGAAGCCAATGTCTCGGGGCATGGCGGAAAACGAGGGAACTACGTCCTTTCGGACATGAGCCTGACGCGAGACAGTGCGTTCTGTCAAAGGCAGACAAGGAGTCCGCACATGGCCGCATCCCTCGACATCGTGTTCCCGCTGTACCCCGGCACGTCGTATCTGGACTTCATGGGGCCCCAGGCGGTGCTGGCCCCGCTCCCCGGTGCGCGGTTGATCTTCGCCTCCGTGGGCGGGCAGCCCATTCATGAAGGCTCCCTGACGCTCTCCTCGTTGACCCGCCTGGAGGACGTGGAGCGCTGCGACGTGCTCTGCGTGCCAGGGGGACCCTCCGCCGCGGTGCTCCGCGACGAGATCTTCATGGCCGCGATCCGGCGGTTGGGCGGCTCGGCGCGCTACGTGACGTCCGTGTGCACGGGTTCACTGCTGCTCGCGGCCGCGGGACTGCTGGAGGGCAAGCGCGCGGCGTGCCACTGGGCCATGAGGGATCTGCTGGCCGAGTTTGGCGCCATCCCCGATCCGGCCCGCGTGGTGCGTGACGGCAACATCCTGACGGGGGGCGGGGTCACGGCGGGAATCGACTTCGGGCTGACGCTCGCGGCGGAGCTGGCCGGCCCGCTGTTCGCCCAGGCCGTCCAGCTCATCGCGGAGTACGCGCCCGAGCCGCCCTTCAACTCGGGGCGTCCCGACATCGCGCCCAAGGAGGTCCTGGCGCACCTCGGGTCCTCCTTCGGTGGGCTCGACCTGAGCGCGGACCGGGCCCAGATTCAGCTCCGGGCCGCCGAGCTGCGCGCGGCCCGGGCGTAGGCGCGCGGGCGGCTCACGGGCTCCGGGGTAGGTGGGGGGCGTGAAGCGCCGACTGTGACGAGCGCTTCTCGCTCAGGAGCTGGGAAAGCGCTCCTTTTCACCCCCATGACCGCGTTGGGCCTGGCCTTCTTGCTGCTCCAGGGCCTGTGCACCTTGGGTCACAAAATTCACGGCCGTTGATACCGGGCACCGATGCTGGACGGCCTTCTCCCGGAAGGAGGTGCTCCTCCGGCGCTCGAGAAAATGTGTCTGGTTTTTGTCCAGCACTCGCCGAGTGGTGCTTTTCACCCTGATTGTTGCTACTCATACGATGTGTGCTTTGGCGACGCCATCCAACTGGAGGCGTTGCGAGGAGAGCATCGATGAGACGTGTGTCGTGGTGTTCCGTGGTTTTCCTGGCCGTTCTCGCCTCGTGTACGAATGAGACGGCCCCGTTCTACGAAACCACCGGGGACGTGGTGGACGGGGTGATGCGGGTTGCCCTGAAGCCGGAAGGGGTGCGGCTCGAGACGCCCGGTCTGCGCTTCACGCTGCCCGATGGGCGGGCCATCGATGCCACGCTCGTTCATTCCTCGCGCTCGGAGTTGGGCCTCACCTGGGCGGGCGAGTTCGAGGGGGGAGACGTCCTGATGGTGGTCCACGACGACGGCACGCTGAGCGCGGTGCTGCACGTGGGCGAGCGCGCCTTCGAGCTGATGTCGATGGAGCACGGCGTGGGCGAGCTGCGTGAGCTCCAGCGCCTCGAGTACAAGAACTGCCTCCATGGCCAGGCGCCGGAGGCGCGGGGCGACGACGCGCAGGCCCAGGAGCCGGTGGAACCGCTTCCCGAGCCGTTGCCGGAGGTGCCGCGGGCCCTGATGGCGACGGCATACATCGACGTCGCGGCCTTCTATACCCAGGAGTTCCTCGCCAGCGCCTATGAAGAGAACAGGCTTCAGCTCTCCATCCAGCAGTCGATCGCCACCGCGAACGAGATCTTCACCGCCAGCGGTGTCAATGCGCAGTACCGCCTGGTCTACATGGGCCCGTTGACGGGTGCTCAGCCTCCAGAGGGGGTCGTCAGGACCTATGATGGCCTGCAGTACGAAGAGCGAGAACCCGCGGCGCTCCAATGGCTCAAAGCGCAGCCCCCGGAGGTGAGCGAGCTGCGCAATGCGGCGGGCGCCGACATGGTGGCGCTCTATCTGCCGATGCCGACGGCTCCGGTGCGGCCGTACGTGTGCGGCGTCGCCAGCCGCATCGACTCGCGTGGCTACGATGATGTCGACAATCGGCCGTTCAATGGCCGCGCGTTCTCCGTGCAGCGCGCCCATTGTGGCCTGGGTGACTTCACGTTCGCGCATGAACTGGGCCACAACTTCGGCATGTTCCACAACGCCGCGGAGCTGGGCCGCAAGCCGTACCCGAGCTTCCCGTGGGCGGCGGGGAGGACGTACCCGGCGCCTTCCATGCCGGGGGGCGTCGCGGCCACCGTGATGAATTCCGATCTCTGCCCCTCGGGCGGGGCGGGCCCGGAGGCGATCTGCAGGCGCACGGGCTACTTCTCGAGCCCCTCGGTCTTCGTCAACGGTTACCCCACGGGCGATGCGACGCACGACAACGCGCGGGTGGCGAGGGATCAAACCCCCTCCTTCGCCAACTTCCGTGCGACGGCGCCGGGCAGCGTGCCGCGGGTGCTCATCACCTCTCCCGGGCGCAACGCGAGCGTCTCCAGCGTGGTGACCCTCAGGGGAACCGCGACCGATGCCGAGAGTGGCAACATCAGCGCACGCATCCGTTGGTACACCGAGACGGGGGCGTATCTCGGCTCGGGTGCGTTCATCACCGCCACGCTGCAGCCGGGCACCGGACGCCGCATCGTCGCGCGTGCCACGGACGACGATGGACAGGAAGGCCAATGGTCCGTCCCCGTCGCCGTCTACAGCACGAACGTCACGCCGCAGAAGGGGTCCTGGTACAACCCCGCGCGCTCCGGCAATAGCATCGACCTCCTGCGCGCGCCCGACGGCGGGTATCTGGTGGGTTGGTATACGTACACTCCGAAGGGCGAGCCGATCTGGTACACCAGCGCCATCGCCCAGGTGAGCAATGGCTCCTGGTCGGCGCCGCTCTACCTCTCGACGTGGAATGGTTCGTCCAACTCCCTCACCGTCGTTGGCTCCCTGAGCTTGCGCTTCTACTCCGCCACGTCGGCGATGTTCTCGTACTCCGTGAATGGCATCTCGGGCAGTGAGCACTTCGTGTACCAGGCTGGCGGAGCGGGTCGCACCGGTTCCTGGTACGAGCCGACGCTCTCGGGCTGGGGGCTGCAGATCAACGAGCAGACCAGTGACTACGACGCGACGGTGACGTTCTACGAAGGTTCGCAGCCGCGCTGGGTGATGGGCGGCACCAGGCCCGGGTCGTCGGTGAGCATGAGCTTGAACTGGATGAGTGGCCCTGGACTCTGTCCGGGCTGCACGTACGTCGGGCCCCCGAGCGCGCGGGACGTGGGCACGTTGTCGCTGCAGATTCCCTCGGGCGGCACCAGCGGCAGGGCGACCATGAACATCACCACCCCCTCGGGCGTGCAGTGGAACCGCCCCGGGGTGGACGTGGTGAAGCTCACCCAGTGAGGCCTTGATGCACGGGGGTGCTCGGCCGTGGGGTCGAGCGCCCGTTGTCTTCTACGTGGCGCTGGTGTGGCTGATGGGGCTGCTCGGCGTGTTTCATCCTGATGGGGGCTGGGCTCGGGGCAGGGGGCGCTCATGGGCCGCGCGCTGCTCGTGGCGGTGTTCCTGACGCCCGCGCGGCGGCGCAACGGATCAGGCCCACTGACGGCTCAGCCCCGGGCGCGGGCACGCGTCACCAGCTTCCACACGCCAAAGTAGAAGAGCGAACAGAGGAGCCAATTCAGCACCAGCAGCAGCATATCCAACCAATCCGGAAAACCACCGAACATGGTCGTTTCAATGGATAGCCCCCAGGCGCTCTGGGCATACCCGAGCAGGCTGTCGGCGACGAGGAGCGGCCCGTAGATGGAGCCGTTCCGCGAACTTGAGGCCTACAGCGGTCGGTGGCAGACGCGGGTTGGCATCCGCGAACCTGTTGTAGACATAGGTCCCATAGCGCAATGCCCAATAGAACCGCGCCCACTTCCCTTTGCTGGTGTTGGCAGGTGGTCCCTCCAGCCTGGTCGTGTCGAGGGCGTACGCAGACCCATGGTGCATGATGATCTGCCACTCGCCTGCTCACTCCCACTCGAGCCGGGAAGCCACGTCACGCGGCCCGAGCGCCCTCGCGGCGCGCGCTGTAGAAGCTTCGCATCCCCTCCATCATCCAGCCACGAGGCGTGAGCGCGAGGAAGGAATCGCGAACCGCCACCACCGCCCGGTTCCGTCCGAGGATCATCGACCCGATCCACCGGGCATTGCGCTGGAGCCGCTCGGCGATGGGTTGCACGCGGGCCGAGTAGGTAGCGAGCGCGGCCTGGGCGTCGGAGGTGGTGCTCAGCGCCTCGGTCAACACGGCGGCGCTCTGGAGCGCGAAGGCACTCCCCATCCCCGACAGGAACGTGGGGCACGCGGCGGCGTCACCCAGCAGGCCGACCCTCCCGCGCACGATGGAGTCGAGGCAGATCATCTTGATGTCGTCGACGAACACGAAGCTCTGGTCGTCGATCCTCGCGAAGGCGGTGCGCACCTCCGGTGCGAATGCGTTGTACTCACGGGCGAAGAACGCTCGCGTGGCGGTGGCCCCCCGGAGCTTCGGCCGGAGGCTCTCCCCGCCGTGGTACACGATCACCGAGAGGCGCCCCGGTGCGCTCGGGACCATCGCCACCATCTTGCCGCGGCCGAGATACGCCGAGATATCCCCTAACTCGAGTTCATGCGCCACCTCGATGTCGATGGCGACGTAGCTGCCTCCGAGCAGGTGCTCTCCGCTCTCGCCGAAGAGCCGCTTGCGCAGCTTCGAGTGGACTCCATCGGCGCCAATCAGCACGTCTCCCCACTCCTCGCGGCCATCGGAGAGCGTCACGGTCACACACCCGGCCTCCTCGCGGAAATCGGTGACCTCGGTCCCAAAGCGGACGTCGACGTCGTCCCGCACGCGCCGGTGGAGCACATCGTGGAGATCGGCCCGCCGGATCGGGAGGAACCCCCCCAATCCCGCGTTCAAGGCGGCCAGGTGCTCGGCGCGGAGGAGCTGCCCTCCCGGTGTGCGGAACCGCACCCGGCCCGAGAGCGGAAGCGCACGGGCCTCGCACTCCTCGCGCACCCCAAGCCGGTCGAGCATGGCCACGCCCTCGGCCTTCAGCGCAACGAAGTGGCCCAGCGGCCGGAATTCGCGCGCCCGCTCGATCACCAGGCAGTCATGGCCCGCGTCGCGGAGAAGCCGCGCGAGGGCGAAGCCGCCAATTCCACCTCCCGAGATGAGCACCTTCATGTTCATTCCTCCTTCGGTTCGAGTGCGCGGTTTCGGCGCACACACTGCACTCAAGGGCACAGCAGGCGCTGATAGGTGTCGAACACCACCCGCGCGTGCTTGCGCACGACGGCCTCGCTCAACGTCTTGCGGCTGGCGACGAGCGCCTCGTCGAGCACGGAGTCGCTCACCACCATCAGCGAGACCAGGAGCTCGACCGGGAGATCCGTGCGCACGCAACCGAGCTTGCGGCCCAACTGGATGACCGAGCGGAACTGCTCCTCCTGCCGACGACGCAGCATCGGGGCCAACCTCGGGCTCGCGCGCAATTGCTGGCTGAGCTGACGGAACGCGCCGAGCAACTCGGGGAATTTGGAAGCCGCCACCAGCCAGGCCGAGAAGGTCTGCTCCAGGCTCGGCCAGAATTCCTCGGCACTCACCGGCTGCTGGGGCAGAAGCGGCGGAAGCTGCGCCTCCAGGCGGTCGTACATGTCCTCCGCGACGGCCGTGAAGAGGTCCTCCTTGTCCACGAAGTAATAGTAGTAGGCCCCCTTGCTCAGGCCCGCCTTCGCGAGGATCGCATTGAGCGAGGCCCCCTCGATTCCCTTCTCCGTGAACTCATGGAGCGCGATGCGCAGCAGCTCGGCGCGCCGGGCCTCGGGAAGTTTGTAGAACCGTTCGAGGGGCATGGACCAATGGTATAGACCACTGGTCTAAAACGCAACGCATTCTCGCCTTCAACACATTCCGTCCCCTTCCCCCCTGGTCACCGTGGGCCGGATTTCCGCTCCTCAGCCAGCCAGAAGCGCTCGGGGCGCCGTGGCCTCGAGCGCGGACAGGAGGCCGAGCGCGGCGTCATCGACCTCCCACCGCCACGCGAGGCGCCAGGGTCGGCGGAGCGGTCCCGACACGACCTCATCGGAGAAGATCTGACGCTCCTCGAGTCTGCCGCGTGGGACCACCGACGTCGTGACGAGCGCGACGTCGATCTCCCCGGCCTCGAGCGCCGCGACGGGAGAGTACGTGTGCTCCACCGCCAGCGCGACCTCGAGCTCCGGCAGATTCT
The DNA here is from genome assembly GCF_000335475.2 of Cystobacter fuscus DSM 2262. Classification (NCBI taxonomy): domain Bacteria; kingdom Pseudomonadati; phylum Myxococcota; class Myxococcia; order Myxococcales; family Archangiaceae; genus Cystobacter; species Cystobacter fuscus. The sequence continues at coordinate 149,855 of NZ_ANAH02000004.1, read as the reverse complement.
TGCGCAGCCTTCGGAGGAGCTCGTCTTCGGGAAGACCGCGCTGTGCGACGCCGACTACAAGACATCAGGCTCGTCCTCGCTGGTCGACGGGGCGATCGAGCGGCTGCGTTCGCACAACTGGTACACGCAGAACCCCGCGATCGAGGGACTCCGGCTCCTCGCCTGTCCTCGACCCACGCGCTCAACTCCTCGGGAGAACTCTCCAGCAGACGCAGAAGGGCATGCAGAGCCCTGGAGGTTGGTAAGGCAATTCGTTGAACGGCACCGCGAACGGCGGGTATCAGGTCCGGGTGACGCTTGTGCCAGAGTGCGTAGGCCAGATCATTCACATCGGTCTGGTCGGGCCCGCCCGTAGCTATGCGATTCAGCTTTCGCACGAGGGCTGCCCTTGCGCTGGCGCTCTTGATTTGTCCGAGCGCCTGGGTGATGACTTGCACCACTGCCGAGCCGTCGTGGTCGCCCCGAGTCTCTTCTACAACGAGTTGCTGTTCCAGGCGTCTGGTGCTCGCCGGGCCTCCCAGTTCTCCCAGCGCGAAGACCGCGGCCTGACGTACCTTCCCATCGGGAGACTCAAGCATCTCTTCCAGTGTGGCCCTGGCTTCGCGAGACCGTGCCTTGCCGAGCGTCGCCACCAAATGCCGTGCCCTCTCCTCATCCTCCCAGCGGAAGGCGTCGACCAGTTCTGACCGCCACTGCTCCTTTTGGAGTTGGCCCACGGGGTGCATCTGGCCGGGCGGAGTGCACGCGGGGGGAGGGGGATGGGCTGGCCGTTGAGGATGTTCCAGGAGGAGGGTCTCTATTTCGTCACGTCCAGGTGCTACCAGGGACGGCTGTTGCTGCGTCCCAGCGCGGAGATGAACGAGGTGGTGGGAGGCGTACTGGCGCGAGCCGTCCAACAGAGCGCGGGCACCGTCCGGCTGCACGCGTTCACCTTCGCTTCCAACCACTTCCACCTGCTGGTGTGGGCGCGGGGAGCCGCGCTCGCCTCCTTCATGCAGTACCTGAGAGCCAACCTGTCCAAGAAGGTGGGGAGGCTGGTGGACTGGAGCGGCGGCTTCTGGGAGAGGCGGTACTCGGCGGAGCCGGTGTTGGACGACACGGCGCTGGTGGGCCGGCTGCGCTACGTACTGGCCCACGGGGTGAAGGAGGGGCTGGTGGAGAGGAGCGCCGAGTGGCCGGGCCTGACGTGTCTGCCGCAATTGCTGGGGCCGGCGCGGCGGCTGTTCCGGTGGTTCAACTGGACGAAGCGCTGGAGCAAACGGGGAAGCGAGGAGCTGGCAGTGGGGGAGGGGCGCTTCGCCGAGGAATGGGCCGAGCCGGTGGAGTTGGAAGTAGCGCCCCTGCCGTGCTGGAAGGGACTGGGGGAGGAAGAGAGGCAGCGTGCGGTGCGGGCACTGGTGGAGGAAGTGGAGGTAGAGGCGCGCGCGAGGAACAAGCCCGTCCTCGGGGCGAGAGCGGTGAGGGCCCAGCACCCGCATACCCGGCCTGAGCACCTCAAGCGCAGCCCGCGACCTCTGGGGCATGCCTCCACGCGCCAGGCCCTGCGGGAGTTGCGTGAGCAGTACCGTGGCTTCGTCGCGGCGTTCCGAGAGGCGGCGGCTCGCTGGGGGCGGGGGGATTTCGCGGCGCCCTTTCCGCCTTTCTCCTTCCCGCCGCGGGTTGTGCCAGAGCGTGTCGCTCGAGTTCTTTGACACCCTCTCAGACACCCTCTCAGCGACACCCTCTCAGCGCCGCACTCTCTCCGCACCGGCCTGCCGCATCGCCCGGGGGCACCCGTCAGCGGCCCTCCTTCGGCCCCTCTGCACCAGCCCTCCCCTCAACACGGCCTCTCTCCTGCCCATACGCCGTCGGCAGCTTCTTGTTATCGGCAGGCTCGTGCTGGATGATCAGCTTCGCATGCGTCCGGGCGATCACCGCGTCGAGCTTCTTGCCGGATGCGATCGTCTCGTCGTGGTCGTAGTTCCATGTCGGGACCTGGTGACGCTCGTAGTTCTCCCTGAAGTGCCACTGGTCGCCGGACAGCACGTGGTATCCGGCATTGTCCAGCTTGAGCAGCAGCGCCATGCTGCCCGGCGTATGGCCCGGCGTCTGGATCGTCGTGAGCGTACCGTCGCCGAAGAGATCGACGTCGCCGTCGACGACCCGTACCCGCTTCAGGTCCTTACCCGAAACATGCGAGCTGAACAGTTCGCCCACGATGTAGTGGCTGGATGCTCTCTCCGTATCGGCCATGGCCTCGAGTTCGGCGCGCTGGATGATCAGGGTGGCGTTCGGGAAGTCGTCGACCTGGCCGGAGTGGTCGAAGTGCGAATGCGAGACGGCGACGTACTTGATGTCGTCGGGACGCAGTCCGAGCTCGCCGATCTGGTCGACGATCGTGCGGTCGAGCTTGGTCGTGAAGCTGCCCTCGGTGATGGGGCCGGCCAGGTATTTTTTCGGCAGCCCGGTATCCCACAGCACCCAGTCGTTGCCGTGCTTGATCAGGTAGCACGACATGACGATGTCGTAGGAACGATTCTTGTACAGCCCTTCATCGGACATGACCGAGAGGTCGCCGAGCGTCATGTGGCCGCAGTCCAGCCTGTACATCCGGACGTCGGACGGGGCGGCGGACGCTGTCCCACCGGCGGCGAAGGACAGGGCGGCGAAGGAAAATGCGGCAAGTGCGGAAAAGAAGCGTTTCATCATCGACTCCTGGAATAGGGATTGGCGTACTCGAAGGACCTGGGATTCGTTGGCGATCCCGGCAACCGATGAAGCCAGTATGCCCACGCGGTCTCCCGGGATAGACCTGCTAAACTGCGCTTCTTTGTTGCCCGCGGAGAGACAGTGCAAGCAGCGATCGGCGCATCCATGCAGGACATCAGTGCCTTCGTCGCGGTGGCGCAGACCGGCGGCTTCACCAGCGCGGCCGAGCGGCTCGGCACCAACAAGTCGAGCGTCGGCAAGGCGGTGCAAAGGCTGGAGCGGCACCTGGGTACCCGCTTGTTCCAGCGCACCACGCGCGCGGTACGCCTGACCGAGGATGGCGAGGTCTACCTGGCCGCCGCGCTCGCGGCGCTCGGGCACCTGCGCGATGCGGAGCAGTCACTGGCGGCGCACCGCGCCGAACCGGTGGGCCGCGTCCGGGTCGACATGCCGACGGGTTTCGGGCACCTGGTCCTGCCGACGCTGGGCCGGTTGCGCGAACGCCATCCCAGAGTCACCGTCGAAATGGCCACGGCCGACCGCATGTCCGATCCGGTGGCCGGAGGCTGGGACATCGTCGTGCGCATCGGCCACCTTCCGCCCGACAGCGACATGGCGGTACGTAAAATCTGCGACACGAAGCTGGCGCTGTATGCCGCGCCCTCGTACCTTGCCGCGCGCGGCGCCATCGCGTCGATCGAGGATCTGCAGCGCCACGACACGCTGCTGTTCCGCAGCTATACCGGGCAAGTGCGCGGCTGGTCCCTGCTCGACGATGGCGCGCGCCGCGAGCTCATGCCGGTACCCGCGATGATCCTGGGCGACGGGCATGCGCTGGTCGAAGCCGCCGTGCTGGGATTCGGCGTCGCGCAGATGCTCGACCGGTTCGTCCAGCCCCATGTGGCGGCCGGCCGCCTGGTCCACGTGCTGCCCGAAGCGGACGCGCCGGGGCCGCCCGCCCATGCCCTGATCCCGGTGGGCCACCGCATGACCGCCAAGACCCGAGTGGTGCTCGACCACATCGTCGAGACGCTGCGGCGGTAGGGCGCGGTCGTCCTTCGCATTGTGGGAAAGTGCGCCGGGAAAGGCGGGAAAGGTGTCAGACGACTCGTAGGGCGGGAGTTGTTGGAACGAGTCCTTTGACACCTTCTACCCTTCTACGGAGCCAGCGCGCCGTTCCGACTGCGATTACCTTTTTGGCAGTCGCGCAACCAGCGCGCGAAGAGCGGGCATTTCGACACCCTCCGCTTCTCCGCGGCTCAGCGCTTCACGCAATATTCCATGGTCCTGGCCGTTGACCTTGCCGCCGTGGTGATATCGGTTGAAGGCTGCCACATCGAGCGGCAGGGCACTCTCCTCCTGCTGCCGGAAGAACTCCAAGGTCGTTTCGGCATTGGTCTGCTCGCTGGCGACGAGGCCCGCGGAGCCGAAGACCGACAAGCGCTGAAACTCTCGCATGGCGTCGTTACCGAGCCGCCACGTCTCGTCAGTCGGGTTGATGTCCCTGGCCGCGGGCCAATCCAGCAGTTCCCACGCGGCCAAGGTCGCGAACAGTGCGACGGACAACTTGTACTCGTCCGGCGAAATCACGCTGCACCGCGAGACGCCGCTGCGGTCGTACAGCGCCGCGAAATCATGCGCCACCTGCGGCACGGTGCGATCGACGACGAAGCCGACCGGAGAGGGATGCCGATAGGCATAGTCAGCGTGCGCGAGCAGGTCCGGCTTGACGCCGGGATGCACCGGCATCGTCGCGGCCGGCACCTCGTAGGCGAGGTTGGCCATAACGCCATTGATCACCTGTGCCCCCGCGAGCCCGGACCGTTCGAGGAACCACGCCCTGAGATCGATGCCCACGCTGCCGAGGATGACTGCCGTCGACGTACCCCGAAAGGCGCGTCCGATCTCGTCCACAACCTTCACGCCAGCTTCCGCGCGAAGCGCCGCTCCGTCCATCGTGATGACCACGAAGTCGAACGATGTTCCCGCCAGCCTGGCCGGGTCGGTGAGCAGCTCGTAGCCGGAATAGGTTTTCAGACTGTTATCGTCGTAGGAGTAAAGCACCTGCGGCCTGGACAATTGCTCCAGGCGATGAGGCCGCACCAGGAAGGTGACGGCTGCGCCTGCCAATTTCAGGTGATAGCCCGCGAGGACGCCCATCGAACCGGCGCCAACGATGCAAACGGAAGCGGTATTTGATTCAGCCACCAGGTAGCTCCAATGCGAGTGATGAGGACCCGCGTGCGACCCTTCAGGCACACGCAGGCCCAGGTTGCCCCCGTGGGGGAGGTGGGTCCCGGAGGGAGAGTCCCATCAACCGTGGAAGGTCACGCTCTCCGACAAAGGAGCTCGTCCCAGACGCGGTCCCTTGATGGCGTTTTCGCTCGGGTGACCGAACGAGATGCCGAAAAGCATCTTGAACTCGTCAGAGATGCCGAGATACCCGCGGATGGCGCCCGCGAAGAATCCTAGCGCGGTCTGCGGGATACCGCCGAGGCCACGGGCCGCGAGCGACAACAAGAAGGTCTGCCCGTACATCCCGATGTCTCCCGCGACGCGAACGTTGTCGCCGAAGGACGGCATGAAGAGCAGCGCGACGTGAGGAGCGTTGAAGAACGAATAGTTGAGCGCGGCGGCGCGTCTGCGCCCTTCCTTGTCAGAGCGAGCGACGCCCAGGGATTCGTAATAGAACTTGCCCTGCTCGTCCTTTCTCGCGCTGTAGTTCCCGTAGAACGCGCCCATGTCGAAGCCGAAATCAGGAGTGAACTCCTCGGCGTCGTTCTTCGCATGAAGCAAGGCGGAAAGCTGGGACAACTTTTCCCCCGAGACGATGTGGACGCTCCACGGCTGGGTGTTGCAGTTCGACGGCGCCCATTGCGCGTCCTCGACGAGCTCCAGGAGGGTTGCGTGCGGCAACGGCTCGGAGCGAAACTCTCGAAACGAACGTCGCGCTCTTACCGCCTCGTGAAACGAGAGCATGGTTTTGGAGGGCGCTTTCGCCATCGGGTCGATCAGATGTTCCCTCATGGGCTGTCTCCTTTGTCCTTGGAATGTCGAAAGTCGTGGTTACTCGCCGGGCGAGCGAGCAAGGCCGTCGAGCGTGTCCCTGAGTTCGGCCATTTCCCTGTCGGTGAGCCGGCAAGCGCTTTTGATCTTGCCGGAGACGCCCCAAACGTCCTCTCGAAGCGCCTCTCCGGCGGGCGTCAGGTCCACGAGGACGCGCCGCTCGTCATTCGAGTCGCGCGTCCTCGTGACCAGACCGGAAGCTTCGAGGCGCTTGAGTAGAGGGGTGATGGTCCCGGTGTCCATGCCCAGCTTCGCGCCGAGCTCTCCAATCGTGCGCGGCGTACCTTCGAAGAGTTCCAGCATCACCAGGTACTGGGGAAAGGTGAGGCCCAGCGGCTCGAGAAACGGCTTGTGCATCCGGATCATCCGGTTGGCGGCACCGTAAAGGGCGAACGAGAGCTGCTTGCCTACTGAGTGTCGAGACTCCGGAAGAGCGCGGGCCATGACCTACTATCTAGTGCGCTTTTATATGGCGCGCTAGATAATCTGTCGAGGCGCGTAGGGGTCATTGTGGCGCTGTCGAGAGAGGCTGATGCGGACCGTGCGGTGACGAGGTCAGGGGGCGATTCTGATGGGAATTTCGCGCCTCCTGGCGCGGCTTCGATTCCCGCCGCCTCCCCATTCAGAAGCCCAGCAAGCTCACCGGGCTGCGCCGGTCGAGCTGCTCCACCGCGCTCTCCCCGCTTCGCCACGGCCGCCGAGTTGGAGCACGTCATGAGAGCGCGGCTGGCTCGGTTGGGGCCCTACTCGGGCCAAGACGCGGTGAAGGAGGTTCAGCGAGCGCTCGTGGAGGCGGGCGAGGCGCCCGTCAGCGCACGGAGCCCTCGGCCTGTCCTTCCCCGGCCCGGGCGTCCAGCACCACCCGGCCCTCCTTCATGACGAACCGGACCTGCTCCAGCGCGCCCAGGTCCTTCAGCAGGTCCCCCTTCACCGCGAGCACGTCCGCGAGCTTGCCGGCTTCGAGGGAGCCGAGCCGGTCGTGCAGGCGAAGCAGCTCCGCCGCGTTCACCGTCGCCATGCGCAGGATGTCCACCGGTGACAGGCCCGCCTCGGCATAGGCGGTGAGCACCCGCCGGCTGGCCTGTCCCCGCGTCAGCCCCGGTATCGCCCCGTACATGTCCGAGCCCGCGGCGAGCGGCACTCCCGCGGCCGCCGCGCGACGGAGGCGCTCGTGCTGCCGGGCAATGCCCTTCTTGCAGCGCTCCTCCAGGCGGCGCCGGAGCTCCGGGTCGGCCGCCGTCGCCCCGACGCTGACGCAATCCGCCGCCGCGGTATCGGTGGGCACCAGGAAGATGCGCTTGCGCGCCATGGTCGCCAGCACGTCCTCGGGCAGCGAGTACGCGTGCTCGACGGAGTCCACTCCCGCCTGGACCGCGAGGCGCACGCTGTCGTCGTTCGTGGCGTGCGCCGCCACCGGGCGCTTGCGGCGGTGCGCCTCCTCGGTGATGGCCTTCAGTTCCTCCAGGGTGAGCAGGTTGGGGCCGTTGTCGACGATGACCTTGATGCAGTCCGCGCCGTCATAGAGCGCCTGCCGCACCGCGCGCCGGGCCGCCTCCACGCCCGAGACGGTGGCGTACTCCTCCTCGATGAGGCCCTGCGCCAGCGGCTGGAGCGTGTCCATCTGCCCCCCGGGCGGCGCGAGCGCGCGGGTACACGCGGAGAGGCGCGGCCCCGTCACCCAGCCCTCCTGGATGGCCTTGCGCAGCGCCACGTCCCCATTCCGACCGGAATTGCCCAGATCGCGCACCGTGGTGAAGCCGGCTTCCAGCATCTCGCGGCCCAGCTTCGCGCCCAGCAGCGCGCGCTCGGCGGTACTCGTCCGGGCCACGTAGTCCAGGAGGGAGCCAGCGCTGTCCAGCGGGACCTCCAGCAGCAGGTGCGAGTGCGCGTCCACCAGCCCTGGCAGGAGGGTGACGTCGCCCAGGTCGATGACCCGCGTTCCCGGAGGAATGGGGAGGCGGGTGCCCACGGCCTGGATGCTCGCTCCCTCGACGAGGACGACCGCGTCCGGCAGGAGCCGGGCGTTCTTCCCGTCGAAGAGTCTCGCGGCGCGCAGCGCGAGGCGCGCGGGCCCCTGGGAGTCGGGCGCCTGGGCCCGGGCGGGCTCCGAGAGACTCCAGAGCAGCACCACTCCAACGACCGCCAGCAATCGCCTGGAAAACATCACGCGGCTCCTCAGCAGGGGGTTCCCCACCCTCCCCCGGCCGCCGACGGCGAGTCAGGAAGAACACGACGTCCATGGCTCCGTTCTACCCCGCCGGAACGGGACCGGCTGCTTTCTGGACCCCGGGCGCTGATTCGGGCATGCCGGAGGACTCCACGCACCGGCTCCAGGGACGGGGCCCCACCCGGCGAAGGAAGTGCATGCGAGCCTGTCCGTGCTGCATGAAGATGCTGACGCCCGGCATCCTGGGGTTCGGGGGCCGACGCCTCACCGGGCACTGCGAGGCCTGTGGCGACGCCGTCTGCCAGGCGTGCCTGGGCCTCCACGTGCTGGAGGCCGGCGTCTTCCGCAAACGCGCGGGCATGTCCGGACAGGAGCGCGGGCACGTGAAGGGACGGGTGTGCCGCTCCTGTCTGTGGGAAGTCCTGACGGACCGGGGCGAGACGCCGCCCTTTGCGGCGCCTCGGGGACAACGCGAGCGCGCCGCTCGGGCCGCGCGGGAGGCCTGCGCCCACCCGGACGTGAAGCCGTGCATGGGCTTCTGCCCCGCCTGTGGTGACGAGGTCCCGTGGGAGGCCGAGCACGGCAACCCGTCCTGTGACGTCTGCGGCGCGCCCTCGCATCAGCGCTTCAACTGCTGCTGGGCCTGCGGCGAGTCGTTCGACGAGGAGAACGAGCCCTCCCCTGTCGCGCGGGGGTACCGGCTGGAGTTCGACTGTGACTCCAGCGAGTGCAGGGGGAAGCTGGCGTGGCTCATGCCGCACTGTCCGTGGTGTGGCGAGGCGAAGCGCTGGGAGCACGCGGAGGCTGGCGGCCTGGAGTGCGTGGAGTGCGAGAGCCGCCTCGACCGGGCGTGGGCCTTCTGCGTGCGCTGTGGCGAGGAGGCACCGCTGCCCGACGACTGTCCCCGGTGTGGGCTGGGGCTGGACGAGGCCTCCTCCGCCGCCCGCTGCGAGCAGTGTCACCACCTCGTGTGCGGAGACTGCTGTGACCTTCGCGCCGTCCCGGCGGAGTCCGGGGTGCGGCACGCACGGCTGCTGTGCTCCGAGTGTGGAGCGGGCTTCGCGCCGGCCGACGCGGCGGATGACGAGGAGGTCGAGCCCGAGGTGGAGGCCGAGGCCGAGCCTGGGCCGCGCGAGGAGGCTCCGCCGGAAGCACCACCGCCCTCGCCGTGGGAGGTGCTCGGCGTCGTGCCCGGAGCGCCGCTGGCGGAGGTGAAGCGGGCCTATCTGGCCCTGGTGGCGGGGTACCATCCCGACAAGGTCGCCCAGCTCGGGCCCAAGCTGCAGGCGCTGGCCCAGGAGGAGACGCGCCGCATCATCGAGGCCTGGGAGCAGGTCCGGAAGCAGGCGCGGCCCGGAGCCTGAGGCGGAACTCGATGTGTGCATCGACGACCTCGTTCCACGTCGGTTCGACCTGTCCGGAGAGCCGGCGCAGCGCGTCCATCTGCACCTGTAGAACCGACCCGGCGACCACGCGGAGGCGCTGAAGAAGATCACTTGCCCGACCCTCCTGCTGCACGCGAACTACTCATGGCTGGAGGACGGGACGCTCAACGGCGCGATGAGTCAGGACGACGCCAACACCGCCATTTCGCTCCTGTCGGGCGGTACTTACATGAAGGTCGACTCTGACCATGTCATCCACCTCGAGCATCCTGACGAGTTCGTCGACATCCTGAACGACTTCCTCCTCGGAACCGACGGCTGAGAGTCGGCGGGAGCGCGAGTTGTTGCGGCAGTCATCCCCGGGGTGCGACCTCCGAGAGATGCCTCCGGTGGGTTCATGGCACATCCCGCGAGCCCCCGGGCGGGTAGCTTTTCTCGGGCTCGGGAGGACGGGCCGCCGCGAGCAATTCCCGCCGATGGCGCAGGGGTGCCTTCACCGGATCCCACGTGCCACACAGCCAGGCGAGCGCCCGGGCTGGGGTGAGGAGGCGGAGGGCGAGCCGGCGTCCCCACCAGTACGAGTCTCCCAGCCGCTCGAGCGCCGCGCGCCGGACCTCGGGCGGCAGCGGCCCATCGAGCTGCGCCCTCTTTTCTCCAACGGCCGCAGCACCCGGTGCCGCACCACCTTCAGCAGCCGCTCCACCTGGGCGAGCGCGGCCCGTCCTCCTCCGAGGTCCTATCGCGGGCCGCGGTGTCGCGGAGAACGGCCTCTCGGTGCGGCGATCATGGCCTGTACGTCAGAACGCCATTGATGTTCACGATTCTCTCATCGAGAACCAGACTCGTTTCCTTGTAGCTCCCGTCCTTCTTCCTGCAGTTGAAGTACAGTTCGCTGTCGACGGCACCGAAGATCTTGAAATTGCACGACGTGTGGAACCCACCGCCGACCTGCCACCTGAGATTGCCATCATCGTTCACCAGATACTTGCTGAGATCGATCTCACTGTAGACGGATGTGCCATCGGCGCGTTTGCAATAGGCCGTGAGGTAACGGTCGTTCAAGAACGCTATACCCGAGCAGCTCTGCGAAAAGTTGCCGCTCAAGGCCTGTTCGACGTGGGCGATGTCTTCGTTGTCTTGCTCGGCGGGACCGCCGCAGCCGGCTTGTGCGAGCGCCAGGACCATGCCCGTCAGGAGTCCAGCCATGGGGTGCATCAATCGAGTCGAACTCTTGTCGCTGTTGCGCATGGTCGTCATGGTTTTCCTTGGAGGAAGCGTTCTCCCGTCGGGGGAAGAACGTGAGAGAGATTAACATGCGTGGAGACGGAAGGTCGCGGAAAACAGCCATGTTGGTTTGTTCTAGTTTTTCAGGAAACGAGATCGGGATGTTGATGTTTTTCTCGTGATTCAACAAAGCGATAAGAACTCGAATGCAAGCGATGTGAGACTGCGCTGCATGGAAGGATGAGAGGCCTGGCCTCCTGGGCCGCACCCGCTCAGGCGCCAGCACTCGGCCAGCAAGGCGTGGTCACTGGCCGCGAACACGTGGCGAGGAGCCGCTCGAGCTGCGTTGAGACGAAGGAGCCTCTCACGGGGAGTCGCTCACCTGCTGGTGTGGGCGCGGGGCGCCGCGCTCGCCTGCTTCATGCAGTACCTGAGAGCCAACCTGTCCAAGAAGGTGGGCAGGCTGGTGGACTGGAGCGGCGGCTTCTGGGAGAGGAGGTACTCGGCGGAGCCGGTGTTGGACGACACGGCGCTGGTGGGCCGGCTGCGCTACGTGCTGGCCCATGGGGTGAAGGAGGGGCTGGTGGAGAGGAGCGCCGAGTGGCCGGGCCTGACGTGTCTGCCGCAATTGCTGGGGTCGGCGCGGCGGCTGTTCCGTCCTCGGGGCGAGAGCGGTGAGGGCCCAGCACCCGCATACCCGGCCTGAGCACCTCAAGCGCAGCCCGCGACCTCTGGGGCATGCCTCCACGCGCCAGGCCCTGCGGGAGTGGCGTGAGCAGTACCGTGGCTTCGTCGCGGCGTTCCGAGAGGCGGCGGCTCGCTGGAGGCGGGGGGATTTCGCGGCGCCCTTTCCGCCTTTCTCCTTCCCGCCGTGGATTGTGCCAGAGCGTGTCGCTCGAGTTCTTTGACACCCTCGGCGGGGCTCTCCTCTCGGGCTCTCCTCTCCGGTGTTCGCTGGCCTCGGAACCTATCCATCAAACTCGACGTCGTAAGTCTGGACGATACCGTCCTCGTTGATTCTTCTCTCGCTCAAGAGTCGAACAGTCACTTTCCTCGACTTTTCCCAGAACGGGAAGCCGAGATCTCCCGACCAGAGACACATCTGCCCTCTATCGGTCCGAAACAACATGAAGCTTAAAATATCATAGCCTCCTTCCGTGCTCAGAGCCGAGTCCACGGCAAGTGCGATCTCGGGAGCGGCTGGCCCCAGATACAGGACGCTGTCCATGCGATGAGACCTTATCACGAACGTGCTCCCTTGCATCCAGCCCTGTTCCTCAAGGAACCGCATGTGCACGACATGCCGCATCGCCGGGTCAGGAGGAGGCATCAAGCTTGCGCCTAGCGTATCCAGGCGTCCCCTCAATTCGTGCTCTTCCAATTGAAAACACTTCATCGCCGTAGCCCTCGTTTCATCCTCGCGTGCAAGCCAAGCGACAACCGCCATGATCGCTATCAAGAAAAGCGCGGATAGCAGGCGCATGGCGAGTTTCTTGTCACGAGAGAAAGTCATGGCTTGAATTCGACCATCACTTGACTGAGACCGTGCGGTGTGTGGTGCGACACAGGCATTGCACGCGAACCGTTTTTACGCCAGAGAGCGAAACCATTCGTACCCTCCCCCCTGGAGCCCGTTCCAAAAAATGCATTCCCGTTCTCCGCCAGTCCCGGGTGGGGCAAAGCTTCATAGTGCTCCGAGAGATTGATGACCTGGGTCTCTTGCCCCTTTCGTTTGGATTTCAGCATCTTGGTGATGTGGTCGCTCTCCGCTGGATCCCTAATGACGTGGCGGTAGTAGGAACGCGTCATGAATGCATGTACGGTCACCTTGAATCGATCTGCCATTTTCTGGGCGAGACTGTCCCTGGGTTTGGCGTCTTCATCCTTCAAGAAAATCTCCGAGCTGCTCGCGTTGCCAGTGCGACACGCATAGGACCAAATCGAGCCATCTTCGACGAAGACGTCCGAGCGTATGCCCATCAGATTGCTCCTGTTCAGCGTTATATCGATGGAACCCTTGTAGTTCAGCGTTATCTCGCTCGGCAAGCCATGGCTGAAGAAAACCACGTCCTGTAGCTTCACTTGCGCCGTACAACCATCGACCTGAACCTCGGGGGTGTCGTTCATCGCCGCGATAATGTCCGCGGAAGTACTGAGCTTGACAATGGAGTGGCCGTGTCTGGCTCTCAAATCATCAAGTGGAAGCTTTTCAGGAAAAGTATAGTCCTTGTCGACATAGGCAATGGTTGTCATGTCGGCGGCACGGAGCGGGCCTCTTCCTTCGCCTGCCGTGTACCCCGGCGCGATGAACATCATCTTCCACCAGAAGCTGTCGTAAGACATCTCCGAGCCGATGAAGATGATATTCTTGCGCTTGATCTGCTTGGAGCAGTTCTGTACCAACTTCGCTGGATCGGAGTTGGCGCTTGGGGCCGTTTGCCTCTCCCCAGAGGACTTCTTCTCCAAGGCGCCCTGGTATGCTTCGAGCCACTCCCTACGGAGTGAGCTGTCCTTGCTCTCCATGGTCAGTGGTCTATCGCCATTCTTTGGAAGGACCGCGGCGTCAGCGGCAGCAACCGCCTCGGGATCGAGGGGAAATCGAGGGATCATCGAGCCAGGCCCCTGGTGGATTGTCGCCGAGAGACGAATACAAGGTACTGCGCGAGAAATTCGGACTTCCGCGTAGCATGGAGCATGGAGTCGCCGAGTATGGACGCAAGCGCGGGATCCTTGGGTACTTCCACCTCATGTGCGCCGAGAACAACACAAGCGTCGACGTAGAGCCTCATTTGAGACTCGGTACAAAACCCCCGTGCGCGAGCCTGAATGATCCACCGCTCGACGACGCCGTGGATGTCTTCTTGCCCATATCCAGCATCGCCGAGCTGGCTTCCAAATACCCGCCACACATCTTGTGCCGTCTGTCTTGTAAACTCGAGCAACCCACGGCGCCCCATGTCGTCAAGCTGAGCTGTGGTAATACGCAACATGTTCCCCCCTGCGGCAATTCTCCTGCTCGAGTGAGGATGCTATCTGGTGGGCTGGGGTCGCTGCAAGGAACAGTGCTGAAGAGCCAGGGCTTCTTCGTGGAGCGTACAGGCGGAATGGGGGCCGTGTGGAGGGAGAAGGCTGGAGCCGAGGGGGCGAGGAGGGCCGCGGACGGGTGTCATGAGGGCTGTGTGCCGGGCTGGAGGAGACGCGGTGCAGCCCCATGGGGCACACGCCGGCCCAGAGGGCCCCTGCAGGGGGTGGCCACAGGGGTGTGGGCGTCATTGGCCGCGTGACGGCTCGAGGCTCAACACCACTCGTGCTGGGGTGGCCCCCGCGCTACGGCCAGCGCAAGCAGGCCGCGTGGGCAAGCGGAGACGGTGTCAAAGGACTCGCTCCGGCCCAGGAGGAGACGCGCCGCATCATCGAGGCCTGGGAGCAGGTCCGGAAGCAGGCGCGGCCCGGAGCCTGAGGCGGAACCACGGCCCCGAGAGGGTGTCCCTGTCCCTCCCGAGAGCGAGCCGCCGCCTCTCGGAACACTGCCCCCATTCCGCCTATACGCCGATAAGCGCAGTGCATAGGCGGGATAGAAGCCCCTCACAGCCGAGGAGTCCGGCAAGGATGCCCACCACGAAGAAGATGCTCTGGCGACGTTTCACTCCGGACCCTCCCAAGCCCTGCCGGTTCCTGGAGTGTAGCGCTGTGGCGGTCCCTGTCGCTGCGCCTGGCCACCATGCTCTTCATGCTCGAGCGGTTGAGCACGCGGCGCAAGGCGTGGCGCTCGGCGGCGGCGAGTGTAGAGGCGCGTGGCACGCCCTGATACAGGAGGGGCGTGAACCTACCGGCTCGGAGGAGCCATGTCCCCCCTGCCTCTCGGCCTGCGCCTCCCGGTCGCTGGCTTCCTGCCGCTCTTCCCCATCCTCATCGGTGCCTGGGTCGCACGGGCGCATGGCATCTCCCCGAAGGCTTTTGGCGTCAACCTTGTGGCGGCTGCGCTCGGGATTGTCCTCGCGGCGCTCCTCAGTCGCCGCTCTTGGAATCAGCCGGACCGTCTGGCTCCGGTGTTGGCGGCGACGGCCCTCGCCCTGCTCGCCGCGACGCTCCTGTTCCCGTCGCTCGAGGGAGTCCATCGCTGGATCGCCCTCGGGCCTGTGCGGCTGAACGCTTCGGCGGTCACTGTACCCTGGATCCTGCTGGCACAGTGGATGCTCTTGAGTCAGGCCCGGCTCGGCCTCGCGCTGGGCCTCGTCGCCATGCCCCAGCTGCTCCACATCGCTCAACCCGACGCCGGGCAGGCCACGGCGTTCTCGGCGGGAGTGCTGGTCCTGTTCAGTACGACGCGCTCCATTCCCAGGGGATGGCGCGTCGCGGGGTGTGCCATCACCGTGATAGGCACCGCGTTCGCCTGGGGAAGAGCGGATCCGCTCAGCGCGGTTCCCCACGTCGAGCGGATCCTTCACCTCGCGGCGGACCAGGGAGTGCTCTGGCTCCTCGCCGCGCTCGTGGCGCTGGGGGGCCTCTTCTTGCCGGTCCCGGTGTTGGGGGCCGGCGCGGGGCACGTGCTCGGCTGGTACTCCGCGCTCGGCATCCTCCGCTACTCCATGACACCTCCCACTCGGTGAGGGGGTAGAGCCTTGCCCTCGGCGACGGTCTTCAGCTGGGCGAGCCCCTTCTCGAGGTCGCTGCCGAGCATCTTGTCCATGTTCATGAACAGGCCGAAGGCTTTGCCCAGGAAATTGTGGTTCCCAGCCATCGACCACGTGAACTGGATGAACGACACGGCCCCGACCTGCCCATGACGGATGCCCTGCCTCCGCGCTCGCCGACGTTGTAGGGCGAGCGTAGCCATCCCGGGTGGAGCAGGTGGACCCCTGGTGGCGCTCCCCGCGCACGGCCAGGGACGACGAACAGCCCCTGGTAAGGCCGGCCTGACAGGGGCTGGCATTTCCTCCCGCTACCTGTAATTCGACAACAAGGCCTGGATCCTCTGCATCCACGCCTGGTCTACACCTTCCATCCGCGTGTCGATGCCACTGCCGTTGAAGTTACAGAATGTATAGTAGCCATTGTTGGCCGCGTTCCTCAGCTTCGAATTCATGTAGTCGATATTCTGCTGAGCGTAATCGAGCCAGGCGGGATTTCCATCCCTCTGGTACAGCTTGATCATGGCCTGCGATCCCCAACCGGACCAGGCGGGATTCACCCTCCCGTCAGCGGTGTTGAAGATGTAGACATGATACGTGCTGTTCCACAGGGTGGTATTCATCTTGACACCCAGTGTTTGCGCCTTCGTGGTGTAGCTGTTGTCGCCCATGACCTGCGAATAGAGCAGGAACGCCTCCACCATGATGGCATTGTCATAGGTGAACTTCTCATTGTGCCGGACGCCAGCTCCCGCCCCATCGATCTTCCAGACATAGAGGCCGGTCGCGCTGTCATACATCCTGGCTTCCAGCCAGTTCTTGATGGAGACCGCCCAGTCCCGGTAGTAGGTCTGCCCGGTGATCTTGTACAGCCGCAAGAACAGTTGCAGGGCCAGACCATTGGACTGCGTGGGCTTGCTCTCCTTGACCGTGCTCCACCAGAACCCACCTCCATAGGTCGAGTCCCACTGGCCGCTGTACATGAGCCAGTTCGCGCAGGCCTTCGCGGAGTTCAAGTAGGCGGCTTGCGTGGCACCCGTCGTCACGTCATACGCATCCAGGTAGGCCACGCCCGTCAGGGCATTGTCATCCACATACTTATCCCCGCCACTCCCCGTCCCATTGATGTTGGCGGCCGCGAAATAGCCACCCAGGGTGTTCGCGCCATCCCACATGTTGTTCATCCACGCATAGGTACTATTCATGTACGTGGCGTATCTTGAATCCCCAGCCTGAATCATGGCCGCATCGGCATCAATCTGGCTGACATTGTACCACTCGTAAGCCGTGCCCGTGCTGGCCGTGGTATTCACCCTGTAGCTGTTGTAGCTCGTGAGCAGATTCCCCACGATGAAGTTGTGCGTCTCCTGCGCCTTCGTCCAATAGACCGAGCTCGCGCTATGGATGCCAATACCCTGGCCCGGCTGAGCCTCGGGCGTGGAGACCTGCGTAGCGAGGAGCGGCCTCCTGGGAGTCCAGGCGGCCTGAGCGCCCTGGAGCGAGAACAGGCCACACAACAGGGGCAGCAGCCGCGAGGCGGCGCTCACAGCACGCGTGCGTCGGAGAGGTCGGGTCATGGTCTTCTCCACGGAGCCGGCTCGAGGGGTCGAGTTCATGGTAAGGCCCATGTGAAAGTCATCTATACATGTTTTGCTCGATTTACAAGAGAAGCGGTGATGATGTAGCGCTGATTCGACCCGAGATGCTTCTGATTCCATCCGTGTCAGGGGAACGTCACGCCCTCCAGAACCACGCCCGCGTGGCCCTGTTCATCCCACAGCTTGAGGGTGAACGGGCCCCGGGACTCGCTCTCCGTCGCGTCCACCTCCACCACGAGGCGACCCATACTCCCAGGAGGAATCGGATCCAAGGACCACAGGGTCAAACCCGTGAGGCTTTGGCGAGCAGGGCCCACCAGGGAGGCCCCCTCGGGTGTCCAGGCCGTCTTTCCCTCGTTGAGCACGTTCACCTCCACGGCCACCCGGCCCCGCGTGCCGGGCTTGATGGCCCGGTAGCTGATACGCTGATTCGCCACCAGGATGGTTCCTGGACGAGGCACAACGTCTCCGAGCACTCGGGCCATGACACCGTGCTCCCCGTGCATAGGCGGGAGAGAAGCCAGGTTGAGGGTGAGGGCTGGAGCGGAGGGGCCGAGAAGGGCCTCTGGCGGGGTCAGCAAGGCCGCGCGCTGCGCCGGTCACGGGAGGGTGCAACCCCTTGGGGCACACCCCTGCCCTGGCCGCCCTCGCTCAAGCCCCCGGAAAGGTGTCAGACAACTCGTAGGGCGGGAGTTGTTGGAACGAGTCCTTTGACACCTTCTACGGCACCACCCGGCGCAGCTTCGGTTCCCGCCGCCTCCATCCTGGTTGGCGCATAAGAGGGATGGGGGTGCTGTTGAGGGGAAGAGAGGGGCCGAGGAGGGCCGCTGACGGGGCCGCCCGAGCGATGCGCCCGGCCGGTGGACAGGCCGCGCAGCGCCCTTGGGGTACGCGCCTGCCCAGGCCGCGCTCCTATCAGGTGCGTGGCAGGGGCCTGTTGGCTGTCTTGAGCCTCAACACCACGCGGCCTGGGGTGGCGCTCGCGCTGGGGCCAGGCGCGCACATGCCGTGGGCAAGCCCAGGTGTGGGCTTGCCCCGGTTACGCGGTGGACGTCTTGCGCAACGCGCACGCGGCATCATCGAACACCTTGCCAAGCACATCGTTCTGTAGACGGTACGCCTCCAGAAGTTTCGCGTCTTCCCGCTGTCCCACGTACTCAAGAGTGACAGCGGCGCCTATGCTACGGATGGCTTCCGGCGCTGCCACCATTCTCCGCGCTACGTCACGCAGCGCGGAACGTGCCTCGGGAGGAATCGCGGGAAACAGGCGCTCCCGGTGCAGGAGCAACAGGGTGAACAGGCGCTCGCAGAAATCGTTTTCCGCACCGGCCTGCGTCGCGGCCACGTCGATAATGGACCGGGCCATTGAGATGAACGAGGGAATCAGGCTTTCCAACTCGGTGGGCACCTCTTCGTCGAGAACCGTCAGTACCTCCGTCTTGTCCTCCAGGGGCACCAACCTGTCCTCGACCCACGCGCTCAACTCCTCGGGAGAACTCTCCAGCAGACGCAGAAGGGCATGCAGAGCCCTGGAGGTTGGTAAGGCAATTCGTTGAACGGCACCGCGAACGGCGGGTATCAGGTCCGGGTGACGCTTGTGCCAGAGTGCGTAGGCCAGATCATTCACATCGGTCTGGTCGGGCCCGCCCGTAGCTATGCGATTCAGCTTTCGCACGAGGGCTGCCCTTGCGCTGGCGCTCTTGATTTGTCCGAGCGCCTGGGTGATGACTTGCACCACTGCCGAGCCGTCGTGGTCGCCCCGAGCCTCTTCTACAACGAGTTGCTGTTCCAGGCGTCTGGTGCTCGTCGGGCCTCCCAGTTCTCCCAGCGCGAAGACCGCAGCCTGACGTACCTTCCCATCGGGAGACTCAAGCATCTCTTCCAGTGTGGCCCTGGCTTCGCGAGACCGTGCCTTGCCGAGCGTCGCCACCAAATGCCGTGCCCTCTCCTCATCCTCCCAGCGGAAGGCGTCGACCAGTTCTGACCGCCACTGCTCCTTTTCGAATTCCTGTGCCATGGTCCGCCACGGATTCCTTTCAAGGGGAGTTCACGCCGGGGGGAACGTATCTTCGGACCAGGGTTCCATCGAGCTTGTACAGCTCGTGAATGGCTCTGGGGTCCGCCCGGCGCATGGCTTCGAATGCCTCCAGCTCGCCGGGAAAGGTGTCAGACGATTTGTAGTCGGGGAAAACGGGTGGCGTGCCCTGGTCCCGAGTGGGGGCGGATCCACCCGTAGCGGCTTCGATCCCGCCGCCTCCACATTCAGAAGCTCAGCAGTCTCAAACCCATGTCCTCAGCCGGAGACAGGCTTGCTCCGTCCCGCTCGAGCCCGCGACTGCTTACGCTCTGCTGCGCTCTTGCGCGCGTGGGCGGCGATCTCCCGGTCGATCATGCGTTCCAGCTTACGCAGGAGCGCCTTGGGAAGAAACTCCGGGTACGTCCTGGGAAATCCCAGGTAGCCGTCATCGCTCCCCACCCACCGCAGGTCCTCTTCGTCCCCGTTCACCAGGTCCCCGGCGGCGCGGAGAGCGAGTTGCAGCGCCTGCATGGAGTCGATTCCCCAGAGTTCGAACAGCTCCCTCTTCCCCGAGTGCACCCACTCCACGCTGCACCTGTAGTTGCCTGTCCGCGAATCCCTGGCCGGTGCACGGACACGGATGGAGGCACGAGCGCCACCAGAACTCTTGAACTTGCGCTCCGCCAAGATGGGCCCAGTGGGTTTGTGGCCGCGCATCAGTCGAGTCACCGTGGTCATGGCGGAGACCTCTCGGCTTCCGAAGTAGTTGGAACAAATCCGCCGCCGTGCAACCCCCATGGCGGCGGAGAGCGGCGCGGTCGCTCAGGAGCGGGCGCCCGGCTCCAGCCAGGCGATGAGTTGGGGGAGGAAGGCCGTGAGGCCCTTGTAGTCACGCGTCTCGGGGGGGAGGGTGCGCAGCACGCCCGCGAGCAGCCGGCGCCGCTCGGGGTCCTCCACCTCGGTGGCCACCGGGGCGCGGTAGGTGTGGATGGTGAAGAGGATGGTGCCCGAGGCGGGCAGCACCGAGAGCGTCTGCCGCTCCAGCCGCAGGTAGCACTTCTCTCCGGCGTTGAGCGCGGTGACTTCCTGGCGCAGGTGGCGCCACTCGGGCTGCGTCCAGGGGGCGAGGTCGAGCTGTGGGGTGACGCTGATGCCCCAGTTGACGCGGGTGACGGGGCGGCCGGACTTGAGTCCGCGCATGAGGCGCACGGTGGCGCCGCCGAGCTGCTCGCCGAAGCCCGGCACGGTCGCGTGGATGTCGAGCACCGGGTGGCTCAGCTTGTCCTCGAGGCACCAGCCGGCGGGGAAGCAGAGCTGTCCGGCGATGAGGGGCAGGCCCTCGTGCGTGCCGTCCATGAGGAGGAGATCCTCCTGCACCTGGCGGCCGAGCCAGTCGAGCGGGGCGTGGGGGAGGCTGTCCGCTTCGCCCGGGATGAAGCGCGTGCGGGTGCCGAGCAGGTGGTTGTGCCAGTGCCAGGCGTCCCCCGTGCGCTCCAGGGTGAAGTGCCGGGGGTGCTGGTGGGCCATGAGTGGCAGCAGCTCGGTGACGGCCTCCCACTGCGCCGCGAGGGTGCGGGGCAGGGCGGCGAAGCGCACGTGCTGGGACTCGGCGAGCAGGGACTGCTTGAGCGCGAGCTCCTCGGCGTAGTGCGACTCCTCCACCTCGATGAGCGGCTCGCCCGGGCGGAGCGCGCGCACACCGAGCCGCATCGCGAAGACGTCTTGTTCGAAAGGAAAATAGGGCAACACGGCGTCGAGTCTAGAGGGTTGGGGCCCCCGTGCATGCTTCCGTCCTGGCGCCACCGTCGACGGGGTGACGGACGGGCGAGCGGACAGGCGGGCCCCCGGGTGCCCAGGGCTAGGACGAGACGGGCTGCGAGGTGGGGGGAGTGGCCTGCTCCCGTGTCCGGTGGCGTGCGTAGGTTTGCGCCACGGCGGGGGCCGAGACTGGGGGAGGTGTACCTCCACACGGCCCGTTCAGGGGAGACGAGCCATGAGCGGCACTGTCAGCGATTATCTGCTCTACCGGTTGAGCCAATGGGGCGTGCGCCGCATCTACGGCTATCCGGGTGACGGCATCAACGGCGTCATGGGCGCGCTGCGGCGCAACTCCGAGTTCCAGTTCATCCAATCGCGCCACGAGGAGATGTCGGCCTTCATGGCGTGCGCGCACGCGAAGTTCACCGGCGAGGTGGGCGTGTGCATGGCGACGTCGGGGCCGGGGGCCATCCACCTGCTCAATGGCCTGTACGACGCGAAGCTCGACCACCAGCCGGTGGTGGCCATCGTGGGGCAGCAGGCGAGCACGGCGCTCGGCGGCCACTACCAGCAGGAGGTGGACCTGTCGTCGCTCTTCAAGGACGTGGCGTCCGAGTACACCACGATGGTGACGCACCCCTCGGCCATCCGCCACGCGGTGGATCGGGCGATGCGCATCGCCCAGGCCGAGCGCACGGTGACGTGCATCATCCTGCCCAACGACATCCAGGAGCAGCCCTACGAGTCGCCGCCGATGAAGCACGGCACGGTGCACTCGAGCGTGGGCTACAGCGCGCCGCGCGTGGTGCCCCAGGAGCGGGACTTGCGGCGCGCGGCGGAGGTGCTCAACGCGGGCGGCAAGGTGGCGATGCTCGTGGGCGCGGGCGCGATGCGCGCGGTGCCGGAGATCCTCGAGGTGGCGGACCTCTTGGGCGCGGGCGTGGCCAAGGCGCTGCTGGGCAAGGCGGTGCTGCCGGATGACCTGCCCTTCGTGACGGGCGCCATCGGCCTGCTGGGCACCAGGCCGAGCTGGGACATGATGATGGGCTGCGACACGCTGCTCATGGTGGGCACGAGCTTCCCGTACTCGGAGTTCCTGCCGCCCGAGGGCCATGCGCGTGCGGTGCAGATCGATCTGGACGGGCGCATGCTGGCCATCCGCTACCCGGTGGAGGTGCCGCTCACGGGCGATTCGAAGGAGACGCTGCGCGCGCTCGTTCCGCTGCTCAAGCGCAAGGAGGACCGGAGCTGGCGCGAGGGGGTGGAGAAGAGCGTGCGCAAGTGGTGGAAGGTGTTGGAGGGCCAGGCGATGGTGGACGCCAACCCCATCAACCCTCAGCGCGTGTTCTCCGAGCTGTCGCCGAAGCTGCCGGACCGGGTGATCCTGGCGGCGGACTCGGGCTCGACGGCGAACTGGTTCGCGCGGGACTTGAAGATCCGCGGGGGGATGATGGCGTCCCTGTCGGGCAACCTGGCCACCATGGGCTGCGGGGTGCCGTATGCGATTGGAGCCAAGTTCGCCTACCCGGATCGGCCCGTCATCGCGATGGTGGGCGACGGGGCCATGCAGATGAATGGCAACAGCGAGCTCATCACCGTGGCCAAGTACTGGCGCGAGTGGAAGGATCCGCGCTTCATCGTCCTGGTGCTCAACAACCGTGATCTGAACATGGTGACGTGGGAGCAGCGGGTGATGAACGGCGACCCCGAGTACAAGGCGTCGCAGGAGATACCGGACTTCCCCTACGCGCGCTACGCGGACTCGATCGGCCTGCGCGGCATCCGCGTGGACAAGCCGGAGCAGATCGCCGGGGCGTGGGAGCGGGCGCTGGAGTCGGACCGGCCGGTGGTGCTGGAGGCGTACGTGGATCCGGACGTGCCGCCGCTGCCGCCGCACATCTCCGTGGAGCAGGCCAAACACTTCTCCGAGGCCATCCTCAAGGGTGACCCGAAGGCGGCGGGCATCATCAACCAGTCCATCAAGGCCATGGTGGAGAAGCTCAAGCCGCACAAGAGCTGACACGCGTCTCACCTCACACACCCATCACCCGCGGCTCGCGAGGCCGCAGAACAGGAGTGGTGCATGCAAGCGATGATCTACGAAGGGCCCTACCGCGTGTCGGTGGGCAAGAAGCCGGATCCGGTCATCCTCCACCCCAATGACGCCATCGTGCGGGTGACGCGCACGGCCATCTGTGGCTCGGACCTGCACCTGCTGCACGGGCTCGTCACGGACACGCGCGTGGGGTGCACGTTCGGCCACGAGTTCGCCGGCGTGGTGGAGGAGGTGGGCCGCTCGGTGCGCAACCTCAAGCCCGGGGACCGGGTGGTGGTGCCCTTCAACATCTCGTGCGGCAGCTGCTTCTATTGCAAGCGCGGCCTGTTCGCCAACTGCGAGAGCAGCAACCCCAACAGCGACCTGGCCTCGGGCGTGTATGGCTATTCGCACACCACGGGCGGCTTCGAGGGGGGCCAGGCGCAGTACGTGCGCGTGCCCTTCGCGGACGTGGGGCCGATGAAGATTCCGGACGACATGGAAGAGGAGGACGTGCTCTTCCTGAGCGACATCCTGCCCACGGGCTACCAGGGCGCGGAGATGGGCAACATCCAGCCGGGGGACACCGTGGTGGTGTTCGGCTGCGGCCCCGTGGGCATCTTCGCCCAGAAGTCCGCGTGGCTCATGGGCGCCGGGCGCGTCATCGCCGTGGACCACGTGCCGTACCGTCTGGAGTTCGCCAGGAAGTACAGCCAGGTGGAGACGCTCAACTTCAAGGAGGAGGAGGACATCATCACCACCTTGAAGGAGATGACGGACGGGCGCGGGCCGGACGTGTGCATCGACGCGGTGGGCATGGAGGCCGAGGGCGAGCTGATGAACAACCTCCTGGGCGTGAAGCTCAAGCTCCAGGCGGGCTCGCCCACGGCCATCAACTGGTCCATCAACGCCGTGCGCAAGGGCGGCACCAT
This sequence comes from Cystobacter fuscus DSM 2262, assembly GCF_000335475.2. NCBI lineage: Bacteria > Pseudomonadati > Myxococcota > Myxococcia > Myxococcales > Archangiaceae > Cystobacter > Cystobacter fuscus. The sequence goes on along the minus strand of NZ_ANAH02000004.1, from coordinate 126,354 downwards.
CTCCATCATCGGCGTGTACGGGCCCCCCTTCAACCTCATCCCCATCGGCACGGCGATGAACAAGGGCCTGACGATGCGCATGAACCAGTGCAACACCAAGCGCTACATGGGCCACCTGCTGGAGCACATCCGCGCGGGGCGCATCGACGCCAAGGGCATCATCACCCACCGCTTCCCGCTCGCCGAGGTGTCCAAGGCGTACGACATCTTCTCGGGCAAGAAGGACGGGTGCATCAAGTGCGTGCTGTTGCCGCACGGACACGCGTGAGGAGGCCGGACATGGCACAGCGAGAACACACGGAAATCAGGGGCTGGGGCGCGGACGAGGATCCGAGGAACCGGCCCGGAGTCCCCATGCTGCTCGAGCCCCGGGTGCGCGGGGGGGCGCACTGGGAGGAGCCCGAGCGCCAGCCACCTCCCGAGGTGCCCGTGCTCAAGCGCGCGTCGCTCGAGGAGCTGACGCCCGTCTTCAGCACCGCCATTCCCCCCAAGGGGCTGAGCGGGATTCTGCGGAGCGTGGCCTATGACATCCCCGAGCACCACTTCCGGCACGTGGCGCTGCTGCTGCTGGCGGACCGGGTGGACGTGCTGGAGTCGCGCCTGCGCACCCAGCCCCTGCGTGCCCTGGGCACGGTGCTGAGCCTGGCGGGCGGCGGCTGGCTGTTCAATCGGTTGCGCAAGTAGACACAAGTCGACAGAGGGCGGGCGCGGGGCGTCGCGAGCGGTATGCTCCGGGCCCATGCGCCTGCCCTGCCAACGCCACCTGTTCGACCTGCCCGAGGGCCTCACCTGGCTCAACTGCGCGTACATGTCGCCCCAGTCCCACGCCGTGACGGAGGCGGGGCGCGAGGCGGTAACGCGCAAGGCGAGGCCCTGGCAGGTGCGGCCCGAGGACTTCTTCACCGAGTCGGAAGCACTGCGCCGGCTCTTCGCGAGCCTGGTGGAGGCGGACGCGGAGGGCGTGGCGCTGGTGCCCTCGGTGAGCTACGGCATGGCGGTGGCGGCGTCCAACGTGCCGGTGCGCGTGGGCCAGCGCCTCTTGGTGCTCGCCGAGGAGTTCCCCTCCAACGTGTACCCCTGGCGGGAGCTGGCCGAGCGCTCGGGGGGACAGGTGGTCACCGTGCGCCGGCCTCCGGACGGAGACTGGACGCGCGCGGTGCTCGCCGAGCTGGACGAGCGCGCGGCGCTGGTGGCGTTGCCGCACTGTCACTGGACGGATGGGAGCCTGGTGGACCTGGAGCGCGTGGGCGCCCGGGCGCGCGAGGTGGGCGCGGCGCTGGCGGTGGACGCGACGCAGTCGCTGGGCGCGCTGCCGCTGAGCGTGGAGCGGGTGCGGCCGGACTTCCTCGTGACGGCGGGCTACAAGTGGATGATGGGGCCCTACAGCCTGGGCTACCTCTACGTGGCGCCGCGCTGGCGCGAGGGGAGGCCCCTGGAGCACAACTGGCTCACGCGCGCGGGCAGCGAGGACTTCTCGCGGCTGGTGGACTACCGGGACGACTTCCAGCCCGGGGCGCGCCGCTTCGACGTGGGCGAGCGCAGCAACTTCGCGCTCGTGCCCATGGCGCTCGCGGCCCTGCGCCAGTTGTCCTCCTGGGGCGTGGCGGACATCCAGGAGACGGTGGGCGCGCTGACGGCGCGGCTGGCGGCCGGGGCGCGCTCGATGGGGCTGGAGGTGGCGCCCGAGGGCCTGCGCGCCGGGCACCTCATGGGCCTGCGCAACCCCGGGGGCTATCCCCCGGACGTGACGGCGAAGCTCGCGGCGCGCCGGGTGTTCGTGAGCGTGCGCGGCGACAGCCTGCGCGTCTCGCCCCACCTGTACAACACGGAGGCGGACGTGGACCGCCTCCTCGAGGAACTGGACACGTTCGCGTGAGCGCGCGGGCTCACTCGAACTTGTAGTTCTTGGGCACCACGACGATGCCGCTGTCCGTCACCGTGAAGCCGCGCGCCTTGTCCGCCGCCAGGTCATGGCCAATCTTCGCGTGGGGCGGCATGCGCACGCCCTTGTCGATGATGGCGTTCTTCACCTGGGCGTGCCGGCCGATGTCCACCTCGTCGAAGAGCACCGAGCGCTCCACGAGCGAGTAGGAGTTCACCCGGACGCGGCGCGACAGGATGCTCTGGCGCACGGTGCCGCCGGAGATGATGCAGCCGCCGGCCACCATGGAGTCCAGCGCCCGCCCCATGCGCTCGCCCGCCTCGTGGACGAACTTGGCCGGGGGGCTGAACTCCACCGCGGTGCGCAGCGGCCACTCCGGGTTGAAGACGTCGAACTCGGGGTTGGCCGACACCAGGTCCATGCTGGCCTCGTGGTAGGCCTCGAGCGTGCCCACGTCGCGCCAGTACGTGTTGGCGCGGTCCTGGCCGGGGATGGGGTTGGAGTGAAAGTCATACGACTGGATGTGGTAGCCGTCGCGCAGCGCGCGCGGCAGCACGTCCTTGCCGAAGTCGTGCTGGCTGCCCTCGGTCTTCGCGTCGATCTCCAACAGCTCCTCGAGCACCTTCTTCTTGAAGATGTAGTTGCCCATGCTGGCCAGCGCGTGCGTGGGCTTGTGCGGCATGGGCGGGGGGTTCTTCACCTTCTCCTGGAAGTCGGTGATGCGGCCGCGCTCGTCGATCTGCATGACGCCGAAGCGGTGCGCCTCGGCGAGCGGCGTGGGGTAGGCGGCGATGGTGATGTCGGCGCGCGAGTCCTCGTGCAGCTCGAGCATGTGCGCGACGTTCATCTTGTAGATGTGATCACCCGAGAAGATGGCCACGTTGTCGGCGCGGTAGTTCTCCACCAGGTGCAGGTTCTGGTAGATGGCGTCCGCCGTGCCCCGGTACCACACCGGGCCCAGCTCCTCGTAGAGGTACATCTGCGCGGGCACGAGCGTGATGAAGTAGTCGGCGAGCAGCCCCGAGCCGAACCGCCAGCCGCGCTGGATGTGCTCGGTGAGCGACTGCGCCTTGAACTGCGTGAGCACGTAGATGGAGTAGACGCCCGAGTTGAGGAAGTTGCTCAGCGCGAAGTCGATGATGCGGAACTTCGAGCCGAACGGCACGGCGGGCTTGGAGCGTTTGGACGTCAAGGGCGCCAGGCGCGTGCCCTGGCCGCCGGCGAGAATCATTCCGAGGATGCGCTTGCTGCTCATTCGTGGGTGAACCCCCTCTGGGCGCGGCAGTATAGGAGGGTGTTCACGGAAGGCGCGGTTCTCTTCTCCTTCCTCGATTCATGGCGCATGGCGGCATGATTGGGGGCCCAACGCCACGCGTCACGTCCGCTCCGTTCCCGGGGGAGCGGCCAGCCACGCGAGGGCCGCCTGTCACCCGCGGGTGCGCTGATCATATTGCCCTCGGCGCACACACCACGGAATTTTCGGGAGGAGAGGCATATGACCAGGACCAGGCTGTTGTGGACCGGACTCGTCGCGGGGGCGATGGCGTTGGGGACGGCGTGCTCGTCGGACACGTCCGCCAGGCGCTCGGAGCCGGCCCCCGTTCCCCAGGTGGGGCAGCCCTCCGAGGTGGGCACGGGTGGCGCGGGGGATGACTCCGGGAAGGGCAACACGGGCGTGTATGACGACTACACGGTGCCGCAGGAGGATCGCGGGAGCACCGGGGGCTCGGGCTACGAGGATCCGGTGACCAACCCGGACGCGAGCGGCACGAGCAACTCCAAGGAGGACGTGCGCGACCAGGATCCCTCGCAGGAGCCGGGCACGGGCGGCTCCGGCTACGAGGAGGACAGCGAGATGTTCGAGGAGAGCCAGGAACTGGGCGGCAGCCGCTTCCCCGGGGACAAGGCCGTTCCCCAGCGCCTGTAGTCGCTGACGCGGGCCGCGCGCCTTCCCCGGAAGAGGGGGAGGCGTGAACGGGCCAACATCGCGGAAAACGGGGCGTGCCGCGGGGGCGCGCGGCGCTAGAGTGGCCGCGTGGCCCATCAATTCGCTGGCAAGCCCCCTCCTGATTCCATCCTCATCAACCCCGACACCCTGCGCTCGCAGTACTACTCGGAGCTGCCGGACGTGCGCGAGCCCGAGCAACGCGTGGCGTTTGGCACCTCGGGCCATCGTGGCTCGGCCGCGCGCCGCAGCTTCAACGAGGCGCACATCCTCGCTGTCGTCCAGGCCATCTGCGAGTACCGGGAGAAGCAGGGCATCAACGGCCCGTTGTTCCTGGGCATGGACACGCACGCGCTGAGCGAGCCCGCGCAGCGCACGACGCTCGAGGTGCTCGCGGCCAACGAGGTGCGCGTGCGCTACACGCCCGGCGCGACGCCCACGCCCGTCATCTCCCACGCCATCCTCACCTACAACCGGGGGCGGCAGACGGGCCTGGCCGACGGCATCGTCATCACCCCCTCGCACAACCCGCCCGAGGACGGTGGCATCAAGTACAACCCGCCCAACGGCGGCCCGGCGGACACCAACATCACGAGCTGGATGGAGAAGCGCGCCAACGATCTGCTCGGCTCGGGCAACGCGGCGGTGCGGCGCATGCCCTTCGAGCGCGCGCAGAACGTGGCCCACCTGGAGCGCTACGACTTCATCACCCCGTACGTGGAGGACTTGCGCAACGTGGTGGACCTGGACGTGGTGCGCGGGGCGAAGCTGTCGATCGGCGCGGATCCGCTGGGCGGCTCGAACCTGGACTACTGGGAGCCGATTGCCGCGCGCTACGGGCTCAACCTCCAGGTGGTGAACAAGACGGTGGACCCCACCTTCCGCTTCATGCGCGTGGACCATGACGGGAAGATCCGCATGGACTGCTCGTCGCCCTACGCCATGGCGGGGCTGGTGGAGCTCAAGGACCGCTACGACATCGCGTTCGGCAACGACACGGACTCGGACCGGCACGGCATCGTGACGCGGAGCGTGGGGTTGATGAACCCCAACCACTACCTGTCCGTGGCCATCAGCTACCTCTATCGCAACCGGCCCCAGTGGAAGCAGGACGTGGGGGTGGGCAAGACGCTGGTGAGCAGCAGCATGATCGACCGCGTGGCGCAGGACTTGGGCCGGCGCGTGGTGGAAGTGCCGGTGGGCTTCAAGTGGTTCGTGGATGGGCTCCTGGATGGCTCGCTGGGCTTTGGCGGCGAGGAGAGCGCGGGCGCGTCCTTCCTGCGTCAGGACGGTACCGTCTGGACCACCGACAAGGACGGCATCATCCTGGACCTGCTGGCGGTGGAGATATTGGCGCGCACGGGCAAGGACCCGGGCGTGCACTACCAGGAGCTGACGAAGAAGTTCGGCGCGCCGCTGTACACGCGGATTGATCAACCGGCCACGTCGGCGCAGAAGGCGGTGCTCAAGAAGCTGTCGCCGGAGGCGGTGCGGGCGACGACGCTCGCGGGCGAGCCCATCACCCAGCGGCTCACGCGCGCGCCGGGGAACAACGCGGAGCTGGGCGGGCTCAAGGTGGTGGCGGACAACGGGTGGTTCGCCGCGCGGCCCTCGGGTACGGAGGACGTGTACAAGATCTACGCGGAGAGCTTCCGGGACCAGGCGCACCTGGACGCGCTGGTGAACGAGGCGCGGCAGATCGTCGGCGACGCGTTCTCGCGCGGCTGAGGTCCGAGGGGCGGGAGACTCATGACGACTCCCGCCCCGAAGACGTGCGCGGTCTGTGGGCGGAGCATCACCTGGCGCAAGAAGTGGGAGAAGGACTGGGAGCAGGTGCGCTACTGCTCCGAGCGGTGCAGGCGCCGGAAGGATGCGGGGCGCCAGGATGAGCTCGAGCGGCGCATCCTGGAGATGCTGGCCACGCGGGCGAGGGGGGCGACGATGTGTCCCTCGGAGGTGGCGCGGGCCGGGGGAGGGGAGGACTGGCGCGAGCGGATGGAGCCGGTGCGCGAGGCGGCCCGGCGGCTGGTGGCGCGGGGCGAGGTGGAGATCCTCCAGGGCGGCCGGGTGGTGGACCCGTCGACGGCCCGAGGGCCCATCCGCCTGCGGCTGCGTGGTTAGGGAATGCTGGCAGGTTCGCTCGTGAAGAGTGCATCAAACAGCGTGGTATGTGGAGGTTCTTTGGACTCCACGAACAGAGGAATGGGAGTTCGCGCGATATCACTCGGAACCGCGCTGAATCCAAAAGTCTCCTCGATCTTCCTGGAGATTACACGGACTGGGAAGTCCATACCTGGACGCGTGGGCTCGAAAATGGCTTTGAACTGACTTCGCTTGCCATCGGTGTGATCATATTCTACGGCATACACGGTATACACGGGGGCCAGGATGCTGATGCACCCAACGATGGACCAGTTGTATCGTGGTAGCTGGGTGCACAAGATTGGGTATGCGATGAGGCGGAAGCCAGCATCCGCCGTGCTTCCCATGAGCTTGAGTTCGAACCCAGGAAGCGAGTGCTGGAGATCATCCCGGAACGACCACCAGCGCTCAACGTTTTCAAGCTCCCGGGTCCAGGTTGCCTGGAGTCTTTCGGTCCTGGGGCTCGTCTCTTGTCGAAGATAGAAGTCCTTGCTCGAATCCCAGTAGTTGTTTGCGATGGCCAGTAGCTTTTCCGCCGAGAGCGTCATGGGGTGAGGGGGACTAGGGAATGAGTTCGCCAAAGATGACGGGCTTGGTGCTTGGGGCACATGTTGTTACAACGCGCGAGCCTGGAATCGCGGCTCCCAATTTCAGGCGGTAGGCTGCTTTGAAGCTTTCGCACAAGAGTCCAAGCGGAGGTTCAGGTTCCTTCGATGCCGCTTCAAGCACGACGTATGCGGCCGCGTTGGCGCAATCAGCCGCGATGCGCTGAGCAAGAGGCACGGAGATGGGTCCTTCCTTGTTCTCCATGGGGACTTCAACGCCAAACTTGCAGAAGAATTCACCTGTCGTTCCATTCCTGACTCTTGCATGAACACAGGCAGCTCGCCAACCGCCAGCGCCGGGTACTCGTTGATTGACGATCGTGGTGAACTGGAAGTGGCTGGGTTGGATTTGTCCTGTAATGGGTACGCATCCGAGACACAGCACGAGCGGCAGTAGCAGGTACACGCGAGCCCCAGCCGGCACACGGTGTAGATGCCCGTCATCACCGCGATGAAGGAAGGCCGTCGACTGTCCTCTCGGCTAGTCCACTTGATTTACCCCCAGTCCTCAGGCGCGGATGATGCCCTCCTCGCGCATCCGGGTCAGCTCCCGCGCCGCTCCCTTCATCGCCGTGGCAACACTTCCTTCCAACCCGGGCCGTGATGCTCCTCGTCGGTAGCCTCCTGGAGTCTCAGTGGTATCCGCGGATCGCCGGGCTCGTCCGGGTCCGGTCGGGGACGGCTATACTTCGAGCCACTCCCCCATGGCCTCCCCGCCTCGTCCTCCCTCCGCCCAACCTCCCTCTCCGGCGTGTCTGAAGCCGCACGAGGTCTCCCTCTTCCTCCAGGGACAGCTTCCCCCCGAGCGGCGGCAGCGGGTGGCGGCCCACCTGGGCGGGTGCGCGCGGTGCCGGGCGGAGCTCGCCCCGACCGCCGTGGACCCCACCCGCCCCGCCGCCCCAGTGCGGCCCTCCGATCCTCCCGTCCTGGACGAGACGCGCGCGGAGGCGCCGCTACGGCGACCCCAGGACTCCGCCGTGCCCCAGGACTTCGAGCCCGGCGGCCGCGTGGGCCGCTACGTCATCGAGCGCGTGCTGGGCATGGGCGGCATGGGCGCCGTCTACCTGGCGCATGACCCCGAGCTGCACCGCCGGGTGGCCATCAAGCGGCTGCACTCCTGGATGTCCGAGCGCCCGGAGCACGAGGAGCACAAAACCCGCTTCCTGCGCGAGGCGCAGGCCATGGCGAGTGTCTCGCATCCCAACGTGGTCGCCATCCACGACCTGCTCCACGTCGAGGGCAGCCTCTTCGTGGCCATGGAATACGTGGAGGGCACCACGCTGCGTGAGTGGGCCCGGACGCCCCGCTCCACGCGTCAAATCCTGGAGGTCTTCCGCCAGGCGGGAGTCGGGCTGGCCGCCGCGCACGCCGCGGGCCTCATCCACCGCGACATCAAGCCGAGCAACATCCTCATCGGCGTGGACGGTTCGGTGCGGGTGTCGGACTTCGGGCTGGCCCGCTCCCGGGAGGGCGTCCCGGAGGCCTCGCGGCCCGAGGGCGCACCCGGACAGGAGCGATGGCTCGGCCAGGAGTTGACCCAGGCGGGGTTGGTGGTGGGCACGCCCGGGTACATGGCGCCCGAGCAGATGACGCTCCTGGCCCCCGTCGACGAGCGCAGCGACCAGTTCAGCTTCTGCGTGGCGCTGTACGAGACGCTCCACGGCTGCCGGCCCTTCGCGGGTGACAACGACGCGGAGGTGGAGTGGAACATCCGGACCCGGCGCTTCCAGCCCTCGCGCACCCGCGCCCGCGTGCCGCCGTGGTTGAACGACGTGGTGCTTCGCGGGTTGAGCCACGAGCCCAAGGAGCGCTTCCCCAACATGGAGGCCCTGCTCCAGGCGCTCGCGAGAGACCCCGCGCGCGAGCAGGAGAGCGCCCGGAGCCGGGTGCGGCGGCGGGTGCGGCGCGGCGTGCTGCTGGGCCTGCTGGCCACCGGGCTCGTGATGGCCCTGGCGCCCACGCGCGCCTGGCGCGGCTTCGAGGAGCGCGCGCAGGGCCTGCTGCTGACGGCTCGTCCCCGGCCGTGGAACAAGCAGGTGGTGCTGCTCGCCATCGATCAGCCCTCCATCGACACGGTGGGCTGGCCCCAGCCGCGCCACGTCCAGGCGAAAATGGTGGAGGCGCTCGGGCGGGCCGGGGTGAAGGCGCTCGGCATCGACTCCTTCCTCTACCTGCCGGCGCGAGACGGCCCCGGCGCGGACGCGGCCCTGGGCGAGGCCATCGCCCGCTACGGCCGGGTGGTACTCGCCGCGCCCTGTACCTTCGAGGCCAACGACAAGGCCCGGGCGCTGGCCCAACGGCTCGAGTCCTCCTCCCTCGCCCCGGGCCCCTCGCCCCGCTTCGGGTGCCAGGGCGTGCTCGCGCCCCAGGAGCCCCTGCTGCGCGGCTCGGTGGTGGCGCAGGTGGAGGTGGCGCGCTCGGCCTCCGGTAACGTCCGCGGCGCGTACCTGCTGTCGAACCTGGCGGGACGGGCCCTGCCCACGTTCGCGCTGAGCATGTACATGCGCGGCCTGGGGCTGCCCGTCTCCGACATCCTCCAGGAGCCGGACGGCGTGCGGCTGGGGGCCCTGCACGTGCCCACCGACGACAGCGGCGCCGTGCTGGCCAGCTTCCGCGGGCCCGGGGCCATGGACGTGCTCTCCTACGGCGCGCTCTACGCGGAGCTCGCCCAGGCACAAGAGCCCGTCTTCCCCCCCGCGCTGGCCGAGCATCTCAAGGACAAGTACGTGCTGGTGGGGCAGACGGCGGAGAGCGTGCGCGACCTGGGCCCCTTCGCCAACGGTCAGACGTTGCCGCTGGTGCTGCTGCACGCCTCGCTCCTGAGCGATCTGCTCGAGGCGCGGCCCGTGCGCGAGCTGCCCCTGGGCCTGCAACTCGCGCTCATCGCCCTGTGTGGCGCGCTGCTGACGGCGGCGGTGCTGGTGTTGCGCCCCTCGCTGACGTTCGCCTCGGTGCTGGTGGTGCTGCTCGGGGTGGTGGGCGGGGCGCTGCTGCTGGCCGAGCGCGGGGTGGTGCTGGGGCCGCTCGGGCCCATGGTGGCCTCGGTGCTGGCCTTCGGTCTGGTGCTCGCGGGGCGCCTCTCCGCCGACGAGCAGGAGCGCTCGCGGATGCGTCACACCTTCGAGGGCTACGTGGATGACGCCGAGCTGGCGCGGCTGGTGTCCGCCTCGGAGGCGGCGCTGAGCCTGGAGGGCTCCCGCCAGCGCGTGTCGGTGCTGTGCGCCTGGGTGCAGGGCAGCACGGGCGCCCTGGAGCGCCTGCCTCCCGAGGAGGTGGTGGGCGAGCTGCGCGAGGTGCTCGACGGGGTGGTGCACGAGGTGCTCGCGCGCAAGGGGCGCGTGGACTCGCTGCGCGGCGAGGGGGTGCTCGCGGTGTTCGGCGATCCGCTGCGGATGGTGGACCATGCGCGGCGCGCGGTGGAGGCGGCGCTGGCGGTGCAGGCCCGGCTGGAGGCGCGCGTCGCATCCCGGGTGGCCCTGGAGGTGCGCGTGGGCGTGGCCACCGGCGAGGCGCTGGTGGGCAACGTGGGCCCGCGGGGCGGCCGGTGGGAGTACACGGTGCTCGGCTCGCCGATGGAGCAGGCGCGGCAACTGGCGCGGCGGGCCCCTCGGGGAGGCGTGCTCGTCTCGGCGGACACCCAGGAGACGTGCGGAGGGCGCTTCGCCTTCACCCGCACGCACGGCACCGAGGCGGGACAGCTCGCCTTCGTGGTGCGGGACAACGACGGGAGCCGGGCCGCGTGACAGGCCCCCTCGCGGGACTCGACCCCCCCGGGCCTAGTCGTTTGTGTCCGAGCCCCCGGAGTTCGAGCTCCCGCCCGGGTTGCCACCCGAGCCGCCCGAGCCCTTGATGCTCCACTTGCTCACGTCCGCGGAGGGCGCGCTCCCCCCGTTCTGCGCGGTCGAGGCACCCGCGAGGGATTCCGAGTTCGTCCCGAAGAGCTGGCGCAGGTTGTCGCCGAACAGCCCCACCACCCCGATCGTCCCCAGGGCCACGAGGAACGTGATGAGGGCGTATTCGGTGAGGTTCTGACCCCTCCGGCGCCACGGCGCGGAGCTTCGGAGGGACGGAGCGAGGCGGGCATTCATGAGGATCAACCTAATCAACATAGAATGAGAAATTCCAGGATTTCCTCCGCGCCTCCGAGGGGAGGGCGGCGTGGGCGGGGAGTCGTCGTGCATGGCTCAGTGTCCTGGCGTCGGCGCGTGCGCGGGCAGCAGGCCCTCCTGCTTCAGTTCTCTCCAGAACGCATCGGGGAGGGGCCGCCGCATCAGCTCCATGTTCTGGCGCACCCGCTCGCCGTTCTTGGCGCCGGGAATCACCGAGGCCACCACCGGATGCGCGGCGCAGAACTGGAGCGCCGCCGCCTTGATGTCCACGCCATGCCGCGCACACACCGCCGCCACCCGGTCGCGCGCGGCCACCTGCTCGGGGGGTGCTTCCGCGTACTCGAACATGTTGCCGCCCGCGAGCAGCCCCGAGTTGTACGGGCCGCCCACCACCACCTTCACGCCCCGCGCGGCGCAGGCGGGAAACAGCGTGTCCAGCGCCGTGAGGTCCAACAGGCTGTAGCGCCCCGCGAGCAGGAACACGTCGGGATCCGACTCCTCCAGCGCCTTCTGGCAGGCCTCCACCCGGTTGACGCCCAGCCCCCAGGCGCGGATGAGGCCCTCCTGGCGCATCCGGGTCAGCTCCCGCGCCGCTCCCTTCATCGCCGTGGCGAACACGTCCTTCCAACCCGGGCCATGGTGGTCCTCGGCCACGTCGTGGATGTAGGCCACGTCGATGCGCCCCACGCCGAGTCGCTGCAGGCTGTCCTCGATGGACCGGCGCGCTCCCTCGGCCGAGTAGTCGTAGCGCACCTGGAAGGGCAGCACCCCGAGGAAGGGCCCCAGGTTCTCGGGCGCCTTCGGATCGGGGAGGAGCAGCCGGCCCACCTTGGTGGACAGCACGTAGGAGTCGCGCTCGAAGCGGCGCAGCACGCGGCCGAAGCGATGCTCGGACAGGCCACACCCGTACATGGGCGCGGTGTCGAAGTAGCGGATGCCGCTGTCCCAGGCGGCCACCAGGGCGCCCTCGGCCGTCTCCTCGTCCACGCGGTTGAACATGTTGCCCAGGGGCGCTCCCCCGAAGCCGAGCGGGCCGGGGGGTGAGAAACGCTTCGAGCTGTCTCGCATGAGGACTCCTCCTGGAGGCGTATGCACCGGCCCGCCACGCCGAGACAAGGGCCCCCTGCTCGGAGGCGTTCGGGGGGACACAGGTGCTCGCGGCGTCGCGACCCGGTGCTCTCGCGTAGACTCGGGGCCGTGTCGACCCCTTGCCTCCCGAGTCATTCGTGATCGAGTCCGAAGCGGTGGCCCCCGCCACCTCCAAAGCCACCCCCGAAGAGCGTTGGTCCTGGCCCCCCCTGTTCGGCCTGTTGGAGATCCAGTTCGGCGCTGCCGTGGGCTTCCTGCAGACGGCGGTGCCCTACTGGCTGGCGCGCGAGGGCATGCCGCTCGCGGAGATTGGCCTGTTGTCCGGCACGGCCTTCTCTCCGCATGCCTGGAAGCTCTTGTGGGTGCCGCTCATCGACTTGGGGCCCTGGCGGCGCATCTGGTACGGCGTCTGCACGCTGCTCACGGCGCTCTTCCTCCTGGCCTGTGCCTTCCTGGACGAGCCCTCCAAGCACCTCGGGCTCTACACGCTGTTGCTCACGGGCATGCAGGCCACGGCGTCCACGGCGCACGCGGCGCTCAACGGGCTCATGGCCACCACCACGCGGCTCGAGGACAAGGGGCGCACGGGCGGCTGGCAGATGGCGGGGAACGTGGGGGCCACGAGCATCCTCGGCGCGCTGTGCATCTGGCTCGCCAGCTCCTTCTCCCGGCAGGTGGTGGGCGTGGTGATGGCCGTGCTGGTGCTCGGCAGCGGGGTGGGCATCTTCTTCATCGTCGAGCGCGCGGGCGCTCGGGCCGAGCCGGGGCCCCTGCTGCGCGCGGCCTGGGGGCGCGTGAGGGGAATCGTCGTGGACCTGCTGCGCACGGCCTTCAGCCGGGAGGGGCTCGTCATGTTGGTGTTGTGCCTGCTGCCGGTGAGCTGCGGCGCGCTCACCAACCTCTTCAGCGCCATGGCGGGCGACTACCAGGTGCCCGAGCACGTGGTGGAGCTCGTCAACGGCCTGGGCATGGGCGTCACCGGAGCGCTCGGCTCGCTGCTGGGCGGGTGGCTGTCGGACCGGGTGAATCGCAAGCTCAACTACGCGCTCATGGGCGGGCTCACGGGGCTGTGTGCCCTCGCCATGGCGGCCGCGCCCATGACGCCCACCACCTATATCTGGGGCACGCTGGCCTACAGCTTCGCCAACGGCGCGGGCTACGCGGCCTTCGCCGGCATGGTGCTCGACATGGTCAGCGAGGGGGCCGCCGTCACCACGAAGTACACGCTCTTCGTCGCGACCTCCAACTTCGCCATCAGCTACGTCACCGCCCTGGATGGACACGCCTCGGGCTTCCGCGGCCTGGGCGCTCGCGCGAGCGTGGCGTTCGACGGCCTCATCACCTTCGCGGGCATCCTGGGCGTGGGGCTGCTCTTCCTGTTCTTCCTGCGCCGTAAGCCCCAGCCCACGGCGGCCTGAGTCCGCGCCGCCGGCACACGAAAGTCGCTCCCCGCGCGGCGCTTTTGCTTGGAACCCCTGGCGGGCGCCGCTGTCTGGTGCGCTCGCGATGAAACAAGAGGGGGTACACCTGATGCGTCATGCGATGCGGTGGCTGTCCGTGGTGGGCGCGCTGTGCGGGTCGTGGAGCGCGGTGGCGATGGCGGAGGGCTCGCCCGTCGACCGTGGAGGGGTCGACGGCGAGGGCATCCGCGAGATGAGGGCGCTGTACGAGGCGGAGCAGTCCTCGCTCTGGGAGAAGGACAAGTATTCACAGGACCTGGCGCAGGTGGGCTTCGCGCCCGTGGCGTGCGCGGATGGCTCGCGGGCGCCCGTGCCCGGGCCGGGCTGGGTGGCGGGCTGCCATTTCGCCTACCATGTGGAGTCGGTGACGGGTTGGCCGGCGGAGCCGTCCTTCGCCGCCATCGCGCGGGGCGCCGTGGGCACTCCGGCCGAGGACGTGACGCTGGGGATTGGTTCGCTCCCGAACCAGGGCATCTTCTTCTGGCTGGAGCGCTCCGGGGTGCGCCGCTTCGTCTACTGGGACGAGCCGGCTCCTGGCGAGTCCGTGTGCGCCGCGCAGGAGCGCGTGGGGGTGGAGGAGATCCGAGCACTCTTCACGGCGGAGCGGGCCTACTTGCAGGAGAAGGACCGGTACTCGAGCGACTTCGCGCAGGTGGGCTTCGCGCCCCTGGGCTGCACGGATGGCACGCGCCCCTCGGGTCCGGACAGCTCGTGGGTGGGCGGATGCCGCTTCATCTACCAGGTCGAGGTGACGGGCCCCTTCTCCTTCATCGCCACGGCGCGCGCCGTGTCCGGGGTCATCTCGGGCATGACGCTGAGGATGGACGAGACCGGCACGCTCACCCGCGCGCCAGCTCCCTCGGGCGCGTGCCCGTGAGACGCCCGCCGGAGGTGGGCCGGACGAGGTGACCTCCGGCGTCATGTCGTGGTATGAGCGCTCGTCCCGGCGGTGGGACGAGCGCGGAGGTACACGGGTGGCCACGAGTCCTGGATCGGTGAGGCAGTACCCGGAGGACCTGGCCCCGGGGACGCGGGTGGGCCGCTGGCGCGTGGTGGAGCCATTGGGCGTGGGGGGACAAGGCGCCGTCTACCGCGTGGAGGACCTGGAGCACCCGGGGAACTTCTACGCGCTCAAGCTCGCGTGGTACGCGAGTGACGGACGGGCCGAGCGCGAGGTGGAGTTGATGATGACCCGGGCGGTGCATCCCCACGTGGTGGGGTTCCACGGCTGGGCGCGCTGGCCACACCCTCGCGAGGGGTGTCTGGGGTTCGTCATGGATTGGGTGCCTGGCCTGGCCCTGGACGTATGGGCCGAGCGGGAGGGCTCCACCTTCCGCCGGCTCGCCGAGGTGGGCGCCACGGTGGCGGATACCCTGGGCGAGTTGCATGAGCGGGGCGTGCTGCACCGCGACCTCAAGCCCGAGCACATCCTGGTGCGCGAGTCGGATGGACAACCGGTGCTGCTCGACTTCGGCGTGGGCTGGTACGAGGGGGCAGCGCCGCTCACCACGGGCCCCTTGCCTCCGGCCACCCTGCATCAGCTCACCCCCGGGGCGGTGCGCTTCCTGTGGAAGAGCCGCGAGCACCCCGGCGTGCGCTATGCCTTTCAACCGGGGGATGACCTGTATGCGCTGGGCGTCTGCCTTTACCGGGCGGCCACCGGGCATCAACCCTTCCCCGAGGGGCTGCCGGCGGACTTGTTGCAGATGGCGATCATCGAGGCGCGGCCGATGGCGCCCGTGCTCGTCAATCCCCGGGTGCCCCGGGCGTTGAGTGATGTGATTGTGAGGCTGCTGTCGAAGGACCCCGCGAAGCGCTACCCGAGCGGTGCTGCGTTGCACGAGGCCTTGAGCTCCGCGGCCCGTGGTGAGGAGCCCGCGTGGGACGCGAGCATCTTCGATTGGGAAGAGGTGCCACCGGCTCAGGAGGGGGGCAGTCCCGAGAGGCGCCTCGTCCGGCCCCCGAGGCCAAAGCCCTCCTGGAGCGCGCCGCCGCCGCCCCCCGTTCCCGTGCGAGTGGAGCAGCGGAGCCGCTGGCCGAGCGGGCTCGTGCTCGCCGCGGTGGTGCTGTTGGCGCTGGTGTCCATGGTTCGCGTCTCACCCGAGGCTCCGAGTGTCCAGGCTCCAGACGAGAAGTGGGCCACGGATGTGCGGGTCGACCCGCCGGGCCCCGCCCGGTACGAGCAGGCGCCGCTCCCGGTGAGGAATCAGAAGCAGGCCCCCTGTACGGAGGGCGTGGAGGTGGAACTGTCCGGCGCCTGTTGGCGTACGCTCGAGCAGCGATCTCCAACCTGCCCCCGCCTGACGTTCGCGTACAAAGGCAGATGCTTCCTGCCCGTGTTGAAGGAGCAGCGGGCGCCCACCAGCGTGGATGGCGGGGTGCCCGAGGAGCGGTGAGGGTTGGACAGGAGCATTCCAGGGCGGGACATTCGCCTGCTCCCTCTGGTAGCCAGGAGAATCCGGCGACAGAGGCATGCCGCTGGACACCTGAGGACCGGCACGTATTCTCGGCGTTCTCCTCCGTGGGCGCGTTGCGCCGCAATCAGGTGTCCGATGGTCAAGCTCCAGTGGCTCCAGGTGAACAAGTTCCGCTCGGTGAAGCCGGGAACGCGGCTGACGTTCAACGGGGGGCACAACGTGCTGCTCGGACAGAACGGCACCGGGAAGACCACGCTGCTCAACCTCATCGCGGCGGCCGTCAAGTCAGATTTTACTGATTTCAAGGATGAAGAGTTCGACCTTTCCTACGAACTGGCTTCGGACAAGGTGTCAGCCAGCTTCTCTGTGTGCAGCGAAAATCAGTCGTCACCTATGCTCTCGGAATTGGAGGGCATGTCGGCTCTGCATTCGGAAGCGCTTGCTTCCGCAAGTGGATTGCGTACGCCAGTCTTCTCCTTTGAGGCAATTGTTTGCAGCGATTCTTCGGGTTTGAAATTAAGGATAAAGTTTGATGGAAAGAGTGGTTCAGTTCAACGAACAGACGAGGCAACACCCAGTGCGGCTCTTGAGCTGTCGTCTAGGCTGATTGGTCTTCCCCTCAGTGTGGTGATGCTTTTGGGACTGTCGCAAGCTGATCGGGGAAAGCTCATGCCGGACGATGTTTTTGTCGATTCTTTGCGTCTATTCTTGGGAGCAAATTCAGGCCGCTTCGATGAATCACTCGATTATTTCAAAAGCCTTGGCGAACGCCGTTTCAGAGTGGTTCGAGATTCGAACGGACGGATTCGTGCGGCTGATGACATGGACTTAACTAGTGTCATGCGCGAAGAACTAGCCGCGCTTGCCAGTAAAAATTGGGGAGCGGATCGGTATGTTCTGCCTAGTAGCGACATCCAATTCCTCAAACGTACAGCCGAGCTTCTTGACTTCGAATCTGCTGAGGCCATCGTCGAACTGCAAGATTCGACCAGGAGCGACGAAGGTGACGTCATGCGTCTGGGGAATTTGCGATTTTACTTCCGACGCCCGAGTGGAACGAGGATTTCGGAGAAGATGCTCAGCTATGGTCAGAAGCGCATGCTTGCTATCATGCATTATCTGGCCTCGGCGAAGTACGCCGTCATCGCCGACGAACTCGTCAACGGACTGCACCATCACTGGATTCGTGCCTGCTTTGAGCTATTGGGTGAGCGGCAGGTCTTTCTCACCAGCCAGAATCCGCTCCTGCTCGACTACTTGCGCTTCCAGTCTCCAGAGGATGTTCGATCCACGTTTGTTCTGTGCCGCCGGGACAAGGGGTCCGAGCAGATGAGCTGGGAGAACATGTCCCATGAGGCCGCGGAGGACTTCTTCGATTCCTACAAGGTCGGCTTCCAGCAGGTAGGCGAGTTGCTCCAGACGAAGGGGCTCTGGTGAGCGGCCATGGCAAAACCCTGTCGGTCATGGTGCTGACCGAGGACTCCGGAGCGGACGCCTACGACACCGTGCGCGCACTCGTGAAGGAGATGCTCAAGTTGCTCGTCCCCGCTGTGTGGACCCACCGCATCGACTTCAAGCCGCTCGAGGACGAGCGAGCGCGTCTCGCCATGCGTGGCACCACCTGGCAGAGCACCAACCCGCTCGATGAGCCCGCACGCAGGCTGCTCATCCGCAGCATCATTACCGAACTCCTCAAGCCCAATGGCTTCGTTCTCTACCACATCGATGGAGATGTGCCCTGGTCCCAGCGTGAGTCTAGCGCGAACGTCCGCGAGTTCCGTGCGCGCATGATTCCTCCCATCGAAGCGGGCGTGCGTTCTCAACTCCCAGCGGAGGTGGAGACGCGGATGAAGCGCCTGCGCCTCCTCGTGCCCTTCTACAGCATCGAGGCTTGGCTCTATCAGCACACCCGCGAGGCCACGCGACTCTGCGCGGAAGAGGGCTGTGGTCGGTGCCAATCGCAGCTCGCGGATTGGGAGAAGGACCGCGCGAGCCTCGATGAAGTCACCCAGCCCAAGGAGACGACGCTGTGCTTGAAGGACAAGCACAACGCGCGGCTCGCTTCTTCCGGGTTTCCCGCTGGAGAAGTCTTCGATGCCAAGGCGTCTTTCGCGCGGACCGTTGATGGGCTCTTGGATTGCGACGAACTGACGGCGGCGCTGGAGCGGACCTGCGCCACCTCCGGCCCTCCGTCGCCCTGAGCCTCACGCCTTGAAGGTCATCAGCGGGCGCATCCGCGCCACCTCCCGGACGATGCCCGCCTCCACCTGCGAGGCCACCACCGGTCCAATGGGCTTGTAGGCCGCGGGTGCCTCCTCGATGCGGCGCTCGGCTCGCAATGTGATGCAATCCACTCCCGTCAGCCCCAGCGCCCCCTCCCGCTGATCCGCTCCGCCCCGCGCCATGGAGAAGCGCGAGCGCGCCCGCCCCGCTCCGTGTGACGCCGACGCCAGTGCCCGCGCATTGCCCAGTCCCACCATCAGGTAGGACTCGGCCCCCATGGAGCCGGGGATGATGACCGGCTGCTCCTCCTCCGCCGGGCACGCGCCCTTGCGCGCCAGCCACCCGCCCTCCCACGGCAGCGTGATGTTGTGCGGCACGTCGTAGACGAGCGGCGCCTCCACGTCCCCGAACAGCTCCCTCAGGGTGAGCCGCAACAGCTCCGCCAACAGCAGCCGGTTGAGGAAGGCGTAGTTGGCCGCCGTGGCCTCGGCCCGGAGGTACTCGCGCACCAGCGCCGGGTCCGCCAGCGGGAGAATCCCGCTCTCCGGCAAGGGCGCCCCCACCGGCCACGCGGCCCTCGCCCGCTCCTGCCACGTGTGCCCCACGTGCTTGCCCAGGTCCCGTGAACCAGAGTGCACCATGAACGCGAGCTGCCCCTCCCTCACGCCCCACCGCCACGCCCGCGCGCGGTCCACCACCGCCTCCACCCGCTGCACCTCGACGAAGTGGTTGCCTCCGCCGATGCTCGCCAGTCCCGGGTCTCGCACCACGCCCTCCCGGCGCAGCCCCGTGGGGGCCCACGCTGGATCTCCCTCGAGCGCTCCTCCCAGGTACACCCGCGTGGACTCCCGATCGAGCTGTCCCAGGTCCGCCCTCGCCACCGCGCCCAGTGGCTGCTCCAGCGTTTCCACGAGCCAACCCGGCAGGCCGTCGCGCA
Source organism: Cystobacter fuscus DSM 2262 (assembly GCF_000335475.2). Taxonomy (NCBI): domain Bacteria; kingdom Pseudomonadati; phylum Myxococcota; class Myxococcia; order Myxococcales; family Archangiaceae; genus Cystobacter; species Cystobacter fuscus. Next base: position 107,545 of record NZ_ANAH02000004.1, on the reverse strand, counting down.
GGAGCGCCTCCACCGCGCGCGAGCCCAGGGCCACGTCCCGGGTGCCGAAGAAGTAGTGGCCCTTCATCCGCTCGACGAAGGCGTCGCGGCGGGCGAGGAAGGACTCCACGGGGATGTCCGCGACGTGCAGGCGCATGCCGCAGTTGATGTCGGTGCCCACCGCGCCGGGCACCACCAGCCCCTCCGTGTGCACCACCGAGCCGATGGCCACTCCGGAGTCACCCGGGTGGAAGTCCGGCGTGGCTCGCACGCGCTTCACGGCGCCCCCGTCCGGGTGCTTCAGCGCGGCGAGCGCGGCGAGTTGCTGGAACGCCTTGCCCTCCACGGGCAGGTCGGGAGGGAGGAGCACCTCGGCGGGGGGCGCGTGCGCGTCCCGCTGGAGGCGCACGGTGTAGACACGACCGTCGTACGTCACATCGAGCCCCTCGCGGGCGAGTGCCCGCAGGAGCCGGTTCAAGTTCGGCTGCATGACCTTCTCGGAATCTGGCCCGCGCCCGGAGGGGCACGGGGGACGTGTGCGAATGGATTCGAGACCTCGGGTCAGCAGCCGCGGTCGTGGACGCCGGAGCGTCCGCCGCGCCAGGGACGTCCCGGCTCCTTCGGGTCTGACGGGGAGCCGCTCGTGCACCTCCGGGGGACGGACGCGGAGCGTCCACGGAGGCTCGGCCGGGCGGAAGGTGCGCCTGGAGAGGGTCCTGGCGCGTCACCTTGTCCGCACGCCGATTGCGCCACCACTTTCTCCAGGCAGAAGACCCGCTTGGTAGAAGGGGAGCGCATGGGTGGAGAGGACGAGGCCCCGGAGACAGCGACTCCCGAGACGACGGTCGCGGAGTTGCTCGAGCTGATCAAAAGGATGGCGGCCTGGCAGCCGCATGTTCCCCTGAGCGTGGGGAGTGGGCCGCTCGCTCCGCTCGCCGTGGCGCTCAATGACCTGGCCGCCCGGCTCGCGACGAGCCACGAGAAGAAGACGGAGGGGGTGTTCGGCCTCCAGACGCTGATCGAGCAGTCGCCGAACATCATGTTCGCCTGTGATCTCGAGGCGCGGATTCGCTTCATCAATTACACCCTGCCCATGCACACCCCCGAGATGGCGATGGGGACCGTCCTCTATTCCTGGTTCGAGCCGCACATGGTCGAGGTGGTCCGCGGCGTCATCCAGAAGGTGCTCACGACCGGGGAGCGCCATGCCTTCGAGATTCCTCCCTCCCTCCACACCGGCGCCGAGTGGTACATGGCCCGGGTCGCGTCCATCCAGAGGGAGCAGGAGCTCGTCGGCTTCACGGTGATCCTCACCGACATCACCGAACTCAAGCGCTCCCAACTCAATCTGGAGCGCTCCAATCGCGAGTTGGAGAGCTTCGCGTACGTGGCCTCGCACGACCTGCAGGAGCCGCTGCGGAAGATCCAGACCTTCGGCGAGCGCCTGGTGAAGACGTCCGCCGCCACGCTCAGTCCCGAGGGCCGCGACTACGTCGAGCGCATGCAGGGGGCCGCGGCGCGCATGCGCCGGCTCATCGATGACCTGCTCACCTTCTCCCGGGTGTCGTCGAAGGCCCGGCCCTACACCCAGGTGGACCTCGCCGTCGTCGCCCGCGAGGTGCTGACGGACCTGGAGTCGGCGATCGAGCAGGCGGGAGCGACCGTCACGCTGGGGGAGTTGCCCGTGCTCGAGGCCGATGCCACGCAGATGCGCCAGCTCCTGCAGAACCTGGTGGGCAACGCCCTCAAGTTTCGCCGCGAAGGCGTGCCCGCGGTCATCTCCGTGCGCGGCACGGTGGAGCCGCGCTCGCAGCGGTGTGAGCTGGTGGTGGAGGACAACGGCATCGGCTTCGAGGAGAAGTTCGCCGAGCGCATCTTCGACGTGTTCCAGCGCCTTCACGGGCGTGGTCAGTACGAGGGCACGGGGATTGGCCTCGCCATCTGCCGGAAGATCGTCGAGCGGCACGGGGGGAGCATCCGGGCACGGAGCACCCCCGGGGAGGGGTCGGCCTTCCTCGTCTCGCTGCCGCTCAAGCAGCTCATGCGCCAGTGAAGGGGGCGTGGCGGCTCGGGCAGCACGCCGAGGCCCACCGTGCTCGTGGGACGGGGCGGGCACGGGTGGCGGGCAGGGGAGCGAGCACCTGACCCATGGTTCCGGGGTCCAGGCTCCCCCGGGCCCGCTCGGCCTCCTACCTTGAGACGTACGGCCGCCCGCTCCACCCCAGGCGCCGCCGAGGACCCATGCGCACTCCCGAGGACAGCGACACGGCAGGACGGGCCCCCGGCTCCCGGCGGCCGGATTGGACGCGGCTCATGGCCGAGGCCCGTGCCCGCTTCGGCGTGGAGGAGCTGCGGCCCGGCCAGCGGGAGATCATCGAGGCGTTGCTCGCGGGCGAGAACGTGCTGGGGGTGATGCCCACGGGCGCGGGCAAGTCGCTGTGCTTCCAGCTCCCCGCCCTCTTCCTGCCCCGGGCCACCGTGGTCGTCTCCCCGCTGCTGGCGCTCATGAGAGATCAGCACGACAAGATGTCGGACGCCGCGGTGGACGTGGTGAAGCTGGACTCCACCCTTACCGCGCGCGAGGCGGACGAGGTGGCGCGCGAGGTGCGCCGTGGCGAGCACGAGCTCATCTACGTCACGCCCGAGCAGCTCGAGAAGCCCGAGCGCCTCGAGGCGCTGCGCAAGGCGGGCGTCTCGCTCTTCGTCGTGGACGAGGCCCATTGTGTGTCCCAGTGGGGGCACGACTTCCGTCCGGCCTTCCTCTCGCTGCGCGATGCCGTGCGGCGGCTCGGGGGGCCTCCGGTGCTCGCGCTCACCGCCACCGCCACGCCCCAGGTGCGCGAGGACGTGCTCGAGCAGCTCGGCATCCGGGGGGCCCGGTTGGTGAACACCGGCATCCGGCGCGACAACCTCCACCTGGAGGTGGCCCGCACGGTGAACCCCGAGGCCAAGCGGGCGCGGATGCTCGAGCTGCTCCGGGAGGAGCCGGGCACGGGCATCATCTACACCGCCACCGTGCGCAAGGCCGAGGAAGTGTGGAAGTGGCTCGAGGACGCCGGCATCGAGGCGGGCCGCTACCACGGCAAGATGAAGGCCCGCGAGCGCGAGGAGGCGCAACAGCGCTTCATGGAGAATGGCTACCGGGTCATCGTGGCCACCAAGGCGTTCGGCCTGGGCATCGACAAGCCAGACATCCGCTTCGTGGCGCACTGGCAGTTCCCGGACTCGCTGGAGAGCTACTACCAGGAGGCGGGACGCGCGGGCCGCGACGGGCAGCCCGCGCGCGCGGTGCTGTTCTACCGGCTGGAGGACCGGCGGATTCAGAGCTACTTCCTCGGGGGCAAGTACCCCCGGCGCGAGGAGTCCCAGGCGCTCTACTCGGTGTTGCGCGAGCTGTGGGCCCACCGCCAGGGCAAGCCCGTGGCCCTCAAGGTGCTCACGGAGGCCTCGGGCCTGCCGGCCAACCGGGTGAAGGTGCTGGTGGCGCAGCTCGCCGGGGCCGGCATCCTGGAGCGCACCCCCCGTGGGCTCCAGCGGCTGCGCGACTTCGACACCCCCGAGGAGCTCGACGCGTACCTCTCCGCCTACGAGGCGCGCCACCAGGGCGACCGCGAGCGCCTCCAGCGGATGATGCGCTACGGGCAGACCACCGGGTGCCGCTGGCGCCTGCTCAACGAGTACTTCGGCGAGCCCGAGCCCGAGGACTGCGGCCACTGCGACAACTGCGAGGAGCGCGCCGCCGGACACTTCGACGCGGCCAGCACTCCCCTCGCCACGCCGCCGGCCCCCGTGGCGAGCGCCTCCAGCGCGGGGTAGGGCGGCCCTCCGGCGGAGGCGTCAACGCGCTCCGCCCTGGGGCGTCCTCTCGAGGAGGCCGTGGCGCTCGGCCCACTGGAGCAGCAGGATCGTTTTCGCGTCGATGATCTCCCCGGAGTCGATCTTCCGCAGGGCCTCGGAGAACGGGAGCTCGAGCACCTGGATGTCCTCGCCCTCGGAGGCGACCCCACCGCCCTGCGCGGCGCGGGTGTCCCGGGTGTAGGGCGCGGCGAAGAAGTGCAGGCGCTCGGTGACCGAGCCCGGGCTCATGAAGAGGTCGAAGACGGGTCGCACCTCGCCGATGCGCACCCCGGTCTCCTCCTCGACCTCCCGGCGGATCGCCGCGTCGGGGTGCTCGCCATCGAGCAGGCCCGCGGGGGCCTCGATGAGCATGCCGTCCGGGTGGCCGTTCACGTAGGCCGGCAGCCGGAACTGGCGGGTGAGCAGCACCGTGCCCCGCGAGGCGTCATGCAGCAGCACGGTGGCCCCGTTGCCCCGGTCATAGGCCTCGCGGTGCTGCTGGCTCCAGGTGCCATCCGCGCGCCGGTAGTCGAACGTCACCTTGCGCAGGACGTACCAGTTGGAGGACAGCACCCGCACGTCGGTGATGCGCACGGCGTCGTTGCGCGAGGGCCCCTCCGACGGGACGCGGAAGCCGCCCGGATCGCGAGGCTTCGGCGGCGGCGGTGCCTCCCCCTGGGCCGGGGGCAGCTCGTCGAGCCCGAAGTACACCGCCTTGCCGTGGGCGCGGGCCATGCTGACCATCTCGTCCGCCCCCGCCGAGGGGCCTCCGACGCGCAGCACGGCGTCACAGTGGGGGATGAGCCGGCGGGCGATGGGGTGGAAGATCTCGTTGAAGACGCTGTCGCCGATGGCCTTGCTGCCGGCCAGTTCGATCAACGGAAGCGCCAGGGCCTCGCCCGTCACCGGCAGGTGTCCCGCCCGGTAGAGGGCGAGCGCGGCCTCGTTCATCACCCGCACGTTCGCGGCGAGCTTCGCGGGATCATCCCCCGTTCCGGAGCGATAGGGGCCCGCCACGAGGACCATCAGGGGCGTATGCACGTTCATGCTCGTGAATGTGCACATATGCAGAGGTATTCGCAACGAAAAGAGCATATATGAGCGGATTCGCACAATCCAGGGGACGGCGGTGTGGCCGTGCTCCTCTTGTGGGCGCGGCGCAGCTCGCGGAGATGGGGTCCGGCCTGGTTAGTCCTGTGGGGGCTTGGGGGGAACTCCACTCAGGAGCGGAATCAGCGCCTGCGCGGACTCATCGAGGAACGCGCTCAGCCCGCTGGGCCCGCCGCGAGCACGCAATCGCGCGAGGGGCGCCTCGGTCCAGCAACGGACCGCCCGATCGCGCTCGTCGTCTGTGAGTTTCTTGAGCACGCGCTTGGGATTTCGCTTGGCCTGCTCATCCATCGCATCGAGCCGGTGCGCCTCTTCACAGGGATTGAATCCGAGTTCCTGGCGCAACTTGGTGAGGCATTCTCGCTCGGCCTCCGTTTCAGGCTCGAAGCCGGCGAGCACCCAGGCCTCGCGCATCGGGTCGGGACAACCGAGCACGATCTCGAAGGGGACGAGGGGACGCGCCTCGGTGCTGGCTTGGGCCAGACCCTTGCGTCTGTCCTGTCCCTGGTCATCCATGTCCCAGACGAGGAGGACCGCTTCGAGTGTCGTGTCCTGGAGCGCGAACTCGCGAGCCACGAGAAAGGCCGTGCGTCCCATCAGGGCGCCGGCTTCACCCGGCCGTCCCGCGAAGTGCCCCTGGGGCGCACGGAGCCTGTGACGGCGCGCATAGGTCGACAACTTGTGGAGATCGAAATAGCTCCGGCCCTCTCCATCGGGCATCCACTCGCGGAACTCTCGGGCGGCTTCGGGAGAACTGTCGAGGAGCTCCCGGACCCAATCGGGACCCTGCTCCCGGAGGACGCGCTCGACGAGGGCCCGGACGGTCTCGAAATCGGCGGGGGCCTCACAGAAGACGAGGAGCTTCGCCATCTCAGCTCTCCCCGGCGACCCAGCGCCACTCCGGGTCGAGACTCCAGAGTTGGCCGGTGGTGAGCACGCCGCGCATCTTCTCCGCCTGCGGATGCTCCGAGAGGCTCCGGCATGCGACCGAACCATCCTTGCGCGGAGCGAACACCCGGACATCGGAGGGCTCGATCGCGTCGAGGATGTAGGGGGAATGCGTGGTGGCGACGAGTTGGAGCTCCGGGAAGTTCTCGAGGAGGCGTTTCAACTCGCCCATCAGCTCCATCTGCGCCTGGGGATGGAGGGATTGATCGATGTCATCGAGCAGCAGGATGCGCGGGCGGTTCGGGCTGAAGAGCGCGGTCAGCAGCGCGAGGGTGATGAGTGTACCCTCGCTGGCACCGTGGGCTGGGACGTCGGGGGCGCCCTGGAAATCGATGAAGATCTTGTTGCCGATCCGAGGCTCGTTGGAGTTGTCGGCGGGTGGCATCTTGACCCGCCGGACGCGAATCCTCTGAATGCTCGGGACGATCTTGCGCAGCTCCGATTCGATCTGTTCGAAGATCTCCTCATGCTCGAGCTTCAATGCCGCGAGGACAACCGCGGTGTTCCCTCCGTCCACGTCAACGGCTGGGTTTTCCTCGGAGCTGTAGGAGGCAGCGGCGATCCGACGGGCATCGAAATGGTAGAGCACCGCGGGGCTGACGAGTGATGCGAGTTTGCTGCCCTCCATCTCATGCTGGGCATGTTCGAGGGGAATGGAGATCGTCTCCTCGTAACCAGCGTACCCTGCATACGACCAGTCCGCTCTCAATGACAGAGGGTCATCGGGCAGGACCGGTTCAGCGAACTGCAGGGCGAGCTTCCAGAGCCGTGCGTTGTCCGTTCCTTCCACGGAGAGGGTGACTGGTCCCTGTTCCGAGCGACACAGGAGATCTCGAGGACTCATGTCACCGCGAAGGACATGATCGGGCTCATTGTTCATCAACTTGGAGTTCAGGCTAAGCGCCTGGAGCACGCTGGTCTTTCCAGTGCCGTTCGGACCCACGAGCACGGTCAGACGTCCCAGGGACACGGTGGTGTCGCGGTGGCCCTTGAATCTCCGGAGTTGAATGGACGTGATCATCCTGGGGGTTCCCTCGGTCTTTCCTGGCGGGGCAACCTAGCAAGGCCACGCCGCTGGAGTGGCGCATAACGACGGGCCACGGCTTCATCACTCGGGCCACGGCTGGAAGCGCACGGCGGCCGTGAGTCCGGCACTGCCCGTCCCATCTCGCAGGAGGACCTCGGCCTCCATGTGCTGCGCGAGCGAGCGGACGATGGGCAGGCCCAACCCGCTTCCGGATTGGGACTGGTCGCGCGGCAGCCGGTGGAAACGCTGGAACACGCTCTCGCGCTGCTCGGGGGGAATGCCGGGGCCATCGTCCTCGATCTCCAGCCAGGGCGCTCCGTCGCGGGACGTCACCCGCACCGTCACCTGCCCGCCCCGCCGGTGGTAGCGGATGGCGTTGTCCAGGAGGTTGCCGGCCACCTCGCGCACCAGCACCGGATCCGCGCGGATGGGCAATTCCGGCTCATGGCCCTCGAACTGGACCTCGACGTCCGCGCGCAGCGCCTGGGGCACGAAGTCCGCCGTCACCTGGGCCGCGAGGCCATTCAAATCCACCCGTTGCAGCGCGGGCAGGGCGCCGCGTTCCTCCGCTCGCGCCAATGTCAGCAATTGCGTCAGGAGCCGCTCCAGCGACAGCGTCGCGTCCCGCACCTCCGCCAGGGCGGTGCTTCGCTCCCCTTCCGTCACGTCCTCGCGCAGGGCCAGCGCCAGGTGCGTGCGCAGCACCGCGAGCGGAGTGCGCATCTGGTGGGAGGCATCGCCGGTGAAGCGGCGCATGCGCGCGGTGGACTCCTCCAGCCGGGACAGCAGCGCGTTGACGGCCTCGACGAAGGGGCGCAGCTCGGTGGGCACGGACGCGAGCGGCAGCGGTGACAGCTCCACGGGCGCGGCGCGGGCCTTGGCTTCCACGCTGGCGCGTGCGCGAGCCAGGGGCTTGAGTCCCCAGCGCAGGGCGGGCCGGGCCGTCAGCGCGGCGCCGAGGATGAGCGCGGCCTCCAGCAGGGCCAGTCCCAGCACCATGCGCGCCTGGAGCGCCCGCCGCGCCTCGAGCGTCTCCGCGACCTGCACCACCACCGGCTCCTTGAGCCGCGGAATCCTCCGGCTCACCGCCGCGACGCGCACCGGCTGGCCGCGGAACGTGTCGTCGCGGAAGACCACGGTGTCGCGCTCGGGGGGCTCGGGGGGAAACGCCAGGTCCGGGTAGCCGGTGACGAGCCGTCCCTCGTGCCGGATGGCGTAGTAGACGTTGTCGCGCTCGCTGTTCTCCAGCATGCCGAAGGCCGCGGGCGGAAGGTCCAGCGTCAGCTCCCCGTCCTCCAGTGCCACGGTCTCCGCGATGGCGCCCACCGAGCCCGCGAGGATGCGGTCCCCGCTGCGTTGCACCACGCCGTGGATCAGCCAGGCGCCTCCCAATCCCAGCACCAGCGCCAGCGCCAGCAGGGGACCCGCCATGGCCACCACGAGCCGGGTGGTGAGGGAGCTGGACTCGCCGGGCGTCTTCACGAGGCGTTGATCAGATAGCCGAGGCCACGGATGGTGGTGATGGTGGGGCCGTCGGGCTCGAGCTTCTTGCGCAGCCGCCCCACGTACACCTCGAGCGCGTTGGGGCCCACCGGCTCGTCATGGCCGAACACCTCGGCGCCCAGCCGCTCCTTGGTGACGACCTTGCCCGCGCGCATCATCAGACTCTCCAGCACCGCCCACTCCCGCCGGCGCAGCTCCAGCGGGCGCCCATGCAGCGTGGCGGTGCCCGTGGAGCGATCGAACACCAATCCACCGAGCGTGAGGGCGGGCGCTGGCTGTCCCTGCCCGCGTCGCAGCAGCGCGCGCACGCGGGCCTCCAGCTCGGCGGGCTCGAAAGGCTTGAGCAGGTAGTCGTCCGCTCCCAGGTCCAGTCCCTGCACCTTGTCGTTGAGGGCGGCGCGCGCGGTGAGGATCAACACCGGCGTCTTCGAGCCGCGCTGGCGCAACTGTCTGAGCACCTCGAAGCCACTGAGGTCCGGCAGGCCCACGTCGAGGATCATCAGGTTGTAGGGGACGAGCCGCTCTTCATCGAGCGCCGCGACGCCATGCGTTACATGATCCACGGCGAACCCAGACGCCCTGAATGACGCGGTGAGTCCACGCGCCAGGGATGCGTTGTCTTCGACAATCAGGATGCGCAAGCGCCCTCCTCACCGGCGCGCGACAGGTCGGTGACAGCTTCGATTCATATCGTCGGTGTTGCAAGACAAGCCGGATTGGGAACCCCGACACCCGAGAGGTCTTCCTTGAAACGAATGCTGACCGCCCTGGCGGTGGCCCTGTTGTCGACAGGTGCCGCGGCCGAGGGCTCCGACGTTCCGCTGCCCGAAGGCTATCCCCGCTCCTACGCGCGCATCATCGAGGCCGCCCAGAAGGAGGGCGTGCTGAGCATCTACTCCGCCACGGACGCGAGCGAGGCCGCCGCGCTCATCCGGGAGTTCGAGGCCACCTATCCCGGCGTGCGGGTCGAGTACGCGGACCAGAACTCGACGGAGATCTACAGCCGCTTCATCGCGGAGGTGGCGGCCGGGCAGGGCACGGCGGACCTCGTGTGGAGCTCGGCGATGGACTTGCAGGTGAAGCTCATCAACGACGGCTACGCGCAGGCGTATGCGTCGCCGGAGAAGCCGAACCTGCCGGACTGGGCGGTGTGGAAGAACGAGGGCTATGGCACCACCGCCGAGCCGCTCGTCATCGCCTACAACAAGCGGTTGATGCCTCCGGAGGACGTGCCGCGCACGCGCGCGGACCTGGAGAAGCTGTTGCGCGCGAAGAAGGACTTCTACCGGGGCAAGGTGGCCAGCTACGACCCGGAGCGCAGCGGCGTGGGCTTCCTGTTCATCTCCCAGGACGTGCAGATCAGCCGGGACACGTGGAATCTGGTGGAGGCCATGGCCGGCACCGAGCCCCGGCTCTACACCTCCACGGGCGCGATGATGGAGCGGCTCGTCTCCGGCGAGCACCTGCTCGTCTACAACATGATCGGCTCCTATGCGCTGCAGCGGCGGAAGAAGGACCCGTCGGTGGGCATCGTCTTCCCGGCCGACTTCACGCTGACGCTCTCGCGCATCGCCTTCATTCCCACGGAGGCGCGCCACCCCAACGCCGCGAAGCTGTTCCTGGACTTCATGCTGTCGCGGCGCGGCCAGTCCCTGCTGGCCCAGCGCGACATGACGCCGGTGAGGACCGACCTGGGAGACACCGGTGTGCCCCGGCCTCCCGCCGAGCAGGTCCGAGCCATCCGCGTGGGACCGCAGCTCTTGGCCAACCTGGATCAACTCACCCGCCTGCGCTTCCTCAAGCAGTGGAAGCGCATCGTGCGCGGCCGCTGAGCGGCGAAGGACTCCTGCAATGAACCGCTCCATGAGAATCGGGGTCGTCCTGGCCTCCGCGCTGGCCATCCTCGCGCCGCTGCTGCTGGTCGTCTGGCAGAGCTTCCTGGATGGCCCCTTCTTCGCTCGCAACGTGCACCTGACGCTGGGGGCCTATCAATTCGTCTTCGAGGATCCGGACTTCTACCGCGCGCTGGGCACCTCGGTGGTGGTGGCCGTGGGCATGACGCTCATCGCCGTGCCCGTGGGGGCGCTGCTGGCCTTCCTGCTGGTGCGCACGGACCTGCCGGGCCGGCGGTGGATGGAGCCGCTCATCCTCACGCCCATGTTCATCTCCTCCATCGTGTTGGCGTTCGGCTTCGTGGTGGCCTTCGGGCCGGTGGGCATCGTCAGCCTGTGGGTGAAGGGGTGGCTGGGAGCGCTGCCCTGGGATGTGTATTCGCTGCCGTCGCTCATCATCATCGCGGGCCTCACGCACGCGCCCCATGTGTTCCTCTACGCCGCCACGGCGCTGCGCAGCCTGGGCTCGGACGTGGAGGAGGCGGCGCGCTCCATCGGCGCGGGGCCCCTGCGGGTGGCGGCCACCGTCAGCCTGCCGATGATCCGCCCCGCGCTCTTGTACGCCGGCGTGCTCGTGTTCTTCCTGGGCTTCGAGCTGTTCGGCCTGCCGCTGGTGCTCGCGGACCCCAAGGGCGTGCTGGTGCTGGCCACCTACCTCTACAAGCTGACGAACGTGCTGGGCATTCCCTCCTACCAACTCATGGCCGTGGTGGTGATGGTCATCGTCTTCATCGCGGTGCCGCTGGTGTGGTTGCAGAACCGGCTGCTCCAGAGCGCCAACCGCTACGTGTCCATCAAGGGCAAGGCACAGAGCGCGCGGCCCATCGCCCTGGGCGTGTGGCGCTGGCCCGCGGCGGCGTTCATCGCGCTCTGGTTGCTCACGGTGGTGGTGGCGCCCGTGTGCGCGCTCGTGCTGCGCGCCTTCCTGTCGAGCTGGGGCGAGGGCGTGGAGCTGGCCAGCGCGCTGACGTTGGATCACTTCCGCGAGCTCACCCACTACCCCAACCTGATGCGCGGCATCACCAACACCCTGGTGCTGGCCGCGGTGGGCGGGGCCGCGTCGGTGGCCGTCTACACGCTCATCAACCTCGCGGTGCACCGCTGGCACTCGGCGTGGGCCCGCGTCATCGACTACCTCGTGCTGTTGCCCCGCGCCATGCCGGGCATCGTCGCCGGTCTGGCCATCTTCTGGGTCTTCCTCTTCTTCCCCCCGTTGCAGCCGTTGCGGCAGACGCTGCTGGCCATGTGGGTGGCCTACACGCTGGTGTGGATGGCCTATGGCATGCGCCTGGTGTCCGGCAGCCTGCTGCAGATTGGTCCCGAGCTGGAGGAGGCCGGCCGGGTGGTGGGCGCCTCTCCGGGGCGTGTCAGTCTGGACGTCACGCTGCCGTTGATCCGCGCGGGGTTGATCGGCAGTTGGATGCTCGTCTTCGTCACCTTCGTGCGCGAGTACTCCACGGGTGTCTACCTGCTGGGGCCCGGGACGGAAGTGATTGGCTCGTTGCTCGTGTCGCTCTGGGCCACCGGAGCGGTGGACACCGTCGTTGCCCTGTCGGTCATCAACATCGCGATGGTCGGCGCGGGTCTCTTGTTGCTCACCCTGTTCGGAAGGAAGGCACACCATGGCTAGGTTGCTCGTCGAGGACGTGCACGTCCGGCTCGGCACCAATGACATCCTCAAGGGCATCACCGCCGACTTCCGCCACGGCGAGGTGGTGGCGCTGCTCGGGCGCTCCGGCTGCGGCAAGTCGACGCTGCTGCGCTCCATCGCCGGGCTGGAGACGCCCCTGAGGGGCCGCATCCACATCGGGGACAGGACGGTGTTCGACGCGGCGGCGAAGGTGAACCTGCCGCCGGAGCAGCGCGACCTGGGGCTCGTCTTCCAGTCCTACGCGTTGTGGCCCCACAAGACGGTGGCGGAGAACGTCGCCTATGGCCTGAAGCTGCGCAAACAGCCGAAGGAGGCCATCGACAAGGCGGTGCGCGAGGTGCTCGAGGGCGTGGACCTGGGGGGCGTGGGCGATCGCCTTCCCAGCCAGCTCTCCGGAGGTCAGCAGCAGCGCGTGGCCCTGGCACGCGCGCTCGTCTACAGCCCGCCGCTCGTGTTGCTGGACGAGCCCCTGTCCAACCTGGACGCGAAGCTGCGCGAGGAGGCACGCATCTGGATTCGCGCCCTCATCAAGCGCATGGGGCTCACCGCGCTCTTCGTCACGCATGATCAGGTGGAGGCGATGGCGATTGCCGACCGCATCATGCTGCTGGATGGGGGCCGCATGGTGCAGGACGGCACGCCGGAGCAGCTCTACACGGAGCCGCAGAGCCTGTTCGCCGCGAACTTCATGGGGGTGAACAACACCCTGCCGGGGCGGGTGGTGGAGCGCCGTGGGAACGAGGCCCGGCTGGAGGTGGGCGGGTTGTCGCTGTGGGGTCAGCAGCGGGGCGGGACGGGCGGTGACGGGGCCGCCACGGGCGTCATCCGCGTGGAGGAGCTGTCCTTGGCATCCGGGCCCGGGGAGAACCGGCTGCCGGCGCACCTGGACAGCTCCATCTACGTGGGCGGCCGCTGGGAGCACCTGTTCCAGCTGGCGGGCCAGACGCTGCGCGCCACCACGCGCGAGTCCCTGTCCCCCGGCGCGTACACGCTCGCGTTCCCGAAGGAGCGGCTGTGGATCTTCTGATGCGTGTGCTCGTGGGTGGATTGCTGGTGGCGTCCGCTCCTGTGCTCGCACGGGAGCCCGGGTCCAACGAGGTGACGGACGAGGCGCGGCGGGCGGAGATCGACGCACTGCGCGCCCGGCTGGAAGCGCTCGAGAAGAGACAGGCGCGGGATCATGAGGAACTGGAAGAGGTCCGCGCGGTCATGGCGCCGATCGCTCCGCAGTTGGTTCCTCCCGGTCCGGCGACGGCTCCGGTCGACACGGCGCGAGCGGTGGCCGTGCCCGTGCCCGGCGCGAAGGCCACGGACGTGCAGGTCGAGTGGGGCGCGGGTGCGCCCATCTTCCGCTCGGGGGACGGGGTCTTCTCGTTCAAGCCGCGCGGGAGAATCCTGCTCGATGTGAGCAGCAGCGGGGGCTCGGCCTACCAGGCCCGGAACCTCACGACGACGGGCTCGCGCGCGCTGCGTCTGGGCATCGAGGGAGGCGTCGGTCCGCACCTCTTCTACCAGTTCGAGAGCGACTTCGCCGAGAACGGAGTCGACGTGGTCACCGCCTTCCTCGGCTGGCGCCACAAGGTGTTGGGGCTCGATTACGACATTCGCATTGGCAATCTCTTCAACGATCGTGGCCTGGAGGGCTCGACGGGCTCGGACTCGACGCCCTTCGCCGAGCGGACGGTCGTCGGGACGGCGATCATCCCGCAGCGGGGCTTCTATGGCATTGGCGCGCAGGGCCGGCTGTTCGGGCCGAACTGGCACGCCTCGCTGACGCTCTCGGGGGACGACGTCGACAGTGCCTATGCCGTCAATGACAGCCGCACCGTGCTCGCGCGAGCGCACTGGAACCCGGTGAAGACGGACGCCACGGTCGTCCACGTGGGGGCCTGGGGCTTCGACGAGAAGCTGTCCTCGGCGGCGGGCACGGTGACTCGCAACACCGTCATCGGTGGCCGGTTCAATGGAGGTCTGCGCGTGTCGACGGGGGCGCTCACCGGGGCCACGGGCGACACCGGCTATGGGGCCGAGCTGGGAGGGTACTGGCGCGCGCTGTGGGCCATGGCGGAGCTGGGCCGGCGTGAGGTGCGGCTGGCGGGACAGCGGGACTTCCTCAGCGATGCCTGGAGTGTGTCGGCGGGCGGGTTCGTGACGGGCGAGACGCCGCCCTACAACCCGCGCTTCGGCAACTTCACCCAGCCGAGGGTGAGCCGATCCATCCTCGACGGGGGCATGGGGGCCGTCGAGCTGACCGCGCGCTACGAGCGTCTGGCCTTCACCCAGGAGTCCCGGCTGGGCGAGGGCTGGGCGGCGACCGTGGGCGTGAACTGGTACCTCAACAGCTTCACCCGGCTGATGCTCAATGGCATCCACTGGCACACGGACAACCGCGGTGGCGACTTCACCGGCGGGGACGACGGCGAGACCGTCACCCTGCGCGCGCAGGTGTCCTACTGAGGGCGCCCTGGCCGGAGAACTACTTCCAAAACACCTGGGTGTTCCAGTTCGTGGGAACACCCATGGCCCTTTGCCATCTCGGCAGGCCGTTCAACTCGGTCAGCAGGCCAACCACCTTTTGTGCCCACCCAGTTCCGTCGGGGTCGGATTGGACCAGCCGCTGGAGTATGCAGAGAACGGAGTAGACCCGCCCGTTGTTCAGTGTGTTCCATTCAGGTTGGTGCTTGGGGAGCATCGGTTTGATCGCCAGTTCCCGGTTCCATAGCCGCGCATGGTGGGCGCAGACGTTGCGCACATACGAGAGCGTGTGCAGCCATGACTGGGCTACGATCCTGTGCACTTTCCAGCTGGAGGTCACTGCGCTCTGGTCTGGGTGCCGCATCCCCTTGAACATCTTCGAGAGCGTTCCGAGGGACATCACCTCGGAGGCCATCCAGATCGGGACGTCGGGGAATCCGTCGTAGGTCGCACCGTAGTGCTCAAGGAAGGTTTCTTTCGCGCGGGCTACCTCCTTGGACACTTCACTGTACCAATCGGAGTGTCTGAACGCGGAATCGAAGCTGCTCGCCTTCGTATGCGCGAACGCGCCATGTCCATGACCCAACGTGTACGTGACGAGCGTGCGCACGAGGATCTCCACACGCTCGATCGCGTCGAGAACCGTGAGCCGGAGGCGCCGGTCAAACTCGTAGAGTTTGAGTGCTTCTTCGAAGGTTGCCCCTGATTCGAAGGTCTTGTCAGGACGCTTGAAGGGGTGCCAGTACGCGCTCAGTCGGTAGTAACTGATTCGGCCGAGAGCACTGATGGCCAGGTTGCGATCCCCAACGCGCAGCCCGCGACCTTCCAACTGGGCGAGCTGCTGATCGAACGTCAGGGCGGGTTTGGTATAGGGCCTACCCATGTCCTGCTGCCCTCCCATCAGGAGCGGGCGAACATGCGCCGGTTGTTGGTCCCGGGAATGATTCCAAAAAAAAACCCGCCTGAGGCGCATGACCCAAAAAATGGACCAGAGGCGTGGCGGGTGTGTTGCGAAGAAGAGTAGGGGCTCACCCGTTCAGTGTCAAGGCTCACATTCACGGGATGTGCTTGCTTCTCGTGCGCTGCTCTTTGGGTTTCCGCGCGCCCTCAGTCCTCGCGAATGCGCTCGGGGTGGCAGTAGACGTTGAAGCGTCCGCCGCGCACGAACGTGGCGAGGGTGATGCCAGCGCGCCCGGCCAGGTCGATGGCGAGCGAGGTGGCCGCGGACACGCTGGCGACAATGGGAATGCGCGCCACGGCGGCCTTCTGGAGGATGTCGAAGCCCACCCGTCCGCTGACCACGAGCAGCGCCGGGCGCGGTGAGTCCTTGAGCGCCGTGCGCGCCGAGCGCAGGCCGTGCTCGAGCACCAGCGCCCCCACCACCTTGTCCACCGCGTTGTGGCGCCCCACGTCCTCGAAGGCCGCGAGCACCTCGCCGTGCGCGTCGAGCGCCGCGGCGGCATGGACTCCGCCGGTGTGGGCGAAGTTGAGCTGCGTGGCGCGCAGGCGCTCGGGCGTGCTCGCCAGCACGGACGCGGAGAACGGCGGGCCCGGGGGCACCGGGTGGCACGCGGCCACCAGGTCATCCACGCTGCGCCGGCCACACACGCCGCACGCCGCCGTGGTGAGCGTGCCCCGGCGCGTGGCGCTCACGCGCTCCAAATCCATCACCAGTCCCGGCGCGGGCGTCACCTCCACCGTGTTCCCATACCCCTCCTCCCCGGGCCGGCCACAGTGCACCAGGCCCCCCAGGTCCTCCGCCCCGTGGATGAGGCCCTCGGCGAAGAGGAAGCCGGTGACGAGGAAGCGGTCCGCGCCCGGGGTGCGCAGGGTGATGGCCACCGTGTCTCCACTCACGCGGATGTCGAGCGGCTCCTCGATGGCCACCGCGTCGTCCCGCTCGTCGGACAGGCCGCTGTCCGCCGTGTGACGCCGCACGGGCCGCCAGGTGACTCCCGGGGGCAGCACGGCGGGACTCGTCCGTGCCGGCGCCGGGGCCTCGGAGCGCACGGGCGCCGCCGGACGCCAGCCTCCCTCGCGCGGGCCGTGCTGGAGGAAGTCGGCGATGCCCCGCGTGTCCTCGGGGTCGAAGCGCGGACGGCCTTCCATCCCGGAGCCCACTCCCGGGCCCCCTTCTGGCCCGACGAAGGCGAGCACGTCCGAACGCGTGGCCGACAGGGGGGCCTCGAGTCCCTCGCGCCACACCTCCAGCTTGGGCAGGGGGCCCTCCTTCCACCCCTCGACGAGCACCAGGTCCAGGTGTCCGGCGAAGCGCTCCAGCAGGGCGCTCAGCCGCGCGGGCGGCGAGGGGAGCGACACCTGGACGCCCTCGGGGGTGGCGAAGACGACGAGCGCCGCGCCGGCCCGGGCGTGGTGCGCGGTGTCCCGTCCCTCGGGGTGCAGGGGGTGGGGATGCGAGGTGTGCTTCACCACGCCCACGCGCAGTCCCCGCGCGTGCAGCTCGGGCACCAGCCGGGTGATGAGCGCCGTCTTGCCCGCGCCGGACCAGCCGATGATCGAGACCGCGATGGGCGTCATTCCGGCTCCACGGGCACGTAGCGGGGGTGGTCGAAGCGCTCGAAGTCCACGGGCTCGCCCAGGGCGAAGTCGGCGCGGCCCGGGGGCAGCAGCGCGAAGCCCTCGGCGCCGATGTGGCGCAGGGCATGGCCACCGCCCTTGTCGCGCAGGCGCGTCCAGACGGTGCCGTCCTCGCGCGTCTCCAGGGTGCCGCCGATGAGGTAGGTGAGTCCCGCCTGCTTGTGCTGGGCCTCGTCCAGCCGCGCGCGCACCCGTTGGCGCTCCTCGCTCACGCCCTGGTGGCGCAGGAGCAGGGGCCGGGCGAACTGATCGAAGGCGACGAGGGCGGCGCCCGGCGTGCCGGGCAGCACGACGACGGCGGTGGTGCCCAGGCGCGCGACGGCCACGGGCTTGCCGGGCTTGAGGGCCACGCCGTCCACGAGGAAGGTGGCGCCCAGCAGGGTGAGCACGCGCTTGACGCGATCCTTGTCCCCCACGGACGCGCCTCCGGTGGTGATGAGCACCTGGGCGCGGTCCGCCAGGCGCAGCACGGCCAGGCGCAGCATGTCGTCGTCGTCCCCGGCGCGCTCCCGGGCGACGACCCGGGCGCCGGCCTCCCGCGCGAGCGCGGAGATGAGCACGAGGTTGCTCTCGTACACCTGGTGGGGGAGGGCCGCCTGGCCGGGCGGCACGAGCTCGTCGCCGGTGGCGAGCACGGCGACGTGGGGCGGCGGGCGCACGAGCACCTGGGACTCGCCGAGCGAGGCGATGACGCCGAGCACGGAGGCATCGATGCGCTGGCCGGCGCGCAGCAGCGGGGTGCCCACGAGCAGCTCCTCGCCCTCGGGGCGGATGTCCTTGCCGGGGGGAGCGGGGACGAAGATGTCCACGGCGCCGCTGTCCGTCACGGGCCGGGTGACTTCCTGGCGCACGACGGCGGTGGCGCCCGCGGGCAGGGGCGCGCCGGTGAAGATGCGCGCGGCCTCGCCGGGCTGGAGCGAGCCCGAGGGCAGGTGGCCGGCGTAGATGGTGTCGGTGACGCGCAGGCGCACGGGCTGCTCGCGCGTGGCGCGCAGGGTATCCTCGGCGAGCACGGCGTACCCATCCATGGCGGACACGGGGCAGCCGGGCACCGAGCGCGAGGCGACGAGCTCCCGGGCGAGGAAGCCTCCGAGGGCATCCAGGAGGGGGACGGGCTCGGGGGGCGCGGGGGTGAGCGCGCCGAGGGCGGCCCGCCGGGCGGTGGCGAGGGGCGTGAGGGACATGGGGAAGCCGTGCACCGGGCTTTAGCCCAAGCGGAGGCGGGCGGCGACGGGGCGCGGGGGGAGTTTCGCGTGGTGGACGACCCCGGGGCAGCGGGCGGGGGTCGCGGACGAGCCGTCATGAGGAGCGACGAGGTGAGCGAGCGGGTGGAATATCCGGAGGTGACGCTGGCGGTGATCGCGGGGGGACGGGGCTCCCGGCTGGGGGGCGTGGCCAAGGGCCTGCTGGAGGTGGAGGGACGGCCGGTGCTCGAGCGCGTGCTGGTGCTCGGCGGGCTGTGTGGGGACGTGCTGCTGGTGGCCAACGAGCCCGGGCCCTACGCGCGCTGGGGCCTGCGCGCGGTGGCGGACGTGGTGCACGGGCGGGGGGCGCCGGGCGGGGTACACGCGGCGTTGGTGGGTGCTCACACCGAGTGGGTGCTGGCGGTGGCGTGCGACATGCCCTTCGTGACGCGGGAGGTGGCGCGGGTGCTGCTCGGGGCGCGCGCGCCCGGGGTGGACGCGGTGGCCTTCACGGTTGCGGGCCGGGTGGAGCCGCTGCTGGCCCTGTACCACCGCGCCCTGGCACGCCCCTGGGGCGAGGCGCTCGAGTCCGGGGAGCCCTCGCTGCGCGCGCTGCTGGCGCTCAGCCGCGCGAGGCTCCTGCCCGAGGAGGCTTTACGGGCGGTGGATCCGGCGCTGCGCGCGGTGGTGGGCGTGAACACGCCGGAGGACCTGGCGCGTCATGGCGTCTCGCTGCCCCCGGCGGAAGGCGGAAGCTGAATCCCGCTTCATTTCAGACCGGACAGGCCCGGGTTCCAGGTAAGGTGCGTTTCCTCCAGCTATGGATCGACTCAAGGACAAGGTGGCCCTCGTGACGGGGGCGGCGTCGGGGATTGGCCGGGCCACGGCGTTGTTGTTCGCGAGGGAAGGCGCGCGGGTGGTGGCGACGGACATCGCCACCCTGGGCGAGCAGGTGGCGCGGGACATCCGCGCCGAGGGCGGGCAGGCGCTGTTCCTCCTGCACGACGTGACGGACGAGGTGGCGTGGCACGCGGTGATGAGCCGGACGCTCGAGGCGTATGGGCGGCTGGACGTGCTGGTGAACAACGCGGGCATCTCCACGTCGCGCGCGGTGACGGAGCTGTCGCTGGCCGAGTGGCGCGAGCAGCTCGCGGTGAACCTGGACGGCGTCTTCCTGGGCATCAAGTACGCGGTGCGCGCCATGCGCACGGGCAAGCGCGAGGGCTCCATCGTCAACGTGGCGAGCGTGTCCGGGCTGGTGGGCAGTCCGGGCACCGCGGCCTATTCGGCGAGCAAGGGCGGGGTGCGCATGTTGAGCAAGGCGGTGGCGATGGAGTGCGCGGCCGACCGCATCCGCGTCAACACCGTCTTCCCGGGCGGGGTGCGCACGCCCATCTGGCAGAACGCCGACTGGTGGAAGGGCTTCGTCGATCAGGTGGGCAGCGAGGCCGAGGCGTGGAAGCAGTTGGACGCCTCCGCCCCTCTGGGCCGCATGGCCGAGCCCGAGGAGATCGCCGAGGCCATCCTCTACCTGGCCTCGGACGCCGCGCGCTACGTCACCGGCACCGAGCTCGTCGTGGACGGCGGCTACACCGCGCGCTAGGCCCCGCGCGCGAGCGCCTCAGGACGCTTCTTCGTCGGCCGCGTACTCGCCACGTGCCTCAAGCACGCGTCCGAGGTTGTCCTCGATCCAATCCACCAGGGACTCCACGCGCTCGGCCACCTCGCGGCCCAGGGGCGTGAGGCTGTAGTCCACGCGCGGGGGAATCACCGCGTAGGCCTCGCGCAGCACGAAGCCGTCCTGCTCGAGCGCGTGCAGCGTCTGGGCGAGCATCTTCTCGCTCACCCCCCCCACCTTGCGCCGCAGCTCGCTGAAGCGATGCGTGTCCTCCAGCAGGCACACCAGCACCAGCACGCCCCAGCGGCTCGTCACGTGCTCCAGCACCCCGCGCGAGGGGCACATGGGCACGAGCACGTTGCCCTGCTCCCTCGCCTCGCGTGCCGCCTTCGCCACCTTCGTGGCCAATCGTCCCGGCTGCTTTCTTTCCGCCATGTTAGTCACTTACCCAAAGGTGGGTACTTACGCAAGGTAAGTGACGGCGTTAGGGTAAGTGCAACTCGAACGCGGCACACCCGCGACACAAAGGGAGTCCCCATGTTTCTCGTCACCGGAGCCACTGGAAAGCTGGGCCGTCACGTCATCGAAGGGCTGCTGAAGAAGGTCCCCGCGGGGCAGATCATCGCGGCGGTGCGTGATCCGCGGAAGGCGGCGGACCTCGCCGCGAAGGGCGTGCAGGTGCGCCCGGCGGACTACGGCCGGCCCGAGACGCTCGCCGCCGCCTTCGCGGGCGCGACGCGGGTGCTGCTCATCTCCTCCAGCGAGGTGGGCCAGCGCATCGCCCAGCACCGCGCCGTGGTGGAGGCCGCCCGGAAGGCCGGAGTCCGCCTGCTCGTCTACACCAGCATCCTGCGCGCGGACAGCTCGGGCCTGGCGCTCGCCGCGGAGCACAAGGCCACCGAGCAGCTCATCCGTGACTCCGGCCTCCCCTTCGTCTTCCTGCGCAACGGCTGGTACTTCGAGAACTACACGGAGAACCTCGCGCCGGCGCTGCAGCACGGCGCGCTGCTGGGCAGCTCGGGCGAGGGCCGGGTCGCCGCCGCGAGCCGGGCGGACTACGCCGCCGCGGCGGTGGAGGTGCTCACCGGCACCGGCCACGACAACCGCGTCTACGAACTCGCGGGCGACACCTCCTTCACCCAGTCGGAGCTCGCCGCCGAGGTGTCCCGACAGTCGGGCCGGAGCATCGTCTACAAGGATCTGCCACCCGCGCAGTACCAGGGGGTGCTGGAGCAGGCGGGGGTGCCGGGCGCCTTCGCGGGAATCCTCGTGGACTCGAGCGAGAAGGCGGGCCGGGGCGAGCTGAATGACGCCTCCGGGCAGCTCGGTCGGCTCATCGGCCGGCCCACCACCCGGCTCGCCGACGCCGTCGCCGCCGCCGTGCGGCACTGAGGGCCCGAGAGGCCCGAGGGAGGGGGACGCGTCAGTTGCGGCCCCACTGCCGGGGCTGGTTGAAGCGGAAGAAGCCGCTGGCCTCCTCCTCGGCGAGCGTCTGCGCCTCGTCCGGGAAGTAGCGCGCGCGCAGCTCGGCGAGCCGCGCGTCCAGCTCGGGGCCCGAGGCCTGCTGGGCCAGGGTGGCGCGCTCGGCCATGTAGCGCTCGCCCAGCTCCCAGCGCGTGTCGCGCCGCAGGTCCAGCTCCTTCCAGCGCTCGAGCGCCGCCTCGTCCAGGCCCATGCCCTGGCGCACCTCGCGCAGGCTCCGGGCGCGCGCCTCGGGCGACATCGCCGAGAGCTCGCGCTGCACCGAGCCCAGGTCGAGGAAGCGGTTCATCAGCTCCTGCTGGTGTGCGTGCACGTACTCGGGGGACTCGTCGCCGTACGTCTGGGCGAGGCTCTTCTGGTAGCGCTCGAGCCGCTCGCCCACGCTCGCCTGGGGCAGGGCGTCGATGGCCCCGAGCGCGTCGGACACGGCCGCGGCGCGCAGCTCCCCCGCCCACAACCGCTCCGCCACGTCCTCGCCGAACAGCCGCTCGCGCTCCGCCCACACCGCCGCCCGGCGCTCGGCCTCGGGCAGGCCGAGCAGCTCCTTCTGGTGCTCCTCCATCCACCGCCCGTACTCCACGCGCTGGCGCAGCCGCTGGGCGAGCAGCTCCGCCTGCTCCGGGAAGGCGCGCCGCACGAGCGCCAGCAGCCGGGCCTCCCACCCCGTGGGGTCGAGCTGCTGGAAGTGGCGCATGAGCTGCTCGAGCAGGCGCATCTGCGTGTGGGGCTCGTGCAGGCGCCCGCCGTAGCGCGCGCGCAGGGCGGCGATGAGCTCGTCCTCGGAGCGCGCGGTGTCGGGAGTCTCGGGGGGAGTGCCCGGCGGACGGGCGAGGGCGCGGGGGACGCCCGGCGTCGCGCCGGTGGGGGAGGTGGCTTCCCGCCGCGCCGGGGACGCCTCGGGGTGGGCGCCGGGCTCCGGCAGCGGCCGGGTGAGGAGGACGGCGGTGCCCGCGAGGAGCAGGGCCAGGGCCAGCAGCAGGGGGGCCTTGCGGCGGTTCATGACGCTCGAGGCTACTCCCGGAGGCCCCTCCCGCGCGATGGGGGGGCCGTCCCGGGGGGGCACGGCGGCTCAGTCGAAGCTGCCGATGTACTGGAAGATCGCGGCGTAGAACTCGGGCTCGTCGAAGGTGTCCGGCCCCACGCCCACCACGTCCATGTGGTCCTGGTTGATGATGCTCGAGGCGGAGGTCATCTGCGCGGAGGTGGGCGCGTTGAGGTCCGCCGAGTAGGGGACGTTGGTGTCGGTGGTGACGGAGTCGAAGCCGAAGACGCTCTCGGAGTACTTGAGCCGGTAGCCCATCTGCTGCGAGTTGATGCCCACCAGGCCGTCATCGTCCTCGTCACCGGCGTAGCCGTTGCCCTTGCCGCCCGCGCCGTCGTTGTCGCAGTCGTCCAGGCAATAGCCATTGCCGTCGATGTCGTAGAGGAATTCCTTGATGAGGTAGAGCGCGGGGTTGACGCTCACGCCGCTCTGCGCGGTGACGAACGAGGCGTAGCGCGAGGCGTACTTCGCGTCGATGGGGTTGTTGACGTTGAAGGCCTTGGCGCCGGTGGTGATGCCGTCGCTCGTGCTGTAGTCGTTGTAGACGAGCTGCTTGGCGCCCGCGTAGGCGTCGTTGCCCGGCCCGTAGATGACGTCTCCGTAATACGTGGCCAGGGCGGCGATGACGCTGGAGACGCCGGGCTTGAGGTCGAGGATGTACTTGGCCACGGGCGAGCCGCGGTGGGGCGAGGAGACGCTCACCAGCACGGACACCACCGTGTAGCCCTTGCGCTGCTGGAGCACCTTGGCCGCCTTGCGCGCGTCGAGGCCTCCCTGCGAGTGGCCGACGATGTTCACGCGCGTGGCGCCCACGCTCGCCATGTAGCCCTCGATGTCGTTGGCCAGGTCCAGGCCCCGCACCTCGGAGGACTGCATGGGCTGCACCTGGCCCACGAACGTCTGCTGGTTGTCGTCGATGTCCTCGTTGCACGTCCACGCGCTCTTGCACGTGGTGCCCACGAACATGCCGTAGTCATCCCCCCAGTAGTCGTAGCCGAGGATGTTGTTGAAGCCGCCCATTCCATGGGCGAACACCACGGGATACGTCGTCTTCGCCGCTCCGGCGTGGGCGGCGGGGGAAAGCCCAAACGCGCACAGCGCCAGCACGAAGGCAGGCAGTTGCTTCATGGAAGAAGGTTCCTTGGGGCTCCCCGGGCCGGAGGTCATCCGGTCCGGGGACGGAGGCACGGGGGGGTAAGGACGCTGCGTTGGCTTGGTTCGGCTCGCCGGGGAACTCGCCGTCGGGAAGCGCTGAAACCATCCAGTCGTCCCCCAGCTCCCGAAGTGTTGAGCAACTTCCACGCCAGACCTGATGCGTCATGAGTGCCAGGACGACGCGTCGCGTTACTCCCACGATGTGGAGCATGGATGCTCCACTTTCCCCAGCGGCGCTCCTGTCTCTTCCTCGCTACTGACTCGTGGGAGCCATAAGAAAAACCAGGGGTTGGTGTCTCTTACGCAACTGTCCTGAAACAGGACGGTGGGGGTGTCCTTCCCCAGTACATGTACCGGAGGACAGGGCCCCACCGGGGGGTCTCCAGGTCATGTCAGGGGGGTCCTGTATGCTGGCGGGGTCGAAGCTGAAGACGCGTAGGGCGGGTGCGGGTGTGGAAAAGGTGACCGCCTGGACGGGGTGCCGGTAGGGTGCGGGGTTCGGGGTTTTGGAGGGGTACGTGGCCAGGATGAGACTCGACACGCTCGCGGGGGAGACGTTCCTGCGTCAGGACGAGGGAGTGCCGGAGCAGGGGGCCCGATTGAGCCTGGTGACCTGTGGGGAGGAACTCGCCCGGTTGCTGGACGGGGCGCTGGCGTGCAGCTTCTCGCACGAGGAGCCCGAGCAGGCGGACGAGGGCTCGGCGGTGGAGGGCTTCCTGCGCGACTGCGCGGAGTTCTGTGACGTGACGGGGCTGCCCGAGCCGCTGCGGCTGGAGATGGAGGAGTACTTCGGTCAGCGGCTCGACGCGCTGTGGCGGCTGGACTGGCTGGTGTTCGGCGGCACCTGCGAAGCGGTGCTGGAGCCGGGCGAGCCGCCCCTGGCGGGCCGGACGGTGACGCTGTGCCTGGCGCGCTCGGACAGCCCCTCGGTGCAGATGGACTCGCGGCTGCGCCGCTCCCTGGAGCGCTTCCGCACCGCCATGGCGCGCGTGCACGAGGCGCCGGACGACGAGGAGGACTCCGGCGGCGGCCCCGGGAGTGACTCCGGCGGCGGTCTGCTGCACTGACGCGGGGGGGGGGGGGCGCCTCTCAGGGGGCGCGCCCGCCCAGGCCCTTCACGCGGTGGAGCACGCGCGTGAGAGGGGCTTCCTCGGCCCGGCGCTCGAGCAGCCGGGTGATGTGGGGTTTGCCCTGCCGCCGTGACAGCGACAGCGCGCTGGCGCGGCCCAGGTCCTCGCGCAGCGGCTCCGCGCCCGCGCGCAACAGCAGCCGCACGGTGTCCTCGTCCCCCCGGAGCACGGCCAGCATCAGCGGGGTGGTGCCCAGGCTCGTCGCGGCGTCCACCGCGGCGCCCGCGTCGAGCAGTTGTTGCACGAGCAGCGCGTGCCGGCGGTCCGCGGCGTAGTGCAGGGGTTGCCAGCCGGAGTCCTGGAGGTTCTCCAGGGGGAGGAAGTGGGAGCTGGGCGCCGTGAGGTCCGCCCCCCGCCGCAGCAACTCGTCCGCCAGGGCCGAGTGGCCTCCGAGCACGGCGCACGTCAGGGGCGTCTTTCCCTCCGCTCCGCCGTACTCGAGCGGTGCTCCCGCCTCGTCCAGCAGCCAGGCCGTCACCTCGTGCTGCCCGGCGCCCACCGCGTGCCGCAGTGCCTCGCCCCGCTCGTCCACGTCCGCCCGGGACACCAGCTCGCGCACCGCCTCCAGGTGGCCCCGCTCGGCCGCGAGCATCAGCGCCGTGGCGCCCCGGATGTCTTTCACCGCCGCCTGCGCGCCGTGCGCGAGCAGCCAGCGCACCAGCTCCACCGTGCCATGCCACGCCGCCCACATCAGCGGCGTCATTCCCCGCGCGTCTCCTCGATGCAGGGATTGGGGATCCCGCTCGAACAGCGCTCGGACCACGCCCGTGTCTCCCAACCGCACGGCATCAATCAGGTTGGCCATGAGCTACCTCGCCAGAGCAACGATGGGCACTGCCGCCGGGGGGCTGGTGGGACGACTCGCGCGAGATGACCGGCGTGAAGTGAATGATTTTCGACGGACGGTGGGGAGCGCAAGTTTATCGGCCGCCGGAAACGCTCACGGGGAGTTCAGGTGTTTCGTGTAAAGCGATTCCAGAGTCAGGAAATAGCCACGTTTTTCCCAGAGCACGGCGGCGAGCCGCTCGGCGAGTGAAGTCTCCGCGCCGGAGTCGTCGAGGTGGGGGCGCAGGGGCGCGCCCTGGAAGTGGGCGAGGGCCTCGGAGAGGGACTCGCGCACCAGCCGGCTACCGGCCCACAGCCGGCGCAGGGCCTGGTTGATGGGGCGCGCGTCCAGCTCGGCGCAGGCGGCGTGGATGGCGGCCTGCACGCGGCGCGCGGCGTCCGGGGTGGCGAGCGCGTGCGCGGGCAGGTCTCCCCGCTCGAGCGCGTAGTGCAGGAGATAGCCGTGGTGCAGGCAGAGCGAGGCCATGTCCACGCAGTCCTTGAGCCACAGGGCGGAGATGAGGCGCCGGTAGCTCTTGCGCCAGGCGAGCCGCAGCGACAGGAGCGCCGCCTTGCCCGCGAGTTGTTGCAGCCGGCTGCCCTCGCGCGGGTGGAGGCCGGCGAGCACGCGCAGGGTGGGCCGGGGCGCAAAGAGGCCGCGCTCGGCGAGCAGCGAGCGCACCATGTCCTCGCGCACGCGGCGCAGCGCGTAGTCATCCACGAAGGGCACGGGGACGAGCGGGGTGAGGCCCGCGGCCACGGCGTGTTGGGCCACGCGCCGCACCGGGGCGGGGATGTCGAGGGGAGGAAGCGGGGGCAGCGGCATGGAGGCCTCGCGAGGAAGGCCCCGGGAGTTAGCACGGCGCCTTCCGGGAAGGGAGCGGGCCCTAGGCGCCGGAGGCCTTGTTCCTCGGAGGAACGGGGGCCTCGCGCTCCAGCGCGCGGCAGACGGCGTGGTACTGCCGGTGCAGGTCCAGGGAGAGGGGATCCAACAGCAGGGCGCGCTCGTAGTCATCCCGCGCGAGCGCGAGCATGCCGGACTGGTGGTGGGTGCGCGCCCGGGCCAGGTGGGCCTTCAACGAGGCCTGGCTGTGCGGATGCCGGGCGAGGAAGTCATGGCGCAGCTCCTCCAACTGGCTCACGGTGAGCCCCTCGGACAGACAGCGCACCACGCCGGCGAAGTTGCCGCGCTCGGCGTCGTAGAGGGCGCGGCGCCGTGGGTGGCCGAGCGTGTCGGCCGCCTTGCGCACGC
The DNA here is from genome assembly GCF_000335475.2 of Cystobacter fuscus DSM 2262. Classification (NCBI taxonomy): domain Bacteria; kingdom Pseudomonadati; phylum Myxococcota; class Myxococcia; order Myxococcales; family Archangiaceae; genus Cystobacter; species Cystobacter fuscus. The sequence goes on along the minus strand of NZ_ANAH02000004.1, from coordinate 80,837 downwards.
GCTCGAGCACCACGTGGACGCGGGCGCGCAGGGCCGGGGAGATGGGCCGCTCGCACAGCCGCTCCAGGACCTGTCCGGCACGGCGCGCGCGCAGCCGCAGCTCCTCGCAGCTCTTGTCCGTGGCCAGGGCGAGCACGGCGTAGAGATCCTCGATGCCGCGCACGTAATACGGGGCGAGCACCTGCTCCACCTCGGCCTCCGCGGCGGGATCTATGGGGGGGCGCAGCGTGTCCAGCGGCTGGCCGAGCATCAGGTGGGCCACCGCGGCCTTGAAGGAGATGGAGGGCTCCACGAGCTGCACGCCGAAGCCCGGCTCCATGCCCCAGGTGAGCGCCTCTTCGGGCAGCACGTGCCGCACCACCTCGCACTCGCAGCTCAGCTCGCCCTCGGGGTGCGCGAGGGACACCCTCAGCCGCGACAGCAGGGGCGGCAGGCGCTGGGTGCACAGGAACATGCCCGCGCGCGTGAGCTCCGTGCAGCGCAGCGTCTCGCTCGTGGAGCCGGGACCCGGCGTCGTCACCCGCACGGGCAGCTCCAGCGCGGGGTTGAGCACGAAGGTGGACAGGGTGGTGGGCGTGGTGCGGGCCGCGGGCCGCGTATGGCCCTGCTCGAGCGCCACCTGGAGCGCGCCGCGCAGCGTGGAGGCGTTCTGGTAGCGGTCCTCGGGATCCTTGGCGAGCGTGCGGAGGATGACGCTGGAGAGCGCCGAGGGCACCCCGGGGCGCAGCACGTGCGGGGCAATGGGCTGCTTGGTCTGGTGCGCGAGCAGCAGCGCGGTGAGCGACTTCTCCTCGAAGGGCCGCCGCCCGGCGAGCAACTGGTAGGCGATGACGCCCAGGGCGTAGAGGTCCGCGCGGCCATCCAACCGCTCGCCGCGCGACTGCTCCGGCGCCATGTAGTCCGCCGAACCGACGATGGCGCCCTCGGCGGTGTCGGTGGTGCGCTCCTCGGTGTCCATCAGCTTGGCGATGCCGAAGTCGAGCACCTTGACGAAGGCGGGGCCCTGGCCGCGCTGCACGAGGAAGAGGTTGCCCGGTTTGAGATCCCGGTGGACGATGCCCTGGGCGTGCGTGGCCTCCAGCGCGTCGCACACCTGGGTGAGCAGGGCCACGGCCACCTCGGGGCGCACCGGGCCCCGGGCGAGCAGCGCCGACAGGGGCTCGCCCTCCAGGTACTCCATGACGAGGTAGGGCCGGGGCGGCGCCGGGTTGATGTCGATGATGCTGACGATGTTCTCGTGGCCGATGAGGTTCACCGCGCGCGCCTCCATGCGGAAGCGGCGCATCACCTGGCACGAGCCGCTCAACCGGGGATGGAGCACCTTGATGGCCACGCGGCTGCCAATGTCCACGTGCTCGCCCAGGTACACGGTGCCCATGCCGCCCTGATCCAGCTTGCGGGTGAGCCGGAAGCTGCCCAGACACGTGCCCAGGAGCGGATCCGTCCCGGGCCCCTTGGTGGGCACGGTGGGGCAATCAGCGCTGTCTGAAGCAGCTTGGCTGGGCATGGACCGGTCGGCCGTCGGGGCGGACGTGAAGGGGCCGGCGGAACGTACCCCCCCGGTACATTCCCCCCTGCGTGGGCGTGGGTTTTCTATGACGCGATCACCATCCTACGCTCCTGTTGCGCGGGCACGGGTGTCTTGGATCTCCGGGGTTCACTGGTGAGCCGGATATCTGTGGGTTGGTGGACAGTGATGGCCCTGGAGGGCAGGGCGCTGTCCGCGGCCCCACATGCGGATCATTTCAGGACGGGAAGGGGGAATTTCAGCGGCTTGCCGTCCGAGGCGAGGGTGTGTCCCGTCACCTCCGCGGCGCCCAGTCCCTGGCGCTGGCCCTGGAAGGTGGCCTGGGCATCTCTCGAGGACTTCTTGCCCGCGTAGAACATGGCGAAGCGCGTGAAGAGCTCCCCCGCCGTGCCCAGCACCGCCGCGGCCACCTTCATCGCCGGGCGCCGCCGGCCCGGCACCAGATCCATCCCGAGCGACGCCGCGGTGCAGACGTGGGCCGCCACCCACATCGCCCCCGTCCACCCCTGGTGCAGCGGCTTGCCCACGGCCTCCACGCGCGTGGCGTCGCGGTGGGCGGCGAGCCCCGCGGCGAGCGCGGCCACCTTTCCCCCCATGCCGAACAGGTGGAGGATTCGCTCCTCCTCGGGCTTATGGGGCAGCAGTCGCAGCAGGCTGCCCGCGCCCGCCACCGACGAGGCCATGAACAAGAGGGGCAGGCTCTTGTGGACGGACTGCCAGAGGGCCACCGACGTGTTGGTGATGAGCACCGCCGTGTACCCGGCGAGCGGCATGCCCAGGAGGCCGCCGATCAGGGCCGCGCCGTCTCCCGCCCGCCCGAGCCAGCCCTTCTGGCCCGAGAGCACCGCGGCCGCGCCGTTCATCGCCCCCGAGCCGGAGAGGATCCACGTACCCAGGTTCATGGGCGAGGTGGGACGGAAGACGCGCAGCATGTGGAGGAAGCGCTCGGGCCGGCCCAGGTCATAGATGAGCAGTCCCGCGCTCACGCTGTCGCCCACCGCGCCGATCCACCGGCAGCGCACACCCAGGGGCCGCAGGCGCTCGCCACCGAGCACCTCCGCCGTCGCGCCCAACAGGCTCGCCGCGCCCGCCGTGCCGCCCACGTAGAAGTAGAGCGGAATGGTCCAGATCCATATCGGCTCCTTGAGCACGGGCTGCCCGTAGTAGCTCGGCGTCGCCGAGGTGACGTCGGATGGGGTGGGCCGCGTGTGCAGCACCGCGCGCGCGGGGTTGGCCTCGTCCAACCGCTTCACCCGCTGCCAGGCGCCCTCGCCGGACAGCTCACCCCGGCTCGTGTCGATCTCGCGCCCGTCCCCGCGCTTGTCCAGATCCTCCGGCCGGATGCCTTTACTCACGCGTGCTTCCCCCTCCGAGCAGCACCGCCCCGAGCGCCAGCGCCGCCATGCCCAGCGCGCCCCAGCCCGCCATCGCCCAGGACTCCTTGCCCTTCATCGTCGGCACCACGGGGTCGGGCGGCAGGTTGTAGACCTCGGGCTTGTCCACCAGCAGGAAGAAGGCGTTGAGCCCTCCCGTGCCCGGCTGGCTCTCCGGATCCGCGCCGTACAGGTAGGCCTCGCCCAGGCCCTTCTCATGGAGCTGCTCCACCCGGCGCCTGGCGCGCTCGCGCAATTCGTCCACGTCGCCGTACTGGATGGACGCGGTGGGGCACGCCTTGGCGCACGCGGGCGTCATGCCCTCGCCCAGCCGGTCGTAGCAGAGCGTGCACTTCCACGCGCGCCCGTCGTCCTCGCGCCGATCGATGACGCCGAAGGGACACGCCGTCACGCAGTAGCCGCAGCCGTTGCACACGTCCGGCTGCACGTACACGGTGTCGAACTCGGTGCGGATGATGGCGCCCGTGGGACACGCCTCCAGACACCCGGCGCGCTGGCAGTGCTTGCACACGTCCGAGCTCATCAGCCACGAGAAGTCCACCAGCCCCACCGTGTGTCCCGGCATGGGCACGGGCCGCTCGACGAACGCCACGTGCCTCCAGGTGGAGGCGCCCAGGTGCCCCGTGTTGTCATAGGACATGCCCGTGAGCTCCAGGCCGTCCTCGGGCAACTGGTTCCACTGCTTGCAGGCCACCTCGCACGCCTTGCAGCCAATGCAGATGGTCGTGTCGGTGAAGAAGCCCTTCTGTCCCATGGGGCACTACTCCCTCGCGTCCTGCTCGGGTTGGGGCATGGGCGGACCCACGCCTTCCTTGTCTCGCGGCACCTCGACCACGCCCGGGGGCAGCGGCGGCGGCTCCCAGCCCATCGCCGCGAGCCTGCCCTGCCCGCGCCGCCCCGGCAGCACGTTGCACGCGAGCACCTTGGACTCCTGGATGGAGACGTTCGGGTCCGCCGAGAAGGCCGTGAGGTCATTGGTGCTCTCGCCCTTCACCCGCCCCGTGTAGCCCCAGTGGTAGGGCATGCCCACCTGGTGCACGAGCTTGTCGCCCACCTTCAGCGGCCGCAGGCGCTCGGTCACCAGCACCCGGCACTCCACCTGGCCGCGCGCCGTGGACACCGTGCACCAGCCGCCGTTCTCCAGCTCCGCCTGGGCCGCCAGCTCCGGCGACACCTCCACGAACATCTCCGGCTGCAGCTCGCTCAACCACGACAGCCAGCGCGACATGCCGCCCGCCGTGTGGTGCTCGGTGAGCCGGTACGTGGTGAGCATGTACGGGTAGCGCGGATCCGCCCACGCCCGCGCCATGGGGTTGTCGCGGCGCCGCCACTCATAGCGCGCCGGGTTGCACTGCTGCCCATAGAGGAAGTTTTGCACCGAGGACTCCAGCGGCTCGTAGTGCGTGGGCAGCGGGCCGTCCACCATGCCGCTCGGCGCGAACAGCCACCCCTTGCCATCCGCCTGCAGGAGGAAGGGATCATCCCCGGAGAGCGTGTCCAGCCCCTGGTCGCCCTTCTTCGCCCGGTACGAGGGATGCCGGTCCGCGATGAAGTCGGGCACGTCCTCGCCCGTCCACCGGCGCTGGCCCTCGTCCCACCAGACGTACTTCTTGCGCTCGCTCCACGGGCGGCCCTCGGGATCCGCCGAGGCGCGGTTGTAGAGCAGCCGCCGGTTGGCCGGCCACGCCCACCCCCACTCGGGCGCCACGATCGTCTGCTCCTGGCCGGGCTTGCGCCGCGCCGCCTGGTTCACCCCGTCCGCGTAAGCACCCGAGTAGATCCAACAGCCACACGCCGTGCTGCCGTCGGCCTCGAGTTTCGTGAAGCCCGGCACGGGCACTCCGTCCTTCACCGTGTAGCCGTTGATCTCCCTGAGCACGGCCTCGGCGTCCGGCTCGTCGAGCGGACCGTGGGTGGGATAGTCCCAGGTGAGCGCCTGGAGGGGCCGGTCCTTCTCCTCGGTGGAGTCCGCGTAGAGCGCCTTGAGCCGGCGCCCCAGCTCGAAGATGAATTGCAGATCGCTCCGGGCCTGGCCCGGGGGCTCCACCGCCTGCGAGTGCCACTGCAACAGGCGCTGGGTGTTGGTGAACGAGCCGGACTTCTCCGTGTGCGCGGCGCTCGGGAAGAAGAAGACCTCGGTCTGGATGTCCTGGGGCCGCACGTCGCCGCGGACGACTTCCGGAGCGGTGCGCCAGAACTCGGCCGTCTCGATGAGGGTGAGGTCCGTCACCACCAGCCACTCGAGCTTGTGCAGGGCCTTGCGGTGCAGGGCCCCGTTCATCGAGCCCACCACGGGGTTCTGCCCCATGACGAAGTAGCCCTTCACCTTGCCGTCGGCCATGTCGGCCACGGTCGTCATGTGCGAGTGGTCCCCGGTGAGCTTGGGCAGCCAGTGGAAGCCCCAGTCGTTCTGCTTCGTCGCGGCGTCGCCGTAGTACGCCTTGAGCAGCGAGACGATGTACTTGGGGAACTCGCTCCACCAGCCGCTGGCCGACACGTTGTTGTGCACGTACTGGTCGAAGCGCTGCGCGTCCGGCGCGTGCGGCATGGGGATGTAGCCGGGCAGCAGGTTGTAGAGCGTGGGGATGTCGCTGGAGCCCTGGATGGAGGCGTGGCCGCGCAGGGCCATGATGCCGCCACCGGGCCGGCCGATGTTGCCCAGGAGCAACTGGATGATGCCGGCCGAGCGGATGTTCTGCACGCCCACCGAGTGCTGCGTCCAACCCACCGCGTAGCAGATGGCGCTCGTGCGCTCGCGCCCCGAGTTGTCGCACAGCGTCCTGGCCACCTTGAGGAACAGCTCCTCGGGGACGCCGCAGATGCGTGAGACGACGGCTGGCGTGTAGCGCGCGTAGTGGCGCTTGAGCACCTGGAAGACGCAGCGCGGGTGCTGGAGCGTCTTGTCCCGCGACACCTCGGTGATGTGCTTGCCCTGCACCTTGCCGTGACCGCCCGCGCCGGGTTCGGCGAAGATCTCCTTGTGGCCCGCGGCGGCCACCACTCCGTCCAGCCCCTCGTACTGCCAGGTGTGGGGCTGGTACTTGCCCGTCTCCGGGTCATAGCCGCTGAAGAGCCCGTCGAGCTGCTCGGTGTCCTGGAAGTCCTCGCGGATGATGGCGGGCGCGTTGGTGTAGTGCACCACGTAGTCGTGGAAGTAGCGCTCGTTCTCCAGGATGTAGTGGATGATGCCGCCGAGGAACGCGATGTCCGTGCCCGCGCGCAGGGGCACGAACACGTCGGCCATGGCGCTGGTGCGCGAGAAGCGTGGATCCACGTGGATGACGGTGGCGCCGCGCTCACGCGCCTCCATCACCCACTGGAAGCCCACCGGATGGCACTCGGCCATGTTGCTCCCCTGGATGAGGATGCAATCCGAGTTGGCCAGATCCTGCTGGAAGTTGGTGGCCCCGCCTCGTCCTAGCGTGATGCCCAGACCGGGCACCGTGGAGGAGTGTCATATTCGAGCCTGGTTCTCCACCTGGACGATGCCGAGTCCCGCGGTGAAGAGCTTCTTGATGAGATAGTTCTCCTCGTTGTCGAGCGTGGCGCCGCCCAGGTGCGCGATGCCCAGGGTGCGGTTGACCACGTCGCCGGATTCCGTCTTCGCCTGCCACGTGGCGTCGCGCGCCTTCTTCACGCGCTCGGCGAGCATGTCCATGGCCTTGTGCAGGGGAAGCTTCTCCCACTGCATGGCGCCCGGCTTGCGGTAGAGCACGTCGTGGACGCGGTGGTTGCCCGTGACGAGCTGGAAGCTGGCGCTGCCCTTGGGACACAGCCGGCCGCGCGAGATGGGAGACGTCTCGTCCCCCTCGATGTCGAGGATCTTCCCGTCCTTCACGTAGACCTTCTGGCCGCAGCCCACGGCGCAGTAGGGGCACACGGAGGGGACGACCTTGTCGGCCCGGACGGTGCGCGGCTCCAACTGACGGCTGCGCTCGCTCATGGCCGACTCGCCCAGGCCGAGCGCGTCCTTGCGCTTTAGCTGCCGCAGGAGGGGCCATCGCGACAGCAGGTCGAAGAGTCCCACGGTGGTCGTCTCCCGGATGGACAGGGCTACGGCGCAACCATGGGCACGTCGTGGCACGGTGGCGATGGGCCCATGGGACGACATCCGCCTGCCCGCCAGTCCCCTGTCCGGGAGTGGACGTCAATCGAAGCGGTCGAATATCCACCACAGGACGCGGCGTACGCCGGAGACCAGGAGGTAGTACCAGGGCGTCGCGAGCACCTCGCGCGAGACGTCGAGGTCCTGGAGGAACGCCCGCGCGAGTGCCGTGTTGAGGGACGGGTCCTCCACCACGAGCGAGCCCTCCTGCAGCACGTTGAGGGAGAAGGGATCCAGGTTGGTGGAGCCGACGATGCACTGCTCTTCGTCCACCACGGCCGTCTTGGCGTGCATCATCGTGGGTTGGTATTCCCAGAGGCGCACGCCGTGCTTGATCAGGGAGCGGTAGGTGGAGCGCTGCATGGCGCGCGCCACGGGGACGTCGTTGATGGGGCCCGGCACGAGCACGCGCACGTCCACGCCGGCGCGCCGCAAGCCGATGAGCAGGCGGGTGAAGGCGTCGTTGATGGCGAAGTAGCCGCTGGAGATCCACAGCCGGCGCCGGGCGGCGCTGAAGACGGCTTCCAGCATCCGCTCGGCGGGCTCGGCGCCGGGGCGGGCGCGGCTCTGGATGAAGGCGGCGCGGGAGGGGCCCTCGGGAGCGAGGGCGGGGAAGGAGTCTGCGGGGAGCGGCTCGCCACCGGCGTGCTGCCAGTCCTCGGAGAAGGTGGCCTGCATCTGCGCGAGGGCGGCGGGGCCGTGCACGCGCACGTTGGTGTCCCGCCACTCGTGCTCGCTCTGGCCGTGGCCATCCCACTCGTCCGAGATGCACCAGCCGCCGGTGAGCCCCACGCGTCCGTCGATGACGAGCAGCTTGCGATGGTTGCGCAGGAGCAGCCGCCAGAAGTGGCGGAGGCGGGGAGGGTGGAAGCGACGGACCTCGCACCCGGCGCGCTCCAGACGGGGCCGCACGGACTTCTCGAAGCCACCCCGGCTGCCCACTGCGTCCACGAGCAGTCGGCAGGCAACGCCCGCGCGCGCCCTCTCCTCCAGGGCCGCCACGAGGCGATCCGACACCTTGCCCGGACGCCAGATGTAGATGCACAGGTGGATGCTCGAACGGGCCCGGGCAATCTCCTGCTCGATGACCTCGAAGATGCGGCCGTTGCACACCAGCTCCACCTGATGACCGGGCCGCAACTGGGGGCACGGCGCGGAGGAACCCTCGGTGGGGAGGGCGGTGGGAACGATGGGCTGGACGGGGCCCTGGACGAGCTGGAGCCCGTGACGGGGCTCGACGACCAGGGTGCCTCGGGGTGGCGTGTGGCTCATGCGAGGATCGGGACGGAGCGGTGGATGCGGGTCATGAGGTGAGTGGCGGAGAAGTTGTGCACGGAAGCCCGCTCGCTCCACCTCCCGGGGAGCATTTGACGTCGGCTCGCTTGCCCGCTGGGGATGCGAACACAGTTCATAGGTGCTCGCACGTTCCGCCCTACCCCTTGCGCCACACCTCGCTGGCAAGCAGGGCGCGCGCGGCGAGGAAGCCACACAGCCCATGCACCCCGGCCCCGGGGGGCGTGGAGGACGAGCACAGATAGAGACGGGGATCCGGCGTGGCGTAGGGCACGAGGCTCGCCACGGGACGGGCGAGCAGTTGCAGGCCCTCCATGGCGCCGCCGGAGATGTCCCCGCCGATGCAGTTGGCGTTGTACGCCTCGTATTGCGCGGGCGAGCGCGTGTGCCGGGCGAGCACGAGCTCACCGAAGCCCGGGGCGAAGCGCTCCATCTGCGCCTCGATGCGCGCCGTCATGTCCTCGGTGCAGCCGTTGGGCACGTGGCAGTACGCCCATCCGGTATGCCGCCCCTTGGGCGCGCGGCTGTCATCGAAGGGCGTGTGCTGGGCCACGAGCACGAAGGGGCGCTCGGGCACCTGTCCCCGGGCCACCGCGGCCTCGCTCGCGGAGATCTCCTCCAGGCTGCCGCCCACGTGCACGGTGCCCGCGCGGGAGCACCCGAAGGCCCGCCAGGGGATGGGGCCGGCGAGGGCCCAATCCACCTTGAACACGCCGGGCCCGTAGCGGAAGCGCCGCAGCTTCTCCACGTAGCGGGGCGGCAGCCGGTGGCCGGCGAGCTTCACGAGCTGCGCGGGCGTCACGTCGAGCAGCACGGCGCGCGCGCGGGGCAGCTCATCCACGTTCGTCACGCGCTGGCCGGTGACGACCTCGCCGCCGAGCACGCCCAGGTAGCTCACGAGCGCGTCCACGAGCTTCTGGGTGCCGCCTCGGGGAAACGGCCAGCCGACGGCGTGACCCGAGGTGAGCAGGAGGATGCCGAAGGCGGAGGTGAGGGGGTGCTCGAGGGCGGAGAAGGAGTGCGCGGCGCCGCCGGCGAAGAGGGCGCGGGCGAGAGGACCCTGGAAGGCGCTCCGGGCCTGGGCGTGGGCGGAGCGCAGGGCGCGCAGGCCGAAGCGGGCGAGCCGCAGCGGATGGCGGGGCAGGCGGAACGGATCTCCGAGCTGGGCCATGATGTCCTCGAAGGCGTGCACCATGGGGCGCATCCAGCGCTCGTAGCGCCTGGAGTCGGGGCCGAGTCCCCGCGCGGTGGCCTCCAGGGAGCGCTCGAGCACGGCGGCGCTGCCATCCTCCAGGGGGTGGGCGAGGGGCGCGTCCGGGTGCACCCATTCGAGCCCGTGGTCGGCGAGGGGGAGCTGGCGCAGGAAGGGCGAGGCCACGGCGAGCGGGTGGACGGCGGAGCAGACGTCGTGGACGTAGCCGGGCAGGGTGAGCTCGGCCGAGCGTGCGCCGCCGCCGGGGGTGGGAGCCGCCTCCACGACTCGCACCGAGCGGCCCGCGCGGGCCAGGGTCACCGCGGCGGAGAGCCCATTGGGTCCCGCGCCCACCACGATCGCGTCGAGCACCGAACTCATGGCGGGGAGCTTCACCCGACCTCGGGAGTCCAGGCGGAAAATCCCATCCCGATGCGTTCACCACTGGACGTCGGGAGTCGTCTGGCACGAGGGCACCCGAGCGGACGGGCGGCCAAGGGGAGGGCCTGTGTGTGCGTTGGGGGAGGGGCGTTCGCATCCTGTGCCCACGGGGGCTCGCGTGCCGCGGAGCCAGACAAGACGAGGAGGGGGCATGGGTCGCCAGGACTTGAAGGGCCAGGTCGCCATCGTGACGGGGGCGTCGAGCGGGGTGGGGTGGCAGGCGGCGGTCCGGCTGGGCGAGGCGGGGGTGCGGCTGTGCGTGACGGCGCGCTCGGAGGAGGCGCTGGCGCGGCTGTGCCAGGACATCCAGGCGAAGGGGGGCGAGTGCTTCGCGGTGCCCGGGGACGTGACGGTGCAATCGGACGTGGAGCACGTGGTGCGCGAGTGCGTGGCGCACTATGGGCGGGTGGACCTGTTGGTGAATGACGCGGGGGTGCAGTCCTATGGGCTCTTCGACGAGCTGCCGTGGGAGCACATCACGCGGGTGTTCGACGTGAATTGCTTTGGCTTCATGCGCTTCGCGCGGGCGGTGTTGCCGCACTTCCGGCGCCAGGGCAGCGGCCACATCCTCAACGTGCAATCCATGCTGTCCAAGGGCGGGGCGCCGTTGTTGTCGCCGTATTCGGCGAGCAAGCACGCGACACTGGGCTGGGCCAAGTCGCTGAAGCTGGAGCTGGCGAACACGGACATCCACGTGTCCAACATCCTGGTGCCGTCGGTGTCGTCGAACATGTTCGCGCACGCGCCGACGATGTTCAGCCGGGCGCCGCAACCGGTGCCGCCCACGTATGACGTGGACGTGGTGGCGCGAGCGGTGGTGCGGGCGGCGAGGTCTCCGGGCAAGACGCTCGTGCCGGTGTTCCTCCAGGGCTGGCTCATCCTGGCGATGGATACGATTGTGCCTTTCGTGGGGGATTTCATTCTCGGCCGGTGGGGCAAGCGCATGCAGATGCGCGAGCAGCCGGTGGAGCGCCGCGAGGGCAATCTCTTCCAGCCGATGCCCCGGGTGATGGGCCCCTATGGCCCGGTGCCGGCCACGCCGCGCTGGAAGCGCTTCTCGGCGACGGCGGCCATCGCGGCGCTCGCGGGCGGCGCGGTGCTGGGCGCGGCGAGGCTCGCGCGCGTGGCCCGTTAGACGTGGCGGGCGGTCGGGTGGCTTCGGTGTAGGGTGGGCCGTGTCCACTCGATTCGCTGGTCCGCGAAGGAGTGGGGGCCGCACAGGCTCTCGGACGCGGAGAAGGAGGCCATCAAAACTGCTCTGGACAAGGGTGAGTATTGGCTGGCGCGGCTGCTGGAGCGCGAGGCCCGGGGGCGCTACGTGCACGAAGAGGTGAAAAAACAGTTCCGACGGATCTACCGACGAGGTGAAGCAGGAGTTGAAGAACCACCAGCAATGGGTGGCCGCGTCCCTGAAGGGTTGCCGGTTCAAGGGGCGGCTGACTGGATGCGATTTCGGGCACTGGCCTGAGTACAGCAGCCTGCCGGGGTATCGGTTCGGTGCCATCGAGGACTGCGACTTCACCGAGGCCTGGATGGATGGCTGCCGCATCATGGGGTGTGATCCCTCCACCCTGCGCTTTCCCAAGTGGCCCTGCTTCACGTTCCTGGACCCTATCGGCCGTGCCTCCGAGTTGAGAGACGCCAAGTGGCCGGGCCGCTTCGGGCGTGTCACCGTGGACGAGCTTCACACCCAACCAGCTCCCACCAGATCGTTGACCTATCACGCTCCTTCGATAGCCAAGCGGATGGAAACCACCCCGGAAGAACTCCGGGCCGTCATCGAGAAGTTCGACTGCATCGTCTACTGACGGGGCTCCAGCACCTCGATGAGCACCTCTCCCAGGGTCAGGTCGAGCAGCGCCTTGCGGAAGGCTTCCAGCCGCGAGAGCGGCAGCAGGAGCTGGTAGCCCACGGTGGCGGCGTACTCCTCGGACACCAGCTCCGCCTCGTGGTTGGGGAGCATGCGGCGCAACCCATCCACGCTCGCGTATTCGATTTCGATGGCCAGACGCGCCTTGGGCACGCGCTCGATCGTGGGGAGGCTCTCGAGTGCCTGTTGCACGCACCCGGTATAGGCGCGCACGAGCCCGCCCTTGCCCAGCAACGTGCCTCCGAAATAGCGGGTGACGACGACGGCCACCTCGCCCACTCCGCCGTGGAGCAGGGCATTGAGCATGGGCCGGCCGGCGGTACCGTGGGGCTCGCCATCATCGCTCATGCCCACCTGGGCGGTGGAGCCGGGCGGGCCCGCCACATACGCCCAGCAGTTGTGGGTGGCGTCGGGGAACTCCTCGCGCACGCGGGCGATGAAGGCTCGGGCCTCCTCCACCGTGGGCGCCGGAGCGGCCGTGGTGAGGAAGCGGCTCTTCTGCAACTCCTGCTCGACCCGGTGGACGCCCGCGGGCACGAGGTAGCGTTTGGCTTCCATCCCCCGTCCACTCTACGGCCTCGGCCGCCGGTTGCACGCTCCAGCGTGGAAATTCACCTCCCGTGTCTCCTTGCGCGCGCTCGGTCCGGCCGCTATTCAGCCGGGCATTCGTTCGGTTCACCTCATCTAGAAGCCCTCTCTAGCTAGAAGTCCCTCTCCGTCCCCAGGAGCCCCCGATGTCCACCCCTGTCGATGCCTCCGCTCCGTCTTCTCCTCACGCCGCCGCGGCTCCTCCCACCGGCAAGGCCATGCTGTGGACCGGACGTGTCCTGTCGGGATTGTCCGTGGCTTTGTTCCTGATGAGCGCCGTGATGAAGCTGTCGCAGAACCCGCAGGTGGTCCAAGGCTGGCAGGGGCAGCAGGGCTACCCGCTCTCCACGCTGGTCCCCATCGGCGTCGTCGAGCTGCTCTGCGTGGTGCTCTACGCGGTGCCTCGCACCGCCGTGCTGGGTGCCCTCTTGCTCACGGCCTATCTCGGTGGGGCCGTCGCGACGCACGTGCGCATCTCGGACCCGTTCACCAGCCCCATCATCATTGGCGTGGTGGTCTGGGCGGGGCTCTACCTGCGTGACGCGCGGATCCGCGCGCTGGTGCCGCTGCGGCGCGACCCCTGAGCGTCCTCTCGTGAGAGCACGGCCTCGGTGACGAGGCCATACAGGAGCACCTGGAGGGCGAGCAGGGCGTGCTCGGCGGGTGTCCAGGTGCGGGGCGGCGCGGTGACGCGCAGGAGGGCAAAGGCGAGCTGCTCGAAGAGGCCCACGCCCGTGCCTGGCACCAGGCCCCATCGCCTCGCGGCGGGCGGAAGCGCGGGCCGGAGTCTGGCGTAGAGCACTCCCAGCGCCGGGCCGTAGAGCCAGCGCATGAGCAGTCCCAGGTGTTGCGCCGGGCGTGGCGCGAGCCGGAGGCCCCAGGTGTTGCGGAACGCCCGCGTGGCGATGTCTCGCACCGAGTACGGTGGGGGATGTCCGAGCAGCCCATCGCGCAAGGGTTCCCAGGCACTCAAGGCGAGGGTGCCCAGGGCTCCCGCGGCCAGGCCTCGCACGAGGACGGGGGCTGAATGCTGTTCCAACCGGGGTCTCCACATGTCACGGTGAAGATAGGGGGCCCTGGCTTCCCGGGCGCGCGCGCCCGCTTCCTCGCTGGAGAGGCGGGCCTCCCGGTCCTCTCCCTGGAGGACGCGCGTCCGGGGGCGTGCCCATCGTGTGGTCTTGAAGGATGAACCCAACCCCTCGCGAGGAAGCGCCCATGCCGGAATATGACTTCGACCTGTTCACCCTGGGCGGGGGCTCGGGAGGCGTGGCCGCGAGCCGCCGGGCGGGCGGGTACGGCGCCCGGGTCGCGCTGTGCGAGGACCAGGCGGTGGGTGGCACCTGCGTGCACCGCGGCTGTGTGCCCAAGAAGCTGCTCGTCTATGGCGCCCATTTCCGCGCGGAGTTCGAGGACGCGGTGGGCCATGGCTGGTCCGTCGCCGAGCCCGGCTTCGATTGGAAGAAACTCCAGGCGGGCAAGGACCGGGAGCTCGAGCGGTTGGATGGGGTGTACCGGCGGCTGCTGCACGAATCCGGCGTGCGGCTCATCGAGGGCCGGGGCCGGGTGGTGGATGCGCACACGGTGGAAGTGAAGGGCCAGCGCTACACGGCCAGGCACATCCTGGTGGCCACGGGCTCGCATCCCTTCCTGCCCCAGCTTCCCGGCATCGAGCATGTCATCACCTCGGATGGGGCGCTGCGGCTGCCGGAGCTGCCGCGCCGGGTGGCCATCGTGGGCGGGGGCTACATCGGGGTGGAGTTCGCGGGCATCTTCAACGCGCTGGGCTCGCGGGTGACGATGTTCCTCCGGGGCGGCACGGTGCTGCGCGGCTTCGATGACGACGTGCGCGCGGTGCTCGCCGAGGAGATGCGCAAGAAGGGGATTGAATTGCGCACCGAGAGCCTCTTGCGCGGCATCGAGAAGCAGACGGATGGGACGTTGAGTGTGCTCACGGGCCTGGAGACGCTCGAGGTGGACGCGGTGTTGTTCGCCACGGGGCGGGTGCCCAACACGAAGGGGCTCGGGTTGGAGGAGGTGGGGGTGGAGTTGGACGAGCGGGGCGCGGTGAAGGTGGATGAATGGTCTCGCACCCGGGTGGAGAGCCTCTACGCGGTGGGCGACGTGACGGACCGCATCAACCTCACCCCGGTGGCGATCGCCGAGGGGCGCGCGGTGGCCGAGACGCTCTTCCATGACAATCCCACGCGGATGGACCACTCGGGGGTGGCCTCGGCGGTGTTCAGCCAGCCCCCGGTGGGCACGGTGGGGTGCACCGAGCGCGAGGCGCGGACGAAGTACGGCGCGGTGGACGTGTATGTGTCCAGCTTCCGGCCCATGAAGCACGTGCTGAGCGGGCGCGACGAGCGGGTGATGATCAAGGTCATCGTCGCGCGCGAGAGCGACCGGGTGCTGGGCATCCACATGGTGGGCGCGGACGCGCCGGAAATCATCCAGGGCCTGGCGGTGGCGTTGAAGTGTGGCGTCACCAAGAAGCAGCTGGACGCCACGGTGGGCATCCACCCCACGGTGGCCGAGGAGTTCGTCACCCTGCGCGCCAAGCGGCCGGAGCCCGAGGACGAGCTCGTGGGGGACCTCGGCCACGAGGCGACAGGGGCCTAGCCCTTCATGAAGTTCCTCAGCACGAACCAGACGTTGGCGGGGCGCTCGGCGAGCCGGCGCATGAAGTACGGGTACCAGTGCTTGCCGTAGGGCACATAGACGCGCACCGGGTAGCCCTCGCCCACGAGCAGCTCCTGCAGGTCGCGGCGGATGCCGTAGAGCATCTGGAACTCGAATGCCTTGGGCTTGAGCTTCTTCTCCTTCGCGTAGGCGAGCGTCTCCTGGATCATCCGCTCGTCATGCGTGGCGATGCCATGGTACAGCCCGCTGTCGAGCAGCACGCGCATGGTGCGCAGGAAGCACTCGTCCACCTCGCGCTTGTCCTGATACGCCACGTCGGGCCCCTCGAGGTAGGCGCCCTTGCACAGACGGATGCGGATGCCCTCGGCGCACAGGGCCTTGGCATCCTCCTCGGTGCGGTACAGGCTGCTTTGCAGCACCGCGCCCACGTGCTTGCCACCGAATTCCCGGTGCAGCGCGCGCACCACGTCCAGCGTGGCCTGGGTCACCTCGCTCTGCTCCATGTCCACGCGCACGAACGAGCCCCTGCGCCTGGCCTCGGCCACCACCTCGCGCGCGTTGGCGAGCGCCAGCTCCTTGTCGAAGAGCAGGCCGCACTGGGTGAGCTTGAGCGAGACGTTGCCGCGTGCCTTTTCCTGATCGATTCGCGCGAGCAGCCGGAGGTACTCGGCCACCTCCGCGCGCGTCTCGTCCGGGGTGCGCACCGCCTCGTTGAGGTGGTCGAAGGAGACGGTGATGCCGCGGGCATTCAATTCCTTCACCGCCGCGACGGCGTCCTCGAGCGTCTCGCCGGCGATGAAGCGGCGGGCGACCCGCCCCAGGGCGGGCACGCGCGTGGCGGCTTCCTTCAACCCCTCGCGGCGCGAGAGGAACATCAGGGCGGAGCGGGACAGCGAGGTGGTGGTGTCCATGGGGGCGGGGGCGGCTCAGGGGGTGTGTTGGCGGAGGAAGTCGTCGACGACGGCGTTGAAGGAGTCGGGATGGCTCATGTACGGCAGATGGCTGGCTTCGCGCAGCACTTCCAGCCGCGCGCCGGGGATGCGCTCCGCCACGTCCCGCGCATAGGACAGGGGTACGAGCTTGTCCCGCCCTCCATGGAGGATGAGGGTGGGGACCTTCAAGCCCTCCAGCTCTTCCAGGTAGCGCGCGGCGAGGATGTCCTTGAGCCGCCGCAACATCTCCAGGGGAGAAATCCGGCGGCCCTCGCGCACGATTTCCGCCCGGCCCTCCGAGGGCAGGGCGCGCCCGCCCATGATGCGCGCCACCGTGGGGGCGAAGAGGTAGGCGAAGGGTTTGGGAATGCGCACCAGGGTGGACAGCGCCACGGCGCCGCGGCGGATGCGTTGCACGCTCGCCACCGGCGACACCAGCACCAGGGCCTTGAGGCGCTCGGGGTGCTTGAGCGCGAAGGCGAGCGCGACGAGGCTTCCAAAGGAAGAGCCCACCAGGGCGAAGCGCTCGGGGAGGGCCGCCTCGGGGCGCGAGAGCGCGTCGACGTTCCATTGCAGGGGTGTATGCGTCAGCGGCGTCTGCAACGGCGGCGTCCACAACCACAGCCGCCAGTCGGACGCGAGCGGGCGCATGGGCGCGAAGGAGCGGCCCGAGGCGCCCAGTCCTGGCAGACACACCACGGTGCGCGAGGGCTCCTGGCTTCCCCCTGGAAAGGTGAACAGGCGCACGGTCGCTCCGTGCACCCGCCGCTCCTCGCAGGGCAATTCGTAGCCGGGTTGGATGTCCCCGGGCTCGGGCACGAGGCGGGGCGACACGGCGGAGACGAGGGCCTCAGGCATGACAGGCTCGGATGAGGAGGTGGCGCACCTGGGTGGCGACGCGGTCCCGGAAACGTTTGAGTTCCGACTCGCAGGCCTCCGGGGCGGGGGGCGGCAGCGGCCGGCCCAGGGCGAAGGTCATCTTCACCGGCAACGGCAGGGGCATGCCCAAGGGAACGCGGTACTTCTCCCCGGGAGCCAACGCCACGCTCCACCGCTCGTCCTCTGGACAGACAAAGGCGCCATCCACCCCGAACCCCGCGAAGGGCACCAGGGGCACCCTCGCCTGGGCCGCCAGCCGCGCGAAGCCCAACGTCTCCTCCCACCTCAAGGTGTAGTGGTGCCGGGGTTTCTTGAAGGTTTCCCAGGCGCCGCCGGGATAGCACACCACGAGGTGGCCCCCGCCGAGCGCCTCCAGCGCCTTCTGACGTGTGCCTTCCACTCCTCCCAGCCAGGGCAGCAATGTCTTCACCAGGGGGATCTTGAAGAAACCCCGCTCGGCGAGCCCCAGCGGGTAGCGGCCTGTAGCGCGGTGCAGCAGATGGAAGAAGGCGGGGGTTTCGTAACCCCAGAGCCCGTGATTGCCCACGAGCAGGATTGGACCCGCCGCGGGCAGGTGTTGTGCTCCCAGCAGCCGGGCCCGGTGATAGCGCGCGGACAGCCGCGCGCCCCGCTCGGCGAAGCGGAAGAACGCACGGCGCAACGGATTCAGGTCGGACTCCACGGGGAATGAAGATGGGGATGGCCGGTTGGGATGGCACCTGCGAGAGGGGCGCCGGGGCCTGCCTGTCTGCCCGTCAACTCCTGGCGAGGCGGTGACACACGGGGCCGGGGTGCCCCCGGTGTCTCTCCGGTGTGTCACCGGTGGCTCAACGGCTTGCAGCGGGGCGCCGAGGGCCGTCCCGGGTGTGGGACGGGGGCTCCGGCGAGGGGAAGGGCTCTCGAAGTCTCATGAAGTGTTGTCAGGCGGGCGGGACGGTCGGACTGAAGGGAGGGGTGAGGGGGGCCGGAGCGCGGATTCTCGGCCTCGCGGCGATGAGACCGGCCGTGTGCCTGGCGGCGCACGGCTAGCAACCCCTGGTGTTGGGCCGCTGCCTCGTGTCTGGTGCCCACGCGAGGCTTTTGGGGTTGGGATTCCTGCTCAATCCCGTACTGAAAATGCGTTCAGATGTAGCAGCATGATTCACGGAAGAAACGACATTTAATTAAATTTAATCGACAAACGGTGTATTTATGGCGTTATGTTTGTTGAGCTGTTGTGTACAACAGCCGCAACAGCAAACCCCCAGGATGAGCCGTGCCGCGGCGAAGCGGCGGCCATCGAGCACGAGGATACACGAGCATGTCGGTCGACAAGGCATTCAGGGATATGGTTCGTAGCGAGATCGAGATTCAGCTCAAGCCGCTGCGCGACCTGGTGTCGCGTCTGGAGGCGGGCACGTCGGATCTCGACAGCCTGCGCAGCGTGGCCGAGCAGCTCGCGCCGCTGGCCAGCGCGGTGGGTCCCCTCTTCGGCGTGTCGGGCGGACAGCGCTCGGCGGCCGCCGCCCCCGCGCGGCGCAGCCCGGGCCGTCCTCCCCGCGCCTCTTCCCAGGCGTCCTCTTCCCAGGCGTCCTCTTCCTCCTCGGCGGGTGGCAAGCGCCGTGGCCGCAAGCCGGCTGCCAGCACCGAGGGCGGTGCGCGGGATTGCGCCATCATTGGCTGTGGCAAGCCCAGCCGCACCAAGGGCTACTGCGCCGCGCACTACCAGAAGCTGCGCATGCTCGAGAAGACCAACCGCCGCCCGGGCGAGTGGAAGGACTACGCCGAGCCCAACAGCGTGGAGGACATCAAGCTGCCCCGTGGCCGCGCCGCCGCCAAGGCCCTGGCCGAGGCCCAGAAGAACGCCGGGTAGTCTTCCGCCTGGCACGGCGACGGGGGAGCGGGTCTTTCTCCTTCTGGAGAAGGTCCGGTCCTCCTTGCGGGCCTCGGGGGGGCCCGCCATGCTGGCATTCATGAACAAGCGCGAGCTGGAGCCTGGAATCTTTACCGACCTGGCCGGTCGGACCACGTATGGCGAGTATCTGCAGCTGGAGCGATTGCTCTCCGCGCAGGTTCCCCGCTCGCAACCCCCCCATCACGACGAGCTGCTCTTCATCATCCAGCACCAGACGAGCGAGCTGTGGATGAAGTTGCTCGTCCATGAGCTGGAAGCCGTCATCCGCTACGTGCAGAAGGACGAGCTGGAGCCCTCCTTCAAGATCTTCTCCCGGGTGGGCCACATCCAGCGCATGCTCTTCGAGCAGTGGAGTGTCCTGGAGACGCTCACGCCCAACGAGTACCTCGAGTTCCGGGGCGCGCTCGGGCAGGCGTCCGGCTTTCAGAGCCATCAATACCGGGCGCTGGAGTTCCTGCTGGGCCACAAGAACGAGGCCACGCTCGCTCCCTTCCGGCACTCGCCCACCGAGCACGCCCAGCTCGAGCGTCTGTTGGAGTCTCCCAGCGTGTATGACGAATTCCTGCGCCACCTGTCGCGCAAGGGGCTCGCCGTGCCCGCGGATCGCATCGAGCGGGATTGGCGTCAGCCCTACGAGAAGAGCGCCGGGGTGATGGAGGTGTTCCGGATCATCTACGAGAACCCCGAGCGCCATTGGGACGCCTATGAGATGTGCGAGAAGCTGGTGGACGTGGAGGAGCGCTTCCAGCTGTGGCGCTACCGACACATGATGACGGTGATGCGTGTCATCGGCTTCAAGCCCGGCACGGGAGGCTCCTCGGGCGTGGGGTTCCTGCGCAAGGCGTTGGATTTGCGCTTCTTCCCCGAGCTGTGGGATGTGCGCACGGAGCTCGTTCCCCCCGGGGCCCGCTAGGGCCGGGCGGAGAGTGTTCACCGGTGGATGGGGGCGGATTGGGGGCCCGGCGCGCGCGTGCTAGAGCCTGGGAATGCTCGTGTTCCCGCTCGCCCTGCTGCTGACGGCCGCCCCCCCCGCCCTGGAGACCTGGGCCACCCGGGTGTGCCCTCCGTCCAAGGCGGAGCCGGACTCGAACGTGGAGATGAAGCTGAGGGAGCAGCGGCGCGCCGAGTGTCTGCGCAAGGCCATGGACAAGGCGCTCGACCGCGTCATCCTCCCGCTCAAGAAGTCCAGGCCCGAGGCCTTCAAGGAGTGGATGGCCTTGCAGGCCGACTACAACCGCTGGATGGCCGAGGCCTGTGCCGCCGCCGAGGAGGCCAACTGGGTGGACCTGACCACCGGCGAGCGCTCCATGGGCACCGGGTATGGTTTCACCGAGAGCCAATGCCTCCAGCGCCACCATGCCTGGCGTGGCTTCCACGCCGAGGCCTGGGCCCGCGGAGAGCGCAACCCGCTCGCGCCCCTGTCCCCGTCGCTCGAGGGGCCCGCGGCCGAGGCCCGCCGCGCCTGGAATGCCTACCGCGACCGGGTCCGCCAGAGCGCCGCCCACGCTCCCACCCAGGCCATTGAGCCGGCGCGCCCCTCGCGCAAGCTGTCCCGGGATGACTGGAAGCCCTATGTGGAAAGGTTGGAGCGCGTGCTGGCCGGTCCCGAGTTGCTCGCCACGCGGCAGTGCTCCCTCCTCCCCGCCCCCCCCACCGACTGCGTCCAGCGCTTCGCCGACAGCCTTTTCGCCCAGATGGATCCTCCCCAGCCTCCGGGCCGGTCCGAAGGTGGACCGTAAGTCTTCCCAAGCGGTTAAGCTGCCGCCCCCATGTCGGCCCCCGTCCCGCTCATCCTGGAGAAGGCTCACGTCCTCTGCTACCGCACCTTCGACATCGCGGAGGAGCTCGACCTGGAACGGGCCCGGCAGGTCATCTCCGCGGACGCCCGCCGCCTCAAGCTGAGCCGGGAAAACAGCCAGTATCTGCTCCTGCCCAACCCGCCCCTGGCCTTCGAGCTGGGCCGGCGCGTGCTCGCCCTGCGCCAGGGGCCCGTCACGGTGGACGTGACGGCGCGCCTGTTCGACCATGGCGCCGCCTCCATCATCCTGCGCGTCCCGGTGACGCCGGGCACCGGCTTCGACGCGCTCACCGCGCTCGCCGACGAGCTGTATGACAGCGTGGCCCTGGAAGCGCTCGCCCTGGAGCTCATCGAGTCGGTGCGACACATGATTGCCCCGGCCGCCCAGGGGCCCCACCTCTGGGAGCAGAACGAGAGCTATACCGTGCTCTTCGTGGAGCGCATCGAGGGCACTCCGAACGCCGAGGAATTGCTCGCGCGCGCGGACCTGGCGCGGCTGCTGCTCGGGGAGGTGGACGCCAAGCCCCTGTCCCCGCGCGAGCGCGAGTCCGTCCTCTCCTCGCGCTTCAGCTACACCGTGGATGACCTGGTCCTCGTCGACTGGAACAGCGCCTTCGTCTACGAGCCTTCCGGCTCCAATGACATCCCGGACCTGCTGGAGGTGGCCAACGCGCAATTGTTGGAGTTCCGCTATTACGACGACCTGTTGGACGCGCACATCGGCCGCATCCACGACCGGATGCAGGAGCGCCGCCGGGGCTGGTCCACCCTCGTGCGCAGCCCCTACCGCCAGCTCACCCGCGAGACGCTCGCCACCCTGGTGGACCTCAACGAGTTCGTCGAGCGCGTGGAGAACAGCCTGAAAATCATCGGCGATTTCTACCTGTCCAAGGTCTACGAGGCCGCCGTCAAACGCATGCGCATCCCCGCCTGGCAGGCCTCGGTGACGCGCAAACAACAGCTCCTCACCCAGACCTACGGCCTGCTCAAGGGCGAGGTGGACACGGATCGCTCCCTCTCCCTGGAGCTCACCATCGTCCTGCTCATCGTCCTGGAAGTCGTCTTCGCCATCTTCGTCCATTGACCCGCGGGACAATCCCGGGTGGCGCTGGACACATGCACCCGGGAGGAGCATCCGGGGGAAGACGTTCGCACGCAAGCCGGGTAGGCAAGCGTCACGAGGCATGGAACACTGTCCGCTCGCCCGATGGAGTTCCGGGCGGGGGGGGTGGGCATGCAAGTGCCCCAAGACAACTTCATGACGGTCATGGATCGCATGTCTCATGCGTTGGAGCAGCCCGTGGGCGCTCCCTCGGCCTCGGGGCTGCTGCGGGAGCTGGTGCGCAGCGCCGCGGACGCGGTGCTCGTGGCGCAAGTCCAGGAGGAGGCGGCCTCGCTGCGGCTGCGGGTGCTCGCCGAAGCGGGGGGGCTGCTGTCCGGTCCGCTCGAGTGGGAGGAGGCGGTGGCCGCGGTGGCGCAGCTCGTGGTGGGGGGCTTCGCCGACTGGTGCGCGGTGGACTTCCTCGACGAGCACGGCGCGCTCCGGCGGCTCACCGCGCGGCACGCGCACGAGGAGCGCTCTCCGTGCACCGGGTGCCTCGAGGCCTTCACCCCCGAGCGCGTGCGCCCCTCGGCCATCACCGAGGTGGTGCGCACCGGCTGCCCCCTGCTCGTCACCGGGCTCGGCGTGCCGGGCACGCGGGGGCTCGCGCCGGAGGCCGGGGGCCGCGAGTCCGGGGGCTCGTTCCTCGTCGTGCCCCTGGCGGCACGCCACCGCACCCTGGGCGCCATGTCCTTCGTGCGCGGGCCCGGGCGCGAGCCCTTCGGCGAGGCGGAGCGCATGCTCACCGAGGACCTGGCGTCGCGCGTGGGCCTGGCGATCGACCATGCGCGGCTGTTGCGCGAGTCGCGCGCCGCCGAGGCCGAGTCGCGCCGCCACGCCGCGCGTCTGCGCATCCTCGTGGACGTGGACAGGCTCCTCGCCCAGGCGGGCCTGGAGCTGCCGGCGGTGCTGGACGTCATCGCCCACAAGGTGTCCGAGGTCATCGGTGATGGGTGTGTGCTCCAGCTCATCCGCGAGGAGGACTCCACCCTGGAGCCCGTCACCCTCCACCACCCGGACCCGGAGGCGCGCTGGTTGCTCGCGAGCACGGTGCACGCGCGCCGGCAGCGCTCGGGCGAGGGGCTTCACGGGGGCGTCGTGCTGGGGGGGCACTCGGTGCTGCTGCCGGACATCGACGCGGAGGCGGCGCGCGCCTCGGAGGGCCTGGCGGAGTACGTGCCCTACCTGGAGCGCTACGGGGCCCAGAGCCTGCTCGTGGTGCCCCTGCGCGCCCAGGGGAGGGTGGTGGGAACCCTCGGGGTGGTGCGCGACGTGGCGGGGGGCAGCCGGCCCTACACCGAGGAGGATCGGCTCCTGCTGAAGAGCCTCGGCGAGCGCGCCGCCCTGGCCATCGTCGGCGCGCGGCTGTACGGCGCGGCCACCGAGGCGGTGCGGCTGCGCGATGACTTCCTCTCCGTCGCCGGACACGAGCTGAAGACGCCCCTGTGCGCGCTGCGGCTGCAGATCCAGATGCTCGCGCGCCTCACGCGCGGCGAGGCCGCCGCGCCGGACGTCGCCGAGCGCGTGGCGAAGGCCGAGCGCGCCAGCGAGCGGCTGGCGGTGCTGGTGGACGAGCTGCTCGACGTGGGCCGCATCTCCTCGGGGCGGCTGTTGCTCGAGCGCGAGGAGTTGGACCTGGCGCAGCTCACGCGCGAGGTGCTCGGGCGCATGTCCGAGGCGTTCTCGCGCTCGGGCAGCGAGGTGCGGCTCATCGTGGACGCCGTCCCGGCGGGGCGGTGGGATCGCATGCGCCTGGAGCAGGTGCTCGTCAACCTCCTGTCCAACGCGGTCAAGTACGGCCGCGGCCAGCCCGTGGAGGTGCGGGTGGAGGAGGGCGGTCAAAAGGGCGTGCGGCTCGTGGTGAAGGACCACGGCATCGGCATCGCGCCCGAGGACCGCGCGCGCATCTTCGAGCGCTTCGAGCGGGCGGTGGAGGACAAGCGCTACCAGGGGCTCGGCCTGGGGTTGTGGATCACCCGGGAGATCATCGATGCCCACGGGGGCTCCATCCAGGTGCACGGCGGGCCGGGCGAGGGCTCCACCTTCACCGTGACGCTACCGCGCGGGTAGTCTCCGGAGCATCCGCGGGTGGCCGCTCGGAGGTTGGGCGGCCAGGGGAGTGTACCTCCGGGGTGTTTCGAGGGGCCCGGCCTGGGGTAGGCTGCGGCCCTTGGAATCACCCCTCACCAAGGTGGAGAGCCCGTTGAGCCGTCCTTCCCTGGACAACGTGCCGGCCCCCGAGCGCCCAGATCCCCACCGCGCGGTCCGCGTGGACAGCCCGCTTTTCGGCGAGCTGCTGCTCAAGCTGGGCATCGTCACCCCCAAGCAGATCGAGGAGGCCCTCTCGCTCCAGGCCCTCAACGGGCAGCGCCTGGGCGAGGCCCTCATCTCCCTGGGCTACGTCACGCGCGAGCAGATCCAGGAGGCGCTGGGCGAGGCGCTCGGACTGAACCACGCCCCCCCGGGCTTTCTTCCGGTGCACCCGCCGCTGGGCGAGGTGCTCGTGGGGCTCAAGTACCTCACCCTGTCCCAGCTCGACGAGGCGCTCACGCTCCAGCGCCGCTCGGGCCGCAAGCTGGGGGAGATCCTCGTCGAGCACGGCTATTGCTCCTATAAACAGCTCTACGAGGGACTGGCCCTGCAGGGCCGGGTCGCCGGCCGTCAGGAGTCCTCGGTGCGCGCCCAGCCCGAGGCGGGGCACCACCGCGTCATGGTGGTGGACGACAGCCCGCTCGCGTGCGCCTTCGTGCAGGACGGGCTCGTGTCGCTCGGCTACGACGTGGTGTGCTTCCAGGATCCGTACGAGGCGCTGGAGCAGGTGAACAAGGTGCAGCCGGCCATCGTCCTGAGCGACCTGGACATGCCGGGGCTGGACGGCATGGAGCTGTGCCGGCGGCTGAAGGAAGGCCCCACGCGGGCCATGCCCGTCATCATCCTCACCGCCAACGACAACGACTCCGAGCGCGTGAGCGGCCTGCGCGCGGGCGCCGACGACTACGTCAACAAGTCGGCCTCCATGGACGAGCTGGCCGCGCGCATCGAGAGCGTCATGCGCCGCACGGGCGAGACGGAGCGCATCCGCAAGCTCTTCGCCCGCTACACGTCCGACGCCGTGGTGGAGGAGATCCTCAAGAGCCCGGACGCGGTGGTGCTCACGGGCGAGAAGCGCGAGGTGACGACGCTCTTCGCCGACATCCGCAACTTCACGGGGCTCGCCGACAGCCTTCCCCCCGAGCAGACGGTGGGCGTGCTCAACCAGGTGCTCGGAGGCCTGGCCGATGCGGTGCTCACGTGTGGGGGCACCCTGGACAAGTTCCTCGGGGACGGGCTCATGGCCGTGTTCGGCGCGCCGGTGTTCCGCCCGGACGACGCCCTGCGCGCGCTCCAGTGCGCCAAGATGATGATGGCCTTCATGGTGGACCTGCGCCGGCGCGCCGAGGCCGAGTGGGCCACCACGCGCGAGGGCCGGCCGCTCAAGCTCGAGCTGGGCATTGGCGTCAACACGGGCGCGGCGGTGGCGGGCAACATCGGGGGCGCGGTGCGCACCGAGTACACCTGCATCGGCGACGCGGTGAACGTGGCCGCCCGCCTGTGCGCGCTCGCCGGGCCGGGGGAAATCCTGGTGGGCGAGCGCACCGTGGCGGTGCTGCCCGGCCATGAGGCCAGCTTCGAGGAGCTACCGCCCGTGCGGCTGCGCGGCAAGCCCCATCCGGTGTCGCTCTTCCGCGCCCTGTGGTAGGCGCCGGGGGGTGAACGCCCCCTCGAGTCAAACGTCTGGGACGCCCCGCCGCCGCGTCCACCCCATGATTCCCTTCCTGCTGCTGGCTCCGGTGCTCATCGGCCTGTCCGTGTGGCTCGGGCTGCGCGGGAAGACCGACCCCGGGGTCGCCCAGACCCACGCGGACTTCGCCCGCATCACCGCCGCGCTCGAAGTCTACCGCACCGAGCATGGCTCCCTCCCCGAGGAGGGCGACCTGTCCTTCCTCGTGCCCAAGTACCTGCCCGAGGTGCCGGTGAACCCCTGGGGCCACCCGTACGCCTACGCGAGCAACGGCCAGCGGCCCTTCCTCCAGTCCTATGGCGCCGATGGCGTCCGCGGGGGCAACGGCCCCAACGAGGACCACACCAGCCACGACGGCCACTCGGCCTTCCTGCCACGTTAGGGATGGCCTCGGGCCGTCTGGGATGACCCGGTGGGTTGGTTGGCCTGGCTCCCCCGTCCCACCCCGCTGCCCGGGAGAGGCCGGTTTTTCGGCCCGTCAGCACTTGCAAGTGTTCCAAGGGGAACCCGTTTTGCGCTAATCTTTGCCCAGAGCCGTCATGACGAGGAGGGCTACCTGTGGCATCGCAAGGCTACGGCGAAGAGGAACTACTGACGAATCGTGCTTCGGTGCTCGTGAGCGGCGGGACGGAGGATGAGCGGCGGACGTGGGCCTCGGTGGCGGCGCGAAGCTTCCTCCACGAGGGCGCGCTGATGGAAGTGCGCCAGAACGAGCAGCTCGTCGAGGCGCTCAAGAAGACGCGCGGCGTGGTGTTCATCCCCGACGTGGCCCGGCTGAACTTTATCACCCAGGGGCTGCTCGTGCGCTGCCTCCAGACGCAGGAGGAGCGGCCCAAGTTCATCGTGGGTCTGTCCGGCGGCGTGGAGCCGGCGCGCGGCAAGGGGACCCTGCGCGAGGATCTCCTCTACCGGCTGCACCGCGCCCACGTGGACCTGTCCGCCGACGGCATGCGCGAGCGCATGGTCCAGCGCCGCGCCCAGCTCGCCGCGGATGACCTGGCCCGCAGGGCCGAGGCCGAGCGGCTCGCCGCCGAGAAGGCCGCCCAGATGAAGGCCTCGGGGGTGTCCGTCAAGAACGCGCGCATGCACAGCCGCGCGGTGTCCCGCTCCGCCTCCCCCAAGGTCACCCGGACCTAGTCGCTCACCCGAGCCCCTCGCGCCGCGGGGGGGCTCCCCACGTCAGTGGTCGTGGGTGTGCTTCTGGCCCCGCTTGGCCTTGAAGCCTCCCGTCGGGGCCGTGGCCCGCTTGGGCGCCGTGGCCGTCGTCGTCGTCTTGCGGCCCTGCGTCCTCGACTTGCCCGTCTCGGGGCTCGCCTCGACCGTCACCTCGAGCGGGTGACGCGCCGGCCGCGCCTGCTTGATGCGCTGCTCCACCGCTCGCGCCTCATCCATGATGAGCTCCGCGGTGGCCCGCGCCTGCGCGCGCAGCTCCGGGTCGGACTCGTCCGAGCCCTCGTCGCTCTTGTCCGCGTCCGAGGCGCGCTGGACGGAGCCCTGCTCCTCGTCCTGCTCCTCGTATTGGGCCAGCTTCTCCTGGAGTTGCTCGATGGCCCTCGTCGCCACGGCGGCGCCCTCGGCGAGGTAGTGGACGCCCTGGACGCCCGCCTTCACCGCCACGTGCCGCAGCTTGCCCACCAGCTCATCCTTGTAGTTCAACATGTGCGTCCCCCTTTGGATTGGCTGCCCGGCCAAGCTATGCACGGAGCCCGGGATTGGAAGCACTGCGTCACCTACATGACGCCCGCCCGCCCGGTGCGGCCAGCCGGGAGTTTTCCAGGACGCTGTCTACTCGACGCCGCGCACCAGGCGCTCGGCGTCGCGGGTGATGCGCTCCACCGTGTCGTCGTCCTCGCTGTCGTAGTAGCCGCGGATCTCCCCCGTGGCGTCCACCAGCACGAAGTGCGAGCCGTGGAAGATGCCGGGGATGTCGTTCTCGTCGTCGCTGTTGCGGCCCATGGCGATCTTGAAGCCGCCGACGACGGTCTCCTGCAGCCGCGTGTAGTCCCCGGTGAGGAAGCTCCAGCGCGAGGGGTCCGCGCCGTAGCGGGCGGCGTAGTCGGTGAGGCGCTCGGGGGTGTCGTACTTGGGATCCACCGAGAAGGACACGAGCGCGAGCTTCGGGCCGAAGTCCGCCGTGCGCTTCTGCACCCGCGCCATCTTCCCGGTGAAGACGGGGCAGATGGTGGGGCAGCGGGTGAAGATGAAGTTGGCCACGAAGGGCCGGCCGAGCAGCTCGGCGCGGCCGAAGGGCTGGCCGTCCTGTCGCGTGAAGGTGAAGTCCGGCAGCGTGCCCAGGCGCTGCAGGGGCTGGGCGCGCGGCCACACGAACGCCACGCCCAGCAGCAGCAGACACAGGGCGCCCGTGGCCAGGGGCAGCCAGGGCCGGCGGGTCGGCGCGGTGGGGACGGAGGGCTCGGGAGCGCTGGCGGTGGACGGAGACGGAGGGGACATGGACATGGGGGGCGGCTCCGACTGCTAACGGATGCCTTCCCGGGGCACAAGGCCTCGTCCGGGAAGGCCGCTTCCCCGCCCCCCGGACAACTTCAAGTGGACGAGGTGTTTTCTACTCCCACCTCGGAGCGGCCTGCGCTCAACACTCGGCGGGCCGGGCCGGGGCACGTGCCCCCGCGCTCTGCTAACGAGGGACACCCATCGAGGAACGCCCGTCATGCCCATCCACGAGCCGTCCAGAATGGCCCTCGGCGGCCTCGCGCGCCCCGTCCCCGACGAGCGAGTGGTGCTGCTCGAGGGTGTCACCGATGGCATCCTCGTGGTGGACGGGCAGTGGCGGCTGTCGTGGTGCAACGCCGTGCTCGAGCGGCTCCTGGGGCGCTCGCGCGAGGCGCTGCTGGGGCGGGTGCTGTGGGAGGGGCTCGCGGAGCTGGCCGACAGCGGCTTCGCCCCGGCGTGGCGCCGCGCCATGGCCACGCGCGCGCCGGTGATGCTCGAGGACTTCCTCGCCCCGGCGGGGATGTGGCTGGAGTCGCGGGCGCTGCCCTCGGGTGACGGGCTGGCCCTCTTCCTGCGGGACGTGACGGAGCGGCGCCTGGTGGAGGACGAGCGGGTGCGGCTGCTCGCCGCGGAGAGCGAGGCGCGCCTGACCATCGAGGGCGAGCGCGCCCGCTTCCAGGACATGTTGATGCTGGGCCCCACCGCGGTGTGCCTCACCCGGGGCCCCGAGCACCGCTTCATCTTCTCCAACCTCCTGCACCGCCGCCTCCATGGCAACCGCGAGCTGGTGGGACTGCCGGTGCGCGAGGCCCTGCCGGAGCTGATGGGCCAGGGCCTGCTCGAGGTGATGGACCGGGTGTACGTGTCGGGCAGCACCTACGTGGGGCGCGCCCGGCCGCTCAAGCTCACGCGCGAGCCGGGCCAGCCCCCCGAGGAGCTGTTCTTCGACATCGCCTGCCACCCCCAGCGCGACGCCGCGGAGCGGGTGGAGGGCCTGGCCATCTTCGCCTATGACGTGACGGACCTGGTGCGCTCGCGCCGCACCGCCGAGGCCCTGGCGCGCGACCTGGGGCACAGCGAGGAGCGCTTCCGCTCGCTCGTGACGGCCACCATGGACATCACCTGGGTGACGCCGCCCTCGGGCGAGTTCGTGGAGGACCAGCCGGACTGGCGCGCCTTCACGGGCCAGACGCGCGAGGCGCTGCTGGGCTGGGGCTGGCTGGACGCGGTGCACCCGGAGGATCGCGAGGCCACCGCGCGCCTGTGGAACCAGTGCCTCTCGGCGAGCACGCCCTTCCAGTACGAGTACCGGCTGCGGCGCCAGGACGGGGCGTACCGCGACATGCTGGTGCGCGCGGTGCCGGTGCGCGAGCCGGATGGCACGGTGCGCGAGTGGGTGGGGTCGCACCGGGACGTGACGCGCCAGCGCCAGGGCGAGGCCGCGCTGGAGCGCCTGCTCGCGCGCGAGCAGCACCACGCCGCGCAGCTCCAGGGCCTGGCCAGCGCCGCGCTCGTCATCAGCGAGGCGGACTCCATCGGCCACATGCTCAAGGCCATCACCGGCCAGGCGCGCGAGGTGATTGGCGCGCACCAGGCCCTCACCAGCCTCGTCTTGGAGGGAGAGTGGGCGCGCGCGAGCACCGCCGTGTCGCTGTCGGACCGGTACGCGGCGTGGCGCCAGGAGGAGGCGCGGCTGGATGGCACGGGCATCTACTCGTGGGTGTGCCGGCTGAACCTGCCCATGCGGCTGACGCAGGCGGAGCTGGAGGCCCACCCCGAGTGGCGGGGCTCGGGCCGGCAGACGCACCTGCCGCCCCTGCGCGGCTGGCTGGGCGCTCCGCTGGTGGGGCGGGATGGCAAGAACCTCGGCTTCATCCAGCTGTCCGACCGGTACGAGGGCGACTTCAGCTCCGAGGACGAGGCCATCCTCGTGCAGCTCGCGCGCATGGCGTCGGTGGCCATCGAGAACACGCGGCTGATGGCGGAGACGCAGGCGGCCAACCGCGCCAAGGACGAGTTCCTCGCGGTGATGAGCCACGAGCTGCGCACGCCCCTCACCGCGGTGCTCGGCTGGACGCAGATGCTGCGCGGCCGCCAGGGGGACGCGCGCGCGGTGGACAAGGGGCTCGGCGTCATCGAGCGCAACGCGCGCGCGCTCGCGCAGCTGATTGAAGACGTGCTGGACGTCTCGCGCATCATCACCGGCAAGCTCACCCTGCACAGGAAGGGCGTGGAGTGGGTGGGCGTGGTGCAGGCGGCGGTGGAGGTGGTGCGCTCGCACGCGGAGCAGAAGGGGGTGTCGCTCGCGCTCGAGGTGGACGTGGGCGCCACGGGCGCGGCGCTGCTGGTGGGCGACCCCGGGCGCCTGCAGCAGGTGTGCTGGAACCTGCTGGTGAACGCGGTGAAGTTCACCCCGCCCGGCGGGCACGTGCGCGTGCGGGTGACGCGCGGCGAGCACGAGGTGAGCCTCCAGGTGACGGACACCGGCAAGGGCATCCGCGCGGACTTCCTGCCGCACCTCTTCGAGCGCTTCTGGCAGGCGGACGGCTCGGCCACGCGCGAGCACGGGGGGTTGGGGCTGGGACTGGCCATCGTGCACCACCTGGTGGGGCTGCACGGCGGGAGCGTGAAGGCGGAGAGCCCGGGCGAGGGCCGGGGCTCCACCTTCACGGTGACGTTGCCGGTGCCGGCGGTGCTGCCCGAGGTACGCCCCGAGGCCCTGCCGGGCGTGGAGACGGCGCCGGGGGTGACGCTCGACGGGGTGCACGTGCTGCTGGTGGAGGACGCGCCGGACGCGCGCGAGCTCATCGCGATGATGCTGCGCGAGCGCGGCGCGCGGGTGGACACGGCGTGCATGGCGGCCGAGGCGATGGCGCGCCTGGAGGAGTCGCTGCCGGACGTGTTGGTGTCGGACATCGGCCTGCCGGGCGAGGACGGGCACTCGCTCTTGCGGCGGGTGCGCGCGTGGGCCGAGGAGAGGGACCAGTGGGTGCCGGCCATCGCGCTCACGGCCTACGCGGGCGCCGAGGACGCGCGGCGGGCCTACCGCGCGGGTTTCCAGGTGCACATGGCCAAGCCGCTGGAGCCCGCGGCGCTCATCGAGGCGGTGGCGCGGCTCGCCGGTCGCGACGCCGTGGGCGTCCAGACGGGGTGAGCCCGTCCGCCTCGTCCTCCGGGTCGATGAGGGGGCGAGCAGCCAGCCAGGGCCGCGGCGGCGTCGCGTGCCCACGGGGCTCCCAGGCTCGCGGGATGACTACCCTTCCCACACACGAGCACACCCGTGGTGCGCTGAAGGAGAACGACATGTCCTTGTCCTCGCGTTTGGCTGGAGCGGTGTTGGTGTCGGCGCTCGCCGCCTGTTCGGGAATCCAGACCCGGACGAACTTCGACCCCGGCGCGGTGCAGGCGCTCGAGAGCTACCGCACCTATTCCTGGCTGCCGATGAAGGAGGGCGCGGACACGCGCGTCTACAACTCCATCATCCAGTCCCGGGTCCGGCTGGCGGTGGATCGGGAGCTGGCCGAGCGCGGCTACCGCCTGGTGGATGAGAACCAGAAACCCGACTTCAAGCTGGGCTGGCACGGGGCCATCGACAAGCGGGTGGAGGTGGACGTCATCAACCGGTTCTACGGCTACAAGTGGGATCCCTGGTACGACCCCTTCTTCGGCCCGGTGGCGTATGGCGGCGCGGGAGGGCCCACGGCCTCCGTGCGCGAGTACCGCGAGGGCACGCTCATCCTCGACGTGGTGGACTCGAAGTCCAACAACCTCGTCTGGCGCGGCACGGCCGAGACCACCCTGGCCGACAACATGAGCGCCAAGAAGAGCCAGAAGCTCATCGACCACGCCGTCGAGAAGATCCTCAAGGACTTCCCGCCCGAGAAGTAGCGGGTGGGGGGCGGCTAGACTCCGCGGTCCATGCGGAATCTGGGACGATTCTGGGTCGTGTTGGGGGGCCTGCTCGCCGCGTGCGCGAGTTCAGGCCCTCTCCTGGTCGAGGACTCTTTTCCCGCCGAGGAAGTCTCGTCATGGGAGGAGGGCTGTGCCGACGAGCGCAGCCTCGTGCTGGCGTGCCGTGAAGACGAGGAGGAGACGTGCGGCTTCTTCCGCTGCCGGGACGTGGCGCACCGGGAGGTGCTGCTGGCGTACCGGGGCGGAGGCGGACCCGTGCTCCCGGGTGCTTCACCGGCTCCGCGTCGCTGGTGGGGGCCGACGCACATATGGCCTCGGGATCGCGAGCCCATCTTCACGTTTCGCGTCAACCGGCACTTCGATCGCCAACCGCTGCCGTTCTCCCTCCCGCCGGGCCGTTGGGCCCGCCATCACCTCTTGCCCCAAGCGGAGGAGTTCCGGGAGTGGTTCCACTCTCAGGGGATCCCCGACATCCATCAGTACACCATCCTCATTCCAGAGTCCGTCCACATCCAAATCCACAGCGCGGGGCCTCGGGGTGGTCTGTGGAATCAGGCCTGGAGGGACTTCAAGACGGCTCAGCCCGACGCTTCCTCCGCGGAGATCTACCGCCATGCGGGGGCGCTGCTCTATCGATTCCAATTGACCGGACTCATCGTTCCGTACCACGGAGGACGACCTCCGAGGTGATGTGATGACGAGGTTCTACGAACTGCGTGCACCCAGGGATTCCCAGTACACCGGCGATGTCTCCGCCCGTCATAAGTGGGGGAGCCTGCCTGGGCTGCGCTGTCCTGAATGTGGCGCGACCTGGGCGGGGGGACTGGCGGCGTACCCGAGTGTGGATCTGTCCGCTTGGGACGAACGTGGTTTGTACGCCAGGCCCAGGCCCGAGCCGTTCGACGAGTTCGTTCGGTTGTGTTCGCTGGTTCGGCCCTTCCTGCCCGCCGGTGCGCGGTTGCGTCCAGGAAC
Source organism: Cystobacter fuscus DSM 2262 (assembly GCF_000335475.2). Classification (NCBI taxonomy): domain Bacteria; kingdom Pseudomonadati; phylum Myxococcota; class Myxococcia; order Myxococcales; family Archangiaceae; genus Cystobacter; species Cystobacter fuscus. Next base: position 48,065 of record NZ_ANAH02000004.1, on the reverse strand, counting down.
CCGGTTGGGGCCGCTGGTGGGAACGGCCGAAGGCACCTTTGGCTCCTTCTTCCTCCATTCTCCCGGACTGAACCTGATTCGCCGCGAGGCGCTGGAGCGCCTGCGGGCGGAGGGTGTGCGGGGACTGCGTGGGGTGCGCGCGGAACTGGTGTTCCAGCGGCCGGCGCCACCGGAACTGGTGGAGTTGGAGCTTTTCCCTCGGGGTCGGCTGCATCCCGGGTGCACTCCAGAGCGGCCCCCCGCGTGTCCCAAATGTGGCCGGGATTCCTTTCCCTTCCCGGACGAGCCCGTCCTGGAGGGGAGCTCACTCCCCACCGATGCGGATCTGTTCCTGTTGAGTGATTTCGAGACGATCCGCATCGCCACCGACCGGTTCGTGGACGCGGTGCGTCGCTTGAACCTGGACGACATCCACATCCGCGAGGTCTCCGTGCTGTGAATCCGAGGGCTTGCGCGGCCAGAGGGGGAAAATCCCAGGCTCCAAGCAACTGTTTCTCGGCCGTTGCGAGAATAGGAGAAAGTTTCCCCACCTTTCCCCCTTCTTCCGCACGGAGCCCCCACCATGAGCACCTACTCTGTCCGTAGCGGCGACACCCTCTCGGCCATCGCCCAGCGCTACCACACCACCGTCGGTGCCCTCGCCCAGGCCAATGGCATCAAGAACCCCAACCACATCCTGGCGGGCCAGAAGCTCACGGTCCCCGGTGGAGGGAGCGCTCCCAGCGCCGGCGCCGGCAGCTACACCGTGCGCTCCGGGGACACCCTCAGCGGCATCGCCCAGCGCCACGGCACCACGGTGAGCGCGCTCGCCCAGGCCAACGGCATCAAGAACCCCGACCTCATCCAGGTGGGCCAGAAGCTCTCCATCCCCGGCAAGGGCGGCACGAGCGCCCCCAGCGCTCCCTCCGCGCCGGCCACCGGCAGCTACACCGTGCGCTCCGGGGACACCCTCAGCGGCATCGCCCAGCGCTACGGCACCACGGTGAGCGCGCTCGCCCAGGCCAACGGCATCTCCAACCCCAACCACATCCAGGTGGGCCAGAAGCTGCGCGTGCCCGCGGGTGACCACTACGAGCCCGCCCCCAGCAAGCCCTCCACGGGCGGCGCCGGCCCCGTCACCGGCCCGAGCAACGAGCCCGGCTCGAAGGGCGGCGTGTCGCTCGCGCAGCTGCGCCGCATCATGCCCAACCTGTCCCAGGCCAAGGCCGAGCAGTACCTGCCCCACCTCAACAACGCCATGGCCGAGGCCGGCATCAACACCCCCAAGCGCCAGGCCGCCTTCCTCGCGCAGCTCGCCCACGAGAGCGGTGAGTTCCGCTACATGGAGGAGATCGCCTCGGGCGCCGCCTACGAGGGCCGCCGCGACCTCGGCAACACCCAGCCGGGCGACGGCGTGCGCTTCAAGGGCCGCGGCCCCATCCAGCTCACCGGCCGCAGCAACTACCGCGCCGCCGGTCAGGCGCTCGGCATCGACCTGGAGAACAACCCCAAGCGCGCCGCGGATCCGGACGTGGGCTTCCGCACCGCCGCCTGGTTCTGGAACAGCCGCAACCTCAACCAGTACGCCGACGCGGGCAACTTCCGCGAGGTCACCCGCCGCATCAACGGTGGCTACAACGGCCTGGCCTCCCGCGAGGCCTACTACCAGCGCGCGCTCGGCGTGCTGAGCTGACACCTTCTGCCCCCCTGGACCGACCCTGCTCCGGGAGACAGGGTTGAGCTCCCTTGGACCGCGGCGCCCCTACGGGCCGCGGTCCTTGCTTTTGCGGGCTCCCCCGGCCCCGGGCCCGCTCCGGGACGAGGCGGCCCCCACGCCCGCCGCTCGCGGGGCGGCCGGGCGGCCGGTGCGCCGGGCAGGGCGTGCGCGTCGTGCTCACCGTCGAGGGACAGGACCCTCACCCAGACGGAGCGGGAGACCCCATGACGATGGAACGAGCACGGCGTTTCGCGGATGCGTTGACGCGGTTGGAGGAGACTGGCGAGATGGAGGCGCTGCTGGAGCTCTTCGGCGAGGACGCCCAGGTGAGCAACGTGGCCTCCCAGCGCACCTTCCACGGCAAGGACGGCGCCCAGGACTTCTGGCGCGAGTACAAGGGCCTGCTGCGGCAGGTGAAGTCCACCTTCCGCAACATGATCGAATCCGGGGACCGGGTGGCGCTCGAGTGGGAGTCCAACGGCACCGCGCACAACGGCGCGGTGGTGAACTACGAGGGCGTGTCCATCATCGAGTGGGATGGCGAGCGCATCTCGCGCTTCTACGCGTACTTCGATCCGCGCGTGCTGGGCATGGAGCTGAGCCGGGGCAATGCGCCGCGCTCGGAGGCGCCCGCCACCGCGCCGGCCTAGCCCACTAGCCCATTGCCAGCGCGTCTCCCAGACGCACCAGTCCCCCGAAGTCCTCCAGCTCGCCTCCGGATTCGGGGGCGGCCACCGCCACCGCGCCCGCGGGCAGCTTCTCCGCCAGCCGCTGCAACAGCCCCCGGTGCACCTCGGCCCGGGCCCGCTCCTGCTCGGCCAGACGGATGAGTGCCTCCACGCCGCCGCGCGCGGTGTCGTCCTCCACGTGCCGCAACAGCCCCTCGGGCGGCAGGAGCCCGTCCTCGCGCGCCCAGCTCCGGTTGAGCACGTAGCCCGCGAAGGGCAGCTCCCTCTCGTGCAGCATGTCCCGGAAGAAGGCCGCCTCGTCCAGCGAGGCCTGCTCCGGCGACGTCACCAGCAGGAAGGCCGCGTCCTTCGCCGACAGCCGCTCGCGCAGCCGGTCCGCGCGCAGCCGGATGCCGGCGAACAGCCCGCTGAAGGCCCCCAGGAAGGCGCGCATCTCCTGGGTGAAGCCCTCGCCGAAGATGCTCCCCAGCACGTTGCCCAGCAGCTGCGACGTCTTGCGCCACAGCCTCCCCCCGCGCCCCTTCTCCTCCGGCAGGAAGAGCGACACGATGCGGTCATCCAGGAAGCGCGCCAGCCGCCCCGGGGCCTCCAGGAAGTCCAGCGCGTGGCGGCTCGGGGGCGTGTCGAGCACCACCAGATCGTACTTCCCCTCGTCGAGGAAGTGATCCAACGCCTCGGCCGCGGCGTACTCCTGCATGCCCGCCACCAGGTCCGACAGGAAGCGGTAGAGCCGGTTGTCGAGGATGGTGCGCGCCGCCTCGGGCGTGGGCGACAGCCGGTGCACGAAGCGCTCGAAGACGATGCGCGGATCCAACATCCACACGTCCAGCTGGCCCGTGCCCGGCGTGCCCCCGGCGTACAACCGCTCGGGGGAGATGGTCGTGGGCTCGGCGCCGCCCTCCTTCAGGCCCATGGCCTCGGCGAGCCGCCGCGCCGGGTCGATGGTCAGCACCAGCACCTTGCGGCCCGAGCGCGCCGCCGCCACGCCCAGCGCCGCCGCCGTCGTCGTCTTGCCCACGCCGCCCGCGCCACACAGCACGAGGACGCGCTTGTCACGCAGCAGGGATTGCAGGCTCATGGCTGGGCTCCGGCGCTCTCGCGCGAGACAGGGGATGCAGGGGACGAAGGCGCACGCGCGAGGTGCGCGGCGAGCTGATCCACCAGCGCTCTCTCCGTGGCGGTCAGGTCCGGCAGGGTGAGCAGCTGCGCGGGGAAGTTCGTCTCCAGCCGGTTCTGCGCCGAGCGCGCCCGGTCCAGTCGGCCCAGCGCGCGCTGGCCCCGGTGGGGCCCGTGCGCCTCGAGCAGCCGCTTCACCGCGTCCCGCCCATCCGGCGAGAAGGGATTGTCCGGCATGCGGTTGAGCACCCCCGCGACGAGCGGAATGCCGTGTGTCTTGATGGCCGTGGCCAGCTCCATCGTCTCGCTCACGGGCAGGGGCTCGGGCAGGGTGACGAGCACCGTGCCGGTGAGGGCCGGGTCCCTCAGGAGCGTGAGCCCCTCGCGCACCGAGCGCCCGATGGGGCCGCCGGGCATGACGGACAAGAGCGTGTCGGGCAGCGCCGCGAGCGCGAGCGCGTGGCCGGTGGCCGGCAGGTCCAGGATGCACAGTGGGTGCTGCGCCTGACCCTCCGGCCGCGTGAGCCGGATGAGGTGGAGCATCTGGTAGAGCACGCCCATCTCCCGCAGGGCGGGGGCGGCTTCCAGGAAGCGGCGCAGGGCGCGCATGCGCATGGCCGCGTCCGCCATGACCTTCAAGGGCAGGATGTCCTGGAGGAAGAGGCGCTGGCCCTCGATGGCCGACAGGCGCACGAAGGACAGCCGCTCGGACACGGAGACGACCTGGGCACCGGAGGGGCGCGCGCCCACGAGCTCCGCCAGGTGCGAGGGGCTGTCCGTCTCGGCGCTGCCCAGCTCGACTTCCGCGAGCAGCACCCGCTTGCCGGCGTTCACCGCCGCGCGCGCGAGCGCCGCCGCGACGGTCGTCTTGCCCACGCCGCCCTTGCCCGAGACGAGCAACGCCCGTCGTTCCCACAATGCGTCCACCAAGGCCGTCGCCCCTCTAGGAGATAGCGTGAGGGGTGGGAGTCTGAACGACCCACCCCCCTGGCGACAAGGGCGGCGCGCGAAACCGGTTCCCCGCCGGGCACGGGGGAACGTCGGTTAGTGTACGGCCCAGCGAGCGGCGATCTCCTCGCAGGCATGACGCACGTCGCACAGGCGGCGCGTGCGGGCGCGAGGGGCCGAGTAGGCCCGGCCAGCGAACACGTCCACCACGAGCATCCGCCGGGCGTCCAGCGGTCCGAGCGGCGCGAGGTGCTGCTCGGCGAAGGCGCTCAGCAGCGTGGCGATGTACTGCCCGGAGCGCTCGTCCAGCGGGTGGTGCTTGGAGAAGTAGAGCTTGAGCAGGCCGACCTGGTTGTTCCCGTGCGCGTCCACCGCCTGGAGCACGACCTGGGGCCGCACCTGGATGCTCACGCCCGCCACCTCGAGCGGGGGCGGCGCGTCGCCCACGGTGGTGGCGATGAGGCCGCCGAGCCCCAGGGACGGGTGCATCCGGCGGTAGTGCTCGATGGCCTCGATGCACGACTGGGCGCGGTGCGCGTCGTACTCGGACTCGAAGACGGTGGTGGCGAGCCGGTGCTGGTGGCGGCGCAGGATGGACTCGTCCTGGCCGTGGCAGAGGAAATCGGTGATGGCGTGGGCGGCGTCGGGGTAGCGCAGGTAGCGCGGATCCGGGGGATTCTTCTGGGTGTGGATGAGCTGCTTGCGCAGCGCGGGTGCCGCCGTGAGGTAGCGCCCCAGCTTGCTCTCCGAGACGTGGGGTGACTCCGTGCGTCCGTTCATGATCGGCCTCCCTGATGCGTCGTGCATGAGAGGAAGAATACAGGGGGGGTCTGACAAGGAGCGGACACCCGGAGCGTGCGGTTTTCGTCAGCGCGTGGGGTAGAGATCCACGCGCACGTGGGTGTCTCCATCCACGTAGAAGTGGCCGCGCGCCTCGTAGGAGACGTAGCCGGAATAGTCGATGGCCTCGATGTAGAAGTCGTACTCGCCCGGGTAGAAGTCGTAGAGCGTGACGCCGTCGTAGCCATTGGCGCTGCAGGGATAGAAGCCCCGGTTCTCGAGCGATTCGCCGGGGATGGTGATGTGTACGTCCCTGACCTCGCCATCGCGGGCGCAGCTGTAGCCGTCGAAGGTCCAGGTGAAGGTCACGTCCCCGGGGACGGGCTCGGTGTAGACACAAGCGGACGTCAGGCTCAGGGACAGCACGGCGAAGCTCGAAGCAAGGTTCTTCAGGTTCATAGGGGACTCACGGGCTAGGGAGGAACCGGCCCATTCCACATGCCACGGCGTGAGCGCTCAAGGTGCGCGAGACCCGGTTCCGCCACAATCGTCGGAATGGGCGCCACCGCCCCGAGTGTGGGCCACGTGACGCCCGCGTGTTGGGAGCGTGGGTCAGGTGTTCTCGGTGTATGCGGCGCGGATGTCCTTCATGGGCAGGTACATCCGCAGAGGCCACTCCGGCGCATCCGTTTCGGAGAGCAGTGGCTCGTAGCCGAACTTCTTGTAGAAGTCGCGAGCGGAGGCGTCCTTGGCATCCACGATGACGCAGAGAGCGCCGCTCTGCGCGTTGATGGCGAGAGCTCGGAGGTGGGCGTCGTCGAGCAACGTTTCACCGTAGCCCTTGCCCCGAGCACGAGAGTCACGCGCGAGGCGAGCGATGATGATCGCCGGGACGGGGTAGTTCGGCAGGCGCTTGCCGATGTTGCTCGGGAGCGTCTCGCGCCGCAGGGTCGTGAGCGAGAGGGTGTAGAAGCCCAGGACGGGAGGCAATGCCGGGTCATCGGAGGAGGAGCGGCGAAGAACCCAGGTGCGGCTGATGTCCTTTTCCTGGTGCTGCCGAGCCGATTCACGAAAGAAGCGATTCAGCGTCTCGTGCTCGCAACTGAATCCACTTCCAGAGTCGCTTTTGGCGAGCGGCTGAGTGATGGGTTCGGGGAACACGGATGCGGGCACGGTGGACGGCATGCATCAACCAGGCCCACCGCGCGGGGTTTTGAATCTACGGCTGGGAGCGGCGCCGCTTGCGGGCAAGCGCCCGGAGCGCGGGAGTTGGCGCCGCAGGCGCCTCGATCCTGGCTGCCACCTTGTCGAAGTCCCCATCCGGCAGGACGATCTCCGTTGGGTCCAGGTGCGCGGCCTGTTCCATATGAGTGAGCAGAGGAGTGCTGAACTCCCGCACGGTCCCCTGTGGAGTGGGGGGCAGGAAGGCGAGTCTGGCGCCCTTCTTGGCCTCCGAGGCGGCCTTGGCGAAGAGGCTGAGGGCCTCCTGGACCACCGCGCTCTTGTCGACGCCGAGTTCCTCGCTCAAGCGAGTGAGTTCCCTCATCGTGATGGTCGGCAACGAAGCCTGCAGACGTTCGGTCTGTGGCATGGCGGAACTCCTTCCATTGTCTTCACTCAGGAGGAGGCGAGTTGCGGCCCTTGTCGGCCTGAGTATCGGCTCCGGAGCTACTCAGTTTATACTCACTTGACAGTAAGGATTCCGTCAGTGTTCCGCAATCGGGAGACTCTGAAGCAGCTCGGTTCCGTGATTCCCCCAGGGGGAGGACGCGACAGCGCCTACGCCGCGCCTCGAGAAGGAAGCGAGGCCGCGGGGGCCCAGACGCTACGGGAGCAGCACCGAGTTGAGAAGTGTCGGGACCCAGAGGACGGATCGCAGGGGCTCAGCCGCCGCGCGCGGGCTGCTGGCCGTACGTCTTGAACTTCTCCAGCACCCGCCGCATCTCCTCGGGCTCCAGGAGCACGGGCTCGCCCACCTGGAGCGCGCGCCAGTACATGGCCGCGAGCGTCTCCACCTCCACCGCCAGCTTGAACGCCCCCGCCAGCGTGGCGCCCAGGGCCACCATGCCGTGGTTGGCCATCAGGCACGCCAGTCGGCCCTCCAGCGCCACGAGCACGTGCCGCGACAGCTCCTCGGTGCCGAACGTGGCGTAGTCCGAGCACCGGATGTCCTCGCCCCCCGCGCGCGTCACCATGTAGTGGAAGGCCGGAATGGGCCGGCGCAGGCACGCCAGGCTCGTGCTGAACATGGAATGCGCGTGCAGCACGCCCCCCACCTCGGGCCGCGTGGCGAGGATGTCCCGGTGGATGCGCCACTCGCTGGAGGGCTCGCGGTGTCCCTCGTACGAGCCGTCCATCCGCATCCGCACCATGTCCCCCGGCACGAGCGTGTCGTAGTCCATCCCCGTGGGCGTGAGCAGGAAGCCGCCCTCCACCCGCACGCTCAGGTTGCCACTGGTGCCCTGGTTGAGCCCCGTGGCGTTCATCCGGCGCCCCGTGGCGATCATCTCCTCGCGCAGCGCGAGCTCGTTCGGCGCGCTCACGTGCCCGTCCCTCCGGCGAGCCGGCGCCGCTCGGGGAAGAGCGACAGCAGCCCCTCCTGCGAGGCCGGGCACACGCCGCGCTCGGTGATGAGCGCCGTGACGAGCCGCGCGGGCGTCACGTCGAAGCCGTAGTTGGCCACCGCGCTGCCCTCGGGCGTCACCCGCACCGTCACCACCTCGCCCGAGGCGAGCCGTCCACTCACGTCCGTCAGCTCGCGCCCATCACGCTGCTCGATGGGGATGTCGCGCACGCCGTCCTCCAGCGTCCAGTCGAGCGTGGGCGAGGGCAGCGCCACGTAGAAGGGCACCCCGTTGTCCTTGGCCGCCAGCGCCTTGAGGTAGGTGCCAATCTTGTTCGCCACGTCGCCCCGGGCCGTGGTGCGGTCCGTGCCGACGATGCACAAGTCCACCTCTCCGTGCTGCATGAGGTGGCCGCCCACGTTGTCGGCGATGAGGGTGTGGGGCACGCCGTGCTGGCCCAGCTCCCACGCCGTCAGGCTCGCGCCCTGGTTGCGCGGCCGCGTCTCGTCCACCCAGACGTGCACCGGCAGGCCCTCGTTCTGCGCGAGGTACAGGGGCGCGAGCGCCGTGCCCCAGTCCACCGTGGCCAGCCACCCCGCGTTGCAGTGCGTGAGCACGTTCACCCGGCCCTTGCGGCCCTTGCGCTCCCACGCCTCCTGGATGAGCGCGAGCCCGTTGCGTCCAATCGCGTGGTTGATGGCCACGTCCTCGTCACACAGCGCGGCGGCGTGCGCCCAGGCCGCCTTCTCGCGCTCGGAGGGGGACAGATGGTGCAGCGCACGGCGCATCCCGTCGAGCGCCCACTTGAGGTTGATCGCCGTCGGCCGGGTGGCCTGCAGGAGCGCGCACGCCCGCTCGAGTGCCCCGTCCGAGGCATCCACCCGCAGCGCGAGGCACACCCCGTAGGCCGCCGTCGCTCCGATGAGTGGCGCCCCGCGCACCTGCATGGAGCGGATGGCGTGGGCCGCCTCCTCGAGTGTCGTGAGCCGCAGCGTCACGAACGCGTGGGGCAGGCGCGTCTGGTCGATGATGCCCACCGAGCCATTCGGCTCGGCCCAGATGCTGCGCATGGCTTTTCCGTGGACCTTCATGGGGCGCTCCCGTGGGGGGACAAACGCCCCCATCATGCCCTGGCGGCGGGCCCGCCCGGGTGGAATTCAGGCGGCCCGGCGGGGGAGCGCTCAGTGGCTCCAGTCCACGAGGTTGGAGAAGGCGAGCTGCTCGGTGGCGATGATCATATAGGCGCTCGTGTCCACGAAGCGCTGCCAGGCCACGGGCCGGGCCCCGGTGGCGGTGTCCACCCAGTCGACGAACCCACCGGGCACGCCGTCCACGGACGTGTTGTTGACCCAGCAGCCCGAGCCGCTCGTCGAGTTCAGGGCCGACACGGCGAAGTTGTAGTGGCGCCACGCCGCGCCATACAGGTCATTGTAGTTGCCCGTGGCGCGGGCGATCTTCCACTCCGCGTCGGCGAGCTGGAGCGCGGAGCCCGGGTACACCTTGGTGTCGGTGCCATTCTGCGGGGTCCACTGGTGCACGCCGCCCGCGTAGCGCCCGCTCGCGATGCTCAAGGTGACGCCGTTGTAGGCCGTGCCCTTCTCCCACCAGTCCGCGAGCTTCTTCGCGTAGGCCTCGCCCGGGTCTCGCGCGCTGAACTCGTAGGGCGAGAAGCCCGTCTGGTCGATGCCCCCGTTGTAGACGCCTTTGCCGGCCCCATCGAGGTAGGAGTAGTAGTTGCCCCAGGTGCCCGGGTCCTGCGCGTTGGCGAGCCAGCCGGCGATGGTGTTCGCCTGGTTGTCGTAGAAGGTCGCGGTGCCGGTGTCCCCCACCGCCGTGGCCCAGTGCGAGAAGGCCCGGAAGGCCGCCACGGCGTAGGCGCGGTCGATGGTCCACGAGCCCAGGTGGGCGTTGACGTAGTCCGCCATCCGGTGCGCCTGGAGGTAGTTCTCGGACTGGTAGCTCGCCCGGTCCCCGTTGGGCGAATACAGACAGTACTTGCGCATGGCGATGAGCACCTCGGCCGTGGCGGCCGCTCCGCCGGGGAACGAGTTGGTGCGGTTGCCGTTGACGTCGTAGTGGACGAACTGTCCCGTGGGCGGCTGCATGAAGCCCACGCGGGTGACGCCGTTGACCGTCTCGGTGACGTGGTTCTGCGGGTTGCGCGCCCAGCTCCAGAAGTAGCCGCTGAGCGCCGTCTTCACCCGGTTGTCCAGCTCGGGCGTGCTGCGCCCCGCGGCCACCAGGCGCTGGTGGCCATACAGCAGGCCGATGGCTCCGATGGCGGAAGTGCCCGGGTCCACCGCGTCCGCGTTGCCGTTACCGATGCGCCAGTCATTCAGGGCGCCATAGCCCGGCGTGGCGGTGGAGATGTTCTTCACGGTGGGGTTGGCCGCCGTGAAGGAGCACTGGGAGATGTAATGGCTCTCCATCCACACGTTGTCGTAGCTGTCCGCCCGCGCCTCCGTCGCGCCGAGCAGCAGCCGTGCCGCGAGCAATCCCATCACCCACTTCTGAACCAGACGCATACCGGCCCTTTCCCGAGGAGGATGCCCGGCGCTCGCCGGGGAGCCCTCCTCCTACTTCGGATAAGGCCGGTTAATCCATGTGTTTCCGTTTTACTGGGAGTGGGAGGGGCTCGCGAGCGTCAGCGGCGGAGCACCCGGCCGGCCACGGCGTCGAGCCGGGCGAGCACGGCGGGGTCGCGCGCCTCGGGGGCGGTCATGATGGCGTGGTCGAGCGCCCGCTGGCAGCCGTGGACGCACGGCACGGAGTGCTTGCCGAGTCGGGGCACGGTGTTCTTCACCAGCGCGCGCGCCTTGCCCGAGTTGGCCGTCATCACCGCGACGACCTGGTCCACGGTGACGGCGTCATGGCCCTGATGCCAGCAGTCGAAGTCGGTCACCATGGCCACGCTCGCGTAGCAGAGCTCCGCCTCGCGGGCGAGCTTGGCCTCGGGCATGTTCGTCATGCCAATCACGCTGCAGCCCCAGGAGCGGTACAGCTCGCTCTCGGCGAGCGAGGAGAACTGGGGCCCCTCCATCACCAGGTAGGTGCCGCCGCGCCGCGCGGAGATGCCGAGCGTCTCGCAGCCCCCCATCACCGCGTCTCCCAGGCGCGAGCACACCGGCCGGGCCATGGACACGTGCGCCACGCACCCGGTGCCGAAGAAGCTCTTGGTGCGCGCGAAGGTGCGGTCGATGAACTGGTCCACCACCACGAAGGTGCCCGGGGGTAGGTCCTCGCGCAGGCTGCCCACCGCGGACACCGACAGCACGTCCGTCACCCCCGAGCGCTTGAGCGCGTCGATGTTGGCGCGGAAGTTGATCTCCGACGGGGCGATGCGGTGCCCCCGGCCATGGCGCGGCAGGAACACCACGGGCGTGCCCTCGAGGGTGCCGAAGCACAGCGCGTCCGAGGGCGGGCCAAAGGGCGTGGCCACCTCGCGCCAGACGACGTTCTCCAGGCCGTCGATCTGGTAGAGGCCACTGCCTCCGATGATGCCGATGACAGGGGTGGGGGAAGGCGACATGGCGGAGCTCCGGGCGCGGGGAATGGGAGGCCACTCTTCCCGCCGTGCGCTCCGGAGGCAAGCGCCGAAGTGATGCCGGGCTCAGCTCGTGGGCAGGGCGTAGTGGGCGCGCACCCGCCGCGCGGCCTCGCCGAGCCCCCGCTCCTGGAACTGTCCCGCGGCCCAGGCGGCCGCGTCCGGCAGCGTGGAGGTGACGACGAAGGGCGTGTGCAGCGAGGCCCCGTGACGGATGAGGCTCGCGAGCATGTGCCCTTCCGGGGAGTTGAGCACGTACGCCGAGCCGATCATCCACTCGCGCAGGGCACGCTCGTGCTCGCGCAGCCAGTCGATGTAGCGCTGGCGGTAGGGGGCCACGCGGATGGGCACCGCGCGCGCGTCGATGATGCACACGTGCGGCTCACACCGCCGGAGCCACTCGGTCCGCCAGTCCAGGTAGGCGTCGAACGTCTCGCCCGACAGGCCCGCCCCGAACCGCACCGTCAGCAGCGGCCAGAGCGCGTCTTCCACGACGAGGTCTCCCCCCGGCGGGAGGCGGCTGGCCCCCGGGCTCGAGAGGAGGGGCGGTCTGTGGGGAACCAAGGGTGAATCTAATAAAAGGAACACGATGGAGGATATAGTAGCACCAACTCGCACCCCATGCGAAAGGGCCAACGCAGAGGGCGCGGGAGGTGGTGAACTTGACGTGCCAACCAGCGGGCCGAGCCCTCCACTCGGGAGGGAGGGCGCTCGCGGCGGCTCAGTAGCCGACGTAGCCGCCGCCGCCGTTCATGGACTGGAGGCCGGGCACGTTGGACACCGAGCCGTAGCGGTCGATGGAGTAGCGCACCGCCGCGATGATGTTGTCCACGGGGTCGCGGATGTTGTCGTGGCCGGGCAGCTTGTACGCGTCGAACGTCGGCTGGATGGTCTGCATCAGGCCGATGGACGGGGTGCCGCGCTTGGCGTTGTCATCCCAGAGGTTGATGGCGTTGGGATTGCCGCTGGACTCGTGCTGGATGATTTTCGCGATGTCCTGGGGGTTCATCTTCTCCACGGGCACGCCCGCCGCCTTGAGCTTCTCCGTCGCCTGGCGGATCCAATCGCCCACCTGGCCCTCGGGCATCTCGCCGATTTCCGCGGGGCCCTCCACCGACTCGGGACCCGCCGTGTGCAACTGCTGGCCGGGCGGAGGGAGGCCGCCCGGAGTGCCCCCGCCTTCCACGAACTCGTCCTTGGCGCCCGGGATGTTGAGCTTGTCATCCGCGAGGATGACGTTGGCGTCCTTGATCTGCGTGTTGGCCTTCATCAAGGCGTCAACGCTGGTGTTGTAGCGCTGCGCGATGCTGCTCAGGGTGTCGCCGGAGCGGATTCGGTAGTTGCCCATGATGAAGGTCCTCTCTCTCGGGGGGGCGGGAGACGTCGGTGAAGCGGTAGGGAGCCCGAGTGTCGCATACCTGGGGGCGGGGCGCGATGCCTCCTCCAGATGCCTCCTCCAGATGATGAGAAACATCTTCTCGTTCATCGAGAACCCGGAGCGCGCTAACACGGGGGGGTATGCGCATTCCCGAGTTCAAGTTGGAGCGGTACTTCGCGACGTGGGAGTTCCGCGCGCCCTACCTGCTGTGCTCCTCGGACATCGAGGGGTGGAGGATGAGCGAGCTGCTCGCGCTGGCGGACGCGGACGCCCGCGAGCGCTGGGAGCAGTTGACGCTGGGCTACACCGAGACGCCGGGGCTGCCGGCGCTGCGCGAGGAGATCTCGGGGCTCTACCCCGGGGTGCGGCCTGATCAGGTGCTGACGTTCGCGGGCGCGCAGGAGGCGATCTTCATCCTGGTGAACGTGCTGTTGGGGGCGGGGGACCACGCGGTGGTGACGTGGCCGGGCTACCAGTCGTTGTACGAGGTGGCCCGGGCCACGGGAGCGGACGTGACGCTGCTGCGGCTGCGCGAGGAGGACGGCTGGCGGCTGGACCTGGCCGAGCTGGAGCGCGCGCTGCGGCCGGACACGAAGCTGCTCGTGGTCAACTTCCCGCACAACCCCACGGGGGCGCTGCCGGACGCGGACACGTGGCGGGAGCTGCTGGCGCTCGCCGAGGCGCGGGGCGTGTACGTGCTGTCCGACGAGGTCTACCGGCTCATGGAGTACGACGCGCGTGACACCCTGCCCGCGGCCGTGGAGCTGTCCGCTCGGGGGGTGAGCCTGGGGGTGATGTCCAAGAGCTACGGGCTCGCGGGCCTGCGCGTGGGGTGGCTGGCGTGCCGGGACGCGGGAATTCTCTCCCGGTGCGCGGCGTACAAGGATTACACCACCATCAGCAACTCGGCGCCGAGCGAGGTGCTGGCGCTGGTGGCACTCCGGGCGCGCGAGCGGGTGCTCGCTCGCAGCCGGGCGATCGTCTCGGACAACCTGGCGCGGATGGATGATTTCTTCACCCGGCACGCGGAGCATTTCACCTGGGTGCGCCCCCGGGCGGGCAGCGTGGCGTTTCCCCGACTGAAGAGTGACGTCCCCGTGGCGGCGTTCTGCGAGCGACTGGTGGAGCAGGAAGGCGTGTTGCTCCTGCCAGGAGACGTGTATGACTTCCCGGGCAATCATTTCCGGCTGGGGCTGGGCCGCACGAACCTCCCCGAAGCGCTCGTGAGACTCGAGCGCTTCTGCAGCACCTTCTTCCAACGCTGAGGCGTATTTGGACAACGAGCACCGCATCGCGCTGTTCCTCGACTTCGAGAACCTGGTCACCAACACCGGGATCTCCCCCAACAGTTTCGACTTGCAGCCGGCCATGGATCGCCTGCTGGAGCGCGGCAAGGTGGTGTTCCGCCGCGCCTACTGCGACTGGTCGCGCTTCAAGGAGGCCAAGGGCAACCTGCACGGCTTCGGCGTCGAGCTCATCGACGTGCCCCCCTCCACGCGCTCGGGGAAGAACGGCGCGGACATGCGCATGGTCATCGACGCGCTGGAGCTGTGCTACGCGCGCGAGCACATCGACACCTTCGCCATCGCCTCGGGCGACAGCGACTTCTGCCCCCTGGCCTACAAGCTGCGCGAGAACGGCCGCACCCTCATCGGGCTGGGCGTGAAGGAGGCGACCAGCCCCCTGTTCGTGAAGGCTTGCGACGAGTTCATCTACCTGCGTCCGCGCCACAAGGAGAAGGACGAGAAGAAGGACGATCGGCGCGAGGACAAGAAGGACAAGCGCTCGGAGGAGGGGGGCAAGGGCCGCAAGCACGGCAAGGAGTCCGCGCCCGCCACCTCGTCCAAGGGCAAGGCCGAGGTGCCGGAGATCGCCCTGGAGGTGGTGCAGCGACTGCTCTCGCGCGCCACGGGCTCGGTCAATCCGTCCCTCATCAAGGAAGCCATCGTGCGCAAGGAGCCGGACTTCGACGAGCGCGACCACGGCTTCTCCACCTTCGCCAAGCTGCTCGCGGCCATGGAGCACGATGGCCTGCTCAAGCGCGTGCAGCAGGGCCGGCAGTGGTACGTGGTGGCGCCCGACTCGGCCTCCGAGCCTCCTCCTCCCCCTCACCGGGGCAAGCACCCCCGCCACGAGGAGGAAGAGGAAGAGGTCTACCCGGATCCCGTCGACGACTGAGCGGGCCCGTGCCGGGGAGAGGCTACTTGCCCGGCTTCGCCTTGGTCTTCTCGTACGCCTCGATGCGTGCCTTGACGTCATCGAGCACGTCGTTGGGGATGGGGACGGAGAGGTTGTACTGGGCGATCTTCCACGTCCCCCCCTCCTTCACCAGCACCCCCGAGCCGCGCGAGGGCCCCAGGTTGGGCGTCGCGAGCACCTCGTCGAACCACGCCATGGAGCCGTCCTTGGACAGGCTCACGTGCCGCGACGAGGGCGTGAAGTTCCACGCCTTGCCCTTGGCGAAGTAGGGATGGGCCCAGGCGCGGAACTCGTCCCGGGTCCAGCGCTCGGTGGCGTCTGTGCCCAGGTAGATGGCATCCGGGGTGAAGTGGGCGAAGTAGCGCGCCTCGTCCGCCTGGGCCGCCGCCCGGTGCCAGTCATCCAGCACCGCGTTCACCGTGGCCGTGGCCGACACTTCGGCTGGGCGCGCCGCCGAGGGCTTCGCTCCCGTGTTCGGGGGGGCGCTCAACAGCGTGAGGCACAACAGTGACAGGGCGGTCATGGTGGGGTCGGACTCCTTGCTCAGGTACGCTATAGAGGGGGTCCATGTGTTTGGACCCTCAGGGGGGCATTACCATATGAGCACCGCGCTTCAGACCCGTCCGAGCAGTGAGTTGGCCTCCGGCCGCTTCGGCCAGAGCCGCTACGTCATCCGCCGCAAGTTCTTCAAGATCTTCGGCGACGCCTTCCACATCTACGACGAGGCGGGCCAGGTCCTCTTCTACTCGAAGCTCAAGGCCTTCAAGTTGAAGGAGGACATCCGCGTCTTCACCAACGAGGACATGAACGAGGAGGTGCTCACCATCAAGGCGCGCAGCATCCTCGACTTTGGCGCCACGTACGACGTCACCGACGCGAAGACGGGCGAGAAGCTGGGCGCGCTGCGCCGCAAGGGGCTCAAGTCCATCCTGCGCGACGAGTGGCTCGTCCTCGACAGGAACGACCAGGAGGTGGGCCTCATCCAGGAGGACAGCATGATGCTGGCCCTGGTGCGCCGCTTGCTCTCCAACCTCGTGCCGCAGACCTTCACCGCCACGGTGAACAACGAGCCCGTGTTCTCCTTCCGCCAGCACTTCAACCCCTTCATCCAGCGCATCTCGCTCGACTTCGGGATGGACCGCTCGGGCCGGTTGGATCGCCGCCTGGGCATCGCGACGGCCGTGCTCCTGTGCGCCATCGAGGGCCGGCAGCAGTAGCGCGTGCTACCGGGCCGTGTCGGGCCGGAAGCGCCGCTCGATGCGCGAGCGCAACAGCTCCAACAGTTGCGCCTCGCCCTGGCCCGCCTCGGGGGCGAGCTTCAGGGTGACGGCGCCCCGGTCCACGCGCGCCTCGTCCTCGAGCACCTGTCCCGCCTGCACGAGCCGCACGTGCTCGGGGGCCAGCTCGACGCCGTAGGGTTGCAGGTAAAGGTCCACGAAGCGCTGGCGCAACTGCGCCGCCGTGAGCGCCTCGCGCTCCTCGGGCAGCATCTGGAAGCTCACGCTCGTGCGCGCCAGCCGCACCGCCTGCTCCACCACCGTGCCCAGCCGCAGCGCGTGGGGCAGGAGCGCCTCCTGGCCCTCGGTGCGGCTGTAGAGCCAGTAGCTCTTCTGCGGATGGGCGCACAGCGGGCAGAGCTGGCCATGGCGCTCGTCGAGCCCGCGCGTGCGCATCAGGTGCTGCAAGAGCACCTCCTCGCCACAGCGCTTGCACTGCTCCTGCGGGCCGATCACCGCCAGCACCGAGCGGCCCCGCTCGGCCACGTCCGCCCGCTGGAGCGCGAGCGGCACGGCGGCGAGCAGCTCGGTCTCGCGCAGTTGCAGGCCGAAGTGCACCTCTTTCTTCTTCTTCATCACCCGGAGGCCTGGCTCCAGGTGGCGCGGCAGCCGCGTGAGGGCCTCGTCGAACGGGGGCGCCTCCGGCATGTCGAGCTCGCGCAGGAGCTCATAGCGCTCGGCCCAGGCGTCGCTGGTGTCGAGTCCCGGAGGGGCACGGCCCGCCGTCTCGGCGAAGAAGGCCATGAGGGTGAGGGACACCTGCCAGGGCTCCTGGGTGACGGCGTCCTCCAGCCAGCGGGCGAGCTCCCTCGCGGCGGGAGTGGCCCGCTGCCGCTCCAGGCGCAGCACGCCCTGGCGCACCAGGGGGCTCTCCAGCACCGGATCGAAGACGCGCAGCTTGCGGGCCTTGCCGCTCTTGATGAGCGTGTTCATGCGCTTGTTCCTCAGGGATGTCAGGGCGCGCGCGGCGCGCTCGAGCTGACGCAGTCGGGCGCGGGCATCCCGCGCGAGCTCCTGGACTTCCTCCTCCATCTCGGCGCGCGTCTCCGCGAGGTAGTCCCGGCCCTCGGCCTCGCGGCGCAGGGACTCCTCGTACAGGCGCGCGGTAGCGGTGGAGCGCAGGCGCTCGCGCTGCTCGCGCAGGGATTGGGCCGCCGTGGAGAGCACCTGGATGCGCCGCTCGAGGTGCGCCAGCCGCGCGTCCTCGGTGAGCGTGTCCTCGGGCTCGCCCGCCCCCACGCGCGCGGCGATCAGCTCCAGCGTGGTGCGATCCCCCGCCGAGTACGCCGCGTTGACGCGCGCCATGAGCCCGTCCAGCCGCTCGCGCTCCTCGTCCGTCTGCGCGAGGTCCGGGTGCAGCAGCCGCGCCAGGCGGCGCCGCAGCCGCTTGATATCCACGGCTTCTTCCTCGGCCCCTTCGCTCGCCCCGGCGGAGCGCTCGCCCTCGGGGAGGGCGTCGTCCTCGTCCTCGTCGTCGAAGTCCTCCGGGTCCTCGTCCTCGTCCTCGATCGGGGGAGGGGTGGACACGCGCGGCGAGGTGGGAGCGGGGGCGTGCCGCGCGTCCGAGGGGGGAGGTTGTGGGGGCTGCTCCAGCAGGCGGATGAGGGCGCTGGTGGCGTCCTGGAGGTTGCGCAGCCGACGCAGGAGCCGCTCGGAGCGGCTCACCGTCTCGGAGGCGGCGGAGAGGGTGTCCTCGTAGGCCCGGGCGAAGCGCTGCAGTTCTCCCCCGAGCGCGTCGATCTCCGCGTCCAGGGCGTCGATCTCCGCGAGGAGTTCTTGCAGGCGCAGCTCCGCGCGCCGGAGGGGCGTCTCCTCGGGAGGAGGAGGGACGCGGAGCAGAGCCGTCTCGGGGGCGAGCGGTGCGGTCGACGAGGAAGACATGGGGGAGGGGCGGACCCGTGCAGGGTAATCCGGTGGCGGTTTGATCGCTCGGAAACATCCCGGGGGCAAGAGGGTGCCCGCCCGGAAGGCGGGCGAGGGGAAAACAGGTGGGTGCGCGGTGCAAGGGGTGGGAAGTCCGGCTTATGCTCTCCGGAAACCCCTTACCTGGAGGTCGCCCATGGCGGGCAGGGATCCCAATCGGCGCGTCTACGGCTCGCAGCCACTGCGCCGGGTGAACAGCGGCCAGGAGCAGTTCGACAAGGAGTCCCAGGAGGGCGCTCCCGAGTCCCCCATCCAGCAGGTGCGTGAGCAGCGGGGGATGAACGCCTCGCTCAATCCGAACCGCAAGAGCTTCGCGGCCAGCCTGGAGCGCTTCGCGCCGCCGAAGAAGAAGTAGCGCCTACCCGGCCAGGGCGCGCCACTCCTTCTCGTCGTGGGCGCAGAACACCCGCACCCGGTCCGACCGGGTGCGCACCAGCTCGCGCAGCCGCTCGCGGTTGTGCAGTCGCTCCGGGCCCTTCATGTGGAGGGCGCTCTGCATCAGGCGCAGCCCGAGCGGGCAGCGATCCTCGGGCTCCATCTCCCCGTGGAAGAAGTAGGCGTCGCCCGCGTGCAGGAGCCACCGCTCCCCCGTGTCCACCGCCACCGCGCAGTGGCCGCGCGTGTGGCCCACCAGGGGCACGAGGAGGATCTCCGGCGGCAGGCCCTCGAGCTGACGCACGCACTCGAAGCCGAACCACGGCTCGCCCCGGGTCGTCTCGTGGAGCTTCCAGTCGGGGCCATGGGCCCACTGCACGCTCTGGTAGCGCTGGCGCTCCTTGAAGGTGTGCCTGGCCTGGGCCGCCGCGTGCTCCGTCGCGTACACGTGCACCCGTGCCTTGGGGAAGTCCGGCAGGCCTCCGGCATGGTCCAGGTCCAGGTGGGTGAGCACGATGTGGCGCACGTCCTCGCGCCGGAAGCCGAGCTTCTCCACCTGCCGCGCCATCGTCTGCTCGGGATCCCACCTCGGGCCCATGGGGCCCATGCCCCGACGCACGCTCTTGTGGGAGGGCGCGGCGAGGTGGTCGTCCAGCCCCAGGGCCGTGTCCACCAGCACCAGCCCCGCGCTCGTCTCGATGAGCAGGCAGTGGCACACCAGGCGCCCGTTCGGGTCTCCCAGGAGCAGGCTCCGGCCCACCGGACACAGCGTCGAGCCATTCAAATGATGAACGCGCATGGGCGGCGAGGATGGACCGCCATGCGCGTGTGTCAATCCACTTCCCGCGGAGGGATGGAGGGCTCAGTCCGTCTCGGGCTTCTGATCCGCATAGGCCGACCAGTAGCTCGAGGGGAGCGGATTGGTGCCCTGGTCACTGCGCACCCCATCCCCATCGGGGAGCTCGCCCACGCCGCCGCAGGCCCGCTCCCGCTCGGCTTCCTCCTCTTCCTCCTCCATGCCGGGCCGGGCCTGGCGCTCCTTCTCGGGGAGCTGGTGGGCCCCTTGCGCCTCACGCCCGGCGTCGGGCTTGCCTTCGTCCTTCGCGCTCATGGGGCGCCCGAACATGTCCTCGGCGGGTTGTTGCGGGGGAGCCTGCGTCTCGCGTTTCGCCATGATGGTCGTGCCTCCGTCCCCCTAACCTCGGCAGGCTCCTTCCCTTCAGCAACCAGGCGGCCGTGCCCGCTGGGGGGGCAGGCGGGCGGTGGTGCGGGGCGTCAGGCGGCGGTGGCGGGCGCGGGGGGCGAGGCGGGGGGCTGCTCCTCGACGGGCAGGGCGATGCCCTCGGGGAGGAAGGCGAGCAGCACGAGCGCGGGCAGGGCGAGCACCACGGTGAGGCCGAAGAAGCCGGCCCAGCCGATGCCCTCGGCGAGGTAGCCCGAGGTGGCCGAGAGCATGCGTCCGCCGAAGTTGGCCAGCGCCGAGAGCAGGGCGAACTGGGTGGCGCTGAAGCGCTTGTTGCACAGCGACATGGTGAAGGCGCCGAACGCCGTGGTGGCCATACCGCCGCAGATGTTGTCCGTGCAGATGGCGAGCGCGAGCACCGCGTGGTTCTTGCCCACCAGCGCGAGCGCGAGGAAGGTGAGGTTGGTGACGGCCTGCAGGGCGCCGAAGACGAAGAGGCTGCGGCGCAGGCCCAGGCGCGCGAGCAGCACGCCGCCGAAGAGCGCCCCGACGATGGTGGCCGCCATGCCCACGCCCTTGCTGATGGTGCCCACCTCCAGGTTGGAGAAGCCCATCTTGAGGAAGAAGGGCGTGGTCATGCCCCCGGCGATGGCGTCGCCGAGCTTGTAGAGCAAGAGGAAGAGCAGCGCGAGCAGCGCCCCGTCCCGGCGGAAGTAGTCGACGAAGGGGACGATGGCGGCCTCGGCGAGCGTGCGCGGGGCGCGCTGGCCCTGGGGCTCGGGGGCGACGAGCGTGGCGATGACGCCCACGAGCATGAGCGCCGCCATGCTCCAGTAGGTGCGCGGCCAGCCGATGAACTGCGAGAGGCTGAGCGCCACGGCCCCCGAGGCGATCATCCCGAAGCGGTAGCCCATGACGAAGGTGGCCACGCCAAAGCCGCGCTCGGCCTCGGAGAGGGTGTCGGTGCGCCACGCGTCCGACACCACGTCCTGGCTGGAGGAGAGGAACGCCACGAGCAGCGCCAGACACGCCATGGCCACGGGCGAGTCCTTGGGGTTCACCAGTCCCATGGCAGCGATGGCGCCCATGAGCCCCAGCTGCGTGAGCAGCATCCACCCGCGTCTGCGCCCGAGGAAGGGCAGGGCGTAGCGGTCCATGAAGGGCGCCCAGAGGAACTTGAAGGTGTAGGGCGTGGCCACCAGGGTGAAGACGCCGATCGTCTTCAGGTTGATGCCCTCGTTCGTCATCCAGGCCGACAGCGTCCCGCCCACGAGCAGCAACGGGAGCCCGGAGGCGAAGCCGAGCGCGACGAGGAGCCACGCGCGGGGACTGGACAGGATTTGGAGCAGGGAAGTCTTTTGGGCCATGGGCGAGGGCTCCACCATACCGGTCCTGGAGGAGAATCCCTCCTGTCCGGCGGCGACGGGGCCGGAAGCGTTGCCCGCCTGTCAGCCCGGGAGCGGGCCCGGGGGGCGTTCCGTCGGGTCGCCCCCCCTCACCGGGGCTTCATTGGAGCCTCATGGGAGCCTAGTAGCGGCGGCGGTCATCGCGCCACTCGCGGCGGTCTTCGTGCCGCTCGCGCTTGTCCTCGCGCATCTCCTGCTTGTTGTCGCGGATCTCCTGGCGGCCCATCTGGATGAGCTGGGTGATGAGGGTGCGCGTGCGGTGCAGGTCGGCCGGCCTGCGGCTGCCCACGAGCGAGGACAGCTCCCGGGCGACGGCCGAGCGGGCCGCCTGCGAGTTCGCCTCCGCCCGGGCATCCCGGACGTCATCGCGCCGGTCACGGCGATCATCCCGCCCGCCCCGGTCCCACTCCTCGCGGCGGATCTCCTGCCGGTCCGCGGCCAGCTCGTGGCGGCCCTCGGCCAGCTCCGCCCGCATCAGGTCGCGCAGCCGCGTCTCCACGTCGCGCATGGCGCCCTCGTCGCGGCGGGCCTGGGCGCTGTCGAAGCGCCGCAGCACGTCCTCCAACTCGCGCACGTCGTAGCGGTCATCGCGCATCTCCTGCTTGTTCTGCCGGTCCTCCTGGCGGTTCTGCGCACGCTCGTACCGGGGTTGGGCGGAGGCGGCCCCCGCGGAAAAGAGGACGGCGGCGAGCACGGCGGAGCCAAGGCGCTTCATGAGGGAATCTCCTGGGGAGTTCGAGGGGTAGGGTCGGATGCCGGTTCGCGGCAACGCGGACTCGGACGGCGGCTCTGTCTTTTTATTCGAGCCCTCGCGCCCGCCCGGATGTTCACCCGTGAGAGGTTCTCGGGGTTGCCTGGCCGGGGAGCGAGGCGGGAGCGGGCTAGGCTAGGTTCGGTTCGGGGGTGCCATGGTGGAGTGTCTGCTGAACATCGATCTGGGCGAGCTGCCGGACGAGGACGAGCGGCTCTATACCCACGCGCAGGTGGCCCACATCGCCTGCGGAGGGCACGCGGGCGACACGGCCTCCATGCGCCGGGCGCTCGAGGCGTGCGCGCGCCACGGCACGCGCGCCGGAGCGCACCCCTCCTTCGAGGATCGGGAGCACTTCGGCCGCCGGGCGCTCACCGTGGCCCCCGAGCTGCTGCGCGCTCAGGTGGCCGCGCAGTGTGCCCGGCTGGCGGCCCTGGCCACGGAGGTGGGAGTTCCCGTGTACTCGGCCAAGCCGCACGGCGCCCTGTACCACGCGGCCAACCGCGACCCCGCGCTCGCCCGCGCCGTGGTCGACGGGGTGGTGGAGGCGCTGGGCTCGGGGCTTGTCTTCGTGGGACCGGCCACGGGCGCGCTGCGCGAGGCGGCGCGGGAGGCGGGGCTCGCCTACGCGCGCGAGGGCTTCGCGGACCGGGGCACGCGGCCGGACGGGTCGCTCATCCCCCGGGGCGAGCCGGGCGCGGTGCTGACGGACCCCGCGGTGGCGCGCGACAACGCGCTGCGGCTGACCCTGGGCGGCGCGGTGGACACGCTGTGCGTGCATGGGGACTCGCCGGGCGCGGTGGAGATGGCGCGCGAGGTGCGCGCGGTGCTGGACGTGCTGGCCATGCGCACCGAGCCCCTGGGGGACGGGGCGCTGCGGCTCGTGCTGCCCGAGCGGCTGGAGCGGCGCGGGGTGCTGGAGGCGCTCCAGGCCACCCCCGGCGTGCTGGACGTGGTGGTGGGCGAGGCGCATGCCTGCGTGTACTTCGATCCGGCGGCGCCACCGGAGGATCCCCGGCGCGTGCTGGGCCGGAGCGCGGGCCGGCTCCTGTCGCCCGAGGAGCGGCCCCTCGTCATCGTCCGGGTGCGCTACGACGGGCCGGACCTCGAGGCGGTGGCGGATCGCGTGGGCCTGGCGGTGGACGACGTGGCGCTGCTGCACTCCTCGTGCGAATACACGGTGCGCGCGGTGGGCTTCATGCCCGGCTTCGCCTACCTGGGCGAGGTGGATGCGCGCATCGAGGTGCCCCGGCTGGCCATGCCGAGGCCGAGCGTTCCAGCGCACGCGGTGGGCATCGCCGGGCGGCGCACCGGCATCTATCCCTTCGCCTCGCCGGGGGGGTGGAACCTCATCGCCACCGCCGTGGACTTTTCTCCCTTCCATCCCGGCAGCGGGGCGCGCTTGCGGCTCGGGGACCGGGTGCTCTTCGAGCGGGTGGACTGAATGGACGCGCGATTGGAGGTGCTCGACGTACGGGGGCCGGTGGGCGTGCAGGACGCAGGACGTCCCGGCCGCATGCACCAGGGCGTGCCCCCGGGAGGCGCGCTGGTGCCGGAGTGGCTCGCCGCGGCCAACCGCGCGGTGGGCAACGCGTGGGGCGCGGCGGCGCTCGAGTGTTACGGCCGGGTGGATCTGCGGGTGACGGGCCGGAGCGCGTGGGTGTCGCTGGGGGGCGAGGCCTTCCAGGTGGCGGACGGGGAGTCCTTCCGCGTGCCCGCGCCCGAGCGGGGCGTGGTGCGCTACGTGGCCGTGGAGGGCGGGCTCGCCGTGCCCGAGGTGCTCGGAGGGCGAGGGCTGTTGCCGGTGGCGCGGCTCGGGGGGTGGGAGGGGCGGATGCTCCAGCCCGGGGACGTGCTGCCCCTGGGAGTGGGCGGGGGCGCGCGGCTCGCGCCGGAGCGTGTCGAGCCGCCCGGGGAAGTGGTTCGCGTGATGTGGGGGCCGGAGCCAGGCCGCTTCGATCCGGGGGCCCAGGAGGCGTTGCTCTCGGGGCGCTTCACGGTCTCGCCCACGAGCGATCGGGTGGGAATCCGGCTGCGCGGGCCCCATCTGGCCCACGCGGACACGGGCGCGGGCCTCTCGGGCCCCATGGTGCGCGGCGCCCTCCAGGTGCCCGCCTCCGGGGAGCCCATCGTGCTCGGGCCGGACCACCCCACCCTGGGGGGCTATCCGGTGCTCGCGGTGGTCATCCGCGC
Organism: Cystobacter fuscus DSM 2262; assembly: GCF_000335475.2. Lineage (NCBI taxonomy): Bacteria > Pseudomonadati > Myxococcota > Myxococcia > Myxococcales > Archangiaceae > Cystobacter > Cystobacter fuscus. The sequence goes on along the minus strand of NZ_ANAH02000004.1, from coordinate 24,043 downwards.
GGATTGGGGCCTGCTGGCCTCGCGCCGGCCCGGCGAGACGGTGCGCTTTCGCTCGGTGGGCGTGGAGGAGGCCCGCGTGGCCTGGAAACGTCTGGCGCTGGAGGGTGCGACAAAGTGTCTCATTCCGGGGGAAGGGGCGGGCTCCTAAGAAGGCACTCCTCGCCCGTCGCCTGGAGGAGTTCAGATGAAGGTTTCATCGCGGACGCTGTCGGCCATCGCGGCCTTCCTGCTGTGCCACACCGCCGAGGCCCATATCGGCCTGTCCACCCCGGCGCAGCCCATCGCGGCCACCACCCAGGAGCTGTCCTTCCTGGTGGGCCATGGCTGCGAGGGCCTGGACACCTATCGCATCGAGGTGCAGATCCCCGAGGGCGTGGGCGGCGTGCGGCCGTTGGACTCGGCGTTTGGCCGGGCCGTGGTGCTCAAGGACGACACGGGCCGGGTGAAGACGGTGACGTGGACGAAGCCCGAGGCCAGCGTGCTGCCCGAGGACTCCCAGTTCTACAAGCTGACCCTGCGCGCCAGCCTGCCCAATGCCCCCTTCACCGCGCTGTACTTCCCGACGATCCAGACCTGCCGCGCGCCGGATGGCACCGAGAAGGTCGCGGCGTGGGTGAGCACCTCCGGCGGGCACGGCCACCTGGCCGAGGGCTCCACCGAGCTGCCGGCGCCCTCCCTCGTCGTCGTGCCGCCGCGCACGCCCGGGTGGAACAAGTACACGGTGACGCAGCACGTGCATGACCTGAGCGTCTTCAAGGACGCTCAAATCGTCTGGGCGGGCAACGCCGCCTACAGCCCCAGCGAGTTCATCTCCGGCCTCATCTCGAAGGAGCCCAACACCCAGGTGCTCCAGCAGATCCACCCCGGGACCGAGATCTGGGTCCGGTACTGAGCGAGGCCGCCCGTGCGACGTCCCTGGTTCGTGTTGATCGCGCTGTCGTCGTTGTCGCTGGCCTGTCCCTCGGGCAACGTGGACCCCGGTCCGGGTGACGCGGGAGCGCCACCGGCCTCCGCGTCCGGGTTGCCCTCGGAGCTGAGGCCGCCCACCGCGGGCTCCAGCATGGAGCGTCCCCCCGAGGGGGCGGGCCTGCCCGAGCACCTCAAGCCGCCTCGCTGAGCGGCTTCCCCTCCAGACACGACGGGCCCCCGGGGGTAATCCCGGAGGCCCGTCGTGCAATCGAGCCCCGTGCCTACTGCTTGGGCATGGGCTGGGTGTCCTCGGTCATGGTGTCGTCGTCGTCCATGGACGAGTCGATGGGCGGCGTGGTCCTCATCGGCTCGTCGATGGGCTCGTTGCCGATGGCGTCCGGAGGGGGCGTCATGCCGTTGGGCTCCAGGCCGGAGCCGCCCGTGCCGGGCTCGTCGATGGGCGTGTTGTGCACGTCTGGCTCGCGCTCGCGGATGCCGTCATCGGGCAGCGGAGCGGGCTGGGGCGTGTCGAAGCCCGTGCCCCCCGTGCCGGCGTCATCGGTGGTGGCCGGCGTCATCGGCTCCGGGCTCTTGGTGGCCGAGTCCGTCTTGCACGCCGTCCCGAACGCCACCGCCCCCGTGAGAAGCCCCGCCAGCAGAAGTTTCGTCTTCGTCATGTGTCTTCCCTCCCTGTTGTCGTGCTGGGCGGAAGGTGCGGTTTCCGCGAGTCGCATGCAGGGAACGGCTGCCCGCCAGGCCGCTCTGTTCAGCGGGGTGAGGTAGGGTGCAAGGCCATGACCTCTCCCGAACTCCGACTGGTTCCCGCGCGGCCCGAGCACGTGGACATGTGGAAGGCCCTGCGCGAGGAGCCCGTCTCCCGGCGGCTCGTGCCCATGGAATCCTCGTCGCGCGAGTCCCTGCTCGCGCGGCTTCAGGAGGCGACGCATGACTTGAGTCACCCCACGGCCACGAACTTCCGGTGGATGGTGGAGTGGGACGGGCGGCTCATCGGCACGGTGGCCGCACGGGAGTTGTCGCGCTTCCACGGGCGCGTGGAGATTGGCTACATGCTCTCGAGCGGTTTTCACGGGCAGGGGTTGGGGACGCGCGCGGTGGCGGGCGTGGTGGCGCGCCTCTTCGAGGCCTGGCCCTTCCTGCACCGCGTCTGGCTCATCACGGCGGAGGACAACCTCGCGTCACAGGCCCTGGCGCGCAAGCTCGGCTTCACCCACGAGGGGCTGATGCGCGGGCACTACCTCGTCGAGGGGCGGCGCAAGGATCAACAGGTCTGGGGTCTCTTGCGGCCCGAGTGGGAAGCGCGCCGGGCGCACCTCACCTTCCCCTTCGCGCGGATGCACGACCCGGCTCATGGCTGAGCCGGGCACGCCCGGAGCTTGCCTCGTCCCTCGTGCTCCCTCGGCTCACGAACGCTTGCGCGGGCTGCTCGAGCGCTTCGTCGTGGCGCGCCTGGCGGTGGTGGCGCGCTTGGCGGTGGTGCGCTTGGCGGTGGTGGTCTTCGCCGCTCCGCGCTTCGCGGCGGCGGTGCGCTTGACGGCCTTGCTCTTGCGCGTGGCCGCGGCCTTCTTCGCGGCGGCGGAGCGCTGGGCGGTGGTGCGCTTGGCCATGCTGCGCTGGCCGCCGCGCTTGGAGGACTGGTGGGTCTCGGGCTTGCCGTAGCCGGAGCCACCGGGCTTTTCTCCACCGTGGGACTCGGCGTTCACCGTGGCCCAGGCCCGGCGCACCGCCTCCTTCTTGTCCGTCCCATGTTGCTCGTAGCTCTTCTCGATATGCTCGGCGCGACGCTTCTGCTTGTCGGTGTATTTGCTCTTGTCTCCACGGGGCATGAGGGCACCCTCCTTGACACTCAATTTGAGGAGGCCCGTCCCAAATGCAACCGACCCGGCCGTCAGTGCGTCACCCAGGAGATGAATCTCGATGCGTGATGATCCAGGAGCCGTCCCCGAGGTTGGCGTCTTGTCACTGGAGCACCAGGGCTGCCGCCTCTCGTACGGTGTGGAGGGCACGGGCACTCCGGTGGTGCTCATTCAAGGCGTGGCCGTGCAGGGCGAGGCCTGGCGTCCCCAACTCGATGGGCTCACGGCGCACCACCGCTGCCTGTGGTTCGACAACCGGGGACTCGGCCGCAGCCAGCCCCTGGGCGGCGCGCTCACCGTCGCCCAGATGTCCGAGGACGTCCGCGCCCTCATGGACGCGCACGGCTGGGACTCGGCGCACGTCGTCGGGCACTCGCTGGGAGGGCTCATCGCCCAGCACCTCGCGCTGACCGAGCGCGCGCGCGTGCGCAGCCTGTCCCTGCTGTGCACCTTCGCCCGGGGCCGCCATGTGACGGTGCCCTCGCTCCGGATGATGTGGCTCGGGTTGCGCTCGCGCGTGGGCCCGCGCGCCTGGCGCCGCCGTGCCTTCCTGCGCATGGTGATGCCGCCCGAGGCCCTCCTCCAGGAGGACCCCGACGCGCTCGCCGGCCGCCTCGCGCACCTCTTCGGCCATGACCTGGCGGACTCGCCCCCGGTGGCGATGCGGCAGATGGCCGCCATGGGCGCCTATGACTCCACTCCCCGGCTGAAGGAACTCGCGGGCCTGCCCACCCTGGTGGTGAGCGCCACGGAGGACCCCATCGCCCCTCCGCGCCTGGGCCGGGTGCTCGGCGAGGGCATTCCCGGGGCGCGCTACGTGGAAATCCCCGGCGCCTCCCACGGGGTGACGATCCAGCACGCGGGGCACATCAACACGCTGCTGCTCGAACACCTCGCGCGGGCCGACGCGCCGCGTTGACGCGCCCCGTGTTCAGCCGCGCACGGCGCCGAAGCGGCCCGACAGCGAGGCGAGCACCACGAGCAGCTCCACGGGCTCCACGGGCTTGGGCACATGGCTGTGGAAGCCCGCGAGCAGCGCTCGGGTCCGGTCCTCCACGCGCGCGTAGGCGGTGAGCGCGACGGCGGGGGTGCGGCCTCCCTCCTTGGGCGGGAGTGCCCGGACGCGGGAGATGAGGTGGAAGCCATCCTCGCCCGGCATGCCGATGTCGGAGATGAGCACGTCGGGCAGCTCCTGCTTGAGCCGCTCGAGGCCCTCGGCCACGGACGCGGCGGTGCTCACCTCGGCGTGGCATTCCTCCAGCAGGGTGCGCAGCAGCTCGCGCGTGTCCTGCTCGTCATCCACGACGAGCACGCGCAGGCCCGTGAGCTCCGGTGGACAGGGAATGCCCGGGTGGGCGTGCTGCAGCGAGGGGGGGAGGGTGGCCTCGCGGCGCATGGCCGCGGACAGGGGCAGGCGCACGGTGAAGGTGGCGCCCTGGCCCACGCCCTCGCTGAAGGCAGCCACGGTGCCGCCGTGCATCTCCACGAGCTGCTTGACGATGGACAGGCCCAGGCCGAGTCCGCCGGCCCTCCGGGTGAGGAGCCCCTCGGCCTGGCGGAAGTGCTCGAAGACGTGGGGGAGGAACTCCGGGGCGATGCCCCGGCCCGTGTCCGCCACGGTGATTTCCACCGCCGAGTCCCGCCGCTCGACGAAGACCTGGACGCGCCCGCCCTTGGGGGTGAACTTCACCGCGTTGGACAAGAGGTTCCACACCACCTGCTGCAACCGGTGCGCGTCCCCCATGACGTGGCCGGTGGAGTCCAGCGCCGTCTGCAACCGCAGGCCCTTGGCGTCCGCGGCGGGGCGGACCGACTCGAGCGCCTGCTCCACCACGTGGCCCACCTCCACGGGCCCCACGTCCAGCTTGAGCTTGCCGGACATGATGCGGCTCACGTCGAGCAGATCCTCGATGAGCTGGCCCTGCGCCCGGGCGTTGCGCTCCACCGTCTCCAGGGCCCGCTCGCGCTTTTCCGGCGGCAGGTTGCCATTGCGCAGCACCTGCACCCAGCCGAGCATCGCCGTGAGGGGGGTGCGCAACTCGTGGCTCACCGTGGCGAGGAACTCGTCCTTGAGGCGGTTGGCCTCCTCGGCTTCCTGGCGCGCGGCCTTCTCGCTCGCGAGCAGCCGTTGCCACTCGCGCTCGATGTGGGCGTCGAGCGGAGTGAGGGACTCCGGGAGCAGTCGCCCCTCGGTGACGCGCGAGGGCTCGCGCGGCGCCCCGGCGGCCGCGATGCCCGAGGTGATGAAGCGGGTGAGGACGCGCGCCTCGCCCGGGGAGAGCACTCCGCCTTCCTCCTGGAGGACGTCCGTCACCGCCTCGCCCAGCGACTCATACACGGCGAGCGCGAGCAGGAGGGGGTCTCCCCGCGAGAGCCAGGGGAAGGCGGCGGGGGGGCTCGCGGAGGAGGGATGTTCCCCCAGCGCGCGAGTCAGTCCGTGGAGCAACTCGAACAGCTCGGAGGGGGAGGGCAGCTCCCCGGGGGCGGCCCGCGGCAGGCTCCGGTGCAGGGCCTCGCTCCAGCGGCGCAGCAACTCCTCGCGCCGCTCCTCGAGCACGGTCGGCAGATCACCCATGGGCGGCGTCCGCGAGCGAGTCGGGTGGGGGGAGGCCCCGGGGGCTGAGCGCGTCTGTCTTGTCTTCAGACCACAATGTCAGTCTCCTCCCGACACAATATCCTCACGACCTACATCGATGGCACCTGGGGACAGGTTGCCAGGACGGGTCACGGTGGGGCGGGGTGGATGCCCCGTCGCGGACCGGGGAGGGGAGAGAGGGGAGGGGGCGGGGCCCTGTGTCGGGAGGGCGTGGACGTCAACGGGCGGGACGTGGGCGCGGTGTCCGGGCGCGGGGTGGTTGCTCCCCTGGCGTCCGCTCGGGCTGCGCCGGTCAGATGATGTGGATCCTCTGGAGGTGGCGGGGCGAGTCCGCGTGGAACGCGTTGCGGCCGTGCAGCAGGGCGTGGTTGTCGGCCAGCAGCATGTCGCCATCCCGCCAGGCATGGACGTAGCAGACACGGGGGGCATACAGCGCCTCGCGCAACTCCTGGAGGAAGCCCGCGTGCCTGTCGGCCGGGAGGCCGGCGATCTCGATGAAGAGCGGATTGAGCTTCACGCTCTCGTCATTCAACTCTTCCGCGAAGCGCAGGGTGGTGGCGCCGGTATGCGGGTGCCGCGAGAGCAGAGGCACCGTCACCTGCCCGCCGTAGTGCGCCACCTTCTGCGTGGTGTACGAGATCTCCACCTTGCGCCACTCCTCCCGCTGGGAGGCGGGGGCGCGCTGCCAGACGGTGGGGGTGTGGGTGAAGAGCGTCTCTCCTCCGGTGCCGGGCCAGGGGGCCTCGAGGCACTGGAAGAACTGGAAGCCGGGCACCACCCGGGCGAAGGCGCCATCCCAATGAAGGGGTACGTTGCCGGGGGTGAACAGGTAGTTGCGTGCCCGCTCATGCACGAGGAGCTCCAGCACCGCGCCGAAGTCCCAGGTGAGGATTTCGCCCCAGGTGCCGGCATACTGGACCATCTCTTCCTTGGTGAGGGGCGAGAAGCCCCGCAGGACCACGACGCCGTTGGAGCGGGTCCACTGGCGCAGCAGGGACACCGGCACGTCCCGGAGGTTCGCGCCCGGGCTGGTCACCGCGAGCCCGAAGGGTTCCAGGGGCTGGAGGGACAGCCCGGCCATGGTTTCGAGCCCGCTCTTCATCCGACGTGCTCCTGCAAGGCGCTGGGGGCCACGAAGTGGCTCGGGCGCTGCTCGCGCATGACGAGCGTCGCCTTCATGAGCTCGGCGTCCTGCCGCTTGACGAGCATCAGGCCCTTGCCGGTGTCCAACACCACGCCGTGCCAGGGCGTGAGCCAGTTGTCCTTCGTCCCCACCAGGTGGATGCCAAGCTTGGAGGAGTGGAGCGGCTGGGGGTGGATGGAGAGCCGGAGCGCGTTGGGAAACCGCTCGGCGATCAGGCGGCTCCACGCGTTGCTGCGCTGGATGGTCTTGTAGGCGAGCTCCTGGGTGGACTGGCGCAGCTTGTTCCGGCTCTCCGCCGGCCGGAGCACCACCTGATCCTCGAAGAGGAAACGGTGGATGCCATTGAAGAGGTTGCGCGCGTCCGGCTCGCTCTGGACCTGCCAGCGCAGTGCCTCCAGCGGGGTGGCGTACTGCGCGGTGAGCCGCCGGCGCATCTCGTCATGGTCGATGCCGCCGAAGAGATCCTCCAGGGTATAGAGGCTGATCGCGCTCCCGCCGATGTCGTCGAGGAGCCGGACCAGTTCGCGCTTGTAGTGGGTGACGTCCTCATCCCGGACCGAGACGAGATCACTGAAGACACGTCCGTCCGAGCAGATGGTGAGGCGGGCCCCTGGCGCGTAGACGTGGCCGAGGTGCTCACAGAGGGACTGGAGGAAGCCGAGCGCGACCTGCTCCGCCATGTCCGGCAGGGGCCCGAGCACCTTGCGCGGGTTGGGGGACTTGGCCGGGAAGGCGGGCAGGATGAGGTGGAGCGGCTCTCCTCGCGCCACGCAGCGCTTCACCTGCTCGAGGTGGGGCGCGAAGCACTGCTCGCACGGAGACTGGACACACGCCTCGTCATGACCGGAGCTCAGGCGCCGGAACCGGAAGACCATGCCGAGGAGTTGCCTGGCGATGAGGGACACATCGCCTGTCTTCTGGACCGCTGGGCGCATGGAGAAGGACCTCTACGGGGCGGGTGTAGAGGTAGAGCGGCGCCACGCGGCTCGTGATGGCGCGCACGACGTTCAAGGCGGGGGCTCCTCCTGCCGCCAGTGCCCCCTCCAGCCGTGCGGCCGTCACGGCGAGGAGCAACGCGGCCCGTCTGGAATTGGGGTGGGGCCGCGGGGGAAGAACCCCGCGGCCCCGAGGGGACTACCGCTTCGGCGACTTCATCACCTCACGGGCGGCCTCGAGGACCTTCTCCGTGCTGAAGCCAAACTTCTGCAGCAGGTTCTTCAGCGGGGCGGACGCGCCGAAGGTACGCATGCCAATGACCTTGCCGCTCAGGCCCACCCAGCGCTCCCAGCCGAACGACGAGCCCTGCTCCACGGCCACGCGCGCGGTGACGGCGCGGGGCAGCACCTTCTCCCGGTACGCCTCGTCCTGCTGCTCGAACAGCTCCCACGAGGGCATGCTCACCACGCGCGCCTTGACGCCCTCGCTCTTGAGCTTCTCGTAGGCCTCCACGCACAGCTGCACCTCGCTGCCCGTGCCGATGAGGATGACGTCCGGCGTGCCCTCGCTGTCGGCGAGGATGTAGGCGCCCTTGGCGAGGCCCGAGGCCGGGGCGTACTTCGTGCGATCCAACGTGGGCAGCGCCTGGCGCGTGAGCACGAGCACCACGGGCTGGTGCGTGAGCGGGGCGATGACGCGCCACGCCTCGGTCACCTCGTTGGCGTCGCCGGGGCGCAGCACGATGAGGCCCGGAATGGCGCGCAGGCTGGCGAGCTGCTCGACGGGCTGGTGCGTGGGGCCGTCCTCGCCCACGCCGATGGAGTCGTGGGTGAAGATGTGGATGGAGGGAATCTCCATGATGGACGACAGGCGGATGGCGGGCCGCTCGTAGTCACTGAAGATGAAGAAGGTGGCGCTGTAGGCGCGCAGCCGGCTGAGGGCCAGGCCGTTGGTGATGGCGCCCATGGCGTGCTCGCGCACCCCGTAGTGGATGTTGCGCCCGGACAGGTCCCCGGGCCGCATGGGGCCGGAGAACGTCAGGTACGTCTTGGTGGAGGGGTTCAAGTCCGCCGAGCCACCCACGAGCCACGGGTAGTTCTTCGCCAGGGCGTTGAGCACCTTGCCGCTGGACTCGCGCGAGGCCACGCCCTTGGGGTCCGCGGGGAAGGTGGGCAGCTCCTTGTCCCAGCCCTCGGGCAGCTCGCGCCGCTGCATGCGCCGCAGGTGCTCGGCCTGCTCCGGGTGCTGCTTCTTGTACTCGGCGAGCTTCGCCTCCCACTCGGTGCGCAGCTTCTGGCCGCGCGCGCCCACCCCTTGCGCGAAGCGCTCGCGCACGCCGTCGGGCACGAGGAACTTCGCGTCCTCGGGCCAGCCGTAGTTCTTCTTGGCGCCCTTGACTTCCGCCTCGCCCAGGGCCTCGCCGTGGGCGCTCGCGGTGCCCTGCTTCTTGGGCGCGCCAAAGCCAATCAGCGAGTGCACGATGATGAGCGTGGGCAGGCCGCGCTCCTGCTTGAAGGCGCGGAAGGCGCTCGAGAGCGCTTCCAGGTCATTGGCGTCCGCCACGCGCAGCACGCGCCAGCCGTAGGCCTCGAAGCGCCGGCCCACGTCCTCGGTGAAGGCCAGCTCCGTGCTGCCGTCGATGCTGATGTGGTTGCTGTCGTAGATCCAGCACAGGTTGGACAGCTTCAGGTGGCCGGCGACGGAGGCGGCCTCGCTGGCCACGCCCTCCATCAGGTCGCCGTCGCCGCAGATGGCCCACACGTCGTAGTCGAACAGCTCGAAGCCCGGGCGGTTGAAGTGGTTGGCGAGCCACTGGCTGGCCATGGCCATGCCCACCGAGTTGGAGACGCCCTGGCCCAGGGGGCCGGTGGTGGTCTCCACGCCGCTCGTCCACCGGTACTCCGGGTGGCCGGGAGTGGAGCTGTCGAGCTGGCGGAACTTCTTGATGTCCTCGAGCGAGACGGCCACTTCCTGCGACACCTCGTCCTCGCCGGTGATGCGGCGCACGCCCGTGAGGTGCAGGAGCGCGTAGAGGAGCATGGAGGCGTGCCCGTTGGAGAGCACGAACCGGTCGCGGTTGGGCCAGACGGGCTGGGTGGGATCGTAGCGCAGCTCCTGCTGCCAGAGCTGGTAGGCCACGGGGGCCAGCGCCATGGGGGCGCCCGGGTGGCCCGAGTGGGCCTGTTCCACCGCGTCCATGGCGAGGGTGCGGATGGTATTGATGCAAAGCCAATCGGTGGGATCGTGTGGCATGTCTTGGGACTCCTGAATTTGGGCCAGGACCATGCCCCAAGCGGACGGCGAGTGCCGCAGGATTCGCCCGGAGGGCGTGCCCGGGTCGACAGAGTGACTCGATAAGGCGGGTCGGACTGGCGGTGGGGCCGCCGGGGTGGCATATGAGCGTGTATGTCGATCGAGAAACCGTTGCGGGAAATGGTGCAGGCGGAGCTGAAGACCCGTCTGGCACCCATGCACAAGGCCATCGCGCGCATGGATGCGCGCCTGGGCGTCATCGCCGAGATCGTGGACATCATCCACCGGCTGGCGCCCATGGCCACGCGGATGCAGACGCTGCAGATGGCGCTGCCGGGCATTGGACTTCCCATCCAGGGCCGGGGAAAGCAGCCCGTGGCGCCACCGCCCGCGCCCGCTCCGGCGCCCGCGCCCCGGCAGGCCGCGCCCGCGCCCCGGCAGGCCGCGCCTCCGCCTCCGCCCGCGGCTCCGGCGTCGACCGCCCGGCCTCCCCTGTCCTACCCCACGAGCCGCTATGCGCTGCCGACGACCGCGGCGCCCGTCTACAAGCCCGAGCCCGCTGCTCCGAGCCCCGTGCCGACGCCCCGGGGGCGTCCTCCGGCGAGGGCCGCCGCCGAGGCCCCGAGCGCGCGCGTGAGCGAGGGGGGCCGCCGCTGCGCCGTCATCGGGTGCAAGCGTCCGGCGCGCTCGAAGGGTTACTGCTCGGCGCACTACCAGAAGCTGCGGCTGCTGGTGAAGAGCGGCCGGCGCCCGGCGAGCTGGGTGGACGATGCCGCGTCCCAGTCCGTGGCGGAGGTGGTGCTGCCCCGGGGCCGCGCGGCCTCGAAGGCGCGTGGGGAGCAGGCGCCCGCTCCGGCTCCCACGCCCGTGCGTGCCGAGCCGCCCAAGCCCAAGGTGTGGGTGCGCAAGAAGGGCGCGAAGGACTCCGTCGCGCCGCTGCACTGAGCGCGTGGATGCCCGGCGGCGGGGGTGGCGAGGGTGTCACCCCCTGGCGAGTCATTGACACCTCGGGCCAGGGGTGATTTCCGGCGGGCATGAGCGATCAGTTTCCGGTGACGGTGGCAGTGCGGCGCCCGGATGGGCGAGTGGAACAGGTGCGCGTGGGGACGGCGGTCCGCAACGGTGAGGGGTTCTCGTTGAAGCTGGGGGAGCTGAGCATCGGCTCGTCTCCCGACGCGGCTCCAGCGGCGGCGCCCCGGCGCGCCTATGCCTCGGGTGGTGGTGGCGGCGGCGGTGGTGGCGGCGGCGGTGGGGACGTGGCGGTGTTCCCCAACTATGGCCGCAGCAAGGGGGCGCCCATCCAGGGCGCGACCATGCAGGACCTGGAGTACTACGCCAACGGCGCGCGGCGCTCGCTGGGCGACCCGAGCAAGTCGCGCTGGCACGACCGCGAGCGCGCGCTGCTGGCCTCCATTGAAGCGGAGATCACCCGGCAGCGGGGTGGCGACGGTGGAGGGGGGCACGAGCCGCCCCCGCACGGGGATGACGACTACGGCGGCGGTGGCGGCGGTGAGGACGACAACATTCCCTTCTGAGGAGGGGCCCCGGCGCCCTGCTGGGCGGGGACGTCGTTTTCCTTCTGGGCGGGCAGTCCGGTCGTCGTGAAGCCGCGCGAGGTGGAGGTCAGCGGCAGGCGCAGGGTGATGGTGGTGCCTTGCCCCAGCGTGCTGTTCACCTCCACCTGACCGCGGTGCGCCTCCACGATGCCGCGCACGATGGGCAGCCCCAGGCCGGTGCCCAGCGCCTTGGTGGTGAAGAAGGGATCGAAGAGGCGCTGCATCACCTCGGGAGCGATGCCCGGGCCGGTGTCGGTGATGGAGATGAGGGCGTGGGGCGGGCCCGGCGGCTTCTCCTGGTGGGACACTTCCACCCGGAGCGAGCCGCCCTGGGGCATGGCCTGCAGGGCGTTGAGGAAGAGGTTGTGGAGCGCCCGGTGCAGCAGCTGGGCATCCATGGGGACGTCGGGCAGCGAGGGCTCCAGCGCGCGCGTCACCTGGAGCGTGCTGGGCCGGGGCTCCGTGCTCAGCGCGGACTCCAGCGCCCCTTCCACCACGGGGCCCAGCGGCTGGGTCATCAGCTGCGGCTCCAGGGGCCGGGCGAAGTCCACCAGTCCGGTGATGAGGAGATCCAACCGTCCGACTTCCTCGCCCATGGCGCCGAGCAGCTGCCAGGTGGTGCTGTTGGCGTCGGGCTGGGCGCTGCGGGTGAGGGCGGCCACGGCGTTGGCGATGACGCCCAGGGGGTTGCGCACCTCGTGGGCCACGCTGGCGGACAGCTCGCCCACCGCGGCCATGCGCTCGCGGTGCACGAGCTCGCGCTGGGCGGCCGCCAGCTCCTCGAGTGACGCGCGCAGCTCCTCGTTGAGCCGCTCACTCTTCTCGCGCGCGCGCCGCAGCTCGCTCACCGCCGCGGCGAGCAGCAGCCCCGAGGCGCCGATCACCGCGAGGAAGGACTGGAGGTAGATGAGGCTCGCCCGGGGGGAGGCGGCGCCGTGGGCTTCCAGGACGAAGGGGCCGCTGCCGGTGATGGTGTGCAGGATGGACACCGCGCCGAGCGCGAGCAGGGCGAGGCTGGTGCCCCGGGCCTCGAAGCGCAGCGCCGCCCAGAGGATGAAGGGGAAGGCCGTGTAGGTGATGGGGTGGTGGGGGCTGATGCCGTGGGGGAGCCAGTGAAAGCCCAGGTGCAGGGTGGAGACGAGCCCCAGGAGCAGCACGGCGAACTCCCGCGCGCGCGCGCGGCTCCAGCACACCTGGTCGAGCCGGCCCCAGGTGAGCAAGAGCGGCGTCACCAGCAAGAGACCCATGGCGTCGCCCACCCAGAACACCCGCCACTGCGGCCACCACTGCTCCCAGTCAATCTTCCCGTGGAGCGCCAGCAGGGTGACGCCGGGGGTGGCGTTGAGCACGGGGCTGACGAGCGCCACGGCCAGCAGCGCGAGCACGTCGCGCACCCGCCCGAGCGAGGGGTTGAGGCCCGCGTAGCGGCGCAGCAGGAAGGCGCCCACGAAGACCTCCAGCCCGTTGCAGGCGGACATCAGGAGGGTGCGGGTGTTGGGCCAGTGTCCGGGCATGCTCGTGAACGGCCCCACGAGCACGGCGAGCAGCAGCAGCACGGGCCAGTCGCGCCAGCGCGCCAGGAGCAGCGCCGTGAGCAGCACGCCCGAGGGCGGCCAGATGGCCGAGAGCTGCTCGTGCTGGGGGGACAGCCCCATGCCCAGCCAGGTGCCGAGCCCATACAGCAGCACGAACGCCGCCCCCGCGCCGAGGGGACTCCAGGTCTGGACGATGTGCTTGGGCTTGGGCACGAGAGCGGTGGGAGGTTCACGCTGTCATGAAGCGAGGACGCATGCAAAGCCAGTGGCCCGGGAGACCCGCCGGGTTGTCGGTGGCATGACGTCTGGTCATGGAGCGCATGAGCGCGTGGGCCCGCGGCCTCACGGCTCCTTGGCGAGCAGCCCATGGCGCCGCACCCGGCGGCCGAGCGTCACGGGATCCATCTCCAGCGCCGCGGCGGCGCGCCGCACCACGCCGCCGTGGTTCTCGAGCGCCTCGCGGATGATCTCCTTCTCCAACTGCTCCAACCGCTCGCGCAGGGACCTGGCGCCGCCGGTGCGCACCTGACGCCGCGCGCCCGCGAGGCCCGTGGAGAGCGAGGGGGGAAGGTGGCGAGCGCACACCGGCTCGTCGTCGTTGCACAGCAGCACGGCGCGCTCGATGCAGTTGCGCAGCTCGCGCACGTTGCCGGGCCACGGCGCGAAGCGCAGCGCCTGCTGGGCGTCCTCGGACAGGCCGGTGGCCGAGCGGCGCAGGGTGCGGTTGAAGTGGGCGATGAAGTAGTGCGCCAGGTCCAGCACGTCCTCGGGCCGCTCGCGCAAGGGGGGCAGGTCCACGATGAAGCTGTTGAGGCGGTAGAAGAGGTCGCTGCGGAAGCGCTTGGCGCGCACCTCCTCGGCGAGGTCGCGGTTGCTCGCGGCGATGAGGCGCACGTCCACGCGGCGCACCTGGGTGCCGCCCACCGGCCGCACGTCGCCGCTCTCGAGCACCCGCAGGAGCTTGGACTGGAGCGTGGGGGTGGTGTTCTCGATCTCGTCGAGGAAGATGGTGCCTCCGTCGGCGAGCACGAACAGGCCGGGGTGGTCCGCCACGGCGCCGGTGAAGGCGCCCTTCACGTGGCCGAACAGCTCGCTCTCCAGGAGCGTCTCGGTGAGGGTGCCGCAGTCCTGCACCACGAGCGGTTGGCCGGAGCGGTCGCTGAGCCGGTGGATGACGCGCGCGAGCACCTCCTTGCCGGTGCCCGTCTCGCCCTGCAGGAGCACCGCCACGCGGTGGGGAGCGGCCACGCGCACCAGCTCCAGCACCTGGCGCATGGCGGGGCTGCGGAAGCCGGGCTCGTTGGCCACGCCCAGGTCGGCGGCGAGTCGGGGGGCTTCCCGCGCGCGCTCGCGCAAGAGGTTGCGCTCGAGCTCCAGCGCCGCCCGCCGCTGCTCGGTGCGCAGGCCCAGCTCGCGGCTGGCCTGGAGCACCGCCTGGCGCAGCGCCACGGGCTCGCACGGCGGGGTGAGGGCGCGGAAGATCTTCCCCTGGTTGAACAGCTCCACCAGGCGCGTGGGCATGGCCGGAGCGCAGTAGAGGATGCGGGGGGACAGGTCGCTCGCGGGCCCGGCGCCGGTGGGGTCCGCCTCCGCGCGCCGCATCGCCAGCCGCTCCACGAGCGCCACCGCGCGCGCCTCGTCCCGTCCGCAGATGAGCAGCGCGCTGATGTCTCCCCGGCCCAGCAGCGTGTCCACGTGCTCGGCCGAGTACGCGAAGCGCAGCCGCACGTGGCCCTCCAGCGCCGCGCGCAGCCCCCTCAGCTCCGCCTCCTCCGCGTACACCACCGCCACGTAGAGCTGGTGATCCAACAGGTAGCGCTTGAGCTTCACCCCATCGGCGCCCTCGAAGGCGTGGAAGCTCACGCCCAGGGCCGTCACCCCGCCCTCGTCCCGCTCCACCGGATCATGCCGCCAGCGCACCACGCCGCGCACCTGCACGCGCGCGCGCGAGTCGGGCAGCGTGAAGGTCATCTCCACGTCCTCCCCCTCGCGCGGCCCCTCCTCGGGGCCCGAGGGGGTGGCGATGAGCCCGATTCCCGTCTCGCTGAGGTTGACCGCCCAGCACCCCTGGAGCGCGGGCTGGGTGACCACCTGGACGTGGAGGGGTTTGCGTTCGCTGGGCGGGGGGGCGGTAGGGTCGCTCGGAGACGTCATGCGTGGGGCTCCGTCGCGTCAATCGTGAAACCCGGATGGTGATTCCAGAAAAATCAAGAAAGACCAACATTGTCCAGGGGACCACGGTCGAGGCGGGCAGGGGGCTGGCTGGCCGCGAGGACACCTCGGGAGGGCACGCGTGGAGGGGTGGAACTCGCGCGAAGTGTAACGTGGTGGGCGCTGGAGATGGGCGAGGGACCAGGGAAGACGGGGCGAGCGGGAAAAAGCGTGGAGGAGCGGGGGGGGCCCCCTGTCGGTTGGGAGGGACGTGGTTAGGGTGGGGTGTCGAAGGCGTGCGGCCTGGCGTCCTTTGGCGGGAGGGGTGGTGTCATGCTGACGAGTGCCTGTGCGGTGGATGTGGGTCCGGTGCGAGTGGAGGCGGCCGAGGACCTGGCGCGGCGCCTGGCGCTGGCGATCCCCGGGGACACCGTGAGGGGCTCGCTCTTCCTGGGGTCGCTGGACGCGGTGCGCACGTGGGCGGGGGAGGCGGCGATGCTGCGCTGCGTGGACGCGGGGGGCGAGCCGCGCTTCATGGAGTTCTTCAACTATCCGTTGGGCGCCTTCATGCGGGTGAACGCGGCGGCGGCGTGGGAGCTGGCGCCGGGGTGCGGGGGGTGGGATGCGGCCCAGCGGCTGTTGGGGCAGCGGGCGGCGACGGATCTGCTCGCGTCCGCGGCGGGCAAGGCGCTGCTGTTGCTGTCGCGGTGCGAGACGAGGCGGCTGGTGGGCAACCTCCCCTCGGCGTACCGGGCGGCGGTGAATCACGGGGATCGCTCGGTGTCGTGGGAGGGCTTCTGCCGGGGCCGCGTCACCATGCGGCGCGACTTCATGCCGTGCGCTTTCCACGAGGGCCTGCTGCGCGCCGTGCTGGAGTCCACCAAGGCGCGCGGGGTGGAGGTGGTGGGCTCGCGCGTGGACGTGCTGGACAGCGAGTACGTGCTGTCCTGGGAGTAGGCGGCCGGCCCCCTCGCCGGGGATGACCTGTCATGTCGGAGGTGACCTGTAGTATCAGGGCCTTTCAGGTGACCTGGAAGGTGAGACATGCCATGGGAGCGGGAAGCGGCGGGGGAGACGTCGGGAGGGGTGGAGGGCGAGGGCGGGGAGGAGCGGGAGGCCCGGGCGCGGGTTGACGGCGGAGGGAGGGCGACCCAGGCTCGTGGCATGGCGGCGCGATCCGGCAAGGCGGACAGGTATCCCCGGGCCCCCCCGCAGCGGGAGTGGGACGCGCTGAGCCCGGAGGAGCGGGCGCGGGTGGTGGAGGCGCTGCCCGGAGAGGTGACGTACGCGGAGATGTCGCCGCCGGAGGGGGACCGGCATTTCCAGGCGAAGGTGAAGGCGCTGGACACGCTGCGCGGCCATTTCGCGCGGCAGCGGCGGCGCGTGTACCTGGCGGCGGAGATGCCGGTGTACTACCCGGGGGCGCGCCGCTTCGCGCCGGACCTGATGGCGGTGCTGGGCGCCGAGGCGCACGAGCGGGACAAGTGGGTGGTGAGCGCGGAGGGCAAGGGCCTGGACTTCGTGCTGGAGGTGCACGTCGGAGGGCCGCGGAGCAAGGACGCGCGCGAGAACGTGCTGCGCTACGCGAGCCTCGGCATACCGGAGTACTTCATCTACGACCGGCGGCGGCAGCGGTTGCACGGGTACCGGCTGCCGGCGCCCGAGGCACGGGTCTACGAGCCCCTGGAGCCGAGCGGGGGCGTGTATGTCTCGGAGCAACTGGGGGTGGAGTTGCGCCTGGAGGAGGGCCGGCTGCGCTTCTACTCCGGGCAGGAGATGCTGCTGGAGCCCGAGGAGGTGATCGCCCGCCTGGAGCAACTGACGGAGGGGCTGCAGCGGCGGGTGGACGAGGAGGCCCGGCTGGCGAAGGAGCTGCGGCGGCGTATGGCCGAGGAGGCCCGGCGGGTGGAGGAGTTGCGGCAGCGCGCGGACGAAGAGGCCCGGCTGCGCCAGGAAGCCCAGCGCCAGGTGGAGGAACTCCGGGCGGAGCTGGAGCGATTGCGGCGAGGTTCTCCACCGTAGTGCGGGGGAGCACGGCTTGACGTCGCGGGGAGGGGGTGTGAAGGGGCGCGCATGAACAAGCGCCTCGTCCTGCTCTCGAGTCTCCTGCTTTTGCCCGCCTGCCAGACGACGCACACGGTGACGCTGGTGGGGATGACGGACTACCACTCGCACGCGGAGCCCTTCTACTCGGAGGGGGAGCCAGGGCAGGGCGGGGTGGCTCGGGCGCTCGCGTACTTCCGGGCGGCGAAGGCGAGGCCGGACACGCTGGGGGTGTCTGGGGGCGATTGGGTGAACCAGGGCGTGCCCGTGTGGAGTGACGAGTACGGGTGCGTGGAGTGGCCGTGGTTCAACGGGCTGGTGGACATGATGGCCCTGGGCAACCACGACCTGGACTATGGGGCGGAGGCGTTCGCGCGTTGCCGGGCGGCGGTGGACTACCCGGTGTTGTGCGCGAACCTGGTGGGAGCGGACGGCTCGCCCCACTTCCAGGTGGAGGGGCGGCCCTACCTCGTGCGGGAGGTGGGGGGCGTGCGGCTGGGCTTCTTCGCGGTGGCGGGGCCGGACATGCAGCGGCTGGTGAAGGCGGAGCGGCTGCCTTTGGGGACGCGGTGGACGGACGCGACGGAGGCGGCGCGGGTGGTGGTGGGCGCCCTGCGCGAGCGTGAGCACGTGGACGCGGTGGTGCTCATCGGCCATCAGCTGCGCGAGGACGACGAGGCGCTCGCGCGGGCGGTGCCGGGCATCGATCTCATCCTCGGCTCGCACTCGCATGCCCGGGAGGACCTGCGGGTGGTGCCGGGCACGAGGACGTACACGGTGTCCTCCTACCAGTACCTGGCGTACGTCTCCGAGGTGCGGTTGCGCTTCCAGGGACGGCGGCTGGTGGGGGTGGAGGGGGGGCTGGTGAAGATGGACGGGGCGCGGCCGGAGGACGCGGAGATGGCGGCGAGGGTGGAGGAGTTGGGGCGCGCGTTGAGGGAGAAGCGGCCGGAGCGCTTCGTGGGGGTGGGCCGGCTGTCGAGCCCCCTGGGGGACGAGGGGCTCACGACGGGGGAGGCGGAAGTGGGCACCTGGGCGACGGAGGTGTGGCGCCGGGCGGCGGGGGCGCGGGCGTTCTTCGCGATGGCGGCGGGGTTTCGGGCGGGGCTGCCCGCGGGGGAGGTGACGCGGGAGGCGTTCGAGGGGGCGTTTCCGTACCGCAACGTGCTGGTGACGGCGGAGATGACGGGGCAGCAGCTGGCGGACTGGGTGGCGCTGAGCGAGTCGAAGCGGGGGACGGACGGCTACAGCCAGCGCAGTGGGGTGAGCTACCGGGTGCGCGGGGGGCGGGTGGAGGACCTGCGGGTGCTCAGGGACGCGGCGGACCCGGGGGCGGGGCAGGAGCCCGTGCGGCCCGAGGGGCGCTACCGGGTGGCGACCACGGATTTCCAGGCCTTCGTGGCGGGGGGCTACAAGGAGGCCTTCGCGGGGGCGAGCGAGGTGCGGCGCACGGAGCTGGACACCCAGGCGCTGCTCCAGGCGGCGCTGCGCGAGGGGGAGCGGCCCGTCTCCGGGCGCTGAGGGCCCCGCCGGGGCGGTGGGTGGGAGACAAGGCCCGTCACTCGGGGCTGGCGGGGAGGCGGGCGCGGTGTACAAGGACGTTTCACGCGCGAGCGCTCAGGGAGAGACACACCGCATGGCACGCGACATCGTCATCTGGCCGAACAAGGTTCTCAGCACGCCGACCAAACCCGTGACGGACTTCGGGGAGAGCCTCACGAAGCTGCTGGACGAGATGTTCGAGGCCATGAAGGAGGCGGAGGGGATTGGCATCGCGGCCAACCAGATTGGCGTGCCCTTGCGCCTGTCCTGGGTGGGCCGGGAGGACGGGACGTTCTTCGAGATCATCAACCCTCAGATTCTGGAGAAGTCGGGGCCGGTGACGCTGGAGGAAGGGTGTCTGTCGGTGCCGGACCTGTTCGAGAAGACGCCGCGCTTCCACAAGGTGAAGGTGAAGTACCAGGACCGGACGGGGGCGTGGCACGAGCTGGAAGCGGAGGGGAAGCTCGCGCACGTGCTGCAGCATGAGATCGGGCACCTGGACGGCTTCGTCTTCGTGGATCTGCTGTCGGGGCTCAAGCGGGGCCTGGCCATGGAGAAGATGAAGAAGCTGCAGAAGGCGCTCCAGCGCCGGAAGAACGCGGACGAGTAGCCGAGCGGGGCCGGGAGGACCCCCCTCTGGCGCGAGGAGGGGGAGACGTGATGGATTGGGACTCCGCCTGCCTACCCAGGAGTGGCTTCACCGTGGAAACCGTCGTCCTGTGTGCTGTTCTCGGCATGGCGGGCGTGTGCGCGCTGGTGCTGGGGTGCTACCGCCGGGCGCGGGAGGGCGAGGCCCTGGTGCTCGTGCGCGGGGGCGAGCCCACGCGGGTGCGCTTCGGGGGCACGTGGGTGTGGCCGGTGGTGGAGCGCGCGGAGGTGTTGGACCTGTCGGTGCGCAAGGTGGTGGTGGAGCGCCGGGGGGGGCAGGGCTTGTCGTGCCGGGACGGCATCCGGGTGGACTTGCGGGCCACGTTCCTGGTGAAGGTGCCGCGCGACGAGGTGGGCGTGCTGCGGGTGGCGCGGGAGGTGGGGTGCGCGAGGGCGAACCAGCCCGGCGAGGTGCATGCGCTCCTGGAGGAGCGCTTCGCGTGCGCGCTGGCGCGGTCGGTGAGCACGTTCAACTTCGACGAGCTGGTGGCGGACCGGGGCCTCTTCATCGACCACGTGGGCGTCGAGGTGGGCACCGAGCTCTTGGGCTTCCGGCTGGAGCGGATGTCGTTGGGCCGGCTGGAGCAGACGCCGTTGGATCAACTGGATCCGACGAACGTGGTGGATGCGCGGGGCATCCAGAAGCTGACCGAGCGTGCCTCGCAGCTGTCGGTGGACGCCGGGGGGCCGTGGTCCTCCGAACTGGGGGCGGCGGCGGTGCGTCCGAGGGAGAGCGCCGAGGAGGAGCTGATGCGCGAGGTGGAGCGGGCGATGACGGACCGCACGCGGCGCAACTGAGCGCCGCCAGGAGGGGCCCGAGAGGGACTATCCCTGGAAGCGCGAGCAGTCGATGTCGTACTTGGAGACCTTGTAGTTGACGATGCGCTCGGTGGTGCGCAGCAGGCGTGCGGCCTTGGCGCGGTTGCCCCGGGTGGTTTTCAGCGCATCGAGGATGAGGTCCTTCTCGAACTGCTGGACGGCGTCGGCGAGCGAGGTGTTGGGGGCGGTCTCGGAGGCCTCGGCGGTCTGGAGGGTGGGCGGCAGGTGGTGGCCGTGGATGGCGTTGCCGTCGCAGACGAGCACGGAGCGCTCGATGATGTTCTCCAGCTCGCGCACGTTGCCGGGCCAGTGGTAGCTCACGAGCATGTCGATGGCAGGGGTGGAGATGCGGCGGATGTTCTTGCCGTGCTCGTGGGCGTACTTGGCGACGAAGTGGTCGGCGAGTAGCAGCAGGTCGGATTTGCGCTCGCGCAGGGGCGGGATGAAGAGGGTGAAGACGTTGAGGCGGTAGTAGAGGTCCTCGCGGAAGGACTTCTCGGCGATGGCCGTCTCCAGGTCCTTGTTGGTGGCGGCGATGAGGCGCACGTTGGTCTTGATGGTCTCGGTGCCGCCGACGCGCTCGAACTCGCGCTCCTGGAGCACGCGCAGGAGCTTCACCTGGGTGGCGAGGTTGATTTCGCCAATCTCGTCGAGGAAGAGGGTGCCGCCCT
Organism: Cystobacter fuscus DSM 2262; assembly: GCF_000335475.2. Taxonomy (NCBI): domain Bacteria; kingdom Pseudomonadati; phylum Myxococcota; class Myxococcia; order Myxococcales; family Archangiaceae; genus Cystobacter; species Cystobacter fuscus. The sequence continues at coordinate 3,366 of NZ_ANAH02000004.1, read as the reverse complement.
CGGCGAGCTCGAAGCGGCCGCGCTTGCGCGTCTGGGCGCCGGTGAAGGCGCCCTTCTCGTAGCCGAAGAGCTCGGACTCGATGAGCGTCTCGGGCAGGGCGGCGCAGTTGACCTTGATGAAGGGCTTCTTGGAGCGGGTGGAGTTGTAGTGCAGGGCGTGGGCGATGAGCTCCTTGCCGGTGCCGGACTCGCCGCGGATGAGCACGGTGGTGTTGGTGCGAGCGACCTGGTGGATCTGCTCGTACACCTGGCGCATGGGGCCGCTCGTGCCGATGATGTTGGAGAAGTCGTAGCGCTCGCGCAGCTCCTGGCGCAGGGTGGTGTTCTCCTCGAGCAGCTTCTTGCGCTCGTCCTCCAGGAGCTGGTGCGCGGCGAGCGCCTGACCAATCATGGAGGCGATGACGCTGAACAGGCGCGTCTCCTCGGTGAAGTCGCGCTCCTTGTCGTAGACGAGGTCCACGCCGAAGGCGCCCACGGGCTTGCGGTTGAGGAGGATGGGCACGCAGATGAAGGAGAACTCCTGGGTGCCGCTCTTGCGGCCGCCGAACGCCCGGTGGAGGAAGAGCGGCTCGCGGCTGACCTCGGGAACGACGACCGGCTTGCCGCTCTGCACCACGCGGCCGGTGATGCCCTCGCCCAGCTTGTAGCGGGTGTCGCGGCCCTCGGAGTTCAAACCGATGGACGCCTCGATGTAGAGCTCCTGGGTGTCCGGGTCCATCAACGTCACGGTGCCGCGCACCACGCCGTGGTAGCGCTCGATGCGCTCGAGCACCCGGTGCAGGGCGGCCCTCAAGTCATGGGCCCCCGCGAGCGCCTGGCTCACCTCCAACAGGCTCGCCAGGGCCGCGTGTTCTCCCGTCTGCTCCTCCATTCGCTTCGCCATGCGCGTGCCTCTTCCGGAAAAAGCCGCCTCTCCGGGGAAGCCCTCCGGTCGACTGAAGAGTCAAAAGACTCTTTCCTACATTTTTGTCGGCTCGAAAGCCAGGACCTACGAAATTGTAGGTAGGGGAAGGGGGCTCCTGGGGGGAGGGCGCCCACATCTCTGTCCGTCAGCGGGCGTCAGCAGGACGGAGCGCGTCGGATTCTAATCAAGCGAAGAAGACCGGACCGACCGAGCGGTAGGTGGAGGCTCAAGGATGTGGGAAGAGGAGGGGCGTGGCCGGGCGCGGGGCTTCTTGGGGGTCGAGAGTTCCGACAATTTTGTAGGAAGGCGAAGGAGAGCCGACAAAAACGTAGGAATCCAGGGGGAAGGGGAGGGGTTGAAGGAGCGCATTCCCAAGGATTCAGCGGACTTGCCTCGATTCAGGGGCGGGAAAGCCGGCTGGCATCGCATCTGCAATGAAGCTCAGACATCGAGCCCCTCGCGGGCTCCGGAGCAAGAGGCCCCCCGACAGGGCCGGAGGAAGTCCGAATGCGCAAGGTGATGGCGGAGTACATCTGGATCGACGGTCAGAAGCCGACGGCGAAGCTGCGCTCCAAGATGAAGGTGGTGGAGGTTCCGGAGATCAAGAGCCTCTCGGACTTGCCGGACTGGGGCTTTGACGGCTCGAGCACCTACCAGGCCGAGGGCAAGAAGAGCGACCTGTTGCTCAAGCCGGTGCGCTACATCCCCAATCCGCTGCGCCCGGGCACGACGGACGTGCTGGTGATGTGCGAGGTGATGATGCAGGATGGCACTCCCCATCCGAGCAACACGCGCGCCCCGCTGCGCGCGGTGGCGGAGAAGTACGCCTCGCACGAGACGTGGTTCGGCCTGGAGCAGGAGTACACGCTGTTCGAGGGCAACCGTCCGCTGGGCTGGCCGGAGAAGGGTTTCCCGGCGCCGCAGGGCGGCTACTACTGTGGCGTGGGCAGTGACGAGGTGTTCGGCCGCAAGCTGGTGGAGGCGCACGCCGAGGCGTGTCTTCGCGCGGGCCTGCACCTCAACGGCACGAACGCCGAGGTGATGCCCGCGCAGTGGGAGTTCCAGATTGGCCCGATCACGGCGCTGGAGATGGGTGACGAGCTGTGGTTCGCGCGCTGGCTGCTCTACCGGATGGGCGAGGACTACGGCATCAGCGCGACGCTGCACCCCAAGCCGGTGAAGGGTGACTGGAACGGCGCGGGCTGCCACACGAACGTGAGCACCAAGGCGATGCGCGAGCCGGGTGGCCTGAAGGTCATCGAGGCGGCGTGCGAGAAGCTGCGCGCGCGGCACGAGGCGCACATCGCGGTGTACGGCGCGCACAACGTGGAGCGCCTGACGGGCCAGCACGAGACGGCGCCCATCAATGTCTTCCGTTACGGCAACAGTGACCGTGGCTCGTCCATCCGCATCCCAATGGGGACGGTGAACGAGGGCAAGGGTTACTTCGAGGATCGTCGTCCGGCCGCGAACTGCGACCCGTACGAGGTTTGCCGCATCATGCTCGAGACGATCTGCGGCTGAGATCGGCTCCAAAGGACTCCTTGGGGTAAGGAGGCGCTGGCTTGGCGGACGGGAGGTGTCGGGCTTCCCGTCCGTCAGGCCCTGCGTTAGCCCCCGTGGCGGCCGAGCGAACGAGCCCCCGACGGTTGTCCCCCATGTCCCCGGGTACATAGCTTCTTCGTGTCGAGGTGAAGTCAGTCCTGTACGCGAACACGAGGAGGCAGCCATGGGTGAGTGGACGGACAAGACGAAGGGGAAGGTGAAGGAGACCGTCGGCGTGGCCACGGGAGACCGTGAGCTGGAAGCCGAGGGCAAGAAGGACACCTTCAAGGGCCACGTGAAGGAGAAGATCGAGGACGCCAAGCGCGTCATCAAGGACGCGGTGGACGGCGAGCCGCGGCGCAACGAGCCGTAGCGGTTGGACGGCATCCGACAACCAGGGCTTCGGGGAGCAGGCTCCTCGGAGCCCTTGGCTTTTGCGGGCTCGAGCGGGTGTCGGTCTGAGCGAGGGACGGGCGGCCTGGCGGGCCTCGACAGATCTCCATGAGGTGGGGTTGGCACGGCGCTGGGGGCTGCATTAGCTCTCTGTCGTGAGGGGCGAAGCCGCCTCTCCGGGCGCGACCCACGAGGGGCCTGCGCCCCCTCAACTCCGCGCGGACCTGCAGGAAGAAAAAAAGCGGCGGAGCGTGTTGACTCGAAACGCGGTGGTGGTAGAAGCCGCGCCCCCTCGGACGGGAAAGCGAAGCCGCATTGGCGGTGGGACACCCGGACGAGAAAGACGAAATACCGAGTCGACGAAGGGATGTTGACTCAAGACGCGGCGGTGATAGAAGCCGCGCCCCCACGAACCGGAGAAGTCGCGCAGGCGACCGAAGACGGCGAGCGGGGATGAGGGAGTCGACGAAGGTGGTTGACTCCCCTGGGACGAGGCGATAGAAGCCGCGCCCCCTCGGACGGAA